>NZ_JBFRGS010000009.1:0-320409 GCF_052115465.1 Allobosea sp. 2RAB26 | reverse complement strand
CGCCGCGAGACGATGCGGATCGCCGGCAAGCTCGTCTCGACCGACGACATGGTCGAGGTCCGCAATCCCTACGACAATTCCGTCGTCGGCCTGGTGCCGGCGGCGCGGCCCGAGCATGTCCGCGAGGCCTTCGCCAAGGCGCGCGCCTTCARGCCGACACTGACCCGCTATGAGCGCCAGCAGATCCTGCAGAAGACGGCCGAGCTGCTGCGCGACCGCARGSAAGAGTTCGCCCGGCTGATCACGGCCGAAGCCGGRCTGTGCTGGAAGGATTCGCTCTAYGAGGCGAGCCGSGCCTATGACGTCTGGTCCTTTGCGGCCCAGCTCACCATCAAGGATGATGGCGAGATGTTCTCCTGCGACATCTCGCCGAACGGCAAGGCACGCAAGATCTTCACGACGCGCCAGCCCTTGCTCGGGGTGATCTCGGCGATCACGCCGTTCAACCACCCGCTCAACATGGTCAGCCACAAGCTGGCGCCGGCGATCGCCACCAATAACCGCCTCGTGCTGAAGCCGACCGAGCTGACGCSGCTGACCGCGCTCGCRCTCGCCGACGTGCTCTACGAGGCCGGSCTGCCGCCCGAGATGCTCTCGGTCGTCACCGGCAACCCSTCGACCATGGGCGATGCGATGATCACCGATCCCGATGCGGATCTGGTGACCTTCACCGGCTCGGTCCGGGTCGGCAAGCACATCGCCAATACCGCCGGCTACAAGCGCATCGTGCTCGAACTCGGCGGCAACGACCCGCTGATCGTCATGGAGGATGCCGAYCTCGACAAGGCGGCCGAGCTYGCGGTCACCGGTGCGACCAAGAAYTCCGGCCAGCGCTGCACCGCGGTGAAGCGCATCCTGGTGGTCGAGAGCGTCGCCGACGCCTTCGCCAAACTGGTCGTCGAGAAGGCGAAGACGCTGAAATGCGGCAACCCGATGGATCCGGCAACCGATGTCGGCACCGTCATCAATGCCCGCTCGGCCGCGCTCTTCCAGGCCCGCGTCGACGACGCGGTGACGCAAGGCGCCGAAGTGCTCTACGGCCAGCGGGCCGAGGGTGCGCTGTTCCATCCGACCGTGGTCGACCGCATCCCCTACACCTGCGAGCTCGTGCGTGAGGAAACCTTCGGCCCGGTGATCCCGATCATCCGCGTGCCGAACGACATCGCCGAGGTGATCCGGATCTCGAATTCCACGGCCTATGGCCTGTCCTCGGGCGTCTGCACCAACCGCTTCGACTACATCCAGCGCTTCGTCGCGGAGCTCGAGGTCGGCACCGTCAACCTCTGGGAGGTTCCCGGCTACCGCATCGAGATGTCCCCCTTCGGCGGCATCAAGGATTCAGGCCTCGGCTACAAGGAGGGCGTCGTCGAAGCCATGAAGAGCTTCACCAACGTCAAGACCTGGTCCCTGCCCTGGACCGCATGACGAAGAAGACCAGCACAGGCGGAGCGATCCGCCTGTGTTTTACGATCTCAGGGGAAAACGCCGAAAGAGCGCTCTAATCGATCACCACGAGGGGATGAGAAGATGAAGAACTGGCTTGCTTCCTGCGTCATCGGCGCATTCGCGCTCGCGCTGCCTGGTGTCGCCCAGGCGCAGAAGACGAAGGTAACGATCTACACCGCTCTCGAGAACGACCAGCTCGGACCGTTCAAGGCCTCGATCGAGAAGGCCGTGCCGGACGCGGAGGTGGTCTGGGTCCGCGACTCCACCGGCGTCATCACCGCCCGCTTCCTGGCCGAAAAGGACAATCCGCGGGCGGACATGGTGATGGGCCTGGCCGCATCGAGCCTGCTCATGTTCGAGAAGGCCGGGCTGCTGGAAACCTACAAGCCGGCCGGCGCTGATGCGCTGAAGCCGGTCTTCCGCGATCCCAACAGCCCCTATACCTGGACCGGCATGGACGCCTATCTCGGCGTCGTGTGCTACAATACCGCCGAGGCCAAGGGCGTGCCCGTGCCGGCCTCGTGGAAGGACCTGCTCAACCCGGCGTTCAAGGGCAAGATCGTGATGCCCCATCCGGCCTCCTCCGGCACCGGCTATCTGATGGTCGCCGGCTGGCTGCAGAGCATGGGCGAGGCCGAAGGCTGGAAGTTCATGGACGGGCTTCACGAGAATATCGGCGCCTATCTCCATTCCGGTTCCGCCCCTTGCGTCCAGGCAGCCCGCGGCGAGCGCACCATCGGTCTGGCGCTCGACATGCGCGGCGCCTCCGAGAAGACCAAGGGCGCACCGATCGAGGTCGTGATTCCGAAGGAGGGCGTGGGCTGGGAAATGGAAGCCAGCGCCATCGTCAAGGGCAGCAAGAACCTCGCCGTCTCCAAGAAGATCGCCGACTGGTCGACGACCAAGGCGGCGAACGAGCTCTACTCGCAGACCTACGCCATCGTGGCTGCGCCGGGTGTCGAGAACAAGCCGGCCAACTATCCCGTCAATGCCGAGGCGGGGATGATCAAGAACGACCTGAGCTGGATGGCCGATAATCGCGAGCGCGTGCTCGCCGAATGGTCGAAGCGCTACGAGTCGAAGTCGGCGCCGAAGAACTGAGCCTTTGCCACGCCGCCGGCCCGCGCGAGCGGCCGGCGGCATGGTCTGTGCAAGACGCAAGTCCGTGCACGAAGCAAGTCCGTGCACCACGCAAGAGTGCGGCCTCGCCGTTGCCGGCGAGCCTGATCACTGCCTGTTCAGATGAAGGTCGGCATCATGTCCACGACTGCGCCCCCGTTTCTCTCGATCCGCGACCTCGCCAAGAATTACGGCGCGTTCCGGGCGTTGCACGATATCGATCTCGACATCCGCCGCGGCGAGTTCGTCTGCTTTCTCGGGCCGTCGGGCTGCGGCAAGACGACATTGCTGCGGGCCATCGCCGGCCTCGACCAGCAGGATGGCGGCACCATCCTCATGGGCGGGCGCGACGTGTCGCGAGCGAGCCCGTCGGAGCGCGACTTCGGCATAGTTTTCCAGTCCTACGCGCTGTTTCCCAATCTCACCGTCACCGACAATATCGGCTACGGCCTCGTCAACCGGCGTCGCTCGTCTGCCGAGATCGCGCGCCGCGTCGAGGAACTGCTGACGCTCGTCGGCCTGCCGGAGCAGGGCAAGAAATACCCGGTCCAGCTTTCGGGCGGGCAGCAGCAGCGCGTGGCGCTGGCGCGCGCGCTTGCCACCTCGCCGGAGCTGCTGTTGCTCGACGAGCCGCTTTCGGCCCTCGACGCCAAGGTCCGGGTGCGCCTGCGCGACGAAATGCGCTCGCTGCAGCAGCGGCTCGGCGTGACCACGATCATGGTGACGCATGACCAGGAGGAGGCGCTCGCGATGGCCGACCGCATCGTCGTGATGCGGGACGGTGAGGTCGAGCAGATCGGCACGCCCGAAGAGATCTACCGGCGCCCCGCCACGCCCTTCGTCGCCGACTTCGTCGGGCACATGACCTTCATGGATGCGATCGTGACCGGGCCCGGCCGGGTCCGTGTCGACGAGCTCGACCTGCTCGTCGCCAATGCCACCCCCTTCGCCGTGGGGACGCCGGTGCGGCTGGCCATGCGGCCCGAAGAGGTTCGCACCCGCAGCATCGGTGAGGATACGCCGAACCGCTTCGAGGCGCGGATCGGGGATCTGGCTTTCCTCGGCTCCTACTGCCGGGCGCATCTCGAGCCGACCAGCTCCCGTTCGACCCGGATCGCGGCCGATTTCTCGACCAATGCGATGCGCGATCTCGGCATCACGGCGGGACAGGTCTGCACCGTCGCCTTTCCGCCCGAGGCCCTGCATGTCTTTGCGGGGGGCGCACGATGAGCGACCTCGCACCACGGCTGACCATGATCGATGCGTCCGTGAAGGTATCGCCGGTGCGGATCAGCGAGCGCCATGTCGCCGGGGTCCTGATCGTCGCGCTCTGCGCGGTTTTGGTCCTGATCATCGCCCTGCCGCTCTGGGCGCTGCTCTCCAAGAGTCTCGAGGATACGCACGGGAACTTCGTCGGCCTGGCGAATTTCGTCAGCTATGCGACGACGCCGACGCTGTTCTTCTCGCTGCTCAACAGCCTCGCGGTCGCCAGTGCGACCACGGTCATCGTGGTGCCCCTCGCCTTCCTCTACGCCTATGCGCTGCGCCGCAGCTGCATTCCCGCCAAGGGCGTCTTCTATGCGGCGGCGATGATCCCTGTCTTCGCGCCGTCCCTGCTGTCGGGCCTCGCGCTGATCTATGTCTTCGGCAACCAGGGGCTGCTCAAGTCCTGGATGATGGGCGCCTCGCTCTACGGCCCGGTCGGCATCATCGCGGCGGAGACGCTCTACAGCTTTCCGCACGCCATGCTGATCCTCGTCACGGCGCTCGCCCTTTCGGACGGCCGGCTGCGCGAAGCGGCCGACGCGATGGGCACCTCGCGCTGGCGCATTTTCCGGACGATCACCCTTCCCGGCGCGCGCTACGGCGTGATCAGCGCCGTCTTCGTCGTCTTCACGCTGGTCATCACCGATTTCGGCATTCCCAAGGTGATCGGCGGGCAGTTCAACGTGCTGGCGACCGACGCCTACAAGCAGGTCGTCGGCCAGCAGAATTTCCCGATGGGCGCCGTGGTCGGCATCATCCTGCTGGTGCCGGCGGTGCTGGCCTTCTTCGTCGACCGCGTGGTGCAGCGGCGCCAGGGCGCCATGCTCTCGGCCCGCGCCGTTCCCTATGTGCCGCGCCCTGACCAGCGCCGCGATCTCGCCCTGCTCGGCTTCGTCGGCGTGATCGCCTTCGCGATCGTCAGCCCCTACGCGATCGCCTTCTGGGGCTCCTTCGTCAAATATTGGCCCTACAACCTGTCTCTGACCTTGAGCAATTACAACTTCGCCGCGGTCGAGCCGGATGGCTGGAAGACCTATGCCAACTCGTTGCTGCTCGCGTCCCTGACGGCGGTGATCGGCACGGCACTGATCTTCACCGGCGCCTATCTGATCGAGAAGGTGAAGCTCTACCCGCGGCTGCGCGCCTTCGCCCAGTTCCTGGCCATGCTGCCGATGGCCGTGCCCGGCCTGGTGCTCGGCCTGGGCTATGTCTTCTTCTTCAATGCGGGCTGGAATCCGCTCGGCTTCCTGTACGGGACGCTGACGATCCTCGTGATCAACACCATCGCCCATTTCTACACGGTCGGGCACATCACGGCGCTGACGAGCCTGAAGCAGCTCGACAGCGAGTTCGAGTCGGTTTCCGCCTCGCTCAAGGTGCCGTTCTGGTCGACGTTCCGCCGGGTGACGGCGCCGATCTGCATGCCGGCGATCCTCGACATCGCCGTCTATGTCTTCGTCAATGCACTGACCACGGTCTCGGCCGTGATCTTCCTCTATGGCGCCGACACCAAGCTCGCCTCGATCGCGATCGTCCATATGGATGAGGCCGGAGCCATGGCGTCGGCGGCGGGCATGGCAAGCATCATCATGTTCACGGCCATTGCCGTGAAACTCGCCCATGCCGGCCTCGACCGCCTGGTCTTCGGCCGCCTGCAGCACTGGCGGCAACGCTAGATCTTCGGGCCGATGCTTTAGCGGCGCGCGGGAGAACGTGACCATGGCAGCGCAGACGCCAACCCAGATCCTGCTTGCGCTCGCCGGCGAGGTCGCCCTGCTGCTCTGGAGCGTGCAGCTGGTGACGGCAGGCGTTTCGGCCGCCTTCGGCAGCCGCTTGCGCGCGTTGCTGGCGACAGGTCTCGACAGTCGCTGGCGGGCCTTCGGCGCGGGTCTCATGGTGACGGCCGGCCTGCAATCCAGCACGGCGACCGCGATGATGATCGCCTCGTTCTCCGGCGCCGGTTTGATCGCGCTGGCGCCGGCCCTGGCGATGATGCTCGGCGCCAATGTCGGGACGACGCTGATCGTCCAGTTCGTCGGCTTCGACACCAGCATGATGGTGCCGCTCCTGCTCCTCGTCGGCTATCTCGGCATGCGCCGCTTCGGCCGGTTGGCTGCCAATGAAATGGCGAAGGCGCTGTTCGGGCTGGGCCTGATGCTGCTGTCGCTGCGCCTGATGCAGGCCACCATGGCGCCGGTCGAGCACTCGCAGGTGCTGCGCGCGGTTCTCGGCGCGCTCTCGGGCGATCCGCTGATCGCCCTGCTCCTGGCCGCGGTGCTCAGCTTTGCCGCCCATTCCTCGCTTGCGGCGATTCTGGTCGTGATGAGCCTTGCCGCGACCGGGGTCGTGGGAACCCAGACCATGCTGGCGATGGTGATGGGCTGCAATCTCGGCACGGCGCTCAATCCCCTGGTTCAGGCCATGAACGGGAATGCCGCGGCCAGGCGCGTGCCGGTGGGCAACCTCGCCAACCGCATCCTGGGCTGCACGGCCGGCCTGTTGCTTCTGCCCGTGCTGACACCGGTCGTGGAGCGGTTCGCGAGCCATCCGGCGCAATCGGCGGCGCTGTTCCACCTTGCCTTCAACATCGTGATGGCTGTGCTCTTCCTTGTCCCGCTGCCGGCTTTCGCGGGCATTCTGACACGCCTGCTGCCCGATCCCGCGCCGGAAGCCGACCCCTCGCGCCCGCGTTATCTCGACACCGCAGCGCTCACGACGCCGACGCTCGCGCTCGCCAATGCGACCCGCGAGGTGCTGCATATGGCCGATGTCGTCGACGGGATGCTGAAGACGTCGCTCATGGCGTTCGAGGGCGACGATCCGGCCCGGGTGGCCGAGGTCAGCCGCGCCGACGACGTGCTCGACAACCTCTATAACCAGATCCAGCTCTATGTCGGCGCGATCGCGCATGAGACGCTGTCGCAATCCGACGAGCACCGGCTCTCGGAGGTGCTGACATTGGCGATCAATCTCGAGCATATCGGCGACATCATCGAGAAGAACCTGATGCAGATGGCCGGCAAGCGCATCCGCGACCAGCGCCGGTTGCCCGAGGACGCGCTTGCCCGCATCGCCGATACCCATGACCGGTTGCGGGATCACCTGCGCCTGGCGCTCACGGTCTTCATCTCGCAGGACGAAGCCACCGCGCGCCGGATCGTGCGCGAGAAGGAAACCTTCCGCGAACTGGAGCGGGAAGCGATCGAGGCCCATCTCGCCGAGATGCGCACCGGCAGCCGCGAAGCGGTGATCGTCAGCGCGCTCCAGCTTGATATCGCGCGCGATCTGAAGCGCATCGACGCCCATATCGCCGCCACCGTGCACGGACTTCTCGAACAGCGGGGAGCCCTGATGGGAAGCCGCCTGATGCGGGCGGCCGAGTGAGCGCACTTGCGGCTTGCCCACTCTTCGGGTGCGATGAAATCATCCTGCTCCCGCACTCCACCGTGTTCACCAGCAGCATGGTGACCGTTACCGGACCGCCGACGCCCGGAACGGGCGTGATGGAGGGGCTCCTGGAGCAATGACAGCAAGACTGCGTCGCGGCTTTGCCTCCGGAATTGCGTGAAGACAAAGAGCTAAGGGATTGCAGGTGAATCCGATTTTCACCGGAAACGCTGTAGATCATCGGACCGGATACCGTATCCAGCCCGATGATCTAACCCTTTGTCTTTGCATCGGCTTTGCCCCGAAAACCGCAATCCACCTTTCGGGCCGACGCTCTAGCGAAAAATGACGGTCCGCCGGCCGGCCAGCATCACCCGCCGCTCGATATGCAGGCGCAGCGCACGCGCCAGGACGACCGCCTCGATGTCACGCCCGACGCTGACGAGATCGTCGGGAGCCAGCGAATGATCGGCGCGCGCGACGTCCTGGTCGATGATGGGGCCTTCGTCCAGATCGGGGGTGACGTAATGGGCCGTCGCGCCGATCAGCTTCACGCCGCGATCATAGGCCTGATGGTAGGGCTTGGCGCCCTTGAAGCTCGGCAGGAAGGAATGGTGGATGTTGATCGCCCGCCCGTCGAGCGCACGGCAGAGATCGTTGGAGAGCACCTGCATATAGCGGGCGAGCACGACCAGCGACGCATCGGTCTGCGCAACCAGCTCCAGCAGCCTTGCCTCCTGCTCCGCCTTGGTCTCCGCCGTGACCGGCAGATAGTGGAACGGGATGCCGTAATTCTGCGCCAGCGGCTCGAAATCCCGATGGTTCGAGACGATCGCGGGAATCGTGATGTTGAGGTTCCCCGTCGCCTGGCGGAAGAGCAGATCGTTCAGGCAATGGCCGAAGCGTGACACCATCAGCAGGACGCGGGCCGGACGGGCCGTATCGACCGCGTCCCAGCTCATCTGGAAGGTGCCGGCCACGCCGTCGAACTCACGCCGGAACGCCGTGTCGTCGAAGCGGTCGCCGGCGGCGAAGGCAACGCGCATGAAGAAGCGGCCGTCGCGCGGATCGCTGAACTGCGCGCTTTCCAGGATGTTGCAGCCGTGCCGGTAGAGCACGCCGCTGACGGCATGCACGATTCCCGGCCGGTCCTCGCAGGCGAGGTTGAGGACACGGGCGGGCTTGCGCAGGACGATATCCCTGGGAATGGCGGGGGCGAGCGGCGTGAGATCGGTCATCCCCTCAGGCTCCGCGCGCCTGACCGCGGTCGAGCGGTGCGGCGAGGCTCGCCGTCACGGGGATCGCCGTGCCCGCGAGATCGATCGCCCAGTTGCGCGCGTCGAGCCAGGCCTGATCGATCGGCTCATGGCTTTGGGCCCAGCCGAGTGCGACGATTCCGTCGAGGGTTGCGCCGAATGCCGCGGAGGTGATCTCGCCGACCGGCCTGCCATCGGCCAGGATCGCCTCGCCGCCCCAGGCCATCTGACCATTCGGACGGGGGCCGACAAGCGCGACCAGCCGCTTGGTGCGCGGCGCCGCGCGGGCAATGGTGAGGGCGTCGCGGCCGATGAAATCGCCCTTGTTCAGCTTCACCGCGAAGCCGAGGCCAGCCTCGTAGGGATTGACGTCCGGCGTCAGCTCGCGTCCCCAGGCGCGGAAGCCCTTCTCGATGCGCAGCGAGTCGACCGCGTAGTATCCGACATCGACGAGACCGAGATCGGCTCCGGCCTCGTGCAGCAGATCGTAGATCGCGGCTGCGAATTCCGCGGGCACGTAGAGTTCGAAGCCCTCCCCCAGATAGGAGCGGCGGCAAGCCCAGGTCGTGGCATAGCCGATGGTGATCTGCCGGATCGCGTTGGCGGGGAAATCAACGGGATCGAAGGAGACGGGCGAGACGCGAGCGAGGATCTCGACGACCTTCGGGCCGGCCAGCGAGAGCACGGCATAGGCCGATGTCACGTCCGTCAGCGTCGCTCCCTCCGGAAGCTGGCGCCTGATCCAGTGCGCGTCGCGCGTCGCCTGGGCGGTGCCGGTCAGGAGCAGGTAGGTGTCGGGCGCAATGCGGGCGGCCGTGAGGTCGCTTTCGAAGGTGCCGCGCGCGTTGAGCAAGGCCGTGTAGACCGAGCTGCCCACCGGAACCGCGACATCATTGGCGGAGAGGCGCTGCAAGGCCGCTTCGGCCTGCGGACCCTGCAGCAGGAATTTGGCGAAGCTGCTCATGTCCACGAGCCCCGCCGTCTCGCGGCAGGCTCGATGCTCCGCAGCGACCGTTTCGAACCAGTTCTGCTGCCCGAAGGAATAGCGGATCCTGCGCTCATCCTCGGTGCGGGCGAAATAATTCGCGCGTTCCCACCCCATCTTGGAGCCGAAGACAGCCTGTTTGGCGGCCAGGCGCTCATAGAGCGGCGAGCGGCGGAAGGGCCTTGCGGTATCGAGTTCGCGGTTCGGCCAGGGCATGGCGTAGTGAAGGCCAAGCGTCTCCTTGATGCGATCCTTCAGCCAGGCCGGATTGTTGTTGAAGCTCGCGAAGCGGCGAATGTCGACGGGCCAGAGATCGCTCGTGGCCTCGCCCGCGACGATCCATTCGGCCAGCGCGCTGCCGGCGCCGCCGGCAGAGGCGATCCCCATCGAGTTGAAGCCGGCGCCGACATAGACACCCGCCACTTCCGGAGCCTCGCCCAGAAGGAAATTGTTGTCCGGCGTGAAGCTCTCGGGACCGTTGAGGAAGGTCTTGATCTCGGCCGTCTCCAGGGCCGGCACGCGCTGCAGCGCGTTTTCCATCAGGATGGCGAACTGGTCCCAGTCATCGGGCAGGAGCTGGAACTCGAACGGATAGGGGATGCCGTCCATGCCCCAGGGTTTTGCGTCGGGCTCGAAGCCGCCCATCACCAGGCCGCCGACCTCCTCCTTGTAGTAGGTGTAGCCATCGGGATCGCGCATCACCGGCAGGTCCGGCGTCACGCCCGCGATCTTGCCGGTGACGATGTACATGTGCTCGGCCGAATGCAGCGGCACGGACACGCCGCACATCTGCCCGACCGCGCGTGACCATTGTCCCGCGCAGATCACCAGGACCTCGCATTCGACCCGGCCCTGATCGGTCTGCACCGCCCTCACCCGGCCCTTCTCAGTCTCGACGCCGGTGACGCGGATCCCCTCGCGCACGATTGCGCCACGGCTACGGGCGCCGCGCGCCAGCGCCTGGGTGATGTCGGACGGGTTCGCCTTGCCGTCGCCGGGGAGCCAGACGCCGCCGACGAGATCGTCGGTGCGCATCACCGGCCATTTCTCGCCAGCCTCCTTCGGGCTCAGCTCCTCGATCTCCACCCCTTGAGCGCGCGCCGCCGAAATGGTCCGGCGCAGCTGCGTCATGCGTTCGGGCGTGCGAGCGACCGAAACCGAGCCGCAGCGCTTCCAGCCGGTGGCGAGCTCGGTCTCCTGCTCCAGCGACGCGTAAAGCTCGGTGGAATAGCGGATCAGGCGCGTCATGCTCGACTGGCTGCGCAGCTGCCCGACCAGGCCGGCCGCGTGCCAGGTGGTGCCCGAGGACAGGCGCCCCTGCTCGAGCAGGAGCACATCGCGCCAGCCGAGCTTGGTCAGATGATAGGCGACGGAACAGCCGACGATACCGCCGCCGATGATGACGACGCGAGATTGGGTGGGAATGGACATGAGCGCCTCCGCGATGGAGACAGCCTAGCAGGCAAAATCCACAAAACAACAAAAAACCACAAAACGGGCAAAATCAGGAAACGAGCAGGCGCACTCCGTTCCTGGTCAGGTTCGCCGCGATCGGCTCCGGCGGAAGCCGGTCGACCAGCAGTCCCGCGCAGGTTTCGTCGCCGCCGATCCGGCTGGGAAGGACAAGGCCGAACTTGCTGCTGTCGGCCATCAGGAAGCCTTGCTCCGCCGCGTTCAGGAGAGCGCTTCGGATGGCCGCTCCGGCGCGCGTGTAGTCGGTCAGCCGCCCTTCCGTGTCGACGCCGCCGACGCTGACGAAGGAGACATCCGCCGAAAGGCGCCCGATCGCCCGCAGGGCCTCCGTGCCCGAGGTCGCATCCTCGTTGGGGTCGAATTCGCCACCGATCAGGAAGACGCGGGCGCCCGGCAGCCGGCTGGCCAGCCGCGCATTCTCGAGCGACGTGGTATGCACGACCAGCCGCTTCCGGTCCGACCGCGCCAGCGCGCGCACCACGGCCTCGGTCGTGGTGCCGGAATCGAGCAGAATGGTCATGCCGTCGCCCAGCATGGAGGCGGCGAGCGTGGCGATCAGGTCCTTGCCTGTGCGGTTCACGGTCCGGCGGCTGGCGAAGGAGGCTTCCGAACGTTCGGCCCGGATCGCTCCGCCATGAACGACAGCGAGCAGCCCCTCGGCCGACAAGGCCTTGAGGTCGCGCCGGATCGTCTCGCGGGAGACGTCGAGCGACAGGGCCAGTTCCTCGACGCTGATCGATTCCTGTCTTTCGAGACTGTCGAGGATGATGCGATGCCGTCGCGCAGCGATGTCGCGGGTCATGGAAACGGAGCCAAAAATCCTGGTCGGCGGAAGAAGCCGTCCCAATCTGCCACATGTCGTCGATTCGCGCTTGGCAATCGAACGGGGATGGAAAAACATGACAGGCACCAACGGAATCGAGTGCCGCCAAGCTATAGCGCCGATAGATGGCCAACGGCCATAGATCATTTAGATTATAAAAATCGACATAAACTTACATAATCGAACAATCACCTCCACATACACTGAATATAACCCGCATTATTCAAAAACCCCATTCACCGTCTGAGAGATAGAACTCGAGCACGGCCGCAATCATCTCACTTGACTTCGCGGCCGTGACCTTTCACGTACATCTCATGCGTATCGATTCCCCTACTCTTCTCTTCGAGCGGGTGTGCCCCATCACGGGGGACTGAACCCGACCCGGCTGCGTCGCGGCCCGGTCCGGGCAGAGGCTGGCAGTCCCGCGTACCGCGGGTTGCGCAGGTCACACAGAGCGGCAACCCATTCAGACCTTCCTCTCATGACTGCCTGCAACTCGCTGGTGGCAAACATGATTTGCGCATTGAAACGACCAGTCACCGTGCTTCCGGCCAGCCATTATGTGCGGCTGCAAGAGCTGGCGCATTTGCTCGGCGAGCAAATTCATCCGCTCGCGTCCGCGCTTTTGCGCAAGCTGGACCGCGCCGCGTGGCGTGAGGCGGACGATATGCCGGAGCAAACGGTCCTGCTGGATGGTTTCGTCACCTATCGTGTCGGGGGCACGGGGCAGCCCGAACGCCGACGCTTGATCGATCCCGCAGACGGAATGTGGCCGCCCGCTGAGTTATCGGTGATCACGCCTCTGGGCATCACAGTGCTTGGGCTTTCGGTGGGCGATCGGGCCCCGATGATCGGGGCCGACGTTCGCGCGCCGCCATGGGTCGACGTCTTGGCGGTCGACCCTGTGACGACGTCGGGGATCGTCCGAGGGCTGCCCCCTCGAATGCGCGCACGATCCACTCGTCGTTGGCGGATCAGCCTCGATGGCCTAAGAACGGACGACGCCTCCCAGGCAAAGGAGAATGATGGAACTTTCCCCGCTACTGCTGATCCTCATTCTGCCTTTCGTAGCCAGCCTGGCGGTGGTCCTGTCCCCGGGGGCCTCCCGCGAACCGGTGACCTGGATCACCGGTCTCACCTTGCTGGCCTGCCTCATCGTGACCTTGTCGCTCTACCCATCCGTGAGCGGCGGAGATGCCCTCCGGCATCAGATCGACTGGATCCCGTCTCTCGGACTGAACTTCACGCTGAGGATGGATGGCTTCGCCTGGATCTTCGCGGCTCTCGTCAGCGGTATCGGCCTCCTGGTCGTCATGTACGCCCGGTATTACATGTCCGCCGACGATCCGGTCCGGCGCTTCTATCTGTTCTTTCTGGCATTCACGGGCTCGATGCTGGGCGTGGTCCTTTCGGGCAACCTGGTGCTTCTGGTCGTGTTCTGGGAACTGACCAGCATCTTTTCCTTCCTGCTGATCGGCTACTGGCAGCAGAGCCAGGCAGCGCGCGACGGCGCCCGCATGGCCATGACGGTCACGGGCATGGGGGGCCTCGCCCTGCTGGGTGGCGTCCTGATCGTCGGTCATATCGTCGGCAGTTATGACCTCGACGACGTCCTCCGATCGGGCGACCTCATCCGTTCGCACACTCTATACGTCCCGGCGCTTCTGCTGATCCTCCTCGGCACGCTGACGAAAAGCGCGCAGTTTCCCTTTCATTTCTGGCTGCCCAACGCCATGGCGGCGCCGACGCCCGTATCGGCGTTCCTGCATTCGGCCACCATGGTCAAGGCCGGGGTCTTCCTCATGGCGCGGCTGTGGCCGGTGCTCTCCGGTACGCCGGAATGGTTCATGATCCTGGGCATCGCGGGAATGACGTCGTTCGTGCTCGGCGCTTACCTCGCCATGTTCCAGAACGACCTGAAGGGACTTCTCGCCTACTCCACGATCAGCCATCTGGGCCTGATCACGCTGCTGCTCAGCCTCGGCAGCCCGCTCGCCGCCGGCGCGGCCATCTTCCACATGCTCAACCACGCGACGTTCAAGGCATCGCTGTTCATGGCGGCCGGCATCATCGACCACGAGACCGGCACGCGCGATATGAGGCGGATCTCCGGACTGTTCCGGTACATGCCGATCACCGGCACGCTGGCCATGGTGGCCTGCGCCGCCATGGCTGGCGTACCGCTGCTGAACGGCTTCCTGTCGAAGGAGATGTTCTTCGCCGAAGCCGTGGAGACCCACGCCGATTCCTGGCTGGACACCGCCGCCCCCTACGCCGCCGTGCTCGGCAGCGCCCTGGCCGTGACCTATTCCCTACGGCTGATCCATTCGATCTTCCTGGGAGCGCCGCCCGAGAGCTTTCCCCGCGAACCCCACGAGCCGCCGTTCTGGATGCGGTTCCCGGTCATGTTCCTGGTCGTCGCCTGCCTCGTCGTCGGGATCTTCCCGGCCTACACCATCGGCCCGTTCCTGCATGTCGCGGTGTCGTCCGTGCTCGGCGGCGCCGCGCCGGAATACAGCCTGGCTCTGTGGCACGGCTTCAATCTTCCCCTGGCGATGAGCATCGTCGCGCTGGTCGCTGGCGTGCTTTTGTATCGCGTCGCCGGCGCTTACCTCGAACGTTGCGAGCGTCCCCCCCTTTTTGGTCGGATTCAGGGACAGCGCATCTTCGAGCGGGTCATGGTCGCGATTTCGTGGCGATGGGCGCATCTGTTCGAGGGCGCGTTCGGCACCAATCGTCTTCAGCCCCAGATGCGCCTGCTGGTGGCGGTGGCCGTCGCCGCAGGGACCGTCCCGCTGCTCGCTTCAGGCCTCTCCTTCGGTCCTTCCGGCAATGGGACGACGGATTTCGCCTTCACCGGCCTTTGGTCCGTCGGCATGATCTGCGCCGTCGCTGCCGCCTATCAGGCCAAGTTCCATCGGCTCGCAGCCCTTGCCTTGCTCGGCGGGACAGGGCTCGTGACCTGCCTGACCTTCGTCTGGCTTTCTGCGCCGGACCTTGCGGCCACCCAGCTCGTCGTCGAGATCGTGACCACGGTGCTCATCCTGCTCGGTCTGCGGTGGCTGCCCAAGCGCTCGCAGGACGTGCCCGAACCGAGGGGCTGGCAACCGCGCCTGCGCCGCTTCCGGGACCTTGCCATCGCCGTCGTCGCAGGCCTGGGCATGACGGCGATCTCCTACGCGGTGATGACGCGGACGCCGCCGGACTCGATCGCGAAATTCTTCGTCGAGAAGGCCTATAGCGAAGGCGGCGGCCTGAATGTCGTCAACGTCATTCTCGTCGATTTCCGCGGCTTCGACACGCTTGGCGAGATCACGGTCCTCGCCGTCGTGGCACTGACCGTCTTCGCGCTGCTCCGGCGTTTCCGCCCCGCACCGGACAGCATCGAGAGGCCCGAGCAGCAGCGCATCCAGCGCTCCAATGACGAGGCTGAGCCGGACACGGAGGTCGGAGCGACCAAGGCGGAATATCTCTACGTGCCGTCCGTCATCATGCAGTGGATGTTCCCGGTCGTGATCGTACTGGCCGCCTATCTCTTCCTGCGCGGTCATGACGCTCCGGGAGGAGGCTTCGCCGCAGGCGTCGCGATGGCGGCGGGCTTCATCCTGCAATACATGGCGGCGGGGACAATCTGGGTCGAGGACAGGCTGCGCATCCTTCCCGTTGCCTGGATCGGCGGCGGTCTCCTGCTTGCGGCGTCCACCGGAGCGGCCTCGATGCTCCTGGGCGATTCCTTCCTCACCTCGTATTTCCGGTATCTGGAGCTGCCGATCGTCGGGAAGGTCCCTCTGGCGAGCGCGACCCTGTTCGATCTCGGCGTGTTCGGCGTCGTGGTCGGGGCGACGGTCCTGATGCTGATCGCTATCGCCCATCAATCCATCCGCCGCCTGCGCGCGGCCCGTCTCGAAGAGGAGCGCCAGCGATGGAACTGACGCTTGCGATCGCCATAGGTGTGCTCACCGGATCGGGAGTCTGGCTGGTCCTGCGTCCGCGCACGTATCAGCTCGTCATCGGCCTTTCGCTCCTCTCTTATGCGGTGAACCTTTTCATCTTCAGCATGGGCCGTTTGCGGGTCGCTGCAGCGCCCGTGCTGGGGCCCGGCGGTGCAGGCAATCCGGCGGATCTGGCCGACCCGGTTCCGCAGGCGCTCGTGCTCACGGCGATCGTGATCAGCTTTGCGACGACCGCCCTCCTCCTCGTGGTGCTGCTCGTCGCCCGCGGGCTGACCCGCAACGATCACGTCGACGGGCGAGAGCCGAACTGATGGACTGGACGAGACACCTTCTCATCGTCCCGATCCTGCTCCCGTTGATCACGGGGGCGGCTCTCCTGCTGATCGACGAGCTGCGCCACACACTGAAGGCGTGTCTCAGCATTGCGTCGGGCGTGCTGCTCCTGGTGACCGCGATCGTTCTGATGCGACTGGCGGACGGGGTTGCCGACGGAGGCGGCGCCCTCTCCTCATCCTATGCCCTCGCCAACTGGCCGGCGCCGTTCGC
Organism: Allobosea sp. 2RAB26; assembly: GCF_052115465.1. Lineage (NCBI taxonomy): Bacteria > Pseudomonadati > Pseudomonadota > Alphaproteobacteria > Hyphomicrobiales > Alloboseaceae > Allobosea > Allobosea sp. 2RAB26. The sequence goes on along the minus strand of NZ_JBFRGS010000009.1, from coordinate 304,152 downwards.
CATCGTGCTCGTGCTCGATCGGCTGTCGGCGCTGATGCTCGCCCTCGTATCCACGTTGGCGGTCGCCGCGCTTGTCTTCTCGACGGCGCGCTGGCACCGGGCCGGCCCGCATTTCCACACGCTCTTCCAGTTCATGCTCATGGGGCTCGCAGGCGCGTTCCTCACGGGCGACCTCTTCAATCTTTTCGTCTTCTTCGAGGTCACGCTGGCGGCGTCCTACGGCCTGCTGCTGCACGGATCGGGCGCGTTCCGGGTACGAGCCGGCCTCCATTATATCGCGATCAACCTGGCCGCTTCGCTTCTCTTCCTCATCGGCGTCAGCCTGATCTATGGGACCGCCGGAACGCTGAACATGGCAGACCTCGCCGTCCGCCTCCCGGGACTGTCCGCAGAGGACCGGGCGCTCCTTCACACAGGCGCCGCGATCCTTGGCATCGCGTTCCTGGTCAAGGCCGGCATGTGGCCGCTCTGCTTCTGGCTGCCTTCCGCCTATATGGCGGCGGCCGCCCCCGTTGCCGCGATCTTCGTCGTGCTCACCAAGGTCGGCACCTATGTGCTTCTGCGCCTCTCCCTGCTGCTTTTTGCCCCCGAGGCCGGGGGCACGGCGGGCTTCGGCGGGACGGTGCTGCTCTGGGGCGGGATGGCGACGATCCTCTTCGCGACATCCGGGGTGCTTTCGTCCCAGGCGCTGGGCCGGCTCGCGGGCTTCAGCGTTCTGATCTCCTCGGGGACTCTGCTCGCGGCCGTCGGCATCGGCAACACTGCGGTCGTGTCGGGCGCCTTGTTCTACCTCGTCAGTTCGAGCCTCAGCGTCGCTGCCTTTTTCCTGCTGATCGAGCTGGTCGAGCGGACACGTGAACCAGCGGCAGACGTGCTGTCGGTCACCATGGAGGCGTATGGCGACGAGACGGACGAGAGCGAGGAGCACGAGGATCAGGAGGTCGGCGTGACCGTACCGGGGGCGCTCGCCATCCTCAGCGTCTCGTTTGGATGCGTCGCGCTCCTGCTCGCGGGCTTGCCGCCGCTATCGGGGTTCATCGCCAAGTTCGCGATGCTGACGGGCATGTTGAATCCGGACGGACTCGGCTCTCTCGCCGAGATCCCGGGGCGCATTTGGCTGCTGGTTGCGCTGATCATCCTGTCGGGCCTTGCGACCCTTGTGGCCATGATGCGCAGCGGCGTCCGGATCTTCTGGGCGCCCCTCGAGGAACTCGTTCCGCGCGTGGTCATGGTTGAGGTCGCGCCGATCGTCGCACTGCTGGCGCTCTGCACGGTCCTGGCCGTGTGGGGCGGTCCGATGCTCAGTTACACGGAGGCTGCGGCCCGTTCCCTTCACGCCCCGTCGACCTATATCCAGAGCGTGCTGGGAACGGGTCATCCGCCGGGCGGTGCGCAATGAACCGCCTTCTCCCCTATCCGCTGCTGACCGCGGCGCTGCTGCTGATGTGGCTCCTGCTGACCTCTTTCTCGACCGGGCAATTCCTCGTCGGGGCGGCCGTCGCGATCGGGGCCTCCCTTGCGATGGCGGCGCTCCATCCATCCAAGCCCCGGCTGAGGCGATGGCAGCTTCTTCCGAAGCTTCTGGGCATCGTCACGCTGGATATCCTGCAGTCGAACATCGCCGTCGCCGGCATCATCATCCGCGGAGATCGTCGCGATCGTGTCGCGGGCTTCGTCGCCATACCGCTCGACCTGCGCGACAGGACGGCGCTGGCAGTGCTGGCATGCATCGTTACCAGCACGCCGGGGACGGCCTGGGTCGAATATGCCCCCGAATCCGGCGTGCTCCTGCTCCATGTCCTCGACCTCGCCGACGAGGCCGAGTGGATCGCCGTGATCAAGAACCGCTATGAGGCGCTGCTTATGGACATTTTCGAATGACGGCCGCGATCCTCCTGTGGTCGGTGACGGCCGCCCAGGCCATGCTCGTCGTCGCCATGGGGTGCTACGCCTACAGGGTCATCCGGGGGCCGCGAGCGCAGGACCGGGTCCTCTGCCTGGACGCCATGTATGTTACCGCCATGCTCCTGGTGCTGACGATCGGCATCCGCTCGGGAAGCGCGATCTATTTCGAGGCGGCCCTGATCATCGCAGTACTGGGTTTCGTATCGAGCATCGCGCTCGCCAAATTCCTTATGCGCGGCGAGGTGATCGAATGACCCACGCCGAGAACCTCCCCGCCTGGGCGGCCCTGGTGACGGCCTTCCTCGTCTTTCTCGGTTCCGGGCTGACACTCCTCGGAGCCATCGGAACATTGCGCTTTCGCAGGTTCTTCGAGCGGGTTCATGCACCCACGCTGGGCACGAGTTGGGGGACGGGTGCGATCGGGCTCGCGTCCATTGTCTGCTTCTCGGTGCTGGGTTCCCGGCCGGTGGTGCATGAACTCCTGATCGGCGTTTTCATGATCGTCACGACGCCGGTCACCCTCATGCTGCTCGCCCGCGCGGCCCTCTATCGCGACCGAACGGAGGGAAACGGAGAGGCGCCTCCGCGCTCGCTCCTGCGCCGCACGCACGGTGGATAGGCGCTGCGTCGCAACCTGGAGCCGGCAGCCGGCGCAGCCCTCGATGCAGCGAAACACTATCGGCGAGAGCCCGGCGCGACGCGAAAGATCGCTGCGGTGGCGTCGTCGCTCACCAGCAGAGCGCCGTCCGGAGCGACTTCTGCATGGTCGCCCCATGCCGTACATGCCAGTTCAGCGGGTGTTGCCTCAGCGCTCCTGCAGCTTCGGATTGAGCGCGTCGCTCAGGCCCTCGCCGACGAGATTGATGCAGAGCACCGTCAGCAGGATGGCCATGCCGGGGATCGCCGACATCCACCACGCCGTCCGCAGCATGGTCCGGCCGATGCCGATCATATAGCCCCAGGAGACGACGTTCGGGTCCGAGAGCCCGAGGAAGGACAGGCCGGATTCCGTCAGGATGGCCGTCGCCACGAGCAGGGACGAGACGACGATGACCGGTGGCAGGGCGTTGGGCAGGATATGCCGCGCCGCGATGCGGAAATCGGACATCCCCATGGAGCGGCAGGCCTGGACGTATTCCCGGTCGCGATGGGCCATGAATTCGGCCCGTGCCAGCCGCGCGACCGGCGGCCAGGACACGATCGCGATCGCGCTCATCACGCTGATCAGCGAGGGCCGGAAGATCGCGATGATCACGACCGCCAGGACGAAGGAGGGAATCGTCAGGAAGAAATCGGTGAGCCGCATCAGCAGGATGTCGCTCCCCCGGCCGCAATAGCCGGCGGCCGCCCCGACGACGACACCCAGGATCGTCGCGCACAGGCTCGCCGCCACCCCGATCAGCAGCGAGACCCGGCCGCCATGCAGCAGGCCGGCGAGGATATCCCGGCCGGTGACGTCGGTGCCGAGCGGAAAGCGCGCGGAGGGCGTCTGCGCCGGTCGCCCGATCATGTCGAAGGGATCGACCGTGTAGACCATCGGGCCGAATATCGCCGCGAGCACGATCGCCAGCAGCAGGACGAGGCCGACAACCGCGCCCCGGTTGCGGCGGAAACGCCGCCAGAAATGCAAGCTCCGCTTCATCGCGCCAGGATCCTCGGGTCGATAAGGCCATAAACGAGGTCGACGAGCAGGTTGCAGAGCACGACCAGGATCGACGAGATGAACAGGATGCCGAGCAGCAGGTTCAGGTCGCGCTGCAGCAGGCCGTCGAACAGCAGGCGCCCGAGGCCCGGCCAGCCGAACACGGTCTCGACCAGGATCGAACCGCCGAGCATATGGCCGATCTGGACACCGCCCAGCGTCACAACCGGCATCAGCGCGTTGCGGGCTGCATGCGTCAGGCTGATACGTCCCTCCGACAGGCCCTTGGCGCGGGCCGTGGTGATGAAATCGGATGAATAGACCTCGAGCATCGAGGCCCGCATCAGCCGGGCATAGACCGCGGCATAGAAGAGCCCGAGCGTCAGCGCCGGCAGCACGAGGTGGCGGGCGATGTCGAGCGCGCGGGCCAGCGGCCCCATCTGCGCGCCGATCGTCATCATGCCGCCCGAAGGCAGCACGCCCAGCGTCACCGAAAACAGCACGATCAGCATCAGGCCGAGCCAGAACTGCGGCATCGCATAGCATAGCAGCGCCAGCACCGAGACGATCGTGTCGACCCATTTGCGGTGCCGCATCGCCGCGACGACGCCACAGAGCACGCCGACCACGATGGCAATCCCGATCGCCGTCAGCATCAGCAGGAGCGTCGCCGGCATGCGGTCTGCGATCAGGTCCAGCACCGGCCGCTGCTGGACGTTGGAGACGCCGAGATCGAAGGTCAGCAGCTTGCCGAGATAGATGAAGAACTGCTGGTAGAGCGGCCGGTCGATGCCGAACGAGCGCCGGAGTTCGTCGACGAACTCCTTCGATGCACCGCCGGACTGCGCGCCGATGATCTCGGCCGCGTCGCCGGGCGCGAGGTGGAGCAGCGCGAAGTTCAGCACCGCGATGCCCAGCACGCTCGGAACCACCTGGAGCAGGCGAACGGACACGAAACCGAGTGACAGGGAGGACATCAGGCCGTTTCCCGGAACGAGGAGGTGATGACGGGGCGCGAGCGCATCAGCGTTCCCATCAGTCCTTGGAGACCCCGTCCCAGGATGAATACATCGAGATGCCGTTGGTGATCAGACCCTTCACCTTGCGGTTCCAGACATGGGTGTAGGACATCTCCATCAGGAAGATCACCGGCAGCTCGTCGTGCAGGATCTGCTGCAGCTCGTCGAACTGCTTCTTCCGGGCAGCCGGATCGATCTCGCGGGCGGCGAGCCCGAAGAGCTGGTCGACCCGCGCATTCCGGTAGCCCATCGAGTTGGTGAAGGTGGCGCCCTTCCTGATGAAGTCGGAATGGAAGGTGCGCTCCACGCCGATCGAGGGATCGGAATAGTTATGCGAGAAGGTGCTGGTGAGATTGAAGCTCCAGTCGGTGTAGACGGCCTTCAGCCAGCCGCCGAGATCGGCGCTCTGGGTCTCGACCGCGATGCCGACCTTGCCGAGCTCCTGGCGGACATATTCGCCGAGCCGGGCCCAGTTCTCGCCATAGGGCAGGAAATGCTGGGTGATCTTGAAGCGGACCCCGTCGGCACCGCGCCGATAGCCGGCCTCGTCGAGAAGCTGGTTGGCCTTGCGCGGGTTGTACTCATAGGGCTTCAGCGCCGTGTTGAAGGCGGAGTTCGTGCTGACGACGGGACCGCGCGCCGGCTTGCCCTGGCCGTACCAGATCACATCGACGATGCGCTCGCGGTCAAGCGCGAGGCTGAGCGCCTGCCTGACCTTGAGATCGGCGAGCGGCTTATCGCGCATGTTGACCTCGAGCCAGAGATTGGGACCGAGCGCCTCGGCTCCGGCCTGCGAGGCCTCCAGCGCCGGGATCTTCTCGAGCCGCTGCACCTCCGCCTCGGGCAGGCTGCTCATCGGGGCGAGATCGACCTCGCCGGTCTCGATGGCGATGGCGCGCGCCGCGCCGTCCGGCATGATCCGCTGCACGACCTGGTCGAGACAGGGGAAGCCCTTGCGCCAGTAGCCTGGATTGCGCTCCAGCGTGATGTGGCTGCCCTTGCGCCATTCCTTGAAGCGGAACGGGCCGGTCCCGACCGGGTTCTGCATGATCGGCGCAGCGCGGACCGCAGCCACCGCCTTCACGTCGACGCCGTCGAAGGCGTGCCTTGGCATGATCGGCGCCTCGCCGGGCTGGAAGACGTTCATGAAGAACGGCACCGGCGCCTTGAGCTTGAACACCACGGTCAGGTCATCGGGCGTCTCGACCGCCTCGACGTCGCCGAAATAGACTTTTCCGCGGGAATGATAGGGGCGGATGATGTCCTCGACGCTGAACTTCACATCCTGCGCCGTGAAGGGCTTGCCGTCATGCCAGGTCACGCCCGGCCGCAGCTTGAACGTATAGGTCTTCTTGTCGTCGGAGATCGTCCAGGATTCGGCGAGGCCCGGCTTCGGCGTCAGGGCCGGGCCCTCATAGGTCAGCAGGCTCTCATAGATCTTGGTCGAGATCAGCGCGACCGGAACGGCCGAGGTGGCGATCGTCGATAGCGAGGTCGGCTCGAGCGAATAGACATAGGTCAGCGTCCCGCCGGTCTTGGGACAGCTCTGTGCCAGCGCAGCGGCGCCGCAAAGAGCGAGCGCCAGCGGCGTTGCTGCGAGGATAGCCGGAAGCCTGCTCATACCCATGTCTGGACATCCCCTTTATGATTGGGCGAACCCTTGCTGGGCCGCCTCCTACCGTTCCGTGCCGCACCACTCCGCGATGAACGCGATCAGGTGTTCGATCGCCGCGAGAAAATCGTCGATCGGAATATGCTCGTCGGGCTTGTGCGCCTGGGCGATGGAGCCCGGCCCGAAGATGATGCTCGGGATTCCGCCCTGGTTCACGAGATGGCGCATGTCGCAACAGAAATGGCCGGGATAGGCCGTGCCGTCTCCCCCCCGTCGCGCCAGCACCTCCCCCATCACACGCGCAACGGGAAGGTCAGCGGGCTGATCCGTGCTGTCGTCATGATGCAGGAATTCGAGCCTGGCGGGATGGCGGCGCAGCCTCTCGTCGGCGGCGTTGGCGCCTGCGATCGCGTCACGGAAACCATCCATGATATCGGTCACGGCACCGAGCGAGGGCGCGAAATAGGCACCGCCCTTGATCACCACCTCCCCGGCCGTAACCGTCTCGTAATGGCCGCCCGCGATCTTGCCCATGGTCAGTGAAAAGGGCGGCTTGGCGCCGGCCGGCGTGCCCTGGTTGTAGCGGCGCTCGAGCCCGAGCAGCGCCTCGATCACCGGCGGCAGCATGTCGACCGCTCCCAGCCCCTCCAGCGTGCCGCCGTTCCAGCGCGCGCCCGGCGAGCGCTGGACCCCGCTCAGCGTGACCTGCCAGTAGAGACCGCCGGGATGGCTGTAGGCGATGGTGTTGCTGGTCGGTTCCAGCACCACGGCCGCATCGGCCGCAGCCCCACGCGTGACGAGGTCGAGCGTGCCGTTGCCGGCATGCTCCTCGTTGACGACGCAGTGCAGCGTGACGTCGCCGTTCAGGCGCGTTCCGGCCTCGCTGAGATAGCGCATCGCCAGCAGCGCGGCCATCAGACCGCCCTTCATGTCGGAGGTGCCGCGGCCATACATCAGGCCGTCAGTGATCTCCGCGCCGAAGGGATCGCGCGTCCATTGCGCCAGGGGCTCGACGGTGACCGTATCGATATGGGCGTTGAGAATAAGCGAGCGCCCGCCGCCCGTGCCCCGCCAGGTGCCGACGACATTGGGCCTGCCATCATAGTTCAGCACCGGCTCGAGGCCGCTGTCGCGCAGGGCCTCGAAGGTCGGGAGCCCGGCATAGGGCAGGATCAGGTCGTGCTGCCAATGCGTCGGATACTGCGCGACATCGGGGAAGGCCTTGAACATCGCCTCGACATCCGGCTCGGCCTGCGTGACGGCAGCCCCGGCGGAAGACAGGATCTCGACCATGCGCCCCTGCGCCGCCCCCTCCTCTCCCGTGAGGCTGCGGATCCGGACGATCTCGGCCAGGGCTGCGACGCTCTGGGCGCGCCGGCTCCTGGCCAGCGCGAGTGCTGCTGCTGCCTGCGAATGTGTTTCTGCGCTGTCCACGATGTTCGCCTCGGGTTGATCCATGAGCCGAACGTCGCAGCGCTAAAACTATTAGACAAATTAGAAGTTTTATATCGATACATAGAGAAATTAATGGGTACGAGTGCGATCACCGATGATCTACACGCAGATCCGGGCCTTCGATGCGGTGGCGCGCGAAGGCAGCTTTTCGCGGGCAGCCGAGGTGCTCGGGCTGACGCAGCCGGCGCTGACGATCCAGGTCAAAGCCCTGGAGGAGCGGCATGGCATCAAGCTGCTGCATCGCGAAGGACGGCGTGTCCGGCTCACCGAGGCGGGCGAGCGGCTCTATTCGCTGTCGCGCCAGCTCGCGAGCCTGGACGAGCTGATCGAGGAAACGCTGGCGGCGTCGCAGGAACTGCAGGATGGCAGCCTGCGGCTGGCTGTGGACGGCCCCCATATCGTGATGGGCCTGTTCGCCCGCTTCATGGCGTTGCATCCGCGGGTCAGGCTCTCGGTCTCGACCGGCAACAGCCGGATGGTGCGGCAGGCGCTGCTCGACCGCCATGTCGATATCGGCATCCTGCCCGCCGTCGCGGACCATCCGCATATCCACGCGATGCCGCTCTGGCATCACCGCGGCGTGGTGATCGTCGCCAACAGCCACCGCTGGGCCGGTCGCCAATCGATCTCGCTGTCCGAGCTGGACGGCGAGGCGATGATCGGTCGCGAAGACGGCTCGATGACGCAGAAGCTCGTGGACGCCGCCTTCGCCCGCGCCAAGGCCAAGCCGCGCTATGTCCTCGAACTGGGCAGCCGCGAGGCCTTGTGCGAGGCGGTGGCGGCCGGCCTCGGCCACGGCATCGTCTGGGAGCTCGAAGCCTATGGCTCCGGACGCTTCACCACCCTGCAGCTCAGCGATGGCGAGGTGGCGAGCACGGATTATGTCGCCTGCCTCAAGAGCGAGCGGATGCGTTCCGTCGTCAAAGCCTTCTTCGACGTCACGGCCAAGCTGCCGGACGACCGCAGCGACATCCGCGCGCTGCGGTCGGGATGAAGCCGCCCGGGTGAAGCGGGTACATTTGCGCGTCAGGCGAAGGCGACGTTCTCGCGCTGCGCGCGGAGCCGTGGATCACGCGAGCGCACCTCGACCGGCCGCCCGTCGAGAACCTCGAAGCAGCGGGCGAGCGTATCCTCCGAGAGGCGCCGCATCGCCTCGACCGTGAAGAAGGTCAGGTGCGGGAAGAGAATGACGTCGTCGCGGCCAAAGAGCGGGCTGAGCACATGCCCGGCCTTGGCCAGCGGTTCCGTCGAATAGACGTCGAGCCCGACGCCGACGAGACGGTCGGCCAGCACGGCCTCGACGAGCGCCGCCTCGTCGATCAGCGCTCCCCTGGAGACGTTGACCAGCACGGCGGAGGGTTTCAGGCAGGCGAGCTCGGCGCGGCCAATCAAGCCGCGCGTCGCCGCGTTCAGCACGCAATGGAGCGAGACGAAATCGCATTGGCGCAGCATCGCATGCAGATCGTCGACCTTCTCGATGCCGGCCTCAGCGAGCGTTGCCCGGTCGACATGGGGATCGTAGCCGAGAACCCGGGCCCGAAAGCCCTGCCCCGCCATCCGGGCCATGCTGCGGCCGATCTTGCCAGCACCGACGAGCCCGAGCGTGGCGCCGGAGATATCGCGGCCGATCCAGCGCTGTTCCGGCCAGATCCAGCCCTCAGTCGCCATGGCGCGGCCGATTTCGGGCAGGCGCTTGGCCAGCGCGATCATCAGGGCGAAGGCGCCCTCCGCGACGGTCTCCTCGGCATATTCAGGAACATTGACGACCGGGATGCCACGCGCGCTTGCGGCGGGGATATCGATCGCATCGATGCCGACGCCGTATTTGACGATGCCCTTGAGCCTGGGCGCAGCCGCGATGACGCGAGCCGTGATCGGCGTGTAGCACATCAGGATCAGCTCGGCGTCGGCGACGGCCTCGATCAGCGCGGCCTCCGGGATGCCATCGGGCAAGGTGACGAGCTCGACGCCGCGGGCTCGCAGGCCGGCGTCGATCTCGGGGCATTCCAGTTCACGGTCCGTGCGGACGGCTTTCATAGCGGACCCTTTCGGTCGGGAAGTCAGAGGCGCCTCAGCCGGCCGCGATCGCGGTCTCGACGATGTCGAGCGCGCGGTCCAGGTCGGCTTGCGGGATCACCAGCGGCGGCGAGAGCGTCAGCACGTTGCCCTGGCTGATCTTGAAGCTCAGCCCGGCTTCGAGGCAGCGATAATAGACCCGTTCGGCGAGCGCGTTGTCGGGCGCCATGTCCGCCTTGTCGGCCACGATCTCGACCCCGAACATCAGCCCGCGCCCGCGCACGTCGCCGACATGGGGCGAGCCCTCGCCGAAGGCGCGCAGGCGCGCCATCGCCAGGCCACCGAGCTCAGCTGCGCGCTCCGGCAGACCCTCCTCGCGGATGATCGCGATCGTGGTCAGCGCCGCGCGCGTCGTCACCGGGTTCTTCTCATGGGTGTAGTGGCCAATCGCGAAATCGCCGGCGACATCGAGGTCGCGCCGCGCGATCGCCGCGGCGATCGGCAGGATGCCGCCGCCCAGCGCCTTGCCGACGACGAGAATGTCCGGCGTCACCCCGTCATGCTCGCTGGTGAAGAAGCGGCCGGTCTTGCCGAGCCCGGTCGGGATCTCGTCGAAGATCAGGAGCGTGCCGTGGCGGTCGCAAGCCTCACGCACCAGTTTCCAGAAGCCGGGCGCCGGCGGGTTCGGGGTCGCCCGCATCGGCTCGGCGACGAGAGCCGCGAAATCGCCCTCCCGGCCGAGCACATAGGAGATCATGCTGGCGCAGGCGCGAGCCGAATCCTCCAGGCTGTTATGGCCATAGGCGCAGTGATGGTTCGCCCAGGGCGCGACATGCTCCGCGCCCGGCAGGAGCGGCCCGGCAATGCCGGAGCGGAAGGTCGCCTCGCCGCCGACGCTCGAGGCGCCGAAGCCCGCACCGTGAAACGCATCCCAGAAGGACAAGGTCTTGAAGCGCCCGGTTGCGGCGCGCGCGAGCCTGAGCGCCACCTCCACCGCATCCGAACCGCCCGTCGTGAACAGCACCTTGCCGAGATCGCCCGGGGCAAGGCGGCCCAGCGTCTCGGCCAGCTCGACCGCGGGCTCGCAGGTGAAGCGGCGCGGCGCGAAGCAGAGATCGTCGATCTGCTGCTTGATCGCAGCCTTCAGGCGGGGATGGCCATAGCCGATATGGTGGACGCTGTTGCCATGGAAATCCATGTAGCGGCGCCCGGCCGTGTCCTGGATCCAGATGCCCTCGGCCTTGGCGATCGCCGTGACGCAGGGGCTCGACAGGCTCTGGTGCAGGAAGGCGTCCGCGTCGCGCTTCAGCAGGCTCTGCGTCGCCTTGTCATCGAGCCGCGCCGACCAGGCGCCGCGCGCCGCCGAGGTGTTCGACTCGCCTTCGGTATGCACGAGCTTGGCGGAAAGACCTGACATATCTGAAACTCCCGGGCCAAGGCGACGCACCGGCGTTGCGGCGTGTTGTTCCCCTGGCGACTGCTTTCGATGTCGGCATCATCGTCGGCAATACAGCATCTGAAAAATCGTTATTTTCGATCGACCCATAAATTGAATCGTTGCATTGATGCGTATCGCCTCCCCGGCTCCACCCTGCCCGGATCCCGCCATGCGCTATGTCCAGCTCCGTGCCTTCCACCAGGTCGCGCTCGCCGGCGGCTTCTCACGCGCCGCGAGCGAGCTGAACCTGACGCAGCCGGCGATCTCCGATCAGGTCCGCAAGCTCGAGGAGGAGTATGACGTGCTGCTGTTCAGCCGGCAGCACAGGCAGATCGCCCTGACCGCGATGGGCGAAAGGCTGCTTTCGATCACGCACCGCCTGTTCGATGCCGAGGACCAGGCGCGCGGGCTGCTCTTAGAGTCGCGCGCCTTGCGGCTCGGGACCCTGCGGCTCGCGGCCGATTCCGTCCATCATGTCCTGCATGTGCTGACGGCGTTCCGCGAGATCTATCCGGGTGTGCGGATCACGGTGAGCGCCGGCAATACCGAGACCATCGTGGCGCAACTGCAAAGCTACGAGGCCGATATCGGCGTCCTCGGCGACATGGCCCCGCACCGTGATTTCGAGATCATTGCGCTGAATGCAGCGCGGATCATCGCCGTCGTCGCAGCCGACCATCCCTTTGCCGCGCGCCGGTCGCTGTCGCTGGCGGAGCTTGCCGGCATGGCGCTCGTGATCCGGGAAAGCGGCTCGCGGACGCGCCGGCTGCTCGAACAGCGCGCGTCCGAGACCGGCGTCAGGCTGACCTACGCCATCGAGGTCGAAGGGCGCGAGGCTGCGCTCGACATCGTGGCGGCGAGTGGCGGCATCGGTTTCGTCTCGGAGGCCGAGCTGCGCGGCGATCGCGGCCTGGTGCGCATCGCCCTCGACGGGCCGCCGATCCTGATGGAGGAATCCCTGATCTGCTTGAGCGAACGCCGGGACAACAAGGCGATCAAGGCCTTTCTGGACGTCGCGCGGGATCTTTCTTGATCAGGCTGGACTAAACCCGCCCCGTTCCGTCTCGCACCACGCCCGCGCGCGCCAAGGGCTGACGGCAACGCAGCCGGTCCAAATCGTTGCTTTGAACGCAGCATTGGAAACCCGGTGGCGACTCTCTGCGAATCCGGCAAACCTGCCTTAACTACGATCCCGCATCCCATACACAAATGGTCGACGTCACTTGAAAGTATATTTGAAGCGGATGTCGCTTCGTGTCAGTATTCCCGGCAGAAATTGCGACACTCGATATCGCTGCCGCCTTCCGCCCTTGCCTATGCGTTCCTTGCCTATGTCTTCTGGTGGGTTCACGAGGGGCGTACCATGTCGGCTCAAGAACGCGGGCTTGCCCGTCTCATGCTTAAGATTCCTGCGTTCCGCAATCGCTTCGCACGAATGCAGGATCTACGGTTTCGCAGCGTCTGCGAGGAGTACGATCTCGTCTGGGAGGTGATCACCCAGTGGTCCCAGGACGGGCGCTGCGCGATGTTCAACTTCGACGATTACCGCCGCCTCGCCGCCTCGATCGAGAGCGACGCCATCGCAATGGCCGAGGCGGTTCCGGACCCCGGCCCCACCGCCAAGGCGGCCAGTCCGCAGCCAACGCCATCGGCATCCTCGGAGTCCGACAAGCCGCCCCGCTGACAGACAGGCAACGCCTGTCAGCATCCGCCAAGCCTGGCACACTCTACCGGGGTCTTGCGGTGTCCGCTCGCGGTTCCCTTCCCCGCGAAATCCGGGCACAGGGCGCGCCAGTTGGGATTGTCGGCATGACGACGCTGCCTGTGATCCTGCGCGTCGGCCCCTCCCTCCGCGTCCTTCGAACGGCCCAGCGTCCCGCCGCAGGTCAAGCTGCATTCCGCCTCACAGGACCAGGACGCGTCCGCCGAACCCGGAGCGGAACAGGGCGTCATGGGCCTCCTGATCCGGATCAAAGCAGCAGTCCTGAACCAGACGCAGATCGTAATCCGCATCACAGGCCCAGGCGACGCTGGACAGGACCACGCCGGTGGTGCTGATCCCGGCCATGACGAGCGTGCTGACACCGCGCGTGCGAAGGTCGGCGTCGAGTGACGTGCCGTGGAAGACGCTGGCGCGCGGACAGGCATAGACGAGGTCGCCCCGCTCGATCGCGAGGCCCGCGACGGGCAGACCGGTGCGAAATCGTCCGCTCGGGAGATAGGGCGTGATCTGGCGGTTGGTTCCCGGCGGGGCATGTTCATAGTCTGCGCCCAGCGAAAAATTCGGGAACAGCACCGGCCGGCCCGTGGCGCGCCAGCGCCGGATCAGTGCGTTGCACCGATCCAGCAAGGGCGATGGCTTCTCCCCGAACAGGATCTCGAACACGTCGACCTGATAATGCATGACAACGAGGGCCGCTCTCGCGATGTATTCGCCCCGAATATCGACCGACATCACAATCACCCCAAGTTGAATTTCAATCGTTGTTTGACACGCGCTGCGGAAACACAGGCCTCGTCCTAGATTTCACTTTCTGACGCGAGGCCGTGGCGCCATGCAGTCAATTGCTCCACCGTCGATGTCGCCCCGCCGCAGACGATGACCAGTATTTTTTGATAATCGGCGAGTTCCGCGACATTCTGGTAAAGCGTGGCGAGACTCGCCCCGCATGCTGGTTCGACCAGGATGCGATGGTCGTCCAGGAACCGCAGGCACGCCTCCACCGCCTGAAGATCCGAGACCACGGCGCAGTCGATGCGATGCTGTGCAAGGAGAGCAAAGGCATGCTCCGAGACCTGGCGCGCACCGAGCGAGGTGGCGATGCTCTCGATCGCTGGCAGAACGATGCGCTCGCCCCGGGCAACCGACTGGGCAAAGGAGGACGCGCCCGTCGTCTCCACCGCAAGAACCGGACAGTTCAGCGTGTGGCGCTGCAAGCCTTCGATGACGCCGCTCAGCAATCCGCCGCCGCCGACGGAGAGGATGACGAGGTCAGGCTGCACTCCATCCTCGACCACCTCATCGATGATCGTCGAGTGCCCCCGCCACACCACCGGGTCGTCGAAGGGGTGGATGAACGCATCGCTGTCGCCCAGCATCGCAAGCGCGCGCTCGTTTGCCTCCTGCCAGGACGCACCGTGGATCAGGACGTCGGCCTTCATGTCCGAGATCAGGCGACAGGCCCTTGGCGATGTCGTCTCGGGGACGACAACCGTGACGGGGATGTCGAGCTCACGCCCGGCATAGGCGACGGCGATCCCGGCATTGCCGCCAGACGAGCTGACGAAACGCCTGACCCCGCGCCTGGCATGGTCCTGACACGCAAGGCCAATTCCGCGGAGCTTGAAGGACCCCGAGGGCTGAAGGGATTCAAGCTTCAGCCACACCCTTCGCCCGCTCGCCCGGGAGAGAGCAGACGAGTGGTAAGTCGGTGTTCTGACATGGAGGGACATCATGACTTTCCTCTCCACCATCGTGGAGCCGAGACGATCGATCAGTGATCAGCAACGATTTTGCGGACGCTAGACATGCCCGCCGCCGCCATCGTTCAAAGGCGCCGTGGAATGCCGGACCTTGAGTTGCATGCCGACGGATAAGCGCTCCGATGCCGTTTCCGGCTGCTTGTCGGACATTTTCTTTAGCAGAAGCGTGGCTGCGAGCTGGGCTACTTTCGTGCCATTGCCGCGCACGGCCGTGATCGATGGCGTCATGACTTCCAGGATACTGGCGTCACCGATCGACACGATCGACATGTCGCGCGGCAGCACGAGGCCGCGTTTCGCGCAGAAATGCAGGATACCGGGGATCTCGTCGATATTGGCGATGATCGCCGTGATCGGCCGCTCGCCACGGCATAGGGCCTCAAGCTTGCGAGCCCCGAATGCGCCCACCTCGAAGATACGGCCTGCCGGCGGTTCCAGCCCCCGGTCCGTGAACGCAGCATCGAATCCGGCGCGCTGCTCCCGGCCGACCCAGGTGTCGAGATGACCGGCAACGAGCGCGATCTCGCGGTGCCCCAGCGCGAGCAGATGCTCGGTTGCCCTGCGAGCGCCGACACGATGCTCCGTCAGGACGGTATCGAAACCGCCATCGGGGCTGCGCTCCCAGAGCACCATGGGAATGGTGATGGCGGTAAGCCGCCGCGCCGTCTCCGGATCATTGTCGCGATTGACCGCCAGGAGCATGCCGTCGACGACGCGGTTCTGCAGCAGCGACAGGATCTCGGCCTCGCGGCTGTCGTCGAAATGCGTACTGGCGACGATCAGCGTGTAGCCGGCGCGACGCAGGGTGTTTTCCGCGGCCGCGATCATTTCAGCGGCTATGGGCTGGCGGATATCCGTGACGAGGCAGCCGACCGCGTAGCTCTTGCCGAGCCGCATCGAGCGCGCCACGGAATTGGGGTGATAGCCCAGGTCCTGGACGGCCTTGAAAACCTGCTCGCGCAAATGAGGCGCGACATTCTCGTTGCCATTGAGAACCCGTGAAGCGGTGCCGAGCCCGACACCGGCCCGGCTCGCGACGTCCTTGATCGTGATCGGCCTGGGCTCGTCCGCCGACTGCCTCGTCCCCATCTTAGCCACGCCAACCGTCCCTCTCCTGCCCCTGGCCGACATACACGTGCGGCAAGGAGCGCGCGAGCCGCGGGACCAGTTCGATGACCGTGATGCCGATCGCCTCCGCGAGATCATGGATCGAGATCTCGTCGGTGCCCTGCCGCCCCAGGACCACGACCTCATCGCCGGGGGCGACGTTGGAGATCCCCGTCACGTCGATGACCGAATGCTGAAAGGTCCGGCGCCCGAGCACGGGGCAGCGCTGGCCGTGGATCAGAACCTCCCCGAGCGGCGGAACATGGTTCAGCCCATCCCAGAAGCCGATCGGCGCGACCGCGGTCCGCATGCCGCGTTCGATGGCGATCGGCGCGCCATAGCCGATCCCCAGCACCGTTCCCGGAGGATGCTCCTGGACCTGGATGATCCGGGATTTCACGGCGGTGAGCAGAGGCGAGAGGCCGCCGCTCTCCATCCAGTGCTCGTCAAGCCCGCCGCCATAGATCAGGCGCCCAGGGTCGACCGCATTGAAGAGCATGTCGGGATAGGCCAGCACCACCCGGCTCGACGCCAGCATGAGGATGAGATCGTCGTGGCCGGCTGCCGCAGCAGCGGCTGCCGCCTGCCGGAAGAGCTCTGCCTGGCGCCTGCTGACGCCCGGATCATCCGGAGTGCTGAGATGCGAGTACAGGCCGCGCACCCTGACATGATCGGCGGCACGAAGACGCTGCAGCACGCCGGGCCATTGCTCGGGGCGCAGGCCGTAGCGGCCGAGCCCGCAATCGACCTCGACAAAGACCTCGATCCGCTCGCCAGCCGTCAGCACCGCGTCCATATCGGCCATGCTCTGGACCGTGACCGTGGCGCCGAGCCTGGCGGCGGCCGGCAGATCGCCCGGCGTGGTCGACGCGAACAACAGGACGGGAAGCGTCGTGCCGGTGCTGCGGATCGAAACGACTTCGTCAGGGCTGCCGGCGCAAAAGCCGTCGACGCCGGCCCGTTCCGCGGCCTTCGCGACCGCGGCGGCGCCAAAGCCGAAGCCGTCGCCCTTGCAGACGAAGTAGATGCGAACATCCCGTCCGACCAGACTGCGCGTTGCCGCGACATTCCGGCTCAATGCACCGAAATCGAGCTCCGCCCAGCTTGGGCGCAGGAGCCGGGCGAGATCGTGCCGGCGGCAATCGGTCCGGTTGTGGCCCGGATCGATTGCCGAGAGTGCGACTTGCGCCGTCATGCCAGCTCTCCCTCATATTCCGGGCTCAGCGCCGCCCGGCCTTGATCCCCTTCCATGAAGAGACGGAGCTGCGCTTCCGCCAGTTTCGGCAAATCGGACGCCAGGCCATCGCGACGAATGTCCGTTGCGACCCGGTCTGCGCGACCGTTCGCTCCGGTGACGACACCATAGACGTCGCGGGCGAACTCCCTGGTGAAGCGGCCGTCGCGGACATCGGCTGCGACATGGTCCGGGTCACGCTCGAGCGGATCGCCATTGCCTGCCCCACCCGGGGCGACATGGGTGAAGAGATCGCCCTTGCTGAGAGCGAGCGTCCGCATCGGCATCACCGGGAGCAGTTCAGTCGTGCCGTTCCGATCGATGATATTGAGCGATGGAGAGCCCGGACATCCGCCGAAGAGGCCCGGCGGCAGATGCGCGCGCCGGTCGGAACGGATCGTCAGCTGCGCGTCATCCCCGAGGATACGGTACGAGCGCGTGATCGCCATGCCGCCACGGCGGCGGCCGGCACCGCCTGAATTGGCGACGAGACCATAGCTCTCGATCCGCAAGGGATAGCGTGCCTCGATCAGTTCGATCGGCATGTTCGAGAGGTTCGCGCCGGGGTTGGCGATACCGTCGACTCCGTCCTTCGTGGCCCGGCCGCCCCAGCTTCCGAGAATGCCATCGGTGATCAGCCAGGTCTTCCCCTCGTGGATGCCGCTGAGCGACACGGCGGATGGTCCGCCTTCGCCGGCGGCCGGCATCCGGTCCGGCACGATCTGGGCAAACGCGTTGAACAGCACATCGAGCATCCGATAGGCCATGACGCCGCGGGCTGCGCAGGCCGCCGGCGGACGCGGGTTGACGATGGTGCCGAGCGGAGCCACGACCCGAACCGGCCGCGTATAACCCTCGCAGTTTGGAACCGCCGCCTGGACGGCGCAGCGCAAGGCGGCATAGGCGACCGAATAGGTGATCGCCACAGGTCCGTTGATGGCGCCCGGCACCTCCCCGCTGGTTCCCGTCCAGTCGATCTCAAGCTCGTCGCCTGCAACCGTGATCGTGACCTTGAAGCGGATCGGCCCGCCGCCCTCGCCGAGGCCGTCGATGAAATCCTCGGCCTCATAGACGCCGTCAGGCATCGCGCGGATCTCGTCGCGGACGAGCTTTTCCGCGTAGTCGTGCAGTTCCGCCAGCATTCCGCGCATGGCCGGCGCGCCGTATTTTTCGAGCACCTTGCCGAAGCCGCGTTCGGCGGCGGCGCAGGCGGCGATCTGGGCCCGAAGATCGCCCAGAACCTGTTCCGGAACGCGGGAATTGACCTCCAGGAAAGCCAGGAGGTTCTCGTCCATCCGGTCTTCGTGCATCACCTTGATAAGCGGGATCCGCAATCCTTCCTGGAAGATCTCAGTGGCATGCAGGGCCATGCTGCCCGGCGCCATGCCGCCGAGATCAGTGTGGTGGACGAGGCTCGCTACGAAGCCTTCGACATGGCCGGCGTGGAACACCGGCTTGACCAGATAGACGTCCGGCAAATGCATGCCTCCGGCCCCGTAGGGGTCGTTGGTGATGTAGCCGTCGCCCGGCTGCATCGTCCCGCCGAAGCGTTTCAGGATGTTGACCATCACGCTCGGGAACGAGCCGAGATGCACCGGATTGGTCAGGCCCTGGGCGATGATCAGGCCGTTTCGATCGCAGAGCGCCGTCGAGTAGTCCATCGAGTCCCGGACGATCGGCGAATAGGCGCTGCGCAGGATGACCAGCGCCATCTCGTCGGCGATGGACGCGAGCGCGTTCTTGACGATCTCCAGGGTTACCGGATCGGAGCGCGAGATTTCAGGGGCAGAATGGGGGGCACTGTGAGGGGCGAGCATGACGTCACCTTTCCGAGGCTGTGAGTACGAGATTGCCCAATTCGTCGAGACCCGCCGTCCAGCCAGGAGGAACCACGCAGGTGGCGTCGTATTCCTCGACGATCAGCGGGCTTTCCCGGTCGCCGGCCGCGAGGTCGAGACGCGTGATGATCGGCGTCTCCAGGTGCCCCCAGTCCTGCCCGAACCAGCAGGTCCGCATCGATGGAGAACCCGCCACCCCCGTTCGCGCGTCCGGGGCTGACGGCCGATAGGCGTCGGTCCTGTCGCTGCGGGGACGGCCGGTCACGCGGATATTGACGATCTCGAGCGGATCGCTCGTCGATGCATGGCCATAGGTCTGCTTGTGCTCACGGTGGAAGGCCGCGCCCATGGCGGCGATGTCGATGGGGTCGCCCGGACGGTCTGTCAGCCCGATCGTCAGCTCATAGGCCTGTCCGGCGTAACGCAGGTCGGCAAGGCGGTCGATTTCGATGTCCGCTCTGGTGAAGCCATCGGCCTCGAGGCCGGCGAACATGCTGGTCTCGAGCTTGCGGTAGGCCGTATCGAGCCTGTCGGAATCGATCGCCTCAAGCGCGCAGAAATAGGTCTGCATCAGGTCGTGCTCGGTCGTCGAGTAGAGCAGGCCAAGCGCGCTGAAGACGCCGGGATGGGACGGGACGACGACACGCTTCATGTCGAGGAGACGCGCGATCTCGGCGGCCACCGCCGGACCGTTGCCGCCGAAGGCGAAGAGGGTGAAGTCGCGCGGATCGCGGCCGCGATAGGTCGAGACCGCCTTGACGGCTCGCATCATCGTCGAGGCCGCGATGGCGTAGACGCCATGGGCGGCCGTCTCGAGGTCGAGCCCCGTGGGGGCGCAGACCTGCTCGCTGATCGCACGCCGCGAGCGCTCCGCATCGAGGCGCACGGCGCCGCCGGCGATGTATTCCGGATTGATGTAGCCGAGCACGACGAGCGCGTCGGTCAGCGTCGGGCGGGTTCCGCCCGTGCCGTAGCAGGCCGGGCCCGGGACGGCGCCGGCACTGTCGGGACCGACCTGGATCAGGCCGCCGGCATCGACCCGGATGATGCTGCCGCCGCCGGCGCCGATCTCGGAGACGTCGATGAAGGGCAGCTTCACCGCGTGCCCACCGCCCTTGATCAGCTTGCTCGATATGTTGATCCCGGCCCCGACCTCGTACTCCGTCGTGCGCGCGGGCTGGCCCTGCTCGATGATCGCGGCCTTGGCGGTCGTCCCGCCCATGTCGATCGTGATGATATCGTTCGAACTTCCCGCCGCGCCGATGCGGGCGGCGGCGATGACGCCGGCAGCGGGACCGGACTCGATGATGCAGGCCGGCTTCTCGCTCGCGGACAAGGCACTCATCACCCCTCCGCTCGACTGCATGACCTGCAGCGGTGCGTGAATGCCGGCGTCGCGCAGCCGCGTCGACAGGGCACGCAGATAGGAGCGCACGACGGGCCCGAGATAGGCGTTGACCACCACCGTGCTCGTACGCTCGTATTCGCGGATCTCCGGCAGGACATCGCTGGAGCAGCTGACGAAGACCTCGGGGCCGAGCATCCCGGCGAGAATCTCGCAGGCCCGCCGCTCGTGCTGCGGGTTGGCATAAGCGTGCAGGAAACTGACCGCGACCGCGCGTGTGTCGCTCGCCGCGATGCTGCGCGCCGCCTCGACGACGCTGTCCTCGTCCAGGGGCAGGACGATGTCGCCATGGGCTCCCATGCGCTCGGCAATCTCGTAGCGCCGATGGCGCGGCACCAGCGGCGTCGGCTTCTCGTAATTCAGATTGTAGAGCTCCGGCATGCGCAGCCGGCCAAGCTCGAGGACGTCGCGGAATCCGCGCGTCGTCAGCAGCGCGGTCGTGGCGCCCTTGCCCTCCAGGATCGCGTTGGTTGCCACGGTCGTGGCGTGCACGACCTCCTCGATCTCGGTCGGCTTGCCGCCGATGCGAGCCAGCAACGCAAGCACGCCCTCGACGATGCCGCGGCTGTAGTCGTCGGGCGTCGACGGTCGTTTGAACGAATGGACCGTCTGACCGTTCTCCAGGAAGGTGATATCCGTGAAGGTGCCGCCGATATCGGCACCCACTCGAAACGAGCGCGCTGTCATAGGTTGGTCTCCGCTAGGTTTTGGACCGAGATGGGCGCTGCGTGACAACGGACGAGCCGATCGCCGAGGTGAACCTCGGGTGGCTCGCTTTGCGCACAGATCGGAATCCGGTTGCTGCAACGGGGTTCGAAGGGGCAGCCGCCATGGCGGGCCGCTTCGGGCAGTGGCGGTTCGGCCGGGCGATTGCGCCCGGCGAGCCCGCGCGGAATGGCAGCGACCAGGCGCTGCGTATAGGGATGCGCCGGCTCCGCCAGGATTTCCGCGGCGGGCCCCCTCTCGACGATCCTGCCGGCATACATCACCAGCACGCGGTCGCAGAACGCGCCGACGAGCCCGAGATCGTGGCTGATGATCACCAGCGTCAGGTGCCTGTCGCGATGCAGCTGCTGTAGCAGCGCGATGATCTCGTTCTGCACGGAGACGTCGAGAGCCGATGTCGGCTCGTCGGCGATCAACACCTCCGGCTGTCGGGCGAGCGCGCGGGCGATCCCGATCCGCTGCTTCTGGCCGCCCGATAGCTGATGCGGCAGCCGATCGAGCAGTTCCGGCCCGAGGCTGACCTGCGCCAGCAGGGCATCGAGCGCTCCCGGCGCGAGCGGCCCGCCGAAGGCTTCGCTCAGGCTGCGCGCGACGGTCTTGCGCGGGTTCAAGGCCGTGTGAGCGCCCTGGAAGACAAACTGCACGCGGTTTCGGAAACGCTGCCAGTCCGCGGCCGCAAAGCTCGCAAGATCGCGTCCTTCGAACGAGACCTGACCGCTGCTCGGGCGGTCGAGCCCGACGAGAAGCCGCGCGAGCGTCGACTTGCCGCTGCCGCTTTCGCCGACGATGCCGAGCACGTCGCCGGCCCGGACGTCGAAGCTCGCCCCGAGCAGAGCCGACGTCGTCCTCCGGTCGAGCAGGCGCGCCAGCGCCGAACGCGCCAGGGGGTAGCGCCGGCTTGCGCCTGCGGCGGCAAGGAGCGGCGGCGGGACTGTTTCGGCTTGGCTCATCTCAGGCGCTCCGCCAGCAGGCGCTGACATGGCCGCCCTCACCCCGCAGGCTCGGCCGCAAGTTGCAGTCCGTGTCAGCCAGAGGGCAGCGCGGCAGGAAATCGCAGGCGCCTTCGCCGGGGGCCCCGGTCAGGCGACCGGGCTCAGCGGCGCGCAGCGGGCGGCCTGGCCTTGGCACGGAGTCCAGCAGGAGGCGCGTGTAGGGGTGACGCGGAGACGTGAAGATCGCCTGCGTGCTGCCGGATTCGACGATCCGGCCGCGATACATCACCGCGATCTGGTCGCAGAACTCGGCGACGAGATCGAGATTATGCGAGATGAACAGCAGGGCGATCCCGAATGTCGCGCTGATGTCGCGCAGCAGCGCAACCACCTGGGCCTGAACGGTGACGTCGAGCGCCGTCGTGGGCTCGTCTGCGATCAGCAGGCGCGGCCGGCAGGCGATGGCCATCGCGATCAGCACGCGCTGGCGCATGCCGCCGCTGAGCTCATGGGGATATTGGCCGCTCCGGCGGCGCGGATCGTCGATGCCGACCTTGCCGAGGAGCTGTTCGGCCTCCGACCGGGCCGCCCCGGGGCCCGGATCGTCATGGCTGCGAATGGCGTCGACGAGCTGCCGGCCGATCGTGAAGGCGGGATTGAGGGCGGTCATCGGATCCTGGAAGATCATGGCCACCTTGCGGCCGCGCAGGTCGCGGCAGGCGCTCTCGGGAATGGCCGTGATGTCCTGCCCTTCGAGGCTCATCGCGCCCCCCACGACCCGGCCCGAGCGCCCAAGCAGGTGCATGATCGCCAGCGCGGTGACGCTCTTGCCCGAGCCCGACTCGCCGACGATCGCGAGTTTTTCGCCGGCCCGCACCTGGAGGGTGACGCCGTGAACCACCGTCCGGGCCGCGGCGCCCTGACCAAAGGCGATGGACAGGTCATTCAGGGACAGCACGGGCGCGCTCATAGTGCCGGTCCCCCATCACGCCGCCGGGGATCGAGCACCGTCCGCAGGGCGTCGCCGACGAGGTTGAAGCCGATCACGGTCAGGAAGATCGCCAGGCCCGGCCAGGTCGCGACCCACCATTCGTCGGAGAAGGCGAGCGAGCGCGCATCGGCCAGCATTCCACCCCAGCTCGGGGTCGGTGGCTGCACGCCGAGACCGATGAAGCTGAGCGAGGCTTCGATGATGATGCCGATGCCGATCAGGACGCTCGCCTGGACGAAGATCGGCGAGAGGATGTTGGGCAGGATATCGCTGGCCATGATGGACCAGGACCCCGCGCCCTGCAGGCGCCGCGCTGCTACGTAATCCGCCCTGGCCTCGGCCAGGGCCAGGCCGTGGGCGACGCGCGCCAGCCCGGGGATGAACAGCAAGCCGACGAGGAGAATGATCTTGGCTTCGTTGGGGAGCACGAGCGGCCCCAGCTGCACCGACCCGGTGCCGAAGATTCCGACGATCGCGATCGCCCAGACGAGCAGCGGGATCGCCGCGAAGATATCCATCAGGCCGAGCAGGACGGTCTCGACGAGCGTGCCGCTGTAATACCCGGAGAGGATACCGACCAAGAGCCCGCCGGAGAGGCCGATCGCGACGGTCAGCACGCCGATCATCAGGGATCCGCGCGCACCCCAGACGAGCCGGGCGAGGATGTCGCGGCCGACCTCGTCCGTGCCCAGCAGGAATGACGGCCCCGGAGGCTCCAGCCGATGCTCCATCATCAGATCGAGGGGATCGTGCAGAGGGAGCCAAGGGGCGAGAAGCGCAGCCAGGACGACGAAGCCGACAATGACCAACCCGACCAGGCCGATGCGCGTCTGAGCAAGGCGGCACATCGTGCCGGTGAGCCCGGACAGCCGGGGCACGGCGCGGATGCCGGCGGCCGATGCCATTGGCGCAGGTGCTGTCGAACGCGCGGCGTCAAGCATGTCTCAGCCTCGGATTGATCAGCCGCTGGATGAGATCGGCAGCGAGATTTGAGAGGATGAACATCACCGTGACGACCAGGACGGTGGCCTGGATCATCGGATAGTCGCGTTGCGTGATGGCGGTCAGCAGGGCCCGCGAAAGACCCGGTATGTTGAAGACCAGCTCGATGATGATCGCCCAGCCGAACATGTAGCCGAACGACATGCCGGCGACGCTGACGAAGGGTGGAAGCGCGTTCTTCACCACGTAGCGCGCGACGAGACTGCGTCTCAAGCCGAGAGCATGGGCGGTGCGGACGTAGTCCTGGCCCAGGATCTCGATGACGGAGGCGCGCATCAGGCGGCTGAGCGCACCGATATAGTAGAGCGCGATCGACAGGGCCGGCAGCACCAGGGAGGCGAGATGGGCGTGCCAGCCTTCCGAGAGCGGCGTGATCCCGATCGGCGGCACCCAGCCCAGCCTGACGGCAAAGACACGGATCAGGATCAGGGCGAGCCAGAATCCCGGGACCGACACCGCCATCAGGGATAGCACCCTGATCAGGTGGTCCGGCCAGCGGTCTTCCGTCAACCCGGCGACCAGGCCGAGCGGAATCGCGCCGACCAGCGTCAGGAGAAAGGTCGCGACCACCAGTTCGACGGTGACCGGCAGGCTCTCGCGCAACTCGAGATCGATCGAACGGCCGGTGATGTAGGAGGTGCCGAAGCCCGAGTGGGGAAGCTGCGCAACCCATGCTGCGTATTGGGCGGGCAGAGCGCGGTCGAGACCGCGATCGCGCTCGAACTCATGGATCTGCTCGACGGTGGCGTCCGTGCCGAGCACGATCCGCGCGGGCGAGAGCGGGGTCAATCGCGTGAGCGCGAAGAGGAGCGCGCTGACCACGACGAGCACGGCAAGACTGCTGAGTATGCGACTGGCAAACCACATGGTTTCTCGCCTCAGCGGAGATCGGCCACGGCCGCATCGGTCAGGCGCAGCGTGATCCCGGTGTTCGGCTCGAAGCCCTGCACATTGCTGCGCCAGAGGTTGAAGCTGTGGACCGCGCCGATCCAGGTCGAGGGCGAGTCCGCCGCCAGTATCGCCTGCATATCGGCCAGGATCGGTCCCAGAGACTTTTCGTCGTCGACACGGAAGCTCTCGGTCAGAAGCGTATTGAGCCGCTCGTTGCTGTAGCCGGAACTGCGCGTCATCACCTGGTTCGGTGTATAGATGCCCTGAATGATGAAGGTTGGATCGGAGGGACCGATCACCGCCATGAGCGCGGAGGTCTGGTTGCCGCCAAAAACCTGCTCGATGAGCTGGCCGGTCTCGAGCGGCTGGAGTTTGACCTTGATGCCGAGCCGGGCCAGCGATGCCTGGATGAAGAGGGCCGCGTCCGCGACGTCCAGCAGATAACCCTGCGACGAATAGAGCAACTCGAATTCGGCCCCGGACGCATAACGGGATTTGGCGAGATGAGCCTTCGCTTTTTCAAGGTTGAAGGCCAGGACATCAGCCGCCTTGGCATTGTACCACCAGGCCGAGGCAGGAGCCGGCACCGCCGAGGGCTCGACCAGCCCGTTGAAGATCTTCTCGGCGATGGTCTTGCGATCGGTCGCCAGCGAAACGGCCTTGCGGAAATCGGGATCGTCGAAGGGTGGCTTTCGGGTGTTGTGGATCATCAGCATCATGCTGCCGAGCGCCGGACGGCTCGCCCCGGTGATGCCCTGCGCTTTGGCCTGCCGCACTCGCAGATAGTCGCGGACCGGCGGCGCCCCGATGATGTGGACCGATTTCGACATGAGCGACGCGATGCGGGCCGCCTCCTCGGAGACGATCCGCACGCGCAACCGGTCCCATCCCGGGAAATCCTTGCGCCAGTAATTCGGGTTGCGGCGGAACTCGACGACATCGTTGGATCGCGCGGAGACGAAGATGCCGGGCCCGGTTCCCAGGCCCTCAGGCCTCTGCTGGAAGATCTCGTTGCCGTATTTCTCGCGGCTCCCGGCCGGAAAGATACCCATGTATTTGGTCATATAGTCGAGGAAGGGCCGGAACGGCGCCTTCATCTTGAAGCGCACCTTGTGACGCGCCAGGATCTCGACGGATTCGATATTCGTCCAGACCGAGCGCCGCAGCGCCTTGTTGGCCGGGTCGAGAATATAGTCGTAGCTGTACTTCACGTCCTCGGCCGTGAAGGGCTGTCCGTTCTGAAACGCGACGTCGTCCCGCAGCTCGAAGATGTATTCGGTCCGGTCTTCGGAGATCGCGGGCAGCGTCTTTGCAAGCAGTGGCCGCCGCCGCCCCTCCCCGTCGATCTCGATCAGGTTCTCGAAGATGAGCTGATTGACCACCATGGCATCGTGGTTGCCCTGGTTGATCGGATCGAAGGTCGACGGGTTCGAAGGGATAGCCACGACCAGGGATCGCTCATCCGCCGCCTGCGCCGGGAATGGCAGACCCAGCCCGCCAACGGCTGCCGCCCCGCCCTGGAGGAAAGCACGGCGATCGAGAGAGTCATAAATCATGGCAATCCCCTCGTGGAAACGTTTCCATCGTTGATGGAAACGTTTCACCAAGAATCTTCCTTGTCAAGTGGCCTGCCTCGCGGGTCAGCACATGTGCTCAAACGGCCCATGCCCGCCACGGGCGCGAGCAGCCAATCCCGATCGCAGCACAACCAGAGCAATAATCGACGGAGCGACAGCTCCGGAACGGTTCAGGCGAACCGAGCCAGCCCTCTCAAGACAGCCACCCTTGGGAAGTGCGGCTCGGCTGGAGTTTGCGCCTTGACCTTTCCGGCAGATCACAACAGATGGGCGTGTGAATGTTTTCATGACGTAACGTTTCGAACATTCGGTAGTTCAGGCGTTGCCGGTTCCGGATGGGTAGGCAGATTTGACGTCATGATCCTTGGCCGGGACGAGCCCTCCCCTGCACGATCCCGGCACGGGGCGCGGCCGTCGCGAGTGCCGGCATGACGACGCTCTCCATGATCCTGCGCGTCGGCCCCCTCCTTGCCATCATCCTGATCGACAGCATCGGCTACACGATCGTCGTGCCGGTCCTTGCCGCGGCGCTCATCGGCGATCAGCCCCTGATGATGGGGGCAGCGCCTGCCGGCCTGCGCTATCTCGTCTACGGCGTCGCGCTCGGCCTCTACGAACTCGTCATGCTCTATGCCGCGCCGGTGCTCGGAGAGATCTCAGACCGCATCGGGCGAAAGCGGATCCTGATCCTTTGCATGCTCGGCATGGCCTTGAGCTTTGCGCTGATCGGCGGCGCCATCGCCTATAATCTCGTCGCCTTGCTGCTGATCGGCCGCTTCATCGGAGGGGCCACGGCAGGCAGCCAGGCCGTCGCACAGGCCGCTGCCGTGGATGCGAGCAGCAGCCAGACGCGCGCGCTCACGCTCAGCCTCTGCCTGTTCGCGTCGTCGCTCGGCTTCATCGTCGGCCCGCTGATCGGCGGCGCGTTCTCGCATGATGCCGCTGCGGTCCTGAGCGATTTCATCCTTCCGATGGCCCTGACCGCCGGTGGCGCCCTGATCGGCCTCGTCCTGATCGCGACGACATTCCAGGAGGCACGCGAACCTCCCGCGCAGGCCGACCCGACGCCGATCAATCTGCTGATGGGAGTGGCGGGGTTTCGCGCGGCGCTGCGCGATCCTGCCATCCGCCATCTGATGCTGGTGTTCGGCCTGATGCAGACCGCCTGGGGGACCTATTTCCTGTTCCTGCCAAGCCTGGTGCTGAACCGGTTCGGTGAGGATGCGGGCACCATCTCATTGCTCATGGCCACGCTCGGCATCGGCTTTTGCATCGCCTACGGCCTCTGTCTGCCCGTGCTCGAGAAGCGGTTCGACCCGCGCGCCATCGCGACATGGTCCTTATGGAGCACTGCCGGGCTGATCGCGGCCTCGCTCGCCGTCCCCCGCCTCGACCTGCTCTGGATCATCGCCTTTCCCACGGCAATCACCGTATCGGTCGCCTATGGTGCGATCATCACCCTGTTTTCCCGGGCCGTCAGCGATGATCGCCAGGGCTGGGTCCTCGGGATCGCGATCGCGATCAATGCGCTCGTCTGGGGCCTGTCTTCGATTCTCAACGGCGCCCTGAGCGCGATCAGCTATCTCGCGCCGTTCGGGCTGTGCCTCGCCACGCTGGCTGCCAGCGCGTTCCTGATGTCATCGCCAAAGGCATCGCCTGCCGCTGCGCGCCAGATTTGACGAGGATTTCCATGTTCCACCGCATTTTCGAGGATACGGCGCGGCGCCTGCCCACGGCACTGGCGATCAAGGCCGGAGAACGGCGGCTGAGCTATGCCGAGCTCGATGCCTGGGCGCAGGAGATCGCCACGGCCATCCGTCGGCTCCTGCCAGCCGGCGCGAGCACATCCGAGGCAAGGCTGATCGGCCTGTGCATGCCACGCGGCATTGCGGCTGTCGCGGGCATCCTCGGCATTCTCAAGGCGGGATGCGCCTGGGTGCCGCTTGATCCGTCCTATCCCGAGGACCGCCTGCGCTTCATGCTGGAGGACGCAGCCGCGCCCGTGGTGCTGACGCTGGACGCGACACATGATGCGGCCTTCCTCTGCGAATCCGGCCGCGCGCTCCTGAATCTCGACAGGCCCCTGCCGGCAGCGGGCAGCGGACCGGCAGCGCCGCCCGATGATCCCGAGCGCACGGCCTATGTCGTCTACACCTCCGGCTCGACCGGTCGACCCAAGGGCATTCTCGGCTCGCATGCCGCGATGCTCAGCCGCTTTGAATGGATGTGGCAGGAATTCCCGTTCGAGAGCAGCGAAATCTGCTGCAGCAAGACCGCGCTCAATTTCGTCGACTCGATCTGGGAAATGCTCGGCGGCCTGCTGAAGGGCATTCCCAGCGTCGTCGCCGATGATGCGACAGCGCGCGATCCGTTCCAGCTGCTGCAGCTTCTCGCCGATGAGCGCATCACGCGCCTCATCCTGGTGCCATCCCTGCTGGCGGCCCTGATCGAGGCTGCCCGCGCCACCGGCACTCGCCTGCCCCGTCTGCGCTATCTGACATCGTCAGGCGAACTGCTTCCGAGCGACCTTGCCCGCCAGGTCACGGAACTCGGCGAGAGCGTTACGCTGATCAATCTCTACGGCTCCTCGGAGATGGCGGCCGACGCCACCTGCTGCACCGTCACCCCCGCTGCATTG
This sequence comes from Allobosea sp. 2RAB26, assembly GCF_052115465.1. Lineage (NCBI taxonomy): Bacteria > Pseudomonadati > Pseudomonadota > Alphaproteobacteria > Hyphomicrobiales > Alloboseaceae > Allobosea > Allobosea sp. 2RAB26. Next base: position 275,241 of record NZ_JBFRGS010000009.1, on the reverse strand, counting down.
ACGGGCAAGATCGTCTCGATCGGCAAGCCGATCGGGCGGATGCGCATCCATGTCGTCGACGGCCATCTCCAGCCCGTCGGTCCCGGCGTCGCGGGCGAACTCTGCGTCTCAGGCCCAGGGCTTGCGAAAGGCTATCTCGGACGCCCGGACCTGACCGGCCAGGCCTTCATTCCCAATCCGTTCGCAGAGCCCGGTGAGCGCGAGCATGCGCGGCTGTTCCGGTCCGGAGACATGGTCTCGACCCGGCCCGATGGCGAGCTCGACTATATCGGCCGCAAGGATTTCCAGATCAAGATCAGGGGCTTCCGCATCGAGCCCGGCGAGATCGAGACGACGCTCGCAGCCCATCCGAAGATCCGTGCCTGCGCCGTCAGCGCCGCGGAAACGGCGGGAGGACGGCAACTCGTCGCCTTCTGCGTCTTGCCGGCTGCCGACAGCTTCGACAGCACCCTGTCCAGTGAATTGCGCCGATTTCTGCTGACGCGCCTGCCCGACTACATGGTGCCTTCGCGCTTCATCCAGATCGGGGCGCTGCCGCGGCTTCCCAACGGCAAGCTCGATCGCAACGCCCTGACGGTGAGCGACGAGGCCCCCGTCGTGGAGGAAGCCGACGCGACCTCGACCGAGATGGAGCGCCGCCTTCTGGCGATCTGGAGGGCGGTGCTCGGGCAGTCCCGCGTCGGCATGGACGACAACTTCTTCGAGATCGGCGGCGATTCCATCCAGGCTTTTCGCGTTGCGGCGCGTGCGCGAGCCGATTCCGTCGTTCTGACGCCGGCCGATATCCACGACTATCCGACGATCCGCGCTCTCGCCGCCCTGATCGAGGGCAGGACGAGCGTTGCCAGCGCATGGACCACCCCCGGCGCGGTCTCGCCGCTCAGTCCGATGCAGACCTATTATTTCACCTGGGCCAGGCCGAACCCCGACATGTTCAATGTCGGCTTCATCACCCGTCTTGGCGCCATGCTCGATCCATCCCTGCTGCAGGGCGCACTGCATGACGTCGTCGTCCATCACGATGCGCTGCGCCTGCGCTTCACGAAGGGCACGGAGGGCCACTATGCGCAGCACTATATCGCGCTGCCGGAGGCCCAGCGCGTCCCGGTGCACGTGCTTGCCTTGCCCGTAGCGCCCCTTGAGACGCAGCTCGGCTTCATCGGCAGCGAGATCGAGCGGCTGCACGCGACGCTCGACATTGCAAACGGCCCCGTGATGACGGTCGCCCTGTTCGCCGATCCCCATGGCAGCAACCACCATCTCTTCCTGACGATGCATGAGCTCGTCACGGACGCCCTGTCCCTGCAGGTCACGCTCGAGGATCTGCGCACCGCCTATGATGCCCTCGAAGCCGGCAAGCCGGTCGTGCTCCCGGCCAAGACCACGCCCTATCACCAATGGGTCGAGCAGGTGATCGCCTATGCGCGAAGCCCGCAGGCCGAGGCGCAGCTCGATTACTGGGTCGGCGAGGCGAGCGACGCCATGCCCTTCCCGGAGGATGCGCAGGTCGAGGGAGCGTTGCAGCGCGACATCGACAGCCATGGCTTCGAGGTTCTCGATGCGGCCGAGATGGCAGGCCTGCGCGAGCGGCTGGGCGGCGCGGCTCAATCGACCCTGATCCACGCCATCGTCGCCAGTCTCGCCGTCACGGCCAACCGGTTGTCGGGCCAGCGCAACCTGATCTTTCACAAGGTCGCCCATGGCCGGGAGAGCTGCATCCGCGCTGCCGATCCCTCGCGCACGGTCGGCTGGTTCATTACCCACACGCCGATCACCGCCCGCCTGCCCGATGGCGAGCTCGACAGCGAGCCGGCCCTGGCTGCAGCGCTCGAGGCGGTCGCGGCGCAGTATCGCGCCATCCCCGACAATGGCATCGGACACAGCGCGCTGCGCTACTATTCAAGCGATCCGCGGGCCGAGCTCCTGGCGCGCGAGGACAAGGTGCGCACGTTGTTCCAGTATATCGGCAATGTCTGGGAGGATAATTACGACGGCGTGCGCTTCCTCCCGCCCGACCCGTCGCTGATGGACGTTCCCGATACGGTCGCGGCAGGCAACCTCGCGGACTACCATCTGCACGTCTATGCCTATGTGATGGATGACTGCTTCCGCATGAAGTTCTTCTATACGCGCCCGAATTACCGGAGCGAGACCATCCTTGCGATGGCGGAGATCTTTACCGGGTCGATGAAAGCCATGCTGGTGCCGGGATGGCGCGCCAACTGACGCGGGCGAGCGACACCGCGGACGGGCACCTCCTGCTCGCCCGGGCACAGCTGCCCGAATTGATGGATGCGCTGCCAAAGGGCACGCAAGGCAGCGTGCACCTGCTCAGACTGGCGCAGATCGCTCGTCGCGATTGGGCCTTGCTGTCAGGGTTGCTGGACGCGGCGGAAAGGCAGCGCGCGGCACGTTTCCGGTTCGAAGCCGACCGGGACGCCTATATCGCGGCCCATGGCCTGCTGCGGCTCGCCATCGCGTCCCGGCTGGGAGCCAACCCTGCAGAGCTGCGCCTCAGCCACCAGCCAGGTAAGAAACCCGCCCTGATCGAGAAGCCTGCCCTGATCTCAGAAGATCGGTCCGATGCTGCCGTTCCGGCGATCGATTTCTCGCTGTCCCACACACGCAGCTGCGTTGGCTGCATCGTTGCTGAGGGGATCAGCGTCGGCATCGACATCGAACCGACGCGCGATCCGCCCTCCGAGCGTGAAGGCCCGCTCTCGCCCCAAGAGATCGCGTGGCTGCGCACAAGGCCGCCCCGGTCTGCCGCGGCCGAGTTCACCACGCTCTGGTGCCGCAAGGAGGCGCTGCTGAAGTCGCTCGGGTCGCGCGAGCCGATGAGCATGAGCAGGTTTTCCGCCATTCCAGGGCAAGCCATCGCGCTTCCCGCGGGAAGCGGATTCTCCGTCCAGGACATGGGCGTCACATCGCACCTGACAGATGACGGCATCCATATCGCGATCGCAGTGCGATCCGCCGTCCGGTAATCCGAGACCGATCAGCATGAGCGTTGTCCTGCGCCACACTCTCCGGACCACTCCGCCCAGGATTGTGCGGCGCGGCGTACGCACGCCCCAACTGCAACAGAGCAATGGTCTCGGAACAAGCGCGAAAACTGGCCACGAGGCGTCTGTAGTCTCGACTCCGGGAGACAGATTTACGGCACATATGGTGTTGGTGACGTAGCTGCCTGACCGACGGATGTCATGATGTGCCCACACCGGAACCGCCAATCTGTATTGATAAGCATCAATTTATCGATTAACTCGAATGGCGGACTCAACAAACATCACGTTTCGAAACAGCTCTTTCCTAAGAGGCCTGGCAGGAATGGTGAACCCAAACGTGATGATTGCGGTCCCAACGTATGACCGCAAGATTTATTCTGAGACGGCTCTGACGATCATGGATACGATCGAGAGGATCAGACAACGCGGCGGGTTAGCCAGCCTATTCTTCGGCGAAGGTTGCGCTATCATCCACCACGCGCGCAATGCAATCATAACAAAATTCCTGTCGAACCCAGAGGCAACGCATCTGTTGTTTGTTGATGCCGACATGGCGTTCTCGGGCGAGACGATCGTCGAGATGCTGCGCTTCAACGTACCTTTTGTGGGGATCCCATACGTACAGAAATCGTATGCGAATGAACAAACGGCACGATATCAACCCAAAGACCTAGATACATTTCATCAACTTGCCACGCGTTGGAACGTCAAGTTCGAAAATCCTGGCGTGCTCGCGGGTACATGCTCGCCGGTTTCACGCGGACAATTCGCTCGTATTCTCCGAATTGGGGCGGGCGTCATTTTGTTACGCCGCGACATGATCGAAACCATGGTGGCGACTTTCGCCAATACCGCCTACACCTGGGATGGCCCACTGGCCTCTTCCAACCCGCAGTTGAATCGATTCTATGATCTGTTCGGAACGATGGTAGACTCAAACGGTCTCTTTATTGGTGAGGATTACGCCTTCTGCGATCGCTGGATACAGCAATGCGGAGGAGAGATCTGGTGTAACCTCAATGCTCCCTGTACCCATCTGGGGCATCATGAATATTCCGGGACGTTATCGCAGTCGATAGCCTTGCGCCGGGCGTCCGAGGCGAAATTGGCGACCTCGTGAGGCTCACGCGCGGCCGCGCCTCGGGGCGCATACCTCAATCCGGGGCGCGAGTGGCCTTCAGCCGCTTCTTCGGCCAGCGGCGAAGTGTCCGACGCGCCAGCCGAGCTTGTCCTCGATACGCCGCGCCGCCGTCTTCACCGCCTCGACGAAAGTCAATTGCTCCTCGTTGACGCGGAACTCGGGCAGGACGATCGAAACGGTGATTGGGCAGGCGCCGGCCTCGTCCAGCACCGGCGCGGCGATACAGGCGACCGCATAGTCGGACTCGCCCGCCTGGATCGACAGGCCTGCGGCGAGCGCGTCGCGCGATTGGGCGAGCAGGACGGTGGGGTCGGTGACGGCGCGCCCGGTCGGCGATGCCTTGGCGCTCTTGCGGAAAAGGGCTGCCCGCTCCGCCTCGTCCAGGCCGGCGACCAGCAGGCGGCCAGAGGCGGTCCAGTTCAGCGGCACGCGCGTGCCGACGCGCGAGGTGATGACGAAGTGCCCCGGGCCCTCGGCCATCGCCTCGACCACCATCATGCCGCCGTCGCGGCCGCAGATCTGGACGGTCTCGCCGACTTCGCGCGCCAGCACATGCATCTCGTGCGTCGCCACGGTGATGACCTGGAGATCGCGCGCATAGGCGAGGCCATAGTGGTAGAGCCGGGGACCCAGCCAGACTCCGCCTTCGCCGGAGCGCGTCAGCAGGCTCTTGTCGAGCAGGTCCTCGACGATGGCGTAGATGGTCGATAGCGGCGCGCCGATCGCACGGGCGACCTCATAGGCGGTCTGGGCTCGCCCCTCCTGCTGGAGATGGTCGAGGATCTGCACGGCACGGTCGATGCCGCTTACGCGCGAACGCCGCGGCCCGATGCGCTCGGGCTCGTCTTCGCTCGGCTGCGTCGTCGTGGCTTTCGTCATGTCCGGGCTTTCGATACCTGCCGCGCGCTGTTTCCACGGCGGTGCCCCGCTCCGGTTTCCGGTGGGCCTTGCAAACCGCGCGACGACCTTGCCGGCACCTTCGTCAACGCCACGATAGGCCGTGGCTGTGCCGGACCAGCCGGCGCGGGCGTGGCATGTAGCGGCTGGCCGTGATCGCTTCCGCGCCGATCACCGCGTAGCGCGGCTCGAACAGCCGCGTCAGCTGGGAGACGTCGCCGTTCGAATCGGTCGCCTCGAGATCGCCATCGACCAACTCGAAGATCGTGAAATCGGCCCTCTCGCCGATCATGAGCCGGTCCGTCATCGCGAGCTTGATCACCGAGGCCGGGGCATGGGTCACCGCCTCGATGATGGCATCGAAGGGCATGCCGACCGAGAGCAGCTTCGACATCGTCGTCGCGAGGTCCCAGACCGGGAAGTTCATGCAGCGGTTGTGCAGGTCCGTCGAGATCGAGAACGGCATCAGCCCGCGCTTGATCGCGGCCTCCGCCACCTTGAAGGAGAAGGAGGCGCCGCCATGACCGATGTCGAGGCGGACGCCCCGCGCGGCGCAGCGCTCGGCGAGGGTGAAGAGGTCTTCGTCCTCCATCAGGCTCGATCCCGCCTTGCCGTTGAAGCAGTGCGTGACGACGTCGCCCGGCCCCAGCGCCTCCAGCACCTCCTCGTAGAGGGCCGGCGGCTCGCCGACATGGACCATCATCGGCAGCTTCAGGATCTTGGCGATCTTCTTGCCGAGCTTGACCGGCGTCACGCCCCAGGAGCCGGTGATGACATGGCTCGCCCGGACCTTGATGCCGACGATATGCTCGCTGTTCTCCGCATAGCATTCGAGGATGCGGTCTAGGTCGATGTCCTTGATGTCGCGCAGTTCCGGCACGCGGTTACAGGCGACGAGCCCGATCGAGCCGAGATTGAGGAAGGCCTTGATCCGCTCGCGCGCCGGCTCGATGACGTATTCGCGGAAACCGTGGAAATTCGCCTCGCCGGCCGAGCCCGCATCGACCATGGTCGTGACGCCGCGCGCGGCCCCGCAGTCGCTCGGCCTGAGCGAGATGTCGGTGCCGCCGTGCCAGACATGGACGTGCAGGTCGACCCATCCCGGCGAAACGAAGGCGCCCTTGCCGTCGACGCGCAGCGCGTCGGGCGGTGCTGGCAACGCCGGGCCGATCGCGGTGATGTTGCCATCGCCGCCGACGAGGATGTCGATCGCCGCAGCGGGGATCGCCGGGCCAAAGGCGACCGGCCTCACATTCGCGATGAGGAGAGGTTGTTGCGTCACGAACGTCATCTCAGAGATCCTTCCGCAGCCGCGGATCGAGCAGGTCGCGCAGGCCGTCGCCGACCATCTGCAGGGACAGCACGGCGAGCACGATGGCGAGGCCGGGGAAATAGGTCATCCAATCCGCCTGGCCGATATATTGCCGACCGGAAGCGATCATCGTGCCCCAGGTCGGGACGTCGGGACTGACGCCGAGCCCGAGGAAGGAAAGTCCGGCCTCGGCCAGCATGGCGCTGGCGAAGATGAAGGTGGCCTGCACCGTGATCGGCGAGACGATGTTCGGCAGGACATGCCGCGTCATGATCCGGAAGGTCGTGTGGCCGCAGGCTCGGGCCGCCTCGACATAGGGCAACTCGCGGATCACCAGGGTCGCAGCGCGGACGATGCGCGCCAGCCGCGGCGCATAGACGATCGCGAGCGCCACGATCACCGTCACAAGCGATGGACCGAGCGCCGCGACCAGCGCGATCGCCAGGAGGATGTCGGGGAACGCCATCATCGCGTCGATCAAGCGGGCGGTCGGCGTGTCTAGCCGCTTGAAGAACCCGGCCAGCAGCCCGAGCGTCACGCCGATCAGCGACGACAGGACGACGACGGCGGCGCCGACCGAGAGCGACAGGCGGCCGGCATAGAGCATCCGCGAGAAGAGGTCCCGGCCGAATTCGTCCGTACCGAACCAGGAGGTCGCGGACGGTGGCTTCAGACGGTTGACGATCGAGAGCCGGCCGGGCGCATAGGGCGCGATCAGCGGGGCCAGCGCCGCGAGCAGCACGAAGACGAGGAGGATCGCGAGGCCGATCGCCACTGTGCGGCGTTTCATCAGCTGTCGCAGGAAAGTCCGGCCGCGGCGCGGCGCCAGCGCATCGGGTGTGAGGTCGACCATCAGTAGCGCACCCTTGGATCGACCAGCAGATAGAGCATGTCGATCGCGAAATTGATCAGGACATACAGGCCGGCGATCACGAGCAGCGCGCCCTGGATCACCGGATAGTCGCGTCGCAGCACGGCCGAGACCACGAGGTTGCCGACGCCCGGCAGGCCGAACACCGTCTCGGTCACGACCGCGCCCGAGATCAGCACGGCGGCTGTCAGCCCGAGCACGGTGAGGATCGGGATCAGCGCGTTCTTGAGCGCGTGGGTAAGGATCACGGCCTGCTCGCCGAGCCCCTTGGCCCGCGCCGTGCGGATATAGTCGTCGCCGAGCACGTCGAGCATCGAGGCGCGGGTGAAGCGCATGATCAGCGCCGAGGAGACGAGCCCGAGCGCGACCGCCGGCAGGATCAGGTGCCGGATCCGTTCGATCAGGCTCGTATCGGGCCCGCCATAGCCGGAAACCGGAAGGATCTGCAGGCGCACGGCGAAGATCTGCATCAGGATCAGCCCGAGCCAGAAGCCGGGAATGCTCGCGCCGAGCATGGCGAGCGTCGTCGCCGCCTGGTCGAGGAAGGAGCCGCGTCTATAGGCGGCGTAGATGCCGACGGGCAGCGCGATGACGCTCGCGATGGCCAGCGACAGCAATGTCAGGAAGAAGGTCGGCTCGGCCCGCTCCAGCAGCGCGGAGGTCACCGGCATGTTCAGGAAGATCGACTGGCCGAGATCGCCGCGCAGCAACTGCCCGACATAGAGCACGTATTGCGAAAGGATCGAGCGATCGAGCCCGAGCCTGGTGCGCAGATCCGCGACGTCCTGCGCCGTCGCATCGGGGCCGAGCATCACCGCGGCGGGATCGCCCGGAGTGACGCGCACGATCACGAAGACGATCGTGACGACGAGCAGCATGACCGCGACCATGCCGGAGATGCGTTGAAGGATGTAGCCGACCATGGCCCGACCGCCTCGTTGCTCGTCGACCGGCCGTGGTCACACGGCCGGTCGACGAAGGGGGGATCACTTCTTCAGGGTGACGTTCCAGAAATAGGGCCAGGGCGCCGGCACGACGCCGTCGAGCTTCGCGGATTTCGCGGAAAGCGCGTTGAAGTCGCCGATCTTGATGAAGGGCACCTCGTCATAGATCGTCTTCTGCACATTCGCCCACAGCACGGCGCGCTTGGCGGGGTCGGCTTCGGAGGTGAAGGCATCGACGGCGGCCTTGCGGGCAGGCGTGTCCCACCAGCCGGGCGAGCTGGTCGACAGCGAGCCGATCAGCGCCGGTTCCGGCAGGAAGGGGCTGTGGGTGATGTAGATCTCCCACAAGGCCTTGTCGGTCCGCCGCTGGGTCAGGGTCGCCCAGTCGACGACCTGCATGTCGACGGTGAAGCCGGCGAGCTTCAGATACTCGGTCGCGACCTGCGCCATCTTGTAGTGGAACTCGTACTGGCGGCTGGTCAGGATGCGGATCGGCTCGCCCTTGTACCCGGCCGCCTTGGCGGCGGCCCTCGCCTTGTCGGCATCGCCGATATTGTAGTTCCCGGCGACGCCCGCATCGGTGTGCCAGACATAATCCGACGGATAGATGTCGCCGTCGAGCGCGTAGAACTCCGTGCTGCCGAACGCCGCGGCCAGCATGTCCTCCATGTTCAGCACCGTGCGGATCGCCTTGCGGACCGCGAGGTTCTTCGTCGCGCCCTCGGCGGTGTTGAAGATGAAGACGGGATAGCCGAAGGGTTTCAGCAGGACGGGCTGCGAGGCCGCCCCCTTCAACCGGTCGATGGATTCCACGGGAATCGAATCGACATAGGAGTATTGGCCGGAAACGGCCGACTCGACGCGGGTATTCGCATCCGGAACCGGCACGAAGCGGACCTCGTCCAGCAGGGCGCGCCGCGCGCCGCCATAGCCGTCGCCCTGGCCGTCGCGCGGCTTGTAGCCGGCGAAGCGGACGAGCTGGATGTACTGATCGGCCTTGCGCTCCTTCAGCATGTAGGGGCCGGTTCCGATGAACTCCTTCATCGGTTCGCTCTGCTTATTCGCTGGGATGATGATCGCGGCCGAGTTGTTGAAGGCGAGCAGCGAGGTCAACGGTGCATAAGGCTGCTTCAGCGTGATCACGAGCGAGGCCGGGCCGGCGGCCTCGACACTCTCGATGAAGCCTGCCGCCTGCTTTCCGCGCGAGGCCAGCTTCATCCAGCGCTTCAGCGAGGCGACGGCATCATCGGCGGTCAGCTCGGAGCCGTCATGGAATTTGACGCCCGGCCGCAGCGCGATGGTGTAGCGCTTGCCGTCGTCGCTGATCGCGGGCAGCGCATCCGCGAGCAGCGGCGTCACCTTCCAGCTCTTGTCGAATGTGTAGAGGGTCTCGAAAACATGCTGGGTGATCGTGCCGACGAGATCGGCTGTCGAGACCATCGGGTCCAGGGTCGGCGGCTCGCCGACGGTCGCCACTGTGGCAATGCCCCCCGTCTCTTGTGCGAGGGCGAGCGACGGTCCGGTGAGCAGGCTGCAGGCGAGGAGGCATCCGAGCAGGCGTTTCATGGTCCCTCACATTCTTTTATTATGTAATACTATGCCTTATAACAGAATATCGACCCGCGATGAATGTCAACGCATGGCGTGCGTCGATGCTCAGCCGGGCCATTTCACCGAGGCGGCGGCGCGCCGGTTTCGGCGTTCCGCCAGCGGATCGCGTTCGGCGACGATGCGGCACCGGTACGGAAGACGGCCGCCTGGTCGGCCTGGGGGGAAGACGAACTGGAGCTCGGTTACGCCATCTCGCCGGAGCATCAGGGCTGCGGCTATGCCGTCGAAGTGGCCTCAGCCCTCTTGTCGGAGGCTCGTCGGCATCGGCTCCCACGGCAGTTGGTGGGGTTCGCACTCGTGAACAACGCCGCATCCAGACATGTTCTGGAGCGGATCGGCATGACCTTCGAAGGCGAGCGTGTCATCGGGGGCCTGCTGCACGCCCTCTATCGCGCAGCCGACTGAGGACAGAGCCGAACCGGCGGCCGGGCGCCCGGCCCCCTCCTCCCGGATAGCGAGGCTCGCCCCCGGATGCCCCCGCCCCCGCATGCCGCAAGAGCGGGGCGCCGCGTTGGTCAGCGCGCCCGCGGGTCGAGGGCGTCGCGCAGGCCGTCCCCGAGCAGGTTGAACGACAGCACGGTTGCGAAGATGGCGATGCCGGGCCAGAGCGCCATCCAGGGCGCATTGCTCAGGAAGCGCTGCGCCGAATTCAGCATCGAGCCCCAGGAGGGCGCCGGCGGCTGCAGGCCGAGGCCGAGGAAGGACATGCTCGCTTCCGCGATGATCGCAGCCGCGATCGTCAGCGTCGCTTGGACCATGAGCTGCGGCAGGATGTTCGGCAGGATGTGGCGCACCGCGATGCGCCATTGCGGATTGCCGACCGCGCTTGCCGCCTCGACATAGTCCTCAGCCTTGATCGAGAGCACCTGGCCGCGCGTCAGGCGGATGAAGAGCGGCATGGCGGTAATGCCGATCGCCAGCATCGCGTTCGTCAGGCTCGGCCCGAGAAAGGCCGCGAGCGCGATCGCGAGGATGAGGAACGGGCAGGCCAGCATCGCATCGGTGAAGCGGCTGATCAGGCCGTCGACAAGGCCGCCGAGAAAGCCGGCGGCGAGCCCGAGCGGAACGCCGATCGCCATAGCGATGCCGACCGAGGTCAGGCCCGCCAGCAGCGAGGCCCTGGCGCCCCAGATGATGCGCGAAAGCATGTCGCGGCCGGCCTCGTCGGTTCCGAACCAGTGCGCGGCGGAGGGTGCCTTGCGCACCGCGGTCCAGCTCTGCGCCGCCGGGTCGTAGGGCGCCAGAAGCGGCGCGAAGACGGCGACGAAGACCATGAGCAGCACGACGGCGAGACCGACCAGCGCGCTCTTGCGCTTCGACAGGCGCCGCCACACGCGGCCGTGGAAGAAGTTCGCGACGGGATTGGCCGAAGGCTTGGGTTCCGAGATCGTCAGCACAGCTCAGCTTCTCAGTCTTGGGTTGACGAGGATGTATCCGATGTCGGCCAGCAGGTTGAGGACGATGTAGAAGAGCGAGGTCACGAGCACGACGCCCTGCACCACGGGATAATCGCGGGTGAAGACGGCATCGACGATCAGCTTGCCGAAGCCCGGGATCGTGAAGATCTGCTCGGTCAGGACCGCGCCGGAAAGCAGCGCGCCGAACTCAAGCGCACCAAGCGTGATGATCGGCGTCAGCGCATTGCGCATCGCATGCTTGAACACGACGACCCATTCGCTGAGGCCCTTGGCGCGCGCGGTGCGAACGTAATCGCTCTCGAGCGCCTGGAGCATGGCGCTGCGGGTGTGGCGCATGATGACGCCGGCGATCGCGGTGCCGAGCACGCAGGCGGGCATGATCGTCGTCGAGAGGTTCATCTTCAGATCCTCCCAAGGGCTGACGAAGCCCGAGGCCGGCAGCCAGCCGAGATGGACCGAGAAGAACATGATCAGCATGATGCCGAGCCAGAAATTCGGCACCGAGATGCCGGCAAGCGACGCGACATTGGTGGTGTAGTCGATGGCGCTGTTGGGGCGCAGAGCCGAAATGACGCCCGCCGTGATGCCGACCACGAGCGCGATCAGGATACCCATGACCGCCAGTTGCAGCGTCACCGGCAGCTTGAGCAGGATCAGCTCGAGGACGGGGCGGTTATGGCGCATGGATTCGCCGAGATCGCCGGTCACCACGCCCTTCAGCCAGTAGAGATACTGCACGATCAGGGGCTGATCGAGGTGATACTGGGCGCGGATCGCGGCCAGCGTCGCCTCATCGGGATTTTCGCCGGCGAGCACGAGCGCCGGATCGCCCGGCAGGAGATGCTGCAGCGAGAAGATGATCATCGACAGAAGGATGACCGTCGGGACGAGCTGCAGAAGGCGGCGTCCAAGAAGCGAAGACATGGGTCAGCCCTCCGTCACGGTCTGGGCCGGCCGCGCAGCCATGGCTTCAAAGGCCGCGAACAGCTTTTCGAGCTTCGGGTTGCGCGGTTCACGCGCAATCTCGGCTGCATCCTGTGCCGGCAGTTCGCGCCAGAAGGCACAGGCATTGGCATGGCCACCCGCCTCGACCTCGAGCACCATGCTCACGCTCTTGCAGGCCGGCCGCGCATGCGGGCAGCGTGTATGCAGCCGGCATCCTTCGGGCGGGGACAGCGGGCTCGGCAGATCGCCATGGAGTCTCGCCGCGCGCGAGCGCTGGTGGCTCGGCGGCGCCGCGACCGGAATGGCCGAGAGCAGCGCCCGCGTATAGGGGTGGCGCGGCGCGGCGAAGATCTCGTCGGAGGTGCCCATCTCGACGACCTTGCCGAGATACATCACGGCGACGCGATCGGCGATGTGCTTCACGACGCCGAGGTCGTGCGAGATGAAGACGAAGGCAATGCCGAGCCGCTTCTGCAGGTTCTTCAACAGGTTGAGGACCTGCGCCTGGATCGAGACGTCGAGGGCCGACACCGCCTCGTCGCAGATGATCGCCTTCGGTTCGGAGGCGAGCGCCCGGGCGATGACCACGCGCTGGCGCTGGCCGCCGGAGAATTCATGCGGATAGCGGTCCGCCTGTTCCGGGCGCAGGCCGACCATGTCGAGAAGCTCCGCGACGCGCCTGGCGCGCTGCCCGGCCGGCACGATGTCGTGCAGCATCAGCGGCTCGGCGATCGTCTGGGCGATCGTCATGCGCGGGTTGAGCGAGGCATAGGGGTCCTGGAAGATCAGCTGCACATACCGGCGCTGCGCGCGCACCGCCGCGTGGCTGGCATGGGTGACGTCCTGCCCGTCGATGAAGACCTCGCCGGAGCTGGGCTCGATCAGGCGCATCAGCAGGCGGCCGAGCGTCGACTTGCCGCAACCGGATTCGCCGACGATGGCGAGCGTTTCGCCGGGCATCAGCGACAGGGTCACGTCATCGACCGCGCCGACGGACGCGAGCGGGCGGCCAAACAGCGAGCGCTTGACGACGAAGCTCTTGCCGAGGCCGCGGGCTTCGAGGATCGGCTTGGCCGCGGGGGATCGGGAGGCGCTCTGGATCATGGGACGAGGTCCTGCATGGGCGCACGCCAGCAGCGGCTGAAATGGCCGGCCGTGACCTCGATGAGGTCCGGCATCTCGGCGCAGCGCTCGACGCGGAAGGGGCAGCGCGCCTGGAAACGGCAGCCCGAGGGCGGATTGGCCATATCGGGCACGGTGCCGGTGATGGCGACCAGCTGCTCGCGCTTCTCGTCGAGACGCGGCAGCGAGCCGAGCAGGCCGACCGTGTAGGGGTGCTGCGGGAAGGTGAAGAGATCCTCGACCGAGCACTGCTCGACGACCTGGCCGGCATACATGACGATGACGTCGTCGCAGGATTCCGCGACCACGCCGAGATCATGGGTGATGAGGATGATGGCGGTGCCGGTCTTCTGCTGGAGCTCGCGCATCAGCTCGAGCACCTGCGCCTGGATGGTGACGTCGAGCGCAGTCGTCGGCTCGTCGGCGATCAGCAGCTCGGGATCGCAGGCAAGCGCCATGGCGATCATCACGCGCTGACGCATGCCGCCCGAGAGATTGTGCGGATATTGATGGTAGCGGGTCTCGGGCGACGGAATGCGCACCAGCTTCAGCATGGCGATGGCGCGTTCTGTCGCCTCCTTCTTCGAGATCGGGCGGTGGCGCAGGATGACTTCGTTGATCTGCTCGCCGACCGTATAGGACGGGTTGAGCGAGGTCATCGGCTCCTGGAAGATCATCGCCAGCCGGTTGCCGCGCAGGCTGCGCATGCCTGATTTGCTCTCGTCGAGCAGCTCGCGGCCATCGAAATTGACGCGGCCGGAAATGCGCGCGCTGTGCTCGGGCAGAAGCCGCATCACGGCGAGCGAGGTCACGCTCTTGCCGCTGCCGGATTCGCCGACGATCGCCAGCGTGCGCCCCTTCCGGACCGAGAAGCTGACGCCGTCGACCGCAGTCACGGTGCGCGTGTCGCCTTCGAAGGCGACACGCAGGTTGTTGACGTCGAGGACGGACGCGGATGCGTCATCAGCCCGAACGGATCGGAGTGGGGTGCTCATCGCGTCCTTGGTACCGGTTCAGTTCTTGGTTCCTGGGTGCCGGCTCAGTTCTTGCGGCTGACGTCAGCCAGGCGGATGATGCCATCCGGAGCGGGCTTGAGGCCGGTGATCTTGGAGCTGTGCGCGAAGATCCACTGCGAGTGGTAGAGATAGACGATCGGCAGGTCCTTGAGCAGGATCGCGACCGCCTTGGCGTATTCGGCCTGGCGCGCGGCGGGGTCCCCGAGCGAGCGGGCCTTGGCGAGGATCGCGTCGAGCGCCTCGTTGCAATACTTGGCGTCGTTCGTCGCGGCGCCGCAGGAGAGCATCGGGGTGACGTTCAGGTCGGGATCGACGCGGCCGCTCCAGCCGACGAGATGCGACTGGAACTTGCCCTGACGGGCGACGTCGAGCAGCGTCATCAGTTCGGTCGGCTTGATCGAGACCTTGATGCCGATGTCCTGGACCATCGCCTGGATGAGCTGGGCGACCTGCTGGCGCTCGGCATCGGTGGGAACGAGCAGTTCCAGATTGACCGACTTCACACCGGCCTCGGCCATCTTCTTCTTGGCGGCGTCGAGGTCACGGGCCGGAACCGGGAAGCTCTTGTCGTAGAACGGGCTCGACGGCGGGAACGGCTGGTTGCCGATGCTGGCCTGGCCGTCGAAGACGACATTGCTGATGGCCTGACGATCGATCGCGAGGCTGAAGGCTTCGCGGATCGCGGCCTTCTTGCCGGCATCGAGATTGGCGCCATCGCCACCGATGCTGAAGGTGATGCCGTAATAGCCAAGCCCGACGACGGGATCGACGGCGAGCGCCTTGTCGGCCTTGACGGCGTCCACGTCGGTCGCTGCCAGACGCTCGATCAGGTCGAGCTGGCCCGAGCGCAGGTTCAGCAGGCGGACGTTGGAATCCGGCATGCCGCGATAGATCAGGCGATCGAACTTGTACTTCGCCGCATCGTAATATTGCGGGAATTTCTCGAGGACGATGCGGTCCTGGACCACGCGCTCGAGGAATTTGTAGGGACCGGAGCAGACCGGCGCATCGGTGAACTTGTCGCCGAGCTTTGCACCAGCCGCCGGGCTGATGATCATGCCGGCGCGGTCGCTGAGCGCGGCGAGCAGCGGAACCGAAGGCTCCTTGAGGCTGATCTTGACGGTGGTCGGATCGACGGCTTCGACGCTCTTGATCGCGCTGATCTCAGCCTTGCGCCGCGAGATGCCCGAGCTCAGCGCGCGCTCCAGATTGTACTTGATCGCCGCGGCGTCGACCTTGGTCCCGTCGTGGAAGACCGCATCGCTGCGCAGCGTCAGGGTCAGCACGGTGCTGTCTGCGCTCCAATCCCAGCTGGCCGCCAGCATCGGGATGATTTTGCCGTTCTGGTCGATGTCGACGATCTTGTCGCAGAGCGACTGCAGCACGTGGCGGCCGACGAAGCTCCAGTTGGACACCGGGTCGAGTGTATCGGGATCGTCCTGCAGGCCGATCTTGAGAACGGTCTGGGCGGCGGCGGGCGCCACCGTCACGGCCATGGCGCCGAGCGTCAGGCTGGCTGCGAGTGCAAGATAAGTCGGTTTCATCGATAGTCCCCTCTCCTGTTCCGGAATGCTCGTCTCATTGGGGTCAGCGGGTCGGGATCAGCGGGCGACCGCATAGCCCTGGACGCCGCGCGGGTTGGCGCCGGCCTTGACCAGCTGCACATCGCCATCCATCTCGCGGGCGACCGCCGAGAGGCGTCCTTCGGACCAGGCGTCGCCGACGGTGATCTTGTGGCCCCGCGCCGCCAGATCGTCGCGGACCGCCTGCGGGAAGCGGTCTTCGAGCGTGACCGCGCCGAAGCTGATCTCGCGCGGCCAGAAGGAGCTCGCGAGATGGTCGGTATGGAAGGACGGGGCGTCGATCGCTTCCTGCAGGTTCATGCCCTTGTGGAGATGGCGCAGCAGCATGATCAGCTGCCATTGATCCTGCTGGTCGCCGCCCGGCGTGCCGAAGGCCATGTAGGGCTGGCCGTCACGATAGACGGTCGACGGCGTCAGCGTCGTGCGCGGCCGCTTCGACGGCATGAGCGTGGAGTTCAGGCCCTCTTCGAGCCAGAACATCTGCGCGCGGGTCGTCAGGCTGAAGCCGAGGCCGGGAATGACCGGGCTCGACTGGAACCAGCCGCCCGACGGCGTCGCCGACACCATATTGCCCCAGCGGTCGACGGCGCTGACCTGCACGGTGTCGCCGCGCTGGGCGCCTTCGCGGGTCAGCGCGGGTTCGCCCTGCCGGTCATTCGGAAGCTTGGCTTCGCGGGCGACCGTCGGCTCGCCGCCGCCAAGGCCGGGCTGTGCAATGGTGCCGACCGTGCGCAGCGGCGGCAGATTGGGATTGCGCCCCTCAGGGGTGCCGGGGAGGACGTCCATCGACGCCTTCCCCGTGATCAGTGCGCGGCGGATATCGGCATAGCCGGAGGAGAGCAGCGCCTTGATCGGTACATCGGAGCTGTCGCCGTACCAGGAATCGCGGTCGGCCATCGCGAGCTTGGCCGTCTCGACGACGAGATGCACGAAATCGGCGCTTGTCGGATCGAGATCGGCGATATCCGTGCCCTTGAGGATCTGCAGCATCTGCAGCAGGACCGGTCCCTGCGACCACGGCCCGCATTTAAAGACCTCGCAGTCGCCATAGGTCACGGAGACCGGCTTTTCGATCTGCGGCTGATAGTCGGCCATGTCCTGGGCGGTGATCAGGCCCTTGTGGCGGCGGCCCGAGACGTCCCAGACCTCTTGCGTGGCGCAGAATTCCTCGATGCGCTCGGCGACCGGGCCGCGATACCAGAAGTCGAGCGCCGCATTGATGCGTGCCTCGCGATTCCCGGCCGATTTCGCGTGGTCGAGGATCTGCTGGTAGAGCGCCGCGATCTGCGGATTGCGGAAGAGCTTGCCGGACTGAGGGGCCACGCCGCCCGGCAGGTAAATCTCCGCGGAACTCGGCCAATGGGTCTCGAAGAGCTCGCGCATCGAGGCGATCGTCCGGGCGATGCGCGGCACCAGCGGGTGGCCGGTCCTGGCGTAATAGATCGCCGGCGCCAGCACGTCTTCGAGCTCGGCCGTGCCGTAGTCGCGCAGCAGCGTCAGCCAAGCGCCGAACGCGCCGGGAATGCAGGCGGCGAGCAGGCCGGTGCCCGGAATGATATCGAGGCCGAGATCCTTGAAATGCTTGATGGTCGCCTTCGCAGGGGACGGCCCCTGCCCGCAGATGACGATCGGCTGATCGGCGCCGGCCGGCGTCACGATGATCGGAACCTCGCCGGCGGGGCCGTTGAGATGGGGCTCGACGATCTGCAGGACGAAACCGGTGGCGACCGCGGCATCAAAGGCGGTGTGGCCCTTTTCCAGGATCGACATGCCGACGGTCGAGGCAAGCCAATGCGTCGAGGAAACGGCTCCGAATGTGCCCCTGAGTTCCGGTCGCGTCGTAAAAGTCATGGCAATTCCTCATTTCCAGCCGCCCGCGACCGCCTGAGGAAGGCTGTCGACAAGGCCGGAGATCCACGCGGGGATGTTAGACAAGCCTCAGGGTTTTGTGCCGCAGCTCATGCGGGAGCGGCTCGTTTTGTATATTTTTTGTCTACATTGCAATAGGATTGTGTACTCATCGGGATCAGCCGAGATGGTCAACTCAGGGGATGGCGAGCTTGGGAATTGAAGATCGCGCGATGCTGGACGTGCCGGCCGCCACCAAGAAAAGTCGCAGTGATTTCATCGCCGAACAGCTCGAAGAGGCTGTGATCAACGGCGAATTTCCGGCGGGCTCCCGGCTCGATGAAGCCTCCATCGCCCTGCAGTTCGGCGTCTCCCGCACGCCCGTCCGCGAAGCGCTGCATATCCTGTGCGGGCGCGGACTGGCCGAGCGCGAGCCCTATAAGGGCGTGGTCGTGACGCAGATTTCCACAGAGCGCATCGACGAGATGTTCGAGGCGATGGCCGAGCTGGAGGCGACCTGCGGCCGACTCTCCTCACACCGGATGACGATGCGGGAGCGCGCCGAACTCGAAAGCCTGCACCGCCAGATGAACGCACTGGCCGATGAGGGCGACCTCGATGGCTACACCGAGCTCAATACGCAGTTTCACAGCCTGCTCTTCGAAGGCAGCCATAACAGCGACCTGATCGCGGTTGCCCAGACGCTACGGCTGAAGCTCGCCCCCTTCCGCAAATTCCAGCTCAAGGACAAGGGACGCGTCAAGCGATCCTGCCGCGAGCATCAGCAGATCGTCGACGCGATCCTGGATCAGGATGCCAAGACTGCGGAAAACGCGCTGCGCCGCCACCTCGTCTCGGCGGCCCAGGAAGTCCTGATCAAACGGCAGCGGCAGGAAGACGAGGCCGTCGCCAAGAATGCGCTCTGACGCGCTCTGAAAGGTACGTTCCAAATGACTGGTAGCATTGAGAAAGAGGCGATCCGTGCGGTGATCGCCACGATGCAGGCGGCCTGGAACCGCGGCGATTTCGCGGGCTATATGGCTGGCTTCGCCAATCCCGATGTGATCTTCGTCTCGCGCGGCCGCATCCAGAAGGACTGGCAGGGAACGCTCGACCATTACATCGCCGATTATGGCGGCGGGCCGGGTTCGCAGGGCGAGCTCGCCTTTTCCAACATCCGCATCGAGATGCTGGCGCCCGATGCCGCCCAGTTGATCAGCGACTACAAGCTGGTGCGCGCGGCGGGTAACCAGACCGGCGTCAACACCCGCCTGATGCGCAAGCGCGACAATGGATGGGTCATCGCCCTCAACCACGTCTCGCAGATCGAAAGCAACACGCAGGCGGGAAAGGCCTCTGGGCACTAACCCGGATGCGGGCGACCGTCGGAGCCGAGCACGGGTCGCGGCGTGAACAGCGCCGCGCCGCCCAGCCGAGTGTCACGCAGCCAGTACGGTAACAGGCGTTCCGGGGGCGACGCGTGCGTAGAGATGCACGATATCCTGATTGATCATCCGGATGCAGCCCGACGAGACGTTGGTGCCAACACTGTAGGGCTCCAGAGTGCCGTGAATTCGGTAGCCAAGATCCCGACCTTCCCCGAAAAGATACAGGGTACGCGCGCCCAGCGGACTATTGGGACCACCGCGCACGCCAAGGCCCCTCGGCGTCTTCTCGAGTTGGGCCTTGATGGCTGGCTCACGCTCAATCATTTCGCGGGGCGGAACCCAATCGGGCCAGTCCCGCTTCATGTTGACCCGCGCCAAGCCGGACCAGGCGAAGCCCTCACGTCCAACACCGACGCCGTAGCGGGTCGCAACGCGGGGCGTTTCGACGAAATAGAGATGGTAAGAAGCCGGATCGACGATGATCGAACCCGGGGCCTCCTCTCGCGTAAGCTCGACGGTCTGGCGCAGATAGGCCGGATCGACCTTTCGATAATCCACCGTCCGGACCGCAAACCGCTCCCCTGGATAATCCGTGTAGACTTCGGCGTAGTTCGGCCGCGCCAATGTACGCGTCGGGCTCCTCCTGGCTGGGGAAACATCCGGCAGCCCGACGCTGCTTCTCGTGCCGCATCCCGCGAGCCCGGCGGCGGCAAAGGTCAAGGCAGACATGGTAAAGCAACGGCGGGTCGGCATGGATGTCTCTCAGGCAAGGCTCTGGAGAAACATGAACTTAGATCGTTAGGGCCACGTTAACCCGACTCAGAACGGCGAAGCCGCTGCGGAGCGAGGAGGCGGGCGATGAAAAACCAAGCCTCTGTGATGGCTCAGCCGGATGAACCATTTCCCTGTTCAAAAAGTACGTTTTCGGACAGGCCCAAGGGGGCGCGGGGCAGTCGAAGCCTGTGAGGGCCGGATCGCGCCGAGTGCAGCCCCTGGCGGGCGCTTACATTCCGCCCAGGAGCCTGACGGCCTGGGAACGGGCGTTGCGCCCGTTCCGGATGAGTGGCTTTGTCGGTTCGGCCAACAATCAGACGATCGTCAACGGCCCGGCGCCTTGCTCAAGGAGCGGTCGCATATTCCGGATCGAGCGGAAGCACAGGCCCGGGGATCGTACGACCGATGCGCCCGACGACCCGGCCATGCTCGATGACACCGCCATAGTGGTCATGTGATGGGTAGAGGAAGCGGCCGAGGCTCACGGCGAGCTTGATCGCGCGCTTTTCCTCCAGCCTGCTCGTGGCGAAGTTGCCCGAGGTCTGCGGCTCGAATGCGTTGAGCTGCCCCCGGCGCTCGATCAAGGCGCCGTGGATGTCGTAGATCACATCCCCGCAGAAGCAGGCCGCTCCCTCATCGGTCTCGACGACCACGGCGATGCTGCCGGGCGTATGCCCGCCAAGACAGACGGCACTGATGCCTGGCAGGATTTCGGCACGCTCGCCGAATGCCAGATCCAGGCATGCCAATGCCCCCGGTGTGTAGAGCCGATCGACGATATGGTGAAGATCTTCCGGCGCGTAGTCGAGCCGGCCGACCCCACTATAGGCGAACTCCAGTTCCCTGCGATTCACCATCACTGGAACGCTCATCGGGAAGCGATCGAGGAAGCCGGCGTGATCGACGTGAAGATGCGTCTGAATGATCAGGCCGATCTCTTCTTTCCGCACGCCATGCTGCGCCAGCTGTGCGTCCAGCCCGTGCTCCTCCGTCCATATCGTCTCGAGCCCGAGCCCCAGCCGCGTCAACGATTCCGTGCTGCGCGAGCCTGCATCGACCAGGACCGGAAACTCCCCTCCAAGGATGAGGAACGCGTTGGTCGGAGTCTGGACCCTTCTCCCTGGTGGGCGCCCCGCAAGCTGTGCTGTCCAGTCCCCCCGAATGTCACCGAAATTCAACACGCACACCGACAAGCTCATGGCTCTCGCCTCCATCTCGTATACGGACCAATATTTCCTATTGGAAACTTATTCACTTTACAAGAGACGCGGCGGTCGCTTAGGGATTCATCGGGCCTAAGGCGCCGACCTGCATGCCGGCTCCGCGCACCGCCGTGCTGAAAAAGGGGAAAGACCATGCCCGTCATTCGCGTTTCGATGGTCGCCGGCCGCTCCGCCGAGCAAAAGGCGAAGGCGGCGGCGGCGTTGACCGCGGCCTTGCGGGAGCACTTCGGCTGCCATCCCGACGACGTGATGATTATCTTTGAGGAGCAGCCAGGGGAGAACTGGGCGGTGTCCGGGCAACTGCTCTCGGAACGCCGCCCTGCTGCAAAGAGTTCATGATTGGAAACGTGATGCGGTCAGCCTGCGCCCGTAGCGCAGCGCCAATCGAAGGCGGGAACGAGCAGCGGCCGGGACGGCGATTGGCCATGCCCGCCAGGCACTAAACCATCGGCCCGAAAAGTGGATTGCGGCCTTAGGGAAAGCCGATGCAACCACAAGAGGTTAAATCATCGGACGGGATGCGATATCCGGCCAGATGAACTAAAGCGACGCTACATCGCCCCCGACGAGACCCAGACCACTTCGGCATCTCCTTCGCCGACCGACACGACACAATGCCCCATTCGGCTGTCGAAATAGATCGCATCGCCCTCGTCCAGGCGCGCCGGGGCATAGTATTCGGTATGAATTTCGACTGAGCCCGACACGACGACCAACATTTCCTCGCCATCGTGGCTTTCCCACCCGTCGAACTCATCGAGCGAGCGCGCCGTAATCGTCGTCCTGAACGGAAGCATTCGCTTCTTCGAGATATCGGTCGCCAGCAGTTCGTGCCGATAAGTCTTCGTCAGATTGAGCTTTCCCTCGCCCTTGCGGGTTATGCTCCGCCTGCCCCGCGGCTCGAATCCCCGGCGACGCTCGTCGAAGAGATCGACGAGGTCGATGTCCATCCCGCGCGTGATCTTCTTGAGCAGATCGAGCGTGGGCGACATCAGCCCATTTTCGATCTTCGACAGCGTGGAACGGCCCACCGAGCTCAGTTTGCTGGCTTCCTGAAGCGTCCATTTCCGGCTGTGCCGGATCGCTCGCAAGCGCTCCCCCAGAGACGTACCTGCAGGGCTCTGCGCTTCTTCGGCGCGCTCCATTTCGGCAAAGCCCGGGCTCACCGTGCGCTTCTTTCGATCGCCTCCGCCAGGGCTAGCCACGTCATCATCGCCTTTGCGAATGCCGGTTTTATGGTCCGCAATCTTCATCGGTTTGCACATCCCTATTGCGGAAGGGGCGCCATGTTCAAAGGCAGCCGCGCTATGACGAGAAGACGCCGGTCGGACATCGGAATCAGAGGATAGTACGAATTTTGTCTCATAGGATACACGCGAGGGCGGCACATAAGGCGACTGCATCGCGATAAATCGAGGGCGTTCTCGGGTTGAAGCCGAAGATATGAGCAGACTTTGGCCATTCACCCCCTCACAAAGCAAGGAATAGGGCGCCTCTCAAGAATTCCCTTGATATCTCAAAAGAGATAATATCCATTATAGGAAACACAGATCAAAAAAACGACACGGGACGAAACGCATGGCATCGCGGGGAGAGGCAATTGCGCCTCCTTCCACCACGGCACCATCACCGCATGGGAGGAGCAAATGAGAACAGTCAGCCGTCGTCAGGCCCTCAGGCTCGCTGCATTCAGCGGCGCGCTGGGCTATCTCGGGCAGATGGGCTTCAGCCAGGCCCAGGCGCAGAAGCTTCTCAAGATCATCGCCTGGGGGGGCACCTATGGCGACGCGATGCGCTCCTCCTGGATGGAGCCCTTCGCAGCCGCAGCCGGCATCCGCTCGGAAATCCAGCTGCAGTCATCCTCGATGGAAACGCTCGCGTCGCTGCGAGCGAACAGGAACCGCAACGATGCGGATCTGTGGCTTTCAGCGATCGCACCGACCTCGCTTGCACAGAGCGACGGATTGCTGAGCCCGATCCCCGTCGACCAGTTGAAGAACGCATCCCAGCTCCCGGCAGCTGTCGTCAACGACACCTATGTCGGTATCTGGAGCTTGCCCTACGGCATCATCTACAACGCCAAGACGGTCCCGTTCGAGATCACCAAATGGGAGGATCTCACGGATAGCCGCTTGAGGGGCATGGTCACTGCTCCCTACGGCGCCAACTATAACGGCATGTTCATCGCGTTGCTTTCGATCCTGGCCGGGGGGGACGAAAGAAACGTCGACCCCGGCTTCGCGCTGGCGAAGAAGATGAAGCCGAACTTCTCGATTTTCACCACGTCCGATTCCGAACAAATTCGCTTGCTGACCTCCGGGGAGGTCGACATCGTGGCGTTTGCCCCGGTCGCCAATTACTTCGCGGCCCGCAAGGCCGGTTCGCAATTCCGCTTCGTCTGCCCGAAGCCGTTCATTCCTGTCAGCATCAGCAATGTCGCGATCCTGAAGGGTGCAAATGTCGAGGCAGCAACCCACTTCATCGATTTCGCCATCAGCAAGGAACCGCAACAGAAGATTGCGCAGATGCTGGGCTGCTTGCCGATCAATACGATGTCGGAGGTCTCGCCGACGATGCGCGAAGCCGTGCCGGCCAGCACCGAGTTCCGCTTCCTGCAGGAAGGGGTGATGGCCAGTCAGCTCTCCGGCTGGAACGATCGCTGGCAAAGGGAAATCCAGCGCTGACAGGCGGGCGCCGGACGGAAGGGCGAGTATGGGGGCGCATGCCAATGCCGACTGAGTTGAACGACCCTGAAAAGCGGCGCGGATGCTGGCCCGGCCGCGAAGGATCCGGACCATGATCGCACGGCTCGTGCCGTATATCCTGGTTGCGCCGGCACTTCTGCTTATCGCAGTCCTTCTGACGGGCCTGTCCTCGGTGCTCGGCTGGAGCTTCCAGAGCGGGGCCGGCGACGGGGCGTCGGGTCTGGTTCAATATGCGAATCTGGCGACGAACGAATCCTATCGCCACTTCTTCACCTATTCGCTCTGGCTTGCCGCCGTATCGACGTTCGTCGCTCTCCTGCTCGGCTTTCCCGTGGCCTATTACATGGAGATCAAGGCCTCGCCGAGCCAGAGGAAGTGGATCTTCGCCGGCTTGCTGGCGATGTTCCTCAGCGACTACGTGCTGAAGATGTTCGGCCTGATCCTGATTCTCGGCAGGTCCGGGCTGGTGAACCGGCTGGCCATGTGGCTCGGCGTTACCGACACCCCGTTCAGGCTGATGTACAACGAGTTCGGGGTGCTCGTTGGCCTCGTCTCCGGCATCCTGCCCTACATGATCCTGTCGCTGAATGGGGTGATCGCCCGGCTGGACAAGCGCTTGCCCGAGGCAGCTTCCGTGCTGGGAGCCCCGCCCTGGCGCATCTTTCTCCTCGTCACCCTGCCATTATGCGTGCCCGGCATCCTGGCTGGAACCATGCTGAGCTTCCTTCTGTCGCTGAACTCCTTCGTCACGCCGATGCTGCTCGGTGGCGGCCGCGTCGACATGATCGCGGTGCTGATCTTCGACCAGGCGATCAACCTTGCCAATCTGCCACTCGGCTCGGCGGCCGCGGGTGTGCTCTTCCTGATCTCGGGCGCGGTGATCCTCCTGCTGAACGGGCTCGGCGATCGTTATCAGAAACGGTTTCAGCGATGAGCAAGTCTTCCGGCGTCTCTGCCCTGCAGGCACTGACCTTCGCCGTGCTGCTGTTCATGGCCCTGCCGAACCTCATCATCCTGGCGGTGTCGTTCAACCCGGAGGCCACCCTGGCATTCCCGCCCACGGGGATATCGCTGGATTGGTATCTGAACGTCTTCAGGACACCGAGCTTCGCCGCCGGTCTGCAGCAGAGCGTCTTCCTCGCCTCGGTCAGCAGCGCCATCAGCCTGGTGTTCGGTGTCCTGGCCGCGCTTGCGATCGTGCGGTTTCGGTTCTTCGGCCGGCAGGCCATCAACGCCCTCGTCATGGCGCCGCTCTTCGTACCCGAGGTCGTGATGGGCATCGCGATGCTGCTATGGGCGAACGCTGTCACGGCGATCTCCAACACCTCGACCCTGGTCATCCTTCATTGCCTGATCGTGCTGCCCTATGTCGTGCGCCTCGTCGTCGCCAACCTCCAGGGGATCGACCCCAATCTCGAGAGTGCGGCGATGCTGCTCGGCGCCCGGCCGATGCAGGCCTTTCTCCGCATTACCATGCCGATCATCGGCAAGGGGCTGTTGGGCGCGGCGGTTTTCGCAGTCGTCATGTCCTTTCACAACTTCACGGCCACGATGTTTCTGGTGGGAAGCCGCCCCACCCTTCCCGTTGCGGCCTATCAATATATCCGAACCGAAAACGACCCGACCGTCGCTGCGCTTTCCACGATGATGATGCTGGCCGGTATCCTGGCCGTCTATCTCATGGAGCGATGGATCGGGCTTGAAAGACTGGTGCGATGACTCCGTCCCTTAGCTTCAAGAAGCGTGGAATTACCCTTTCCGGCCTCTCAGTCGAACTCCAGGGCAAACGCATCCTGGACGATGTCGACCTGGAGATCTTTCCCGGCGAGATCATTGCCTTGCTTGGGCCAAGCGGCTGCGGCAAGACGACAATGCTGCGGGCGATCGCGGGCCTGCAGAGACCCTCCGCCGGCGAGATCGTGGTAGGCGGACAGGCGATGACCGACGTGGCGCCCTATCGACGCAATGTCGGCATGGTGTTCCAGAGCTACGCGCTGTTTCCGCATATGACAGTCGCGGAGAACATCGTCTTCGGACTGAAGATGCACGGGGTGGCGCCGGCTGAACGCGCTGCGGTTCTCGATGCGGCCCTCACCATGCTGGAACTCTCCGCCTTGCGCGATGCCTACCCGGCCAGGCTTTCCGGCGGGCAGCAGCAGCGTGTCGCGATCGCGCGGAGCATCGCGACCCAGCCGTCCGTGCTTCTTCTCGACGAACCCCTGTCGGCACTCGACAAGAAACTGAAGGACGACATGCGCAGCGAATTGCGCACCTTGCTGAAGAAGGTCGGCATGACGGCCATCATTGTCACGCACGATCAGGAGGAGGCCCTGGCCATCGCTGACCGCGTGGCGGTGATGAACGAAGGCAGGATCGTCCAGATCGGAACAGGCGGAGACCTGTACCACAATCCGAACTGTCGCTTCGTCGCCGATTTCGTCGGCTATATGAACTATTTCGAGGGCTCGATCAGGAGCGGGTCCGACCAGCGGCTCGAACTCGATATCGGCGATGCCCGCTTGCTGAAGGCGCGTTCCTCAGCGGAGACGCCAGCGACCGGGCACGTCACAGTCGCCATACGGCCAGAGGCAATCACCCCGATGCCGAAATCGGCGCCTGTTGACCAGGATGAATTCAACATCGTGCCAGCCTGCCTGATCAGCGAGGAATTCCTCGGCATCGTCACCTATCTACGCTTTCAGGACGGCAAAGGTCGGGATTTGCTGGTCATCCGAAGCGGCCAGAGTCGCGCAAGCCCGCTTCGGGTCGGTGAGCACTATGATCTGGCATGGCCCATCGACGTAACGACCCTGATGCCGGCGGAGCCCCAAGCGGCATAGCTCGCTGAGCCAGACCCGGTTGAATTGCGCCGATATCCGGCCCTCCTTGCCGCCGATGCCTGCTGGCTTCGGTGTCATGTGGAAACCGGAGGTCCCGACGGGCGAGCATAAGCCTCCAACTCCGGGGATGCCCTCGCATCCAGCCGGCTTGCCGCCATCGGCATCGCACGCTATTCCCGCTTGAATACAACGCTTCGATGCCGATCGGCATCCCGGCATTGCACGTCCGGCTCTTTCGTCGGCTTGCGGGAGGATAGTCATGAAATCGCGTGTCCCGGCTCTTCTCCTAGCCTTGTTGCTTGCGCCGCTGATGGTGACGTCCGGCCATGCCGAGCGGATCGTCACGGACCAGCTCGGGCGGACGGTGACGCTGCCCGACACTGTCTCGCGGGCCGTCGTGCTCCAGCACCAGACGCTCAATCTCGTCGTCCAGATGAACGCGACCGGCAAGCTCGCCGGCATCCTCGACCAGTGGAAGCAGCAGCTCGGCGCGAACTATGTCCGCCTTGCTCCCGAGCTCGCAAAATTGCCGATGCCGGGCGGCCTGACCAAGCTCAATATCGAGGCCCTGCTGCAGCTGAAGCCCGACGCGGTCTTCGTCACCAACTACGCGCCGGCGGAGATGATCGGCCAGATCGAGAAGGCCGGCATTCCCGTCATCGCGATCTCGCTGCTGAGCGCACCGCCGGGCGAGGCGACCAAGGTCAGCCCCGTCGTCGCCGATGAGCAGGCGGCCTATGAGAGCGGTTTCGCCGAGGGCGTCAGGCTGGTCGGTACCGTGCTCGACCGCAAGGACGAGGCCGAGGGGCTGGTCGCCTATGCCCAGGCCAAGCGCAAGCTGCTTGCCGAGAGGCTCGCCTCGGTCGCGCCGGGGCAGCGCGTCAGCGCCTATATGGCCAATCCCGACCTCAACACCTATGGCTCGGGCAAATATACCGGCATCATGATGAACCGCGCCGGCGCGGCCAATGTCGCCGCCGCCTTGCAGGGCTTCAAGCAGGTGACGATGGAGGATGTCCTGAAATGGAATCCCGCCGTCATCTTCGTGCAGGAGCGCTATCCTGAGGTGGTCGAGGAGATCCGGCGCGCCCCGGCCTGGCAGCCGATCGAGGCGGTCAAGGCGGGCCGCATCTACCTGATGCCGGAATATGCCAAGGCCTGGGGCTATCCCATGCCCGAGGCGATGGTGCTGGGTGAGCTCTGGATGGCCAAGAAGCTCTATCCCGACCGTTTCGCCGATATCGACATGCAGGCCGAGGCGGACGCCTATTACAGGCGTTTCTACCGCACCGGCTACGATTCCTTCCATTGACGGCGAGCGCCGACCGCCGCGTGGCGCGCACAAGGCGTCGCGCCGCCCCCGGCCTTGTTCTGGCGCTTCTTGCAGGCGCGCTCGTGCTCGTCCTGCTGGTCTCGCTCGGCATCGGCCGCTACGGCATTTCGCCGGCCCGTGTCGGGCAGATCCTGCTCGCATTCGACGGCACGGATGCGATCGAGCGCCATGTCGTGCTGACGGTCAGGCTGCCGCGCGTCCTGACCGCGCTTGCGGCCGGGGCGGGGCTGGCCCTGTGCGGGGCGGCGCTGCAAGGGGTGTTCCGCAACCCGCTGGTCGGCCCGCATATCATCGGCGTCTCGACCGGGGCGGCCTTCGGCGGCACGCTCGCGATCCTGCTGAGCGGGTCGCGCGGGCTTCTGCTGCTACTGGCCTTTCTCTTCGGCATGCTGGCGCTGCTGATGGTCTACGCGCTGAACGCGCTGGTGGCGCGGCGCAACATGCTGGTCCTGGTGCTGGCGGGCGTCGTCGTCAGCGGCTTCTTCGGGGCTCTGGTGAGCCTGGTGCAATATCTCGCCGACGCCGAGGAGAAGCTGCCGCGCATCGTGTTCTGGCTGCTCGGCTCCTTCGCCACCGCCGATTACGACAAGCTCGCGCTGATGCTGGGGCTGCTGGCGCCGGGCGCCGTCCTGCTCCTGCTGCTGCGCTGGCGCATCAACATCCTGTCGCTGGGCGAGGAGGAGGCACGGGCGCTCGGCGTCCGGACCGAGCCGACGCGCTGGCTCGTGCTGACGCTGATCGGGCTGATCGTCTCGGCCCAGGTCGCGGTCAGCGGCGTGATCGGCTGGATCGGCCTCGTCATCCCGCATCTGGCGCGGATGCTGGTCGGCCCCGACCATCGCGCCCTCCTGCCGGCGGCGATGCTTGCCGGCGGTCTGTTCATGGTGCTGGTCGACGATGTCGCGCGCAGCTTGAGCCAGAGCGAGATCCCGCTCGGCATCCTGACGGCGCTGATCGGCGCGCCGGTCTTCGCTCTCGTCTTCCTGCGCGCCACCGGCTCGGAGCGCGGCCATGGCTGAACCCCGCATCCGGGCCGAGCAGGCCGGCCATTCCTATGACGGCCGGCGCTGGCAGTTCCGCGCGCTCGACCTGATGGTTTCTGCGGGCGAGATCGTCGCGGTGCTCGGCCCCAACGGGCGCGGAAAATCCACGCTGCTGCGCGCCATCGCCGGGCTGATCGCGCCCAATGCCGGCCGCATCGCGGTCGCGGACGCCGTCGGCTTCGTGCCGCAGGCCTTCATGCCGGCCTTTTCCTACAGCGCGATCGAGATCGTGCTGATGGGGCGCACCCGGCACATCCCGCTGCTGCGGGCGCCCGGCCGACGCGACCGCGAGATCGCGGCCGCCTGCCTCGCCGAACTCGGCATCGCGGCGCTGGCGCAACGCGCCTTCGCGTCGCTCTCCGGCGGCGAGCGGCAGCTCGTCCTGATTGCCCATCCACTCGCCGGCGAAACACCGATCCTGCTGCTCGACGAGCCCGCCGCCGCGCTCGACCTGCACCATCAGGACGAGGTCATGGCGCTGATCCGCACCATCTGCGACGACCGCCAGCTCGCGGTGCTGTTCACGACGCATCATCCCGACCACGCCCTCGCCATCGCCGACCGGGTGCTGCTGATGGGCGACGACGAACGGCATCTGATCGGCCCCACGGCCGAGACGATGACGGAGGCCCATCTCGCGGAACTCTACAAGGTGCCGGTGCGCCTTCTGCGCTTTGCCGCCGAGGGCCGGGAACTGACTGCCTTCGCCCCGGTTTTCCGCAGTCAGGTCTTGCGCAGTCCTGACTTGCGTAGCCCGGTCTTGCACGATGAGGCTTCGTGCGGCCAAATCCTGGGTGGCGGCAAACCGGGTTCTGGAGGCAGCCATGCCAAGTGAGGTCGCCGCCGCCGATCCCGTCAGGCTCTATGCCGCGGGCAGCCTGCGCCGCGCTTTCGGGGAGATTTTGCCGCTGTTCGAGCAGGCCCACGCGATCCGTGTGGAGGCGCTCTTCGGCCCGGCCGGACTGCTGCGCCAGCGCATCGAAGCCGGCGCGGCGCCCGATGTCTTCGCGTCCGCCAATCTGGACCATCCCCGCCGATTGTTCGAAGCCGGTCTCTTCGACGAGCCGATCTGCTTTGCCCGCAATCCGTTCTGTGCGGTCGTCCGCCGCAATCTCGGCATCCAATCCGCCGGGCTGATCGACGCCATGCTCAATCCGGCGCTCATGCTCGCGACCTCGACGCCGGGCGCCGACCCATCGGGCGATTATGCCGAGCTGGTCTTCGCGCGGATCGACCGGCTGCGGCCGGGCGCCGGCGCGCTGCTTGCCGCCAAGGCTCGCCGGCTGCTCGGCGGCGGCTTTGCGTCAGAGGTTCCGGCCGGGCGCGCGCCGGCCGCATGGCTGATCGAGACGGGACAGGCCGATATCGTCCTCGGCTACCAATCCGGCACATTGGGGCTTGATCCCTCCGGTCCCTGCGCGCCCGTCGATCTGCCCCAGGGCTGCGCCGTGACGGCGTCCTATGGTCTGGCCGTCGCGCGCGGGACCGGGCAGCGCGGGTATGGCCTTGCTGCCTTCCTGACAGGCGGCCAGGCCGGGGCGCTGCTCTATTGCAATGGCTTCATCGCCCCCAACCACGTTTCGCAGAGCCAGACCATCCATGTCGGTGCGAAGGCACCGGCTCGAGAGTGAAGGGATGAGCCGGAGCATGTCTCACGGCACCACCCTGCCCTGTCGCCATTGATACGCGGCGCCCCCGACAGGTTGCGGCCAAGGTCGGGCAAGGGCCAGCCTCGCACGAGCGGGAAGCGGTGTTTCACACGCTGACAGCCGGTCCCGTCATGTCAGACCCAACGGCAGCGGCGGATCCGCCTGCCAAAGCTGTCACGATGCACACGGCAGACCTGGCGCCGATGGCGGCGGTGATGTCTGCGATGCTGCGGCGGACGGTGATGCCGACGATCCCAATCCGAACCACGCTGTTGGGCCCAATCCAATGGCGTTCCGTCCGGAAGCGTCAGATCAGACAGACCTGCGTTTGGCGCCTCCGGCGCCTGGAGCCGTGGGGCGGCCTGCGCGCCCTGGGGCCGCAAAGCGAGGGCCAGGCCAAGACTCATGCCCAGAAATCCAGTGAGGAATGCCCGGCGTTCCATGGTTTCGCCTCCTGCTGCGAGCCAGTGGCCTCACACAGTGCCATTGAGCTCGAGGCGGCCTGATCTGCCGCCTCCTCGGGAACGCGTGGGGAACGCGTGGCCGCCCGATTTGTTCGGCACTGAGGCTCACGAAGACGATGCGGGCAAACCATAAGGGCTTTGTTCACGTTGATGGCGCAGCGATCTCAACCGTGCTCATGGCGTGTCGGTATGTGTCCAGTTGCAGCGTCATGTCCACGCGGTCCATGCCCGGCGCAAAGCCGTCCGGTACGCGGGTGGTTTCGACGAAGCCATAATGCGCGAAGAACCCGCAACTATACTGGGTGGTCTCGATGGTCACCGTCTCGAATACCGGTTCCGCGGCGATCTGCGCCAAGCGTTCGCTCAGCAGGCGCTCGCCCAGCCGTCGACCGTGCAGGTCGCCCCGCACCATGCCCCAGCATAGGAAGGCGACAAAGGGGTCTTCGCCCCCGCCGGCATAGCCGCCGCAGCCCAGCGCCTCGCCGTCCATCGACTCCAGCATGAAATAGGGCCCCGGCATGTCGTCGAGAAAGGTGAGGAAATCGGGCCTCTCGGCCGCTGCGAAGTAGCGGGGCACATTGCTCTCGAACAGCGCCAGACCGAGTTCACGGTCCTCCATCCGCCACGGGCGCAGGCGCACCCTGGCGCCCGGTGCGTTCGGGTTCAATTGGGCGTGACGGATCCTGGACATGAGCAAACCTCAACCGTGGAGACAGGCCTCGCCGCGCACTGGCACCCGTGGACGGCGAAATCGTACAGGGCCAGTCGATCATGGCGCGTATTTGTCGGCCGCATCGCTCAACTCATCCTGCCCCACAGCTTTTGCAGGCCTCCCGAAAACGGGGCCCCGAAAATCGCGCATCCGGCCGGCCGAGGGATTTATGGTGGCGATGATGCCGGTGTCGCCGATCTCGGCAGACAGGAGCGGCCGAGGTGGCGTAGCGTGGTCCGCCTCTGCCAGGGTCGCCCCCCAGGCTCGAAACCCCGCCCGCCGCCCCCCTCTTTGACCGGCGCTCGGAATAATGGCCATGGTCGCCGTGAGCCAGGAGCCCCGTGCCCATGTCTTCCCTACCCATGTCTTCCCTGCCCAAGCCTTCCGTGACCAGGCCTTCCCCGCCATGACCCAGCACGTCCTCCTCGCCGGCAGCACCGGACTGGTCGGCAGCCTTGTCCGGGCCCGGCTCGCCACCCGTCCCGAGATCGATCTCGTCAGCCTCGTGCGCCGGGGAGCATCCGCGTCCGGGCATGAGGTCGATTTCGAGCAGCTTTACGAAACGCCCGAGGCCGTCCTGAAGCCTGTTGCGCCCGACGGCATCGACGTCGCGATATCCTGTCTCGGCACGACCATCCGCACCGCGGGGTCGCAGCCGGCCATGTTCCGCGTCGACCATGATTATGTGCTCGCCGTCGCCCGGGCTGCGCGAGCGCTTGGGGCCCGCCAGTTCATCCTGGTGACCGCGGTCGGCGCCGGCGGCCCCGGCTTCTACCTGCAGACCAAGGGCGCCATCGAGCGGGCGGTCGCCGATCTCGGCTTCGAGCGGGTCGACCTGATCCGGCCCGGTTTCCTTCTCGGCGGGCGCACCGAGCGGCGCGTCTGGGAGGCGATCGGCCAACGCGTCTTCGCGGCGCTCACCCCGATCATGCTCGGCCCGCTGTCCCGCTACGGGGCCATCCCTGCGGAGACGGTGGCGGACGCGATCGTCACGCTCGTCGGCAATGCCGCGCCCGGTCGGCACCTCTACGAGAACGCCGAGATGCGTCGGCTTTCCCGGGCGACGCGCGTCAGCGGATAGAGGGCGGGTCACGCCGCCCCGTGAACGCCATCCGGGTTGCCCCGCGGCAGTGTCAGCATCTGCCGCAATGTCGGAGATGGCTGCCAGGCTGACACGCCATCGTCATGCCTGTGGGATCTCTGCCGATCCACTCCACAGGTCGAAGCCCGCTGACCCCATGCAATTCAGTCTCGTAGAGCCCAGCGACCCATCGGCCCCGCCACTGATCCAGCTCCACGGCTCCGGCGGCAAGGAAACGGACATGCTTCCCGTCGCGGCGGCGGCGGCTCCGGGCGCGGCTGCATTCTCGCTGCGCGGAGCGGTCGCATGGGAGGGCGGCCATGCGTTCTTCAAGCGCTTGCCCGATCGAAGCATCGACGAAGACAGCATCCGGGCCGAAGCGCCGGCTCTCGGAGCCTTCATGGCAGAGATCGTCGCAAGGCATCCTGGCCGGAGCAAACCGATCCTGGTCGGGTTCTCAAACGGCGCGATCATGGCTGCCGCCCTGATGATGCTCTTTCCCGATCTGGTCAGAGGGGCCGCGCTGTTGCGCCCGCTTTCGCCGTTCGCGACGCCAGGGGAAACACGATTGCCGGCCACGCCGGTGCTCGTCGTCGATGCGACCCATGATGCTCGCAGGCGGGCGGAAGACGGTATCGAGATGGCGGCGCAACTGCGTCGCGTAGGGGCGCTAGTCGATCACCAGAGCCTGAATTCCGGCCACGCCCTGACCGACAATGATTTCGCACTGCTGCGCGGCTGGTTGGCGAAGGTCGTTTGACGCCCGCTAAGGGGCCGAAAGTCCCCGTTGGCCTCGGTGGCCTGAGACGCCGGCCGATCGGCTCCAGACTCTGCCCCCGTGAGGTCTTGGCCAAGACCCTGTCCGGTTCGAGCGCAGAAACCGCCGGCGCTGCCTGCCCGCAAGCGCCCTCCCCAGCCGACCTGATTACCAAGAACTGGCGCACGCTCGTTCGCGCCGGAGAGAAGATCCGTCCCGACGAGGACGGGCACCGCCCGGAGATCGGCGAGGCAGTGCTGGCCGGCTGCTTGCAAGCGCGAAACGTCTGGAGTGAGTGATTGCTGACGCTGTCGAGAAGCACTAGCCTCTTGCGACGTCGTCCAGCGTTCGTGGAAATGAAGTGCCAGCCGTCACCATTACCGCGGCGGTGGCCCACCGGTTGAGCCACTTCGTCGGTTGAATCCCTCGTAGACGCACGCCGATCGCGCGTCGAAGCGCGACGCCGAGCAGAAGGAGCCCTCCCATGCTTGAGCTCTTGTTCTGCTCGCTTCTGACGATCCTGCCCGACTACCTGTTTCGCCGCTACGGTCAGGGCCGTCGGATCGGCAAGGAGATCACGCTCTACTCGGTCTGGTTCGAACTGCGCTGGGGCATCACGGCCTGCGCGATGCTGACCATCGGGTTGATCACGGTGGTCTTCTACAATCACCCCTCGACCACGAACGCGACCCTGTTCTTCAGGGCGGTGCCGATCATGCCGGAGAACAGGGGAAAGGTCGCCGAGGTCTTTGTCGGGCTCAGCGGCAGGGTCGAAAAGGGCGCGCCGATCTTCCGTCTCGACAGCAGCGTGCAGGAAGCGGCAGCCGAGACCGCCCGCCGCAGGATTGCCGAGACCGAGGCAGCACTTGTTGTCGCCCGGTCCGACCTTGCCTCGAGTGAATCCAAGATCCAGGAGGCGAGGAGCGACCTCCAGCAGGCACAGGACGAACTGCGGACCAAGCAGGAATTGATGCGACGGAACGCGAATGTCGTCGCGCAGCGTGAGATCGAGAGGCTGGAGGTCCGCGTCGCCGGGAAGGAAGCCGCTGTGAACTCGGCAACCGCGGCGCGCGATACTGCGCAGATCCGGATCTCGACGCAGCTTCCGGCAGAGAGGGATAGTGCCCAGGCGGACCTGGCTTTGGCCCAGATCGATATCGACAAGACCGTGATCCGGGCCGGATTCACAGGCCGCGTCGAACAATTTGCGCTTCGTGCCGGCGATCTCGTCAACCCGAACATGCGCGCCGGCGGCGTCCTGATCCCCGAGGAGGCCGGGCGCTCCTCCCTGCAGGCCGGCTTCTCCCAGATCGAGGCGCAGATCATGAAGGTCGGCATGGTTGCCGAGGCCACCTGCGTCTCAAAGCCCTGGGTCATCATTCCGATGGTCGTGACCGGGCTGCAGGATTTTATCGCAGCCGGGCAGTTTCGCGGCGGCGAGCAGCTGATCGATGTTCAGCAAATTGCCAGGCCCGGCACGATCCTGACATTTCTCGAGCCGCTCTATCCCGATGGGCTCGATGGCGTGACGCCGGGCAGCAGCTGTATCGTCAATGCCTATTCGAGCAACCATGATCGCATCGAGGCGAAGGACACCGGCTCCGTCAAAAGGGTCGCTCTGCATGCGGTCGACGCGGTCGGGCTCGTTCATGCCATGATCCTGAGGATCCAGGCGCTGCTGCTGCCGATTCAGACACTGGTTTTCTCCGGACACTGATCCGGCAGCGCAGACCGCCGATCGGCGCCCTTTACGGTTTCCGTCGAGAGGACATCAGAAGCTCTCGGCGCCCGGCAGGTGGAAACGCGGCGCAGCATGAATCCGGATTTCCGCGCGTGAGGGCCGCCGAGTGACACTCGTGCCCGGACCTGTTGGGCGTGCATGGAGCTTTGCCCGAAAGCTGACATTCCTGATCGGGCGGGGTGACTGCTGCTCCCGACCCAACAGAGACGTTTGCGGCGAGGCCGGTGACGGACGAAGTTTGGCTAGGCCCGATCCTCAGAATGTCCCTTCCTGGGGCATCGAAGCGCCAATGGATCCGTTCGCGACTGCCCCAAGGTACAGTAGCACGCAGCCCTGCTGTCCCGGTAAATCGGGGCGGCCGCCATTTTGAATAAATTCTTAAGGTGCCCGCGGAGGCCCGTGGGCACCAGGTACGGCCGTATGCATCATCCGGGAGGGTCGGACATGAAGATTGGTCGACGCGAATGGCTTTGTCTCTCTGCGAGTATCGCCATGCTGACCGGGGCGAGCCTCCCTGCGATAGCGCAGCAACCTCAGCCCCAGCAGCAACAGCGGCCTAACATACTCGTGATCATGGGCGACGACGTAGGCTGGTTCAATGTCGGGGCCTACCACCGGGGGATCATGTCCGGGAAGACGCCCAACCTCGACAGGCTGGCGGCGCAGGGAATGATGTTCACGGATTACTATGCCGAAGCCAGTTGTACCGCTGGCAGGGCAAGTTTCATCACCGGCGAAATCCCCTTGCGCACGGGTTTGACCACCGTTGGACAAGCGGGTGCGGATGTCGGCATGCCGGCCCAGGCAGCGACGATCGCCAGCGCTTTGAAAACTCAGGGATATGCCACCGGCCAGTTCGGAAAGAACCATCTGGGCGACCTGAACAAGTTCCTGCCGACACTGCACGGCTTCGACGAGTTCTTCGGCTACCTCTACCACCTCGACGCGATGTCCGATCCGTTCTGGTATTCGTTCCCGGACGAGCAGTCCTATCGCGACAAGGTCGGCCCCCGCAACTTGGTGCATACCTTTGCCACAACCGTGGACGACGCGACCGAGATGCCGCGCTGGGGCAAGGTCGGCAAGCAGAGGATCGTGGACGAGGGACCTCTGGCACCCTACCCCAACATGGGCAACGTGCCAAACATGCACGACATCACGCCGAAGGCTAAATACGACATGACGACCTTCGACGAAATACTGGTCAAGTCGTCATGTGACTTCATGGACAAGGCCAAGGCTGACAAGAAGCCGTACTTTGTCTGGCACAACACGACGCGCATGCATGTCTGGACCTTCCTGTCGCCGAAATATCAGGCGCTGATGAACAGCAATACCAATTACGGCCTTGAAGAGGCGGGCATGGCGCAGCTCGATGACGGCGTCGGCGCCCTTTTGAAATGCGTGGAGGATTCAGGCCAGGCGGACAACACGGTCGTCATCTTCACCACCGACAACGGTGCCGAAGTCTTCACTTGGCCCGATGGCGGGATGACCCCGTTCAAGGGGACCAAGGGAACGGTCATGGAAGGCGGCTTCCGGGCGCCCGCGATCATTCGCTGGCCGGGCAAGGTCAAGTCTGGCACGGTCGAAAACGGGATCTTTTCGGCGCTGGACTGGTTCCCGACGCTCCTGGCTGCGGCCGGCAATAGCGACATCACCGGCCAGCTCCTGAAGGGCGTGGCGTTGGGCGAGAGGACCTACAAGAACCATCTCGACGGCTACAACCAGATCGATCTGCTCCAAGGCAACGGTCCGTCCGCGCGGCATGAGTTCTTCTATTTCGGCGGTCCGCAACTCGGCGCCGTTCGGATCGACAACTTCAAGTACCAGTTCTTCCAGCAGCCGCAGGGTTGGCCCGGCGCGAAGGTCACCACCGACATGCCGACCATGGTCAATATCCGCCAGGACCCGTTCGAACGAACCCCGTCGATCGGCGGGCAGAGCCTCAATGACCTGGGTGGCGGCTATATGAACGACTTCTACGCCCGGGAGTTCTGGCGGTTCGTCTCCGTTCAGGACGAAGTCGCCAAACTGGCTCGTACTGCGATTGACTACCCACCGATGCAGGACCCAGCCTCGTTCAATCTGGAAGCCGTAAAACGGCAAATCGATCAGGCGATCAAGAACAAGCCCGGGAACTAAGGCATCGGCCCGAAAGGTGGATTGCGGTTTTCGGGGCAAAGCCGATGCAAAGACAAAGGGTTAGATCATCAGACTGGATACGATATCCGGTCCGATGATCCAGGGAAACGCGAAGCAAGTGGCGGGCAGCTCTGAGCGAGCCGCCCGTCTTTTTTGCGGTCGCGGCCGGTAGCCACCGGTGCTGGGCGGATCGCCCGCGCAGATCGGGGATGCCGTGGAGATCGCCCTCGAACATCATCTCGGCATGGAGATTTGCATCACGGCCATGCGGCAGACGGGCGAAGCCATGACCGCGCGTTTCAAGCAGACCAGCCTCGGCGGCCTGGAGTGAACCGGCCGCAGAGCCGAGCCTGATGCCGCGTCAAGTGCCTATCGTGAGGTGCAGGAGGTCCAAGGCAGGACTGGCTCCAACGAAGGGCTTGCGTCATTCTCCTTGGAGCAGCCAGTGAACCTTCGCGGGGACACGTTCATGCTCAACCAGGATCTGATCGATGCTAGTGGATGATTTCCGTTCGGATACGGTCACGCGCCCCGATGAGGGGATGCGGGCTGCCAT
This sequence comes from Allobosea sp. 2RAB26, assembly GCF_052115465.1. Lineage (NCBI taxonomy): Bacteria > Pseudomonadati > Pseudomonadota > Alphaproteobacteria > Hyphomicrobiales > Alloboseaceae > Allobosea > Allobosea sp. 2RAB26. The sequence goes on along the minus strand of NZ_JBFRGS010000009.1, from coordinate 237,114 downwards.
GGCTGCAGCCGAGGTTGGCGACGCCGTCTATGATGACTGCCCGACCACCAGTCGCCTGGAAGCGATGGTCGCCGAGCGATTGGGAAAGGAAGCCGCCCTTTTCTTCCCCACCGGCACGCAAGCTAACCTCGCCGGGCTGATGGCCCATTGCGGCCGCGGCGATGAATATCTCGTTGGCCAGATGGCTCACACCTATCGGCTCGAGGGCGGCGGCGCCGCAGTCCTGGGCTCGATCCAGCCGCAGCCCTTGCCCAACGAGGCTAATGGGACGATCGCGCTGGACGCCATTGCGAACGCGATCAAGCCGGACGACTTTCACTTCGCGGTCACGCGGCTGCTGGCGCTGGAAAACACCTTCAACGGCCTTGTCCTGCCCGACGCCTACCTGCAGGCCGCAACGCAGCTCGCCCGCTCGCGCGGGCTTGCGACGCATCTGGACGGCGCCCGGCTGATGAATGCCGCGGCGGCGAGCGGCCGGGACGCGGCCTGGATCGCGGCGCAGTTCGACACCCTGTCCCTGTGTCTCTCCAAGGGGCTGGGCGCGCCGGTCGGCTCCGTCCTCGTCGGCCCCAGGGACTTCATCGAAAAGTCCCGCCGGATCAGGAAAATGCTGGGCGGCGGCATGCGCCAGACCGGCGTGCTCGCCGCGGCCGCGATCTACGCCCTGGAGCACAATGTCACGCGGCTTACCGACGATCATCGCCGCGCCGCAGCTCTTGCGACCGTGCTGGCGCGTTTTCCCGAGCTTGGCGCGGGACCGTCACGCACGAACATGGTGTTCATGACGCCCAAGGGGCTCGACACCAGCGCTTTCGTCGCCTTTCTACGCGGTCGCGGCATTGCCGTCGGCGGGCGCTATGGAACGCTGCGTTGGGTGACCCATCTCGATGTGGATGACGCGTCCGTAGAGCGGGTTGCCGAGGCCTGCGAGGTCTTCTTCGACAGGCAAAGCGCGCCCGCCGGCTTGAAAGCCCATGCCTGAGGGCCGGTCGCAGGATTGCGGGCGGCGTCAAGCTGACCTGCCACGGGCGGGCGGGTTGCGATCGGCGCTGTCGTCCGCGAACGGGACGAGCCGCATTCGAGAACCGTTCGCCCAAAAAGAGACCCGCCATGGCGGCGGGTCAAGATTGGGAGGGTGTCCTACCGTACGGTGAGCACCTGCCGGCCCGTCTGTGATCAAAGTCACAGAGCCGGCGATTGCACGCTTGCATGACCGGGTCGATGCCGATGCGGATGAGCGAGCCCAGCCCGGTCACGTTCAAGACGCCGGTCTTGCGCGGCGCAAAGACCATCGTTCTCTCAACACCACTGCCGAGGGGCCTAATCTGCTCTTCCGCGAAACGGCTGCGCTCCACGTTCTGGTCCTCTCAATGGGCCGGACCGAACTGCGTGACCGGCCAAGGGCTTGAGTCCGTTTCTTCGGCTACAGTGCCAGGATTGCCCCTGTCCGGCAGTTCCGCACCCTGTCGACGCGGGCACCATCCCAGTGAAAGTCGTAGTGGTCGCCCTGCACCGGGATCGGGACGAGATCCGGCCAGAAGATCGCGATGCACTCTGCGCCGGGGCAGCGCACGCTCAGATACAAAAACCCGTTCGATCCCGCCGCCCGCATCTGCCGCGCAACCGCCTGGGAGGCGGAATAGTCGTCCGCGTCGTGCAGGTCGGCCCGGGCCCGGACATCATGCAGGTCGAGATCGACCTGGTTGATCAGCACGCGGAACTGCGAGGTCCAGCCGCCCTCCTCCCGGCTCGCCGCCATCGCCCGGCCATGGTGATGCGCGACCTCGCGGATCGCGACCTCATCGCTCTGGCCGGCGGAATAGACGCCCCAGGTGCCGTCGGTGAACCGGCCTGGCCGATCCGTGCTGATATGGACGAAGGGCGCCATCAGGTAGCTCGCCCCATGTCCAGCGACACGTCGCGCCGGCGGAACGAGATCGAGCCGGCCGATCTGCTCCCAGATCCGTGGGTTGGTCTTCGACTCGATCGAGGCCAGCGCCTCCCAGTCGCTCGGGTCGGCGATGTCCTCGAACAGGTCGATCGGCGGATAGATCGAGCGGATGATCCGGTACGCCTTGAGCCAATGGACGCGGATGACGGGCGGAGCGTCGCTCACCAACCACCACGCTCGGCATCGAGATAGGAGCGCACCCGGGCCAGCGAGAAGATGTCGCCCTGCGCCATGATCTCGACCGGGGCCCGGCCGCCAAAGGCGTCGTTCGGCTTGCCGACCCAGGCATAGCCGCGCTCAGGCTCCGTGAAGAGCGTGCGCAGGCCCTTGTGGATGCCCATCAGCAGGGACAGGCGGGTGGCGAGGTCCCGGTCGATCCGGCCATGGTCCCCTGCCTTCCAGCGGGCATAGGTCCGGGCGGAAAGCCCGCCCAGGATCTCGCGCGCGACGGCGTCGGTCAGGCCCCATTTTTCGAAGAGCCTGATCACCGCCCGGGCGGCCGCAGCGGCCTCCTCGACCGTAATCTCCGGCACCGCCGGGGTCGCAACAGTCCGGGGGATCTCGACAAGCATGGCGCACCTCACTTCGGCATAAAATAAGGATACTTATGCCAAATGGCAATATCAGCCCCGCTTCGGCCGATGATGCTGCCTCAGAGCTGAAGACGACAGGTATCGGTCGGCCGCGCTACCCCTTCTGCCGGAGCGCGCGCGGCGATTCCCCGAAGCTCGCCTTGAAGTCGCGCGACAGATGGGCGCTGTCGGCAAAGCCTGCGCCCATGGCGATGTCGGTGAGCGAGCGCTTGCTGTTCAGGATCAGCCAGCGCGCATAGTCCAGCCTGAGCTTGCGCTGGAACGCCGCGGGACTCTGGCCCAGCGAGGTGCCGAACAGGCGCTCGAGCTGGCGCGGGCTGACGCCGACATAGCGCGCAACCGCGGCGATCGGCGGGGGATTGTCGAGGCGCTGTTCGATGAATTGCGCGGCCTGCTGAACCCGGACGTCGAGATGGGAGCCGATCTGCGCGTAGAAATGCGGCTGCGGCATCTCGGCCGGCCGCATGTCCTGCAGCATCATGTGGCGCATCGCCTGCTGGGCCTTGTCCCGGCCGCAATGGCGCGCGACGAGATAGAGGCCGAGATCGATCGCGGCCGTCGAGCCGGCGCAGGTGATCAGGTCGCCCTCGTCGATGAAGAGCCGCTCCACCCCTGCCGAAACCCTGGGGAAGCGCTGTTTGAAGGCATCCAGCACGTTCCAGTGCACGCAGACCCGGCGCGGACCGACCAGCCCTGCCCTGGCGATCGCAAAGGTGCCGGTGCAGATGCCCAGCAGCCGCGCGCCCGACGCCGCCGCCCGCCTGAGATAGTCGAGCAGGCTCTCGGGCAAGGCTTCGTTGAGATAGTCGTTGCCGCCGCAGACGGCGACATAGTCGAAGCCGGCCGGATCGAGCAGGGCCGCATTCGGCGCAACCGAGACACCGCAGCTCGAGCGTCGCGGCTCTCCGTCGAGGCTCATCACGGTCCAGCTCGCATGGAGCTGGCGACTGCGGCCGCCATGGTCCGCCGCCAGGCGCAGCACATCGATCAAGCCGGAGAAGGCGGCGAGCGTGAACTGGTCGAGCAGGACGAAGCCGATCCGCAGCCGCGAAACGGGAATGGGCGCGGATTGCGGCCGCTCGCTGGCGGATGGCGGAAACTGCGCTGTGTTCATGTCGTGATTATTCAAATTTCCGGCCGGCGAATTCTAGTGCCTTTCGTGCGCCGCGCCCACCATGATCGTAGAAGCGCGAAGACGCTCAGGCAGAGGAGAACGACGATGAACAGACCCGTCCGGCTGGCGAGCGCCATGCTCGCGACCACCCTGCTGACCGCGCCGGCGCTGGCCCAGCAACCCGCCTCGATCACCGTCGCCTGGTATGGCGGCAACTGGGGCGACGCCTTCCGCGCCTGCGTCGCCGAACCCTTCACCAAGGCGACCGGCATCGCCGTGAAGGCGGAGATCGGCACCTCGACCGTCACCCTGTCGAAGCTGCAGCAGCAGAAGGCGGCTCCCACCATCGACGTCGCCTGGATGGATGGCGGCATCAGCGAGCTGGCGCTCGCCGCGGAGGTGACCGACACACTCGACGCCGCAGCGATTCCCAATCTCGCCAACACGCTGCCCGAGGCGCTCTACAAGAGCGGTTCGACCACCTATGCGGTCGGCACCGGCTATTACTCGCTCGGGCTCACCTACAACACCCAGAAGGTCAAGACCGCCCCGACATCGTGGAACGACCTCTGGAAGCCGGAATTCGAGGACGCGGTCACCATCCCCTCCCCGGCGAATTCGGCGGGCGTGCCTTTCGTCATGTTCCTCTCGAAGATCTGGGGTGGCGCTCCCGGCGACCTCGCCCCGACCTTCAAGAAGATCAGGGAGCTGAAGGCCGCCCTGTTCTTCGATTCCTCGGGCGCCGCGACCAATGCCTACCAGAGCGGCGAAGCGATCATCGGCGCGCATTTCAACGTCGGCGCCTGGGACCTTGCCGACAAGGGCCTGCCGATCGGCTTCGTCGTGCCCAAGGAAGGCGCCTGGGCGACCGATGCCCGGCTCCATCTGGTGAAGGGCACGCCGAAGAAGGACGCGGCTGCAAAGTTCATCAACCAGGCGCTGACGCCGGAGGCGTCCGGCTGCCTCGCCGAGAAGCTCTATCTCGGCCCGTCCGTGAAGAACGTCGTCGTCAAGCCCGAGACCGCGCGCAAGCTGCCCTGGGGCGAGACCGGCTCGGTCAAGACCCTGCAGCTCTTCGACTGGACGGAGATCAACGCGCTGCGCTCAGGCGTCGTCGACGCCTGGAACCGCGAGATCGCGCGCAAGTGAACGACCTGCGCGCGAACGACTGGGCACGAGCACCACGAGCCGCAGCATGAGCACCCCCATCCTTGCCATCGACGGCCTGTCCAAGCATTTCGGCGGGCACGCGGCCCTGACGGACATCGACCTCTCCGTCGAGCAGGGCGAGTTCATCGCGCTGCTCGGCCCGTCGGGTTGCGGCAAGACCACGCTGCTGCGCTGCATCGCCGGATTCCTGACGCCGGAGGCCGGCACGGTCAGGCTCGCCGGCGAGGATGTGACACGGCTGCCGCCCTATCGCCGCCCGCTCAACACGGTGTTCCAGAACTACGCGCTCTTCCCGCATATGAGCGTCCTGGAAAATGTCGCCTATGGCCCGCGCCGGCAGGGCACGCCGAAGGGCGAGGCAACCAAGCGTAGCACCGAGGCGCTGGAGCTCGTCGGCCTCGCAGGCTTTGGCGAGCGCCTGCCGGCCCAGCTCTCCGGCGGCCAGCAGCAGCGCGTGGCGCTGGCGCGCGCCATCGTCAACCGGCCTCAGCTGCTGCTGCTCGACGAGCCGCTGAGCGCGCTCGACCTGAAGCTGCGCAAGAAGGTCCAGGGCGAGCTCAAGCAGATCCAGCACCGGCTCGGCATCGCCTTCCTGTTCGTGACGCATGACCAGGACGAGGCGATGAGCATGGCCGACCGGATCGTGCTGATGAACGGCGGCCGCATCGAGCAGATCGGGCGCGGCCAGGATATCTATGCCCGGCCGGCGAGCCGCTTCGCCGCCGACTTCATCGGCGACGCCAACCTGCTCCAGGTCGAGCGGCGCGGCGACGGCAGCCTGTCGCTGCTGGGCGGCGCGATCATCCGTCCCGCCGCGGACGCTCCGCAAGGCGTGCTGACCGGCGTGCTGCGGCCCGAGGATATCCTCATCGCGCCGGAGCCCGCCGCCGATCGCCTCTCCCTGCCGGCCGTGCTCTCCGAGATCACCCATGTCGGCAGCCATGCCCTCGTCACGGTCCTGGCCGGCGGCACCGTCCTGACGGCCAGGCTTGCGCCGTCGGCGCTGGCGGGCCTCGCGCCGGGCCAGCCGGTCTTCGCCACGATCCGCCTTGGCGATCTCAGCCTCGTGCCGGGGGACGCGTGATGAGCGGGAGGCTGCGCACGGTCGTGCTGCTTTGCGCCCTGCCGGCGGCGTTCTTCGTCGCCTTCTTCCTGGCGCCGATGGCGGTCGTCCTGATCGCGAGCCTGACCACGCCGGACGGTCACCTGACCTTCGCGCATTACCTGCGCATCCTCGCCGACAGCTATCACTGGGACGTGCTGTGGGTGACGTTCCGGATCGGCGCGCTGACCACGCTCGTCTCAGTCGTGATCGGCTATCCGCTCGCCTGGTATCTCGTGCGCGTGGTGCGCTGGCGGCCCTGGCGCCGGTTCTGCGTCATCCTGCTCATCGTGCCGCTGTTCACCAGCAATATCGTGCGCTCCTTCGGCTGGATGGTGCTGCTCGGCCGCAACGGCCTTGTCAATGACGGCCTGATCGGGCTGGGCCTGATCGAGCGGCCGATGCGCTTCCTCGGCACCGAGCTCGGCATCCTGATCGGCCTCGTCTACATCCTGCTGCCCTTCATCGTGCTGGCGGTCGGCAACGCGCTCGCCAAGGTCGATCCGGCGCTCGAACACGCCTCCGCCGATCTCGGCGCGACGCCGGCCGGCACCTTCTGGACGATCACCTTCCCCCTCAGCCTGCCCGGGCTGATGGCCGGCGCGGTCATGGTCTTCATGCTGGCGGTCAGCGCCTATGTCACGCCGGCTCTGCTCAGCGGCGGGCGGATCACCGTCTTCTCCATGCTGATCTTCCAGCAATACAGCTCGGTCTTCGACTTCAACTATGGCGGTGCGCTCAGCATCACCATGCTGGTGCTGACGCTGGTGCTCGTCACCCTCGCCGGGCGCCTCAGCGAGCCGAGGAGAGCCTGAAATGGTCACGCACCTCGTCAGGATCATCTCCCTTGCAGCGCTCGCCTATCTCGCCCTGCCGCTCGTCGTGCTCGTCGGCGCCTCGCTGACCACGACCAGCTTCCTCGCCTTCCCGCCGCAAGGGCTCACCCTCGCCTGGTACGGCAAGATGCTGGGCGACCCGTCCTATGTCTCGGCCTTCATGACCAGCACGCTGCTCGCGATCGCCGCGACCATCGTCGCGGTGGTGCTGGCGGTGCCCGCCGCGATCGCGATCGCCCGCTATCGCTTTCCCGGCCGCCGCCTGCTGTCGGAAATTCTGATGTCGCCGCTGATCCTGCCGCATGTCGTGCTCGGCGCGGCGCTGCTGCAATATGGCAGCGCGATCGGCCTCGTGCGCAGCTTCACGGCCCTGCTCGTCGGGCATGTCGTGATCATCATGCCCTTCGTCCTGCGCGCCGTGCTGCCGCAGCTCAGCGAGGAGCAGCGCAGCCTGGAGGAGGCGTCGGCCGATCTCGGGGCCAGGCCGCTGACGACCTTCTTCCTGGTGACGCTGCCGCAGATCCGCAGCGGGCTCGTCAGCGGCGCGATCTTCGCCTTCATCGCCTCCTTCATCAATGTCGAGCTCAGCATCTTCAACACCACGGCCGAGCTGACCACGATCCCAGTCAAGCTGTTCAACTACGTCCAGTACACGATCGACCCGACGATCGCGGCGGTCTCCGGCCTGACGATCATCGTCGCCGCGATCGTGATCGTGCTGCTCGACCTCACCATCGGCCTCGACGTGCTCTCCGAGCGCCGCTGATCCCGTCCACCCCGTTTAGTCCCAAGGAGCCCGCACATGCGCCAGCAGAATGTCTTCGACGTCGTCTACACCCATACCGAGGGCGAGCCCCTCTGCATCATCCATAGCGGGATTCCCTATCCCGCCGGCTCGAACATCCTGGAGAAGCGCCGCTTCCTCGAGGAGAACTACGACTGGCTGCGCTGCGCGCTGATGCGCGAGCCGCGCGGGCACAAGGACATGTTCGGCGTGTTCCTGACGCCGCCGTCGAGCCCGGACTACGATGCCGGCCTGATCTATATCGACGGCACGCAGTATTCCCATATGTGCGGCCACGGCACGATCGCGGTCGGCATGGCGATGGTCGCGCTCGGGCTCGTCCGGCGCGGCGCCAATGGCGTCACGACGATCCGCTTCGAGACCACCGCCGGCCTGGTGACGGCCGAGGTCGCCAATGACGGGCCGGACGTGCTGTGGACCCGATTTGAGAACGTGCCGGCCTATGTCGCGGCGCAGGACGTGCCCTTCGACCTGCCGGGCATCGGCCAGCTCAAGGCCGACATCGTCTGGGGCGGCAATTATTTCGGCATCATCGACCTGCGCGGCACCTCGCTGCGGATCTCGCCGGAGAACGGCTCGGAGCTCTCCCGGCTCGGCATCATCGCCCGCGAGCAGCTGCGCCAGAAGGTTGCCATCCAGCACCCGGCGTCGAGCCACATCAACAACTTCAACTTCGTGACCTTCTGGCACGAGCCGACGATCGAGGGGGCCTTCTACAAGAATGTCCACGTCTTCTCCGCCGGCCAGCTCGACCGCTCGCCGGGCGGCACCGGCACGAGCGCGATGATGGCGATGTATGAGGCGCGCGGCCTGCTCGCGTTGCACCAGCCGATCCGCTCCGAAGGGCTGCTCGGGTCGGGAACCTTCGAAGGCTGCCTGATCGGCGAGGCGAACCTGAACGGCACGCGCGCCGTGCGCCCGACCGTGAAGGGCACCGCCGGGCTGCTCGGCACCGCACGCTGGACGATCAACCGCGACGATCCGGTCGACGCCGGCTTCCTCGTCGCCTGACCGGCATCGCGCCGGGACAGCCAGGCCAGGCTGTCCCGGCGCGATCGGCTTCATGGCGCCGCAAAGCCCCGGCCTGCGCCAGAGCCGCGCGCCCCTCGCCCGGCCCGAATGCGCAAAATGCCGGGCGAATGAGCCGAGGCGCCGCTGACCCGAGCGGTGCCGTGACCTGCACGTTTTTGTCGAAGCCAGCGCGACGTAAGGCTGCGAGACAGCGTGGACGGTAGCGGCCTTGGTGCATGGCAAGCCCCGTGCAACAAAGGCCAGAGCTTGCCAGCCGGGCCATGTCCCGGCAATCTTAGCTCAGGAAGACGCTCAGCGGGTGTATGCCCGAGTATTCTCTCGTCGGGCAGCAAGACATGGGAAGTCCAAAATCATGATCATGGACGGTGGCAATGCCGATGCCGGCAAGATGGACGAGATCGCTCTGATCGGGCGTCGCACGGGACTTATCAACCGCCGGTCGTTTCTGGTCGGTTCTGCCGCCGGCGTCGGCGCGCTCGGACTCGCCGGCTGCACGACCGACGGCATGAGCCTCGCCGAGGCGTCCAAGATCTACGGGCCGGTGCCCGAAGAGAAATTCCCGATCCCGGCTGTCGATGTCAGCAAGGTCGATCCGAAATATTATCGCCGGACCGTTCGCTACGAGACCAAGGAAGCGCCCGGTACGATTATCGTCGATCCCGGCAATTACTACGTCTACCGCGTCGAGGACGACGGATCGGCCACCCGCTATGGCGCCAATGTCGGCCGCGACGGGTTCCGGTGGAGCGGGGACGCCTATATCGGGCGCAAGGCGGAATGGGCGACATGGACACCGCCCAAGGAGATGATCAAGCGCCAGCCCGAGGCGGCCAAATACGCCCGCGGCATGCCCGGCGGCCTCGAAAACCCGCTCGGCGCCCGCACGCTCTATCTCTATCAGAACGGCGCCTACACGCTCTACACGATCTACGCCTCCAGCGATCCGGAATCGATCGGGAACGGCATCACAAGCGGCTGTGTCGGCCTGCTCAGCCAGGACATGATGCACCTGTACTCGCGTACGCCGGTCAAGACGAAGGTCGTCGTCCTGCCGGCATAGCAACGGTCAGTCCCCGGTCCTGGCGCCGCCCAGCCCCGAGAACAGCGACGGCGCGCATTGGTGGAACTTACCTTCGCTGAAGGCTTCCACCTCCAGAAGAACTGAGCCCGTCGGCTCGCCGCCGCCGGTGAATGCATACGCCAGGTGCGGGCTCCAATCCGGAAGGAGGCGAGCATCGCACCAGGTTGCAGCCAGAGCGCCAGTTCTCCCACATTCGCACCATCTGTCGCGGCGATGGCGCCGGACTCGGCCGCAGCAAATGGGTGCGGAGCCCATCCGGCCGCTCGGCGCCACACATGTCCCGTCGCTCGCATGTCTCCAATCCGCCAGAGGCCGCCGTTGAAACTCGCCAGAGATCGGCCCTGACGGCGCACCACGTTCACCTTGAAACACCCGCGATCGCTGCCGCTTGCATTCACCCGATTTCATCCTCCGCTCGGCCCCTCGCCGAGCACGGCTCTGCGCCTCCCGGCAAGCCCTCGCGCCGGCTGATCAATCGTCTCAGTCGATTATTGCGTCGCCATGGTCGGCCTCGCGTCGTCAGCGTGCCGAGCGAAGCCAAGTCGCTGATCGTTCTTTCCACCACCTTCCTGCTCTCGATGGCGCTGGCCGCGATGGGGCTCGAGACCGATATCGCCAAGCTCAGGGCCAAGTGCCTGCGCCCTCGCCTGCTCGGCCTTGCGGCCTTTCTTTTCATCGCGTCATTCAGTCTGATGCTGGTGAAGCTCACGATGTGAAGGATCGCGATGACGCTCGAACAGCTCAGGATCTTCGTCGCGGTCGCCGAGCGCGAACATGTCACAAAGGCCGCGACCGAGCTGAACCTGACCCAGTCGGCGACGAGCGCCGCGGTCGCGGCCCTGGAAGCGCGCCATGCGGTCAAACTCTTCGATCGCATCGGCCGGCGCATCACGCTGACCGATGCCGGCCGGCTCTTCCTGGCCGAGGCGCGCGCCGTGCTCTCCCGCGCCGCCTCGGCCGAGGCCGTGCTGGCCGATCTCGCCGGGCTGAAGCGCGGCCGGCTCGCCTTCGCCGCGAGCCAGACCGTCGCCAATTACTGGCTGCCGCCGCTGCTGCACGCCTTTAGGGCGCGCCATCCCGGCATCGAGACGCCGCTGACGATCGGCAACACGCAAACTGTCGCTCAGGCCGTCCATGACGGGCTCGCCGATCTCGGCATCGTCGAGGGGGAGATCGACGACCCGCATCTGGCGATCTCGCCGGTGGCCGAAGACGAGATGGTGCTGGTCGTCGCCCGCGGGCATCGCTGGGCCGGCGCAGCCGCGATCGCAAGCGCGGCCTTCGCCGAGGCGCCCTGGGTCCTGCGCGAGCCGGGCTCGGGCACGCGCCGGCTGTTCGAAGACCTGCTGGCACGCGACGGCCTGAGCCTCGCGGAACTCGACATCGCGCTTGAATTGCCCTCGAACGAAGCCGTCAGGGCGGCGGTGGAGGCCGGTGCCGGGGCGACCGTGGTCTCGCGCCTGGTGGTCGCGGCGGCGCTGCGGGCCGGGTCACTGGTTGCGGTCGCAGCGACCGTGCCGCGACGCCGCTTCTATGCCCTGCAGCACAAGGAGCGCTATGTCGGCCGGGCCGCGCAGGCCTTTCTGTCGCTCCTGCGCGAGCAGGCCGGAGCGGCCGAACCGAGCAGCGGGCGCATCTGATCCCCGACCGCTCCCGGCCCGAACCGCTGCCGGCCCGGCGGCTCCATCCGAAGCGTCAGCGCTGGCGTGGCTGATTGTTGTCGACGACCTGCTGGTAGGCGACGAGGTCGAGGAACGCCTCGGCCTCGGCGACCTTGCCGTCCTTCATCCGGAACAACCAGGCGAACTGGTTGCGATAGGGATGTCCGCCAGTCGTCGTGGCCGTCGCGTCGAAGCGGACGATCACCCGGTCGCCGACGGCGCAGATGTGCCGGACCTGGGGGACGAGCGGGGTCGCGAGGCGGCTGACCAGCGGCACGGAGGCCCGCTCAATGAAATCAGTCATGCCGCGATAGGTGCCCGCGACGGGACCGGAGCCCGGAATCGTCCAGACGATGTCGGGGGCCAGGAGTTGCTGGAACACATTGTCCCCGGCGGCCCAGCGCTGGAACGCGTCGCGCACGATGGTCTCGTTGCGTGCGGTGTCGGCCCGGGCCGGCGCGGCTATGGCCGGCGCGATGGCCAGGGCGACGATAGCCGCAAGCCCGATGCGCCGGGTGGCGGTCGCAGGTCGATTGGATGGGGCGGTAGAGTTCATTGAACGTCTCCTTCGCTTCAGGGTGGTTGGGAAAGCCGCACGCGCTGCCACTGCGCGGGCCGCCACTGCCGGAAATCCGGCTTACGGGGCCGTCGCGGAGGACGGCCGGACACGCCGGCGAAGAACCATGCCGGCATGGTGGAGGGTGTCGTTGTCGACGAAATCGCCGTCGGCGGTAAAGCCGGTGTCGTCCCAGTATTCGATGTGGGTACCCGTCACCTCGTATCGCCCGCGATAGGCGCCCTCGCGGTTGCCGCGCGCCTCGACATAGCAGCCGTCCGGCAGGAGTTCGTGGCGGATCCGGTTGTCGTCGGTGACCCACATGCCGACAAAGGGATGGGTGGCATGCGTCATGGCTTTCTCCGCGAAGGCAGCCGTTGCGAGTGCCGCCACGACACCCGTCGCGACGGTGATGATCCCGGCCCGCATCAGTGCGGCGCCCTGGTCGAGCGGACGACGATCTCGTTGACGTCGACGTCCTCGGGCTGCTCCAGCGTGTAGCGGACGGCCCGACCGATGGCGTCAGGCTGGAGCGCAATGCTCCGGTAGGTCTTCATGGCTTCGGCCGCCGCGCGATCGGTGATCGTGCCGGCAAGCTCGCTCTCGACGACGCCGGGATGGATGCAGGTGACCCTGATGTCGCTGCGCTCCTGGCGCAGACCGTCCGAGATCGCCCGGACGGCATATTTCGTGGCGCAGTAGACGGCCGCCGTCGGCGAGACGCTGAGCGCACCGATCGAGGCGATGTTGACGATGTGGCCGGAGCCCCGGGACGTCATCTCCGGCAGGACCGCGGCGATTCCGTAGAGGACGCCCTTGATGTTGACGTCGACCATGCGGTCCCACTCGTCGACCTTCAGGGAGGCCATCGGCGAGAGCGGCATCACGCCTGCATTGTTGACGATGACGTCGATCCGCCCGAACTGCTGACGGGCTGCGTCGGCGAAGCGCAGGACGTCGTCCTGCCGCGTCACATCCAGGCGGCGATAGTCGACCTTCGCGCCGCCCTGCCGAAGCTCTTCGGCGAGGGCATCGAGTCGCTCGACCCTGCGTGCGCCCAGCATGAGACGGGCTCCGGCGGCGGCGAGCTCGCGGGCGATGCCGACGCCGATGCCACTTGATGCCCCGGTCACCAGAACGGTCTTGTCCATAGCCATGGTCCAACTCCTCTCGCTTGGTCCGCTGCGTGATGCGGAACCCGTGATCGAGGAGATAGACGCCCGGCGCTGTCGCCGGTATCTAGCCAGGAGGCGACGCCATGGTTAGTGTTTCTAACCAATGGCGACCGATCTCAACGCGCTCGCGACCTTCGTCCTGGTCGCCGAGGAACGAAGCTTCCGGGCAGCCGCGGACCGGCTGGGCGTGACGCGCTCGGCCGTCAGCCAGACGATCAGGCGGCTCGAGGACGCAATGGGCATCGCCCTCGTCCACCGCACCACCCGCAGCGTCGGCCTCACCGAAGCCGGCGAGCGTCTCCATGCCGACATCGCCCCGTCGCTGGCCGATATCCGCGCGGCGACCGAGGCTACTCATCAACTCGGCTCCGGACCGCGCGGCCAGTTGCGGCGGGCGGTCTCCTCGATCGCGGAGAGTTTCCTGTCAGGCCCGCTTCTCACCAGTTTCGGGATGGAATGCCCGGACGTGCAGCTGGACGTCCTGGTGACGGATGACGAGATCGACATCGTCGCCTACGGCTACGACGCGGGCGTGCGGCTCGGCGAGGTCATCGAGCAGGATATGATCGCCGTTCCCGTCTCCGACCCGCAGCGGCAACTCGCCGTCGGCGCTCCCGGCTACCTGGCGCGCCGGGGAACGCCGATCCATCCGCGCGAGCTCGCGGCGCATCGCTGCATCGGCTGGCGCCCGGCGCCACGAGCGGCTCCCTACCGGTGGGAGTTCACGGAAGCCGGCCAGGATTTCGCGGTTGACGTGAAGCCGGAGGCCACCACCAACGATATGGCGCTGATGATCCGCATGGCGGTCGCGGGCGGCGGCATCACCATCGGGCTGGAGGAAACGTTTCGCCCCTCCATCCAGCGAGGGGAGCTCGTTCCCGTGCTCGAAGAGTTTTGCCCGTTCTTCCCTGGGTTCTTCCTGTATTATCCCAGCCGCCAGAACATGGCGCCGAAGCTGCGCGCCTTCGTCGATCACATCCGCAGGAACCGAAGGCGCTAAAGCATCGGACCGAAAAGTGGAATCCGGTTTTCGGAAAATCCGATGCTTGAACAAAGAGCTGGATCGCCCATCTTGCGTCCGAACGGACGCACGGCGATCTAGGCCCGCTTGGCGAGCGCGTGGCTGGGATCAGCCGCGCCCTCGCTGTCGATCAAGCGCACCCTGCAATTGCTCGACGCGGATGGCCAATGCCTCCTTGGTCAGATTGATCCCTTCGGGCGCTCCATCAATCGACAAGAGCACGCCGCGCTCGGCCATTTCGAGCTGCTCCTGCGCGAGTTCCAGGTGCTTCTGCATGATCTGCGTGACGCGGTCCTTGGCCTCCTGGTCCGTATCCATAGGGCCCTCGCTTCTTCGCTCCTGATCAGGCGACGATCTCACAACCGGGGCGACGCGCCAAATAGTCTGCGGCTTCGCCATCCCGGTCCAATTCAATGGGAAGGCGCGGTGCCGTGGGGAGGCGGTGGCCCAAATTCCGCCCGGTCCCCGGGGTGTCAGGCGGAATAATCGGCGGCCATCGTCTCGTCGGCCGCGGTCGAGTGGGCCTTCAACGCCCGGAAGAGCAAGGTCAGCACGACGGCGATGACGAGGTTCAGGACCAGCGTGTAGACGGCGGTGTAGCCCGGGAAGACATGCCCGCCGAAGCTGAGCGGAAAGGTCGGCGTCAGATTGGACGCGAAGGCCATCAGCGTGCCGGCAACGATCCCGGCCAGCCAGCCGATCAGCAGCGCCCAGCCGTTGAACCAACGCGTATAGACGCCGAGCATCACCGCCGGCAGCGTCTGGATGATCCAGATGCCGCCGAGCAGCTGCAGCTGGATGGCATATTGCGTCGGCACGAACAGGATGAAGACAAGCGCACCCAGCTTGACGACCAGCGAAACCCATTTCGCCATCTGGGCCTCCTGCCGGTCGGTCGGGTTCCGGTTGATGAACTCCCGGTGGATGTTGCGGGTATAGAGATTGGCGGCCGCGATCGACATGATCGCCGCTGGAACCAGGGCGCCGATGCCGATGGCGGCGAAGGCGATGCCGACGAACCAGGCCGGGAAACTGTGCAGGAACAGGGCCGGCACCGCGAAATTATTGCCGAACTCGGCAAAGCCCGCCGCATATTCCGGCATGCTGCGGACGCCGGCGGCGATCGCGAAGAAGCCGAACAGCGCGAGAATGCCGAGCAGGAAGGAATAGGCCGGCAGCATGGCCGCGTTGCGCCGGATGGCCTTGCCGCCATTGGCGCTGAGAATGCCGGTGATGGAATGCGGATAGAGGAACAGCGCCAGCGCCGATCCGAGCGCCAGCGTCGCGTAGGTGCTGTAGGCACCGGTCGAGCCGGGGGGCGGCGTTTCGAGCAGGACCTTCGTGTCCGGCACCGCGGCGAAGATCTTGGCAAAGCCGCCGAGCTCGATCGGGATGATGATGATCGCGGCAAAGGCGGTGACATAGATCAGGATGTCCTTGACGATCGCGATCGAGGCCGGCGCGCGCAGGCCGCTCGAATAGGTGAAGGCCGCCAGGACCAGGAAGGCGAAGATCAGCGGCAGGTCGGCGGCAAGGCCGGTCCCGGAAATGCCGAGCGCGCCGATGACCACCTGGATGCCGACGAGCTGCAGCGCGATATAGGGCATGGTCGCGAGGATGCCGGTGATGGTCACGGCGAGCGCCAGCCAGCGATTGCCGAAGCGGCCGCGGACGAAATCAGCGGCGGTGATGTAGCCGTGCCTGTGGCAGACATGCCAGAGCCTGGGAAAGACGAGGAACAGGATCGGGTAGATCACGATCGTGTAGGGCACGGCGAAGAACGCCACCGCCCCGGCGCCGAAGGCGAGAGCCGGCACGGCGATGAAGGTATAGGCGGTGTAGAGGTCGCCGCCGACCAGAAACCAGGTGATCCAGGTGCCGAATCTGCGGCCGCCGAGGCCCCATTCGTGCAGCTGGTCGAGATCTGCCTTGCGCCAGTTGGCGGCGGCGAAGCCGAGCCACGTGATGAAGCCGAACAACGCCACGAACACCGTGGTGGCGGTCCAGTTCACGTCATGCATGACACGCTCCTGTCGGAGCTCGTCGTCGTCAGGCACAGGGTCTGGTCGGGCGAGCTAGTCCTTGGTCCCGAAGTAGACGGTGGCGGTGAAGGCGGCTCCGATCAGCACCCAGAGCATCTGGTACCAATAGAAGAACGGAATGCCTGCCCAGACAGGGTCGAGCCGGTTGTAGAACGGCGGCCAGAGTACCGCGATGAACTGGACGATGAAGAGCAGGTACCACCAGCTCCATCCGCCCCGACTTTCCCCGGAGCCGTTCATTCCGAACCCTCCCGACATCGTGCCTTTGGGCCAGATTAGACAGTATGCTCCTCTCGGGCATTGTCTGGCAATGTCTCTCCGAATACCTGCGACAACGAGAACAGATGCTTGCGGGCTTTGGAAGCGAACAGCATCCGGATCACGGCCCCTTGCTTGGTCATCGCTCCCGGAGGCTGGTATAAACGGGGCCTGCGCAAGCGACGGGTCGCGCGGGATACGGCCGCCAAGGACAGGTCCGTCGACGAACAGCATGTCCATGCGGGCCGAAACGGCAGGATCGAGGTCCCCGATGACGCGACATCAACCGGCCAAGCCGCAGCTTCTGTCCCGTGCCGAGCGCTACGCCGCCGGCAAGGCCCTGCGCGGCAAGGTTCCGCGCGAGAGCCATGCCGACTGGGCGCCCCGCTCCAGCAGCGACGCCGTCGCCATTCTCGCCGGGACCGATGACAGCCGCATTCCGGAGCTTCTGCCGATCCGCTACGAGCGCATGATGCTGAGCCCGTTCGCCTTTCTGCGCGGCGCGGCGGCCGTGATGGCAGAAGACCTGGCAGGTCTCCCATCGGCCGGTCTACCCGTTCAGGCCTGCGGCGACTGTCATCTCATGAATTTCGGCGCCTTCACCGCGCCGGAAGAGAACGTCCTGTTCGACATCAACGATTTCGACGAAACGCTGCCGGGCATCGACTTCGCCGTCGATCTCAAGCGCCTGGCCGCCAGTGTCGCCGTAGCGGCGCTCGACGCCGGATTTTCCAGGAAGGCCGCCCGGCTCACCGTTGCCGCGACGGTGAGCGCCTATCGCCGCCGGCTGCGCAGGCTGGCCAAGCTCACGCCGCTGGAGGCCTGGCATGCGCGCACCGAGCTTGGAGTGGAACTGGAGCGGATCGACGATCCGGCGCTGCGCAAACATGTGCAAGGCCTGCTCACCAAGGCGTCGCGCAATCCGCAGCAGGACAGCAACTTTCCCCGTCTGCATGCCGGGGCGGACGGCTCCTGGGGCATCGAGGACCGGCCACCGCTGATCTATCATCTGCCTGAGGAACGCGACAGCACGCGCTCGCTGCAGGCCCACAAGGTCTTCCATCACTATCGCGAGACCCTGCCGCCCGAGCGCCGCGTGCTGGTGACGCGCTACGGCCTGCGGGATCTCGCTTTCAAGGTCGTCGGCGTCGGCAGCGTCGGCACGTTCTGCGTCGTCGGCCTGTTCATGACGGCCGATGACGAGCCGTTGTTCCTGCAGGTCAAGGAAGCCCAGACCTCGGTCCTCGCCCGGCTGACGAAGAGCAAGAACCCCGGGCCGCCGCATCAGGGGCAGCGGGTGGTGGAAGGCCAGCGCATGCTGCAGGCGGCGAGCGACGTCTTCCTGGGCTGGGCTGATGACAGTGCCAGCGGGCGTCATTTCTACGTTCGGCAACTCAAGAACCGTCGCCTCGGATCGATCGCCGAAGTGGTGGAGGGCCAGGCCCTGACGGCCTATGCCGAACTCTGCGGCCGCACGCTTGCACGCGCGCATGTCCGCTCGGGCGATGCGGCGACCATCGCCGGCTACATGGGGGCGTCGGGGATCTTCGACGACGCCTTGACGAGTTTCGCGATGGCCTATGCCGCGCAGACCGCACTGGACCACGAGGCGCTCGTTGCAGCCAAGGGGCCCGTCAAGACAGCGCAGGAGCGAGCCAAAGCAGCATGAAGGGCCGCGCGGCCGGGAGCTTCGCTCCCGGCATGCCCTGACCTGACATGCCACATGGTGGCGGAATAGCTTGCCTCCACGATCTGGCGCCGGCCCGCCCGCCTGATCTCGTCGCGCATCCACGGAGCCCGTGCAGGTCATTGCCGGATCGACGACCGGCGCTCGATCACCCGTCCCAGCCATCCATGCCATCGCGGTCATGGCTCTTGCCTGCACCCGGGGCATTGCATCCTGACCACCTCATCTTGCCTCGGCGGGCCACCGACTGTGCAGGTCGTCGATGATGATGGAATGGGAATGGCGCGAACCATGCTCTGCAAGATGAGGATGTCCCGGTGGAAGCTCGGGATGGTCATGCGCAAGGGCATCCGCACTGCCAGCCGGCCAAAGCTGCGATGCGAAGAGCACTGCCGCCAGCGTCGCCAGCGCGAACAGGCCTGCCAGTGTCGCCAGTGGCAGTATCGCGCCGAGCCAGCCCGCAAGCGGATAGGTCACCAGCCAGCAGGCATGCGAGAGCGCGAACTGCGCGGCGAACACCGCCGGACGATCCTCGGCGTGAGCTGAGCGTCGCAGCAACCGGCCTGACGGTGTCTGTGTCGCGGAGTAACCGATGCCGAGCAGCGCCCAGGTGACCAGGAGCGCGGCCCAGCCCGTACCCGTCGCCGCCGGAGCGAGTGCCCAGCCGCTGGCCCAGAGGAGTGCAGCGAAGCCGCCAAGGACGGCAGCCAGAAAGGTCGCCGCCGTCAGCATCACCGTTCGATCTGCGACCCGTTCCAGCACACGCGGCAGCGTCAGCGCCGACAGCATGGACCCGCCGCCGAAACAGGCCAGCGCGAGCGCAACCGCGTTGTCGTCGAAGCCGAGGCGCCCCTTCACGATCACCACGGTATTTACGATGACGAGGGCGCCCCCCATCGCCACCGCCATGTTGAGCGCGAGCAGTCCGCGCAGCCTCGGCGTCGCGAGATAGATCCTGATCCCTCGCGTTGTCCGGTCGTAGATCCCGCCCTCGCGTTTCCTGGCTGGAGAGGCCGGCAATGTAAGGGAAAGGACGAGTGCTGCCGAGACGAGGAAGCCGATGACCGTGCCACCGAAAAGCCAGTGAAAGTTGATGACCGTGAGCAAGGCGGCCGCAAGCATCGGGCTGACGATGCATTCGAGGTCATAGGCCAGGCGCGAGAGCGAGAGGGCTTTGGTGTAGTCGTCCTCGTCCGGCAGCACGTCGGGAATCGTGGCCTGGAAGGTCGGCGTGAAGGCGGCTGAGGCCGACTGAAGCAGGAACACGGCCAGATAGACCTGCCAGATCTCGGTGATGAAGGGCAGCGTGAGCGCGATGGCCGCGCGCACCAGATCCATGGCGATCAGGAAGGCGCGGCGCGGCAGCTGTGCCGCAAACGCACCGACAATGGGCGCGACGGTGACATAGGCGATCATCTTGATCGCGAGCGCCGTACCGAGGACGCCGCCGGCCCTCTCGCCGGCGAGTGCGAAGGCGAGCAGGCCGAGCGCGACCGTGAGGAGACCGGTGCCGACCAGCGCGATGATCTGCGCAGCAAACAGGCGACCGTAGACGCGATTGGACAGGACCTTGAGCATTGTGAGCCTCAGAGGAACTTCGTGATCTGCTTGAATTCGTCGATCGGCTGGCGACGCTCGGTCGGCAGGTCGCCAAGGACCTCGTCGAGGCAGTGATCGAGATGATCCTGCACCAGCGTCCGCTTTGCCTGCGTGATGGCGCTCTCGACGGCCTGGAGCTGCGTCGCGATGTCGAGGCAGGAGCGTCCGGCCTCGATCATCTCGATGACCTTGGCAAGGTGACCACCAGCGCGCTTCAGCCGCTTGATGATCGCGGGATGGGATTCATGGATGTGAGGTTCCGACATCTTTTGCCTATATCCCCCCAGGGGGGATAAGGAAAGGCGTCCTCCATTTCGACGCGAGGTGTCGGAGTTTCGTCAAGAGTAGACCGCAGATTGCCTCTTCTCACGGCGCTTATCGGTCGTTTGCGGCGAAACCAGCCTCGCATCTCCCGCTTGAAGCACTGCCAATCCGATATCCCGAAGGGGTCAGATCGGCCTTGGACGCGAGCGCAAACGCCAGGCCTATCCTGGCCGACGGTGCAGGATCTTATCGATCGCCCTCCCCTGGGCGAGTTCATCGATGAGTTTGTCTAGGTAGCGGATCTCCCGCATCACCGGCTCGGCGATCTCTTCGACGCGGACGCCGCAGACCTTCCCCCTTATGTCGGCTCGCGCAGGATTGAGCCCGGGCGCCTGTGCGAAGAAGGTCTCGTAGTCCGTGTCCTTCGCCAGCTGACAGGCGAGTGCCTCCTCGCCGTAGCCGGTCAGCCAGTGGATGATCTGGTCGACCTCCGCCTTCGTGCGGCCCTTCCTCTCCGCCTTGGCGACCAGAAGCGGATAGACCTTGGCGAAGCTCATTGCGTAAATGCGGTGCTGGGTCATTACGTCCACTACCCCAGGTCGGCGCCGGCGCTGGTGGCGCCCGAATGCTAGCCCAGCGCCAACAGAGCAAACCCGACGCCATGGTTCAAGGTTCGGGGCGGCCAGAGCCGCCTCCAGCTCGCTGACGTCCTGTCTGCGCAAGGATCAGCTTCGTCTGCAGGCACGCGCTACCGAAGGAACCGCATTCCGACGCCTTGCGGGAGCGGCTCTGGCCGACTCGCACCTTGAACCATGGCGTCGGGTTTGCTCTCTTGACGCCTGGGCGCCCCTGGTGGCCGGCGGCAAAGGAACTGCGACCCCTCGGCGGCACCGTCTGAGCCAACCTTTCACCCTGACCAGCCCCCCCCAAGCTCGGGAGAACTTGCATGCGCGCTCTTGGCGTCGGCCTCATCGGCACCGGCTATATGGGCAAATGCCACGCTTTGGCCTGGAATGCCGTTGCTCCGGTCTTCGGCGATGTCGCCCGCCCAAGGCTCGCCATGCTGTGCGAGGTGGACGATGCGCTGGCTGCAAGACGGGCGCGCGAGCTCGGCTTCGCCGGGTCCACCGCCGACTGGCGCGCGCTCGTCACCCATCCCGAGGTCGACATCGTCTCGATCACCGCGCCCAACGCCGTCCATGCCGAGATGGCGATTGCGGCGCTCGAAGCGGGCAAGCATGTCTGGTGCGAGAAGCCGATGGCGACCAGCCTCGCCGATGCGGAGGCGATGCTCACTGCGGCCCGGGCGGCCGGAAAGGTCGCGGCACTGGGCTACAACTACATCCAGAACCCGGCCATCCGGCTGGCGGCGCGGCTGATCGGCGAAGGCGCCATCGGGCCGGTCAACCATGTCCGCATCGAGATGGACGAGGATTTCATGGCCGATGCCCAAGCGCCTTTCTCCTGGAAGAGCGCGGCACAATCGGGCCATGGCGCGCTCGACGATTTCGGCGTGCACGCCTTCTCGCTGCTCAAGGTGCTGGTCGGCGAGGTGGCGCAGGTCATGGCCGACATGGCCCAGCCCTATCCGACGCGTCCGCTGCAGGAGGGCGGCGCGCGGCCGGTCGAGACATACGACATCGCGACCCTCTTGCTGCGCTTCGCTTCGGGCGCGTCCGGGCTCGTCGCGCTCAATCGCTGCGCCTGGGGCCGCAAGGGCCGGATTTTCGTGCAGGTCTTCGGGGCGAAGGGAACGATCAGCTTCGACCAGGAAAAGATGAACGAGATCGAGCTCTACACCACTGAGGGACGCAGCGATCTGCAGGGCTTTCGCCGCATCCTGACGGCGCCTGTGCACGAGCCCTATGACCGCTTCATCCCTGCGCCCGGCCACGGGCTCGGCTTCAACGAGCTCAAGATCATCGAATGCCGCGAGCTCATGCGGACCATCGCCGGCGAGCCGGCTCATCTCATCGATTTCGAGACCGGCCTGCGCATCGAGCGCACGGTCGATGCCGCCGCCAGGAGCTTCCGCGAAGGAGGCTGGAGGGCGGTGTAGTTCCCGGCCTCGGCGCCGCAATCGGCCGTCGGGTTTGCGGTGGGTCCAAGCCGCGATTTGACATGCAGGCATTTACCTGCATAACTTGCCCTCGCAGATTGAGTGAGGACGATGGACGCTGACGACGTGTTCAAGGCGCTGGGGGACCCGACGCGCAGAAAGCTGCTGGACCTGCTCTTTGAAAGGAACGGGCAGACGCTCGGCCAGCTCTGCGAGAACCTGGACATGGCCCGGCAATCCGCGACGCAGCATCTCGGCATCCTGGAGGCGGCCAATCTGGTGAGCACGGTCAGGCGCGGCCGGGAAAAGCTGCATTTCATCAATCCGGTGCCGATCCACGAGGTCTACGAACGGTGGGTCCGCAAATTCGAACGTCACAGGCTCAGCCTGCTCCACGACCTGAAGAAAGACATCGAAGGAGACGAAGAATGACCACGGAAACGACCAGCTTTGTCTATGTGACCTATATTGTCGCGACGCCGGAGAAGGTGTTCGAAGCCATCACCAAACCCGAGGTCGCACGGCGCTATTGGGGCCATGAGAACGTCTCCGACTGGCAGGCCGGATCGGGCTGGCAGCATATCCGCGCCAATGACGCGCGGACCGTCGAGCTGGTCGGCAAGGTCGTCGAGGTCTCGCCGCCGTCACGCCTCGTCATCACCTGGGCGAGCCCCGCGCAGGCCGCCGATCCGGCGAGCCATAGCCGGGTCACCTTCGAGATCGACGACTATGACGGAATGACCCGGCTGACCGTCAGCCATGACGAGCTCCAGGCCGGCAGCAGCATGGCGAAGGGGATCAGCCAGGGGTGGCCGGTGGTTCTTTCCAGCCTGAAATCCTTCCTGGAAACCGGCCGGGGGCTCGACGTCTTCGGCAAGAAGAAAGCGGCCTGAGCCCTTAAAGCATCGGCCCGAAAAGTGGATTGCGGTTTTCGGAAAAGGCGATGAAAACACAAAGAGTTAGAGCATCGGCCCGAAGGGCGGAATCTGGTTCTCGGAAAGATCCGATGCTCGAACAAGGAGCTGGATCGCCCATCCCCGCGTCCGAACGGACGCGCGGCGATCCAGTGCCCATGGGCCACCTGGCAGCAGGAGAACGACGATGACCAGGCACTTTGCCGGCGGATGCGCCTGTGGCGCGATCCGTTACGAGACAAGCAGCGAACCCATCGTCGAGATCCACTGCCAGTGCAGGGATTGCCAGAAGCGAAGCGGCACGGGGCATAGCTCCTATCTGACCTTCGCCGGGCGCGCCGATGTGGCCATCGCAGGCGAAGCGAAGAGCTGGCGGGTGGCGGGCGACAGCGGGAACGACAAGATCCACGCCTTCTGTCCCACCTGCGGAACGCCCGTTTACCTGACATTCCAGGCCATGCCGGAGCTGATCGCGGTGCACGCGGCAAGCCTTGACGACCCCGGCCAGTTCAATCCGCAAATGGTCGCCTATGCCGTTCGCGGCCATGGCTGGGACAGGATCGACCCCGCGCTACGGGTCTTCGAGCGCATGCCGCCGGGGTGACCGGCGGCGGAGCAGAGCTTCGATGGGCGGCCGGTGCCGGTTTGTGGAGCCGCGTGGCGGCCGCCCAGCTGGACATATTACGGCCCGGACAGGGCCGCGGTCTCGGCAGCACAATCCGGCATCGGGTTCGAGCGCTTCGCCTTCGCTGCCTTCACTTCCGCCTTCGCCGCCCTGAGATCGGCAAGGAAGGCCGCATTGGTCTGGAGCCGCGCAACGGTCGCCGCCCCCATGATGCGCCCGGCATCGACATCGCTCTGCCAGTGGGCGTCGCAGATGACGCGGCTCTGCCCGAATTCGATGCCGCGCTTGAGCAATTCATTCGAGCGCTCGGGATTGATCTGCGCGAAGACGAGCGCCCATCCCCAGCCCGCGGCGGTGTGGCCGGACGGATAGGAGCCATCGGTCCTCAGAATCGTCTCCTGATCCGCCCTGCAGGTCGATTCGTTGTGAACGACGAAGGGCCGGACGCGGTTGTATTTGTTCTTCACGCCATAAGTGGAGAGGCCAAAATCGGACAGCATCTTCTGCGTCATCGCATAGAGGCGCGGGGTCTGCTTCTGGTCGATCCTGACACCCATCGCGCAGGAGAAATTGTCGGCCGCCTGCGGAAAGGCGAGATCGGCATCGGTAGAGGCGAGCTTCCAGCGGCTGGTGTTCCGCAGCGGGAGCGTCGCCTTGCGCGCCTCTTCGTCCCTGGCCAGCGCAGCCGAGTCCTTCTCGGGCGGCGGACCCAGCAGGACCAGGCTGTCGGGCAGTTCGGATGGCTTGAGATAGCCCGGCGCGATCTTGAAATGCGGATCTGTGACCTTGGGCTGGGCTTCGCCCGCTTGCGCAAAGGCCTGCCCGCAGAGCGCGATGAGCGCAACCATCGAAACACCTGCGGCCCGAACCGCGCTCGCCGTCATAGACATATCCATTCCTTTCGCCATCGTCGAACTCATAGGCAGACCGGTCAGAACCGGTATGTTGCCGCAACCGCGGGACCGTGCTGCGTCACATCGTAGGAAAAACCGCCCCTGCGATAATCGACATGGAGCGCCCTGTAACCGGCCTTCAACGTCAGGCTCTCGCTCCAAGCGTAATTGACGCTGCCCAAGCCCTGCCAGGTCAGGTGCGAGCCGACGCCGAAGCCCCCGACATCGCCTGCAACCGTCACGCTC
Source organism: Allobosea sp. 2RAB26 (assembly GCF_052115465.1). NCBI lineage: Bacteria > Pseudomonadati > Pseudomonadota > Alphaproteobacteria > Hyphomicrobiales > Alloboseaceae > Allobosea > Allobosea sp. 2RAB26. Next base: position 212,430 of record NZ_JBFRGS010000009.1, on the reverse strand, counting down.
CATGGGCCACCGAGCTTGATTCCGAGCCGGGCGCCGAGGATGAGGTCGGCCCAGATCTCGGAGTCGCGGTGGTCGATCCGGAGATTGGCCGGGCCCGGCAGGGCCTCCAGCTTATTGTTCAGGTTCCAGAACCGGACGCCGCCGCCCAGGTCCAGCGAAACGGCCGCGTCCTCATAGACGCGATAAAGGGCGGAGCCCTGCACGATCGTGCTCTGCGAGCGCAGCTTCAGCGCGGAGAAGAAGGGCCCGGGCAGGTTGCCGCCGGTCGTCACCTGCGAAAACTGGCCATCGACCAGGAAGCCCCAGCGGTCGATACGCATCTCTGCGGAGGCCATCATCGCGCCGTTCAATTCCTTCAGCACGTCGCGGAAGCGCAGGTGGATATCCGCGGCCGGCAGCGGCGGGAAGGTTGCGCTCTTTCCGTCGATCGCCGTCGCCCAGAGATAGCTCGTGATGGAGAAGCTTGGCCCTGAAGCAATGACAGGGGCTGGCGGCCGGGCTGGCTGCGGGAGATCGGACGCCCAGGCGGGCATGTATAATGCTGCCGACGTCAACGCGATGATGAGAGAGCGCACCGTTTCCCCTGACATTGATCTCTGGTCTCGTGGCCTGTCCGTGGCCTGTGTCGACCCGCCGCACGGGCGGAGCGACGGCGTTGCCGACCCTTCGTGCAGGCGGACCGTCCGCGGAAGCCGACGCCTCCGTGCCGCCGATCATGTCCCGACCGGCAGGCGAACTCCGTTCCCAGCATTTCGTGCATGGGCAGATCGCAGTCTTGCCATTTCGCGCCAATCGCGACCGGCTATTCTGCGCGTCGTTGGCGAATCCTGGGGTAGCCCTGCCCCAGGAAACGCGGCGCCCCGATGATCACGGCGAGATCCGATGGCTGATATCCCTTTGACGCGCGGCCAGTTCCTTCTGCCCTTCGTCGGAATTCTCGACGAGATGGGGGCGCCGACACATTCGCTCCTGGAGAAGTTCCGGCTTCCCTCGTCCCTGGAGGAGAAGAGCGACTTCTACCTGCCGCTCCTGCCGGTGCTGCGCTTCGCGGCAACCGCCGGGAGAACCCAGGGCATCGAGGATTTCGGCTTCCTCGCGACCCAGCGGCTGCATTTCCTGCATTTGAGAGAAAGGACCCGGGCGCTGATCGCGCACGCCCCGACACTGCTCGTTGCGCTCAGGCACGCCTGCCGCTGGGCGTCACGGGAGGATACGATCCTGAGCATGTGGATCGAACACCATGACGATCATGCGCGCGTCTGCAGCAGGCTCGCCGGGACAGATGGGCTGCTCAATCTGGAATACGCACAATGGATCCAGAATATTTTCCCGGTCTACATCATCCGGCAGTTTGCAGGGCCCGACTGGATGCCGGGAACGATCGCCTTCGAGACGAGGTACACGCCGGGTCCTGCGACGCGGGCCGCCTGGCCCAATGTGCAGTTCCTGTCAGGCCAGCACGCTGCCTGGATCAGCCTGCCGGTCTCCCACCTTGGTCTTTCCAACCGTTCGACCGACTCATTTGCCCCCCCGCACGATCACGCGGATGGTCCCTCGGCCTTTGACATCGTCGAACTGCTCAAGCTGATGTTGCCGGCCTATCTGGATGAGCGAACCCCGGCTCTGGCCGAGGTCGCGGAGATGGCAGGCGTCAGCGCCCGCAGCTTTCAGCGCAAGCTCGCCCATGTCGGCCTGACCTATTCGGACATCCTCGACACGGTCAGATATGAGAATGCGGCCAGGCTTTTGCGCGACACGGATTCCAGGATCATCGATGTCGCATTTTCGACCGGCTACACGGACCCGGCGCATTTCAGCCGCGCCTTCCGCCGCATTGCCGGCGTAACGCCGCGTCAGTTCCGTGAGCAATCGCGGCTGGGATGAGCGCGTTTCGAGGTGCCGATGGCGCGCCTTCGGCAATGCAGCATGGTTGCGATCCGGCCTGGATCGTCGCACCATCGCACCCGTCCTCACCGTCCGGATCGCATCTTGGCCCGCATCGACCTCCGCAACTCCTCGCGCTACTGGCACGACCCGCGGGTTCCGGGCCTGAGCTGCCTCGTTGCCGATTTCACCAGCCATGACTATGCGCCCCATAGCCATGACGGCTTCGTCGTCGCCGTCACCGAAGCCGGCGGCGCCGAATTCAAGAGCCGCGGACGCAGCGACGAGGCCAGGACCTCGAGCCTCCTGGTGTTCAACCCCGACGAGCCCCATTCCGGGCGGATGGGCTGGAGCCGGCGCTGGCTCTATCGCGGGTTCTACCTGACGCCACCGGCGATCGAGACGCTGAAGACCGCGCTGGGCCTGGATGAGACCGCCTATTTCAGCCGCAACACCATCCACGACCCCGATCTGATCGAGGCTTTCCTCGGCCTGCACCGCATCCTCGACCAGGGCGACGATCCGCTTGAGGAGCGCGAGCTGCTGCTGCGCAGCTTCGGTGCCCTGATCCGGCGCCATGCCGCGGGCGAACCCCGGCTGGTGCTGCCGGCCCGGGACCGCGCCAAGGCCGCCCGCATCCGCGAGATCATGCGGGAGCGTCATGCCGAGGACCTCACGCTGGAGCAACTGGGGCTGGAGGTCGGGCTGACCCCGTTCCAGCTCATCGCCCTGTTCAAGCGCAGCACGGGGCTGACCCCGCATGCCTATCTCACGCAGCTGCGCCTCAAGGCGGCGATCGGGGCGCTCGGGCGCGGCGCCACGATCGCCGCTGCTGCGCTCGACGCCGGCTTCTACGACCAGAGCGCGCTGACGCGGCATTTCAAGCGCAGCTACGGCATCACGCCGCTGCAATGGGTGCGCGCCGCGTCCGGCTGAAGCACTGGCAGGAAACGTGGATTGCGGTCTTCGGCAGAGCCGCTGAACCCGGGCGATCTGATCGCGCTCTCAATTTTCGCCAATAGACACGCGCCGCGCCGCGCCACTCTCGCCTGCAGGCAAGCCCCCGTCGGGGCTGCCCGCAAGGTGAGTTTCATGTCCCGCTATTACTGCCTCGATCATCCCGATGTCCTGACTCTGGCCACGGAGGTCGTAGAGACACGGCCAGGCCGGGTCGCGCTTTCAGAGAGCCCCTTCTATCCCGGCGGCGGCGGCCAGTTGCCCGATCGCGGCACGCTCGCCTGGACTGGCGGCGAGGTCGCGATCGCGGGTTTCGAAAGCGAGGGCGGCCGGCTCTGGCACATGCTGGCCGAACCGCTCGAACTGCCGGCGGCGCCCGTGGAAGCGCGGGTCGACGGGCCGTTCCGGCAGCTGATGCGGGCGCTGCACACCGATCTGCATATCGTGAATGCCGTGGTCTTCCAGGATTTCAATGGCGCGCTCGTCACAGGAGTGCAGATGAACGATGACGGCACGGCGCGCATCGATTTCGATTTGCCCGAGGCGGATAACGAGCGCCTGCGCACCATCGAAGGCACGGTCAACGATCTGATCCGGCGGGATTTTCCGGTGCGGCAAAGCCATGTCGCGGAAGCCGCGGCCTTCGCGGAGCCCGGCCTGATCCGCTCGCGCTCTGTCGCCCCGCCGCCGACGGCGGACGGGCAGGTCCGCATCGTCGAGATCGTCGGGCTCGACCGGCAGGCCTGCGGCGGCACGCATCTCGCGTCGACCGGGGCCTCGCCGCCGATCAGCATCCTGAAGATCGACAACAAGGGCCGGCATAACCGCCGGCTGCGCATCGGCCTCGCCGGCGTCGCGTAAGGCGCTCGCGATGTATCTCTTCCAGCGTCTCTGGTCGCAGCCCTTGCTGCTCCTGCCGCTGCCGCCGCTGTTCTGGGCCGGCAATCTCGTGCTCGGCCGGGCGCTCGCAGGATCCTTTCCGCCTGTCTCGCTGGCGGTCGGCCGCTGGCTCGTAGCGCTCGCCTGCCTGCTGCCCTTCGTTCTCGGCACGCTTCGTGCGCAGCGGCAGGCGCTCATCCGCGCGCGTGGCCTCGTCTTCGCCTGCGGCGCCTTCGGCATCGCCGGCTACAATGCGCTGGGCTATCTCGCCCTGCAAAGTGCACCGGCCGCGAGCGTCGCCTTCCTGAACTCGACCCTACCGCTGATGGTGCCGCTCGCCGCCTTCATGCTCGGCGTCGAGCGTGTCTCGGCCCGCACGCTGGCCGGCATCGCCATCTCCTTCGTCGGCGTGAGCTGGATCGTCGCGCGCGGTGCGCCTTCGACGCTGTCGGGCTTGAGCCTCACCGGCGGCGAGCCGCTGGTTCTAATCGCGGTCGCCAATTACGCGGTCTATTCGGTGCTGCTGCGCCGCCGCCCGGCCGATCTCGACCCGCTCCTCTTCCTGGCCGCGACGATGGCGGCGGGGCTCCTGGTGCTGCTGCCGTTCTGGATCTGGGAGCTCGCCCAGGGCGCGACGATCCCGATATCGCCCGGCCCGATCGCGGCGGTGCTCTATATCGGCGTCTTCGCCTCGCTGCTCGCCTTCATCATCTGGAATCGCTGCGTCGGTGCGCTGGGGCCGAGCGTGACGGGCGCCTCCTTCCATCTCGTCGCCCTGTTCACCGCCGCCCTCGCCTTCCTGCTGCTCGGCGAGCCCGTGCAGCCGTTCCATCTCGTTGGCGCGGCCTTGATCCTCGGCGGCTTCGGCCTCGCCGCCGCTGGCGGCCGCCCGTCCGTATCCCGACGCCCCGGAGAAGCCAGATCATGACCGTGTTTGCGCAGGAGGATTTCGCCGATCACGAGCAGGTGGCGTGAACGGCGATGACTGCGACGATCGCCCTGCTCGCGGAACTGGTCGGTTTCGACACGACATCGAGCCGCTCGAACCTGGCGCTCGTCGAGCGCGTCGCCGACCGCCTCGACGGCATCGGCGCCCGTGTCCGGTTGAGCCATGACGAGGGTCGCGGCAAGGCCAATATCCTCGCGAGCTTCGGCCCCCGCGCGCCGGGCGGCGTCGTCCTCTCCGGGCATACCGACACTGTTCCGGTCGACGACCAGAGCTGGTCCTCCGACCCCTTCCGGCTGAGCGAGCGCGACGGCAGGCTCCATGGCCGCGGCGCCGCCGACATGAAGGGTTTCATCGCGGCCTGCCTTGCCGCGGCGGAGAGTTTCGCGGCCACCGATCTCGCGCGGCCGATCCATATCGCGCTGTCCTATGACGAGGAGGTCGGCTGTCTCGGCGTGCCCGACCTGATCGCCGATCTGCTCGCCCATGAGGAGATGCCGGAGCTCGCCATCATCGGCGAGCCGACCCTGATGCGGCTCGGCGACCGCCATCGCGGCTTTCTCGGGTTCCGTACCCGTTTCGCGGGCAAGGCCGCGCATTCGAGCGATCCGAGCGCGGGGGCGAGCGCGATCTATCCCGCGGCCGATTTCGCCGGCTTCCTCAGGGCGGTCGGGCACCGCGCCGGGGCAATAGACCGCACGACCGTCAATCTCGGCCGGATCGAGGGCGGCTCGGCGATCAACATCGTGCCCTCCGCCTGCGAGCTGTTCTGGGAATTCCGGCCGGTCACGCCTGAGGATGCCGAGGAGACCGAACGGCTGGTCGCCGCCTATCTCGCCCGCGCAACGCCGCCCGACATCCGCCAGTCGACGCGAAGGCATGTCCATGTTCCGCCTCTGGCGAGCGCCGGCGACGAGCCGGCGCTCGCTGTCGCCGCCGCGCTCGGCGGCATCGGCCCGCCCTTCGCGATGCCCTTCGGCACGGAGGCCGGTTTCTTCCAGGCCGCCGGCATCTCCGCGGTGGTGTGCGGGCCCGGCTCGATCGCCCAGGCGCACCAGCCCGACGAATGGATCGCGCCCGCGCAGCTCGGGGCCGCCGACGCCTTCCTGGCCCGGCTCGCGGGCTGGGCCGGCCGCCGTCACTCCTGAAGGGCCGCGCCCACGATGCCGGTTTCGCCGGCGCAGGCGACCGGAGCCGGCGCGCTATTCGATCACGCGATCGGCGCGTTCGATCAGAGCTGGCTTGACCTCGATGCCGAGCGCCCTCGCCGTCTTCAGATTGAGCACGAATTCGAACACGGTCGGGCGCTCGATCGGCAGTTCCGCCGGCTTCGTTCCCTTCAGGATGCGGTCCACGTAATAGGCGACCCGCCGATAGGATTCAGCGAGCTTCGGTCCGTATGTGTACAAGGCGCCGGCCTCCGCAAAATCGGCCCAGGCCGAGACGACGGGAATGCGGTGTGCGTTCGCGACATCGACGATCTGCCGGCGGTTCGTGAAGGTGATCGGATCGGGAAAGACCACGATCGCCTGCGGCGGGTCGGCGGCCAGGCCGGCATAGGCCAGACGGAGCGCGTCGGGACCCGGGGTGGAAAAATATTGGATCGCAATGCCGAGCTTCTCAGCCATCTCGATCGAGTTGCTTCGCTCCAGCTCCTCTCCGGCATGCGTCGGACTTGCGATGATCGCGACACGATTGATCTGCGGCATCACTTCCCGCAGCATTTCCAAGCGTTTGCCGTTCAGCTCGACCGACATCAAGGTGATTCCGGTCATCTTGCGTGCGGGCCTGGCAAGGCTCTCGGCGAGCCCGGCCAGAACAGGGTCGGCGCTGAACACATAGATCACCGGGACGACGGCGCTGACCTTCTGAAGCAGGCTCGTCGCCGGACCATGGGTGACGATCACATTCACCGGCATGGCGGCCAGTTCGTCCGCCAAGGCCACGACCCGGTCACTGTCGCCATCGGCATAGCGCGCCGTCATCGTGAGATTGCGGCCCTCGACATAGCCCAGGGCGGCAAGCCCGGCACGCAATGCGTCGAGAAACGGGCTGACTTCGGCGACCCGTCCCATGGTGAGCCAGCCGAGATGGACGGCCTTGGGCTGCTGCGCACGCGATCCGAGCGGCCAGGTCAGCCCTGCGCCAGCGAGCAAGAGGACGAAATCCCGTCGCGTCATCGGCCAACCCTCCGGTGGCAGGGGCGCCATCTTGCCCGATGCGCGCCGAAATGTCGTCAGATGTCGCCGCTTCGCCCGCGGGGCGGGATGGCGTTCGCCTCCGCCCGCGAAATGAGCCAATCATGCCCTGTCCATGGATCGGCCGCGCCTGTACCGGTTCGGCGGCAACGCGTTTGGAGACGAGGATGCGCAGTATAGGAGCTTCAAGCCGCCTCGGCCTGCTGACGCTGACATTTGCCGCGGCGCCAGGACCGGCGCCGGCCTCCGCTCAATCCATCCCGGAGCGGGCGAATTTCGACCCGATCGCCGTGGTCGATGGCATCAGGATCAGCCGGACCGAGTGCGCGGCGCTGGAAGCCAAGAATACCGCGATCTGGCTCGAAACCCAGGCGACATGCCTGCGATATTATGCGGCCGGGCTGAAACCTGGCTCCGGCACGATCCCCGTCGCCGCGATCTGGCTGAACGGCGACGTGCTGGGACCGAAGGGGGCGAATGCGGACAAGCGGCAAGGCGGCTTCGGCCCGACGGAGATGGTCGCGCTGCAGCAGAGGCTTTCGGCCCGCTTCGGCATCCCATCGATCTTCCTGGGGCGGCCCGGAACCTATGGAAGCGCCGGCAAGCACTACACGATGCGCGGCCGCCCCATCGAAGCGCAGCTCATTTCGGCTGCGCTCGACGGTCTCAAGGCGCAGTATCACATCCAGTCATGGGCGCTCGGCGGGCATAGCGGTGGCGGCACGCTCGTCGCGGAGATGCTGGCGCAGCGCGACGATCTGCGCTGTGCGGTGATCTCCTCCGGCGCAGCCGCCTATCGCGCCTATCTGGAAGCACGCGGCCTCGTGAGGCCGGGGCAGAGATCGGAGCGTTTCGACCCCTCGGCCGCGCTCGACAAGGTGCCGACCGATCCCGTGCGGCGCGTCTTCGTGATCGGTGACCCGCGCGAGACGAATGTGCCGTTCTCCTCCCAGAAGCTCTATTTCGAAAGCCTCACGCGCCGCGGCCATGCGGCCTGGCTGATCCCGCTGGAGCGCGCCACGGATGCCCGCCACCATGATCTCGTCGATTTCGGCGAGACCGCCAACGCGCTCTGCGCGGCAGGCGCGGGCACAGACCGGATTGTCGGCACGCTCACCTCCATGCCGGCACAGGGACCTCGCTTGTCAAACTGAGCTGTTGCAAGTGCCAAGCGGTGGCTCAGATGGCGCGAGATTCCCGTTGGCCGCCTTGGTCGGGAGTTGACAGGTCGGCGCCAGACCCTGCCCTCGCCCTCAGATTGAGATTCATCCCCCTCCTCTATCGCGTTGGAAAGACGAGGTTTCCAAAAGAGGACAGGCGGCACCCGAAGATCGGCGACGCGCGATGCTGGAGCTTTCTCCTGAACGGGATGGCGAGCCGGCTACTCCAGATCGGGACACCGGTCACGCGCGCTCGAGAAATCCTCCGTCGTCCCGAAAGCCACCCCGCCGAAGGACGCGTATTGCGACGCGAACGGCGGATGCTGCGCCTCGCCACCATGCGAGCTGGCCGAGATTGGGACCGGGGCGTACCGGGCCCGGGCCACCGTTCCCGGCGATCCGGCCCCTGGCTGGCGAGCCTCGCAAAGTAGCTCCCGGATATGGCCGAGACTAATCTGGAAATTCTCCAGTCTATATCTGCCCATTTTCGAGACCGTCGGCACTCAGAGCGAACCGCGACTCAGCAATCATCAATTCACCTATCGTCATCGCGGCATGCAATTGGGGGGCGCCCTCGGATAACGGCATATCGCACGGCATCCGGCGGCCTATCCTCTTGCGTAAACCTTTTCATCATCGTCAATATTGACCCTCACGTCAGCCAATCAAGTTTAGAACTGCCCCAGCGTCCCTGCCACGGAATCGACGCACCACCTCGACGCGAAACGATGTTGCACGACATTGGACGCTCGCATAACAATCGACTTGTCGAACAATGCTTTCGGCCCAGGATCCGGCGGATCGCTGGCCTTTACAGGGATGCACAATAACTCGGAGGAGACATCGATGACTCGACGTATTCGCTTCGTGTTGCCTTATACGTTACTGGCCTCATTCGCCCTATCCGGGGCGGCGACGGCCCAAAGCCCCGGCGGAACGCCCGGGCTCACCAGCACCACGGTGATGTCCGGGCGCGAGCTGACCTGGGACATGGCCTTCCTGCCCGACGGCACGATGTTCTTCACCGAGAAATGCGGTGGGCTCTCGGTCCGGCTCCCCTCCGGCAAGATCAACGCCCTGCTCGGCATCAAGGATTCCAAGAACTACCCCGAGACCGCGTCCGACCTCTTCTGCAGCGGCCAGGCCGGCATGAGCGGCGTGGCGATCGACCCCGACTTCGCCAGCAACCGCTTCATCTACGTGTCCTCGGCGTCGAACATCACCGCGCCGGGAACCAATCGGGTGCTGCGGCTCGTGGTCAGCCCCGATCTGACCAAGGTCTCGAACCGGCAGGATATCGTCACCGACATCGCCTACAAGGCGGCGCCGAGCAACCATCCCTTCGGCGATGCCGGCGCGCATAATGGCGGACGCCTGCGCTTTGGCCCCGCGGACGGCTTCCTCTACGTGACGACGGGCGACACCCATAATGGCGAGGTGCCGCAGGGCCCGACCCGCATTGGGGGCAAAGTGCTGCGCATCGACCGGGACGGCAAGGCCGCGCCCGGCAACAACCCGCCACAGGGCTTCGATACGCGCGTCTTCACCTACGGCCACCGCAATCCGCAGGGCATCTGCTTCCGGCCCGGCACCAACCAGCCCTACACGGCGGAGAACGGCCCCTGGCATAGCGACGAGGTGACGGCGCTAACCGCCGGCGGCAACGCGGGCTGGGATCCGCGCCCGAACATCGCCGGGCGCGCCGACTGCCCCGACAATTATTGCGGATACTCGCCGAACCAGATGGGCGCAGTGGATCCGAAGGAGCGCTCGGCCTTCATGCCGATGACCGACACCAAGACCTATCCCAACGCGATGAAGCCGGCCTGGAACAACGACACGCTTTCGCAGGGCATGTCGTCATGCGTATTCCTGAACGGCCCTCAATGGAAGGACTGGAACGGCCGGATGGTCGTGACCTTCATGGGCATCGGCATCCACGGAACGCCGGTCGGCAACCGCCTCGACGTGCTCAACATCACGCCCGACGGCGCGTCCGCCACGCGCAGCACGGTGTCCCTGCCGATGCCGGCCGGACGCTTCCGCTCCGTCGTGCAGGCGCCTGACGGCAGCATGTACGTGGCCACCGACCAGGGCGACGTCTACCAGCTCAAGCCCAACTGAGCCTGATGGGCAGCCGCGCCTGCCGCAGCGGCGGCGCGGCCGACCTTCCGTCTGCGGGCTCGGCCTGGCCGCGCCCGCAGACCTGACGCGATCAGCATTCGCAACCGCTTCGGACACCGACCAGCACGAGACGATACGGACAGATGGAGCTTGGGCTTCTCGCCTGGCGGCGGACAAGTGCCGGCTCCGGCAGCGCTTGCGTTTCAGCGCATGTCCCGCAGATCATCGCGTGCCTGGCCGCCCCGACCGGAGAGCCGATGATGATCCTTGCGTTGGTGCTATCCGCTTCGTTTCGACCACTGTTCCGCGATACCGACCGATCCGGATCGCGCATGATGGGAAGCCTGGTCCATGGTTGACTTTCGCCACCTCGCCGCAGCCGCTTTCGTCGCGCTTCTGGCATCCTCGCCCGCTTTCGCAAGCCCCGAACTGGCCAGGAGCAAAAACTGCGTCGCCTGCCATTCGATCGAACGCAAGATGATCGGTCCAGCCTACAAGGCCGTTGCCGAGCGCTATGCCAAGGACGAAGCCGCGCTCAAGACCTTGAGCGAGAAGATCGTGAAGGGCGGCGGCGGCAATTGGGGTCAGATGCCGATGCCGCCTCAACCCGGCGTCTCGCCCGAGGAGGCCGAAGGTCTGGTGAAGTGGATTCTGTCCCAGCAATAGGGACCGTCGTCGGCGGCAGCGGCGGCCTCCGGCACCGGTGCCGCCAGGTACCGGAGCCGCTCAGCGGGTCCCCCCCGTCGGTTAGGACGACTTCTGCTTCCAGCCCAACTCTGACAATCTCGGCGGAGTGTCGCGACGTCGACAGCCGGCTTGCTGCGCGACCGACAGCGGAGAGGAATGCAAGTGATGAAGCGCATCTTCGTAGCCACGGCCCTTGCGGCAAGCTTCGCCTGGCCCGGCCTGCTTGCCGCCCAGGATCTCCCGCGGTCGATTGTGGAGCTCGGCTTGACCGACATTCAGACCCGCCCGAAGCCGCACATCGCCTATGGCAGATATGTCTACGGCACCCTGCCCGGCGGCGCTCGCATCAAGGTGGAACTGGAGCAGAACGGGGAAATCGATGAAATCGAAGCGCGAGGGCGCGGCCTCTTTCCCATTGACCAGATCCGCTCGCTGGTTCCGGCCCCGGTGCTGCAGAACCCGTCCTGGCCGGCCGGTGCTACGCTCGAAAGGATTGAGTTCGAGCGAGGCGGACGCATCAAGATCGAAGGTCGCCTTGCCGACGGGATCAAGTTCGATGCCGAATTTGCAGCCGATGGGCAGCTGATCGATTTCGATAGGGACGGCTGAAGACGCGGCCAGCGCGCGCGAGTGGCCTGCTGCCAAAGGTCGATGCTACCAAGATGCAGGGATCGCCGCGCAGCCACACGCCGTCCGTGTCGCCAAGCATTTGCGACGTGAGACGCGCCAGCTTCTGTCATTCCGAGGCTGTGCGGCCACCGTCCGGATCTGGAAAAGCGGACCAAACAAGATGGGGCTCGGTTCCCTTTGGGACCGTCGAATGCCTGAGGAGGGCTGATTGAAAGGCAGGGGGTTCTACGTATGGCTTGCCGTCTTCGCCGTGGTCGTGGGCGTTCTGGTTTGGAGCCTCAGCCCCGGCCCTTCGGAACATCCGTCGATCGGAGGGGGCGGTTATGACCTGTCCGGCCCAGTCTACACTCTGGTGCTTCTGGCATTCACGGGCCTCTGGACGCTTGCAACACTGCTGGCCGGCTTGAACCACAGCGAGGCAGGGACCCGTCGTCGCGCGTTCATCCTGGCGGTCATCGGCCTCATCACCTTCTCGCTGTCGATCATGATCTGGGGCAACAACCTGAGTTAGCGGGCACGCGGGCGTGACACTGGAAACAGGCTATGCGCGACGCGCAGGTCGGTCGTCGATCCCACCGGCGTGCCTATCTCGTGTCGAACAATGGAGCGCCGCTCGGGCCTCGCCAACACGCGCCATAAACGCAACTCGGCCAGTCGCCCGGAGGCAGACTTTGCCAAGGGTCTCGCCTGACTTCGGCTCCTGACCCATCTCCTGCGATATTGCAGGACTTGTTCCTGGGTGGTGATCGCCGCCAGCGTCAGGCCGGCGAGCAGATTGCGTCCCACGTCTGCGGGAAGCGAAGTGCGCCCGATCCAGTCTGAGGCGCATCGCTCGACATGACCGGTCACCATCGTTGCATGTGAAGCCCAAACGGTTGCAACTATAGCAGTTCGCGAACCTTCGCGCGGGCTGCTTCGCAGCAGCTCAACAACGGGCAGAGGTCTCGCGAGGATGAAGACCCTCATTGATTCCACCAATGCGCTGATCGGTGGAATGGCGGCGATACGCCGCCAGTTCGGCGTGCCGGAGCAGTTTCCGCCCGCGGTTCTTGCAGCCGCGGAAACTGCTGCCCATCGCGCGCCGACCGCGCATGTCGACCGCACGGACCGGCCTTTCGTCACGCTCGACCCCGCGACATCGACGGACCTCGACCAGGCCTTCACGATCGAGCGCAGCGGCAACGACCTTTTGCTGCATTACGCCATCGCCGATGTCGCTTGGTTCGTCGACGATGGCGACGCGGTCGACCGGGAAGCGTGGCAGCGCGGCACGACGCTCTATCTGCCGGACGGCAAGGTCGGGCTGTATCCGCCGGTTCTCGCCGAGGGCGCCGCGAGCCTCCTGCCCACCGGACCTCGGCCGGCGGTGATCTTCACCACCCGGGTCGACACCGATGGCAATGTCCATCTCGACAATGCAGAGCGGGCTGTCATCCGCAGCACCGCCAAGCTCGCCTATGACAGGGTCAGCGCGTCTGATCTGCCGCCCGATTTCGATGAACTGGCCCGCCGCATCGAGGCTGCCGAGAGCCGGCGCGGCGCAGCGCGCGTGGACCCGCCTGAACAGGAGGTCGATGCCCTCGGCGACGGCCGCTACCAATTGATCTTCCGCCCGCGCCTGCGCGCCGAGGAGCAGAACGCCACCCTGTCCCTGGCCAGCAATATCGCGATCGCGGCGGCACTCCTGACAGCCCGGACCGGCCTGTTCAGGGTCATGCAGGAACCGGATCAGAAGGCCGTCCAGCGCCTGCGCCAGACCGCGCGCGCCCTGGGATTGTCATGGCCGGAGATGGAGACGCTCGTCCAGTTCGAGAAGACGCTGAATCCCGCCGACAGCAGCCACGCGGCCTTCATGCTGGCGGTGCGGAGGACCAGCGGCGGCGCGAACTATGTTCCCTATCGCAAAGGCATCGTGCCGTGGCATGCGCCGATGGCGGCGACCTATGCGCATGCCACGGCACCGCTGCGCCGTCTCGCCGATCGCTATGTGGTGCGCGCCGCCCTGGCGGTGGCGAACGGCCAGCCGGTTCCGCCAGCGGTATCGGCCGCATTCGAACAACTGCCTGCGGTGATGGCGCGGGCCGATGCGCGCGACGGTCAAGTGGACCGGGACGTCATCGATCTGGCCGAAGCTCTTATGCTCCAGGGCAGCGAAGGAACCGCGTTCGAGGCGGTCGTGACCGACGCGGATGAGCACGGCCTGCGCATCCAGCTCTGCGAGCTGCCGGTGGTCGCGCGGGTTCGCGGGCAGGACAGCAAGCCGGGCGATAGGATCCGGGTCAGGCTGACATCTGCCGACCCCCTGCAGAACATGATCACCTTCGAACGAGCAGGTTGAGGGCGATGACGCTCCGAGAGCCCGTCCAACAGCCGGTGCGGATCGCAGAGCTGCGGGGTACTGCGGAACGGCGCGCGACTACATGTCCGAGCGAAACTCCCGGGGTGTGCGGCCGGTCGCCTTCTGGAAGGCGCGCGCGAAATTGGCGGGAGAGGAATAGCCCATCTCCGCCGCAACACGGGTGATCGAGCCGTTCATGTGCCGAAGCAATTCGGTCGCGCGCTGGAGCCGTGCCGCGTTCGCCAGGCTGCGGAAATCGGTGCCGGCCCGGTTCAGCTCGCGCTGCAACGTCCGGACGCTGGTCCCCATCGGTCGGGCAGCCCGATCGATCGAGACGCTGCCGGTGAGAACCTGGGCCCGGACCTGTGCCATGACGACGTCGAGCAGATCGTGTGGCGCTCCGCCGGGCCGGTCTCGCGCCACGTCCTCGATGGTGACGATGGGCCATGACCCGCGGTTCGGAGCAGCCGACAAGAGATGGCGTTCGATGACGATCGTCACGGCCGGCGCGTTGAACAGGACCGGGCAATGGAAGAGATCTTCGAACAGGCCGGCCTGGCGCGGCCTCGCGATATTGAGCTCGATGCGCAGCGGCCGCCAGTCGAACGGCAAATAGGCCCTGATGACGCTGAGCAGGACGCCGGCCGCAGCCCCGGCGATCATCTCGTAGCCAGCATGGCCGGCAAGCGCAAAGACATAGCTGTAGCGCGCCTCATCACCGGTGATCGCGAGCGACATCCGGTCATGGGTGCTGTGATAGCGAAGGGCCGCAATCGCCCGCTCGATGGAGTGGCCGAGCGTCTCGGCTCCCAGGATATAGCGCCCGAAACAGCCATAGTTGCCGGCGTTCATCATCGGGGCGATCAGGAACCCGAGATTGGGCTCGCCGGCGACTCTCGCGGCGGCATTCACGAAGCCGAGCACTGCGGCATGCGGGATGAAGCAATTGCGGCCCTCGGTCAGCTCGATATCGAAGCCAGCCGCACGGTTCGCCCGCAGAAGCGCCCTCTCCCCGAGTTCATGCCGCAGGAATGCCGGCAGGCCGTGCAGGATATGGCTGGAGATGACGGGGATTTCAGACACGCGCTGGACACTCCGGAATACCGCAAGGTTGGCGCAAAATGAGTGGTCTCGAAATCCGATTGCTGTTTTGTCGCACAGTATAAGTGCCGCGGGCAAACGGGAAACCGGTTTTGGCCGTCGGCAGCTTTGTTGTCGATGAAGGAACTTCCGGCCGTGAACGCGAGGACGTTGATCAGGTTAGCTGGACTGACACTCTTCGCGACCTTGTCGTGTTCGGGAATAGCGCTGGCGGAGGATTCGACTGGGAACACGGCCGATCTGGCCAAGGCGGCGCAAAACCCCGTTGCCGACATGATCAGCCTGCCCTTCCAGAACAACTTCAACTTCAATGTCGGGCCGCATAAGCAGCTGCAGAACGTCCTCAACATCCAGCCCGTGATCCCGATCACGCTGAACAAGGACTGGAACCTGATCACGCGCTGGATCACGCCGGTGATCTCGCAACCAGCCGTGACGGTGAATGGCGAGCGCGAGTTCGGCCTCGGCGACATCAACCCGAGCTTCTTCTTCTCGCCGAAGCAGCCGACGCACGGCATCATCTGGGGCATCGGGCCGACCTTCGTATTCCCGACCGGCACCGACAAGACCCTGACCGCCGGCAAGTACTCGGCGGGTCCGGCTTTCGTCGCCCTGGCGATCGAAGGCCCCTGGGTCGTCGGCGTTCTCGTCAACAATGTCTGGTCCTTCGCGGGCAAGAGCAACCGCAGCGCGGTCAATGCGATGACGCTGCAGCCCTTCGTGAACTACAATTTTCACGGCGGCTGGTACCTGACCTCGTCCCCGATCATCACTGCCGACTGGGAGGCCGGCCATGGCGACCGCTGGACGGTGCCGATCGGCGGCGGCTTCGGACGGGTGTTCAAGATCGGCCATCAGCCCGTCAACGCGCAGCTCGCAGCCTATTACAACGTCGCAAAGCCCAGCGGAGCCGCCGATTGGCAGCTCAGGGCCCAGCTCCAGTTCCTGTTCCCGAAATAGAGCCAGTAGACCGCACTAACGAATTCAAACGAAGGAAGTGCGCCATGCAAACCGCGCGAAATACAATTGCCCTATTCTTTCTTCATGCTGTCGCGGTTTCTGCCCTGACATTGATGCCCAACTCTGCATCAGCTCAGGCGACGCCGGCCGTTCCCCCGCATGTGCCACTGCAGAAAGCGATCGGCACGCCCGCGAAGCCCGAACTCGTGCCGTCCTTATTTGTCCTCAGCGCGCGCGGCGCCACCTTGCAGGGCGGAAAGCTGGTGCTGAGCGGTCTGTCGCCGAACTCCATCGTCTTCGCCGACCGCCCGGTGAGGTCCGCTGGTCACGAACTCACGGCGCATATCCTTGAGGAGTGGCTGCCGGGCAACCAGAGCCCCGACAGCTTCTACAAGGACCCGCCGAACGCGACCGTGTCAGCTTTCACAAGGGATGGCTCGGGTATTCGCGACGCGGTCGTAGTCCTGAAGTCACCCAAGCTCGAAGGCGACCAGGTCACATTCGACGTCGACGTGATGGAGGGCGACCTTGCGGGCGGCGACGGCCCTGCGTCGATCTTCATCGACCTGATCGGCCGGCCATTTACGCCGTTGTCCTTCGCCGGCGTGGCGCGACGCAGCGCATTTCGGGGAGCCTATTACAGGGGCGCGGTTGCCGCCGGCGCGCTGGGTGCCGCAGCGTATTACGCCCCGTATGCCTATCGACCGGCCTGCGGATATTATCCGTACCCGCCCTGCTACTGACCCTCGGCTGTCGAATCCGATGTCCGCTCGAAGGATCGGACATCCCTGCATTGTCAATCATCGCCGAGGTCGCGTAGCGTTCACCTGCGACCTACGCGCGCTTGACCACACGTTGCGAACCAAAAGGAAGCTCCTCACATGCTGACGAAACGCGATCTGCTTGGCTCTGCTGCGATGGCCGCATTCGCCGCCGCCGTGACGGTGAGGTCCAGCCCTGTCCTTGCGCAGAGCAAGGCCGAATGGCCCAACGTGTTCGAGGCCAAGGACATCGCCGAAGAGGGCTTCATCTACGGCCTGCCGCTGGTGATGAACTATGCGGTCATGCAAGAGTTCGCCGTTGACAGGAACTCCGGCCAGTTCAAGGCACCGTTCAACCAAATCGAAAACCAGCACCACGTCGCCACCCCGGCGGACACGGCCGTCATCACGCCGAACAGCGACACCCCTTACTCGTTCATCTGGCTGGATTTGCGGGCTGAGCCGATGGTCGTCTCGGTGCCGGCGATCGAAAGGGAGCGCTACTACTCGGTCCAGCTCATCGACGGCAACACCTATAATTACGGCTATATCGGCACGCGCGCCACGGGCACGGAGCCTGGCGACTATCTGGTGGTCGGCCCCGACTGGAAAGGCGAAAAGCCGGCCGGAATTAAACAGGTCTTCCGATCGACGACGCCGTTCACGCTCGCACTGATCCGCACCCAGCTCTTCAACCCCGGCGACATGTCAAATGTCGAAAAGGTCCAGGCCGGCTACAAGGCGCGCCCGCTTTCGGCCTTCCTCAAGCAGCCCGCCCCGGCGGCTGCGCCGACAATCGCCTTCGTTCCTGCCACCACGGCCGGGATCAAGGACAACTTCTTCGAGTATCTCGACGCGGCCCTGCAATTCATCCCCGAGACGGCGCGCGACAAGGCGGTTCGTTTGAGGCTTGCGAAGATCGGCATCGGTCCCGGCAAGACCTTCGCGTTCAAGGATCTCTCGCTCGAACACAAGGCCGCAATCCTGATCGCCATGAAACAGGGCGACGACAAGGTCGACAAATGGCTGGCCGGCGGAAACAAGAATATCAACGGCTGGAATGTCGGTGCGTTCTTCGGTGACGAGGCCTTCTATAACGGCGATTGGCTGATGCGGGCCGGCGCCGCCAAGGGCGGCCTTCTCGGCAACGATGCCGTCGAAGCCATGTACCCCTATACCCGGACCGACGCGACCGGTGAGCCGCTCGACGGCAGCAAGCACAAATACACCATCACCTTCGCACCCGGCCAGTTGCCGCCGGTGAATGCGTTCTGGTCCGTGACGATGTATGACGGCAAGAGCCAGCTCCTGGTGAAGAACCCGATCAATCGCTACCTCATCAACTCTCCGATGCTTTCGGCGATGAAGAAGGACGCGGACGGCTCGCTGACGCTGTACCTCCAGAAGGACAGCCCCGGCGCCGACAAGGAAGCCAACTGGCTTCCGGCGCCGGATGACAAGATTTATCTCGTGATGCGCCTGTATTGGCCGAAGCCGACGCCGCCCTCGATCCTGCCGGCGGGCGCAGGGACATGGCAGCCGCCGGGAATCAAGCGGGTGTCATGACGTAGAACGCATGCGCCGCGCCCGGCGCGGCGCACTGCCATCCGTATCCCTACTACCGGCCGCCACAGCGGCAACCATCGGCATCGTCAACAGATGCCGGGATGAAAAAGACGCGACCGCAGTGAGCAATGCGGTTGTGTGACCTTCTGAACGGACGAACTGCACCTTCATCGTTCTGACAAAGACGGATATACGTCATGAAACTCAGCCAGAGTAAGCTTCCCGCAATTGTAGGCATCTTGGCCGCAACGCTCACCGCCGGTGCAGGTTCCGCCATCGCCCAGGCGCCGATACCACCGTCGCTCAGCACCCCGGACAAGGTCGAAACGCGTCTCGGCCCGCTCGAATTCAAGGACGGCGTGCCAAGCAAGGCCACGGCGGAAAAGCTCTACGACAACCTCGACTTCACCTACGCTTATCGTGCCTTCATGGACAACCTGCGGGGCGTCAGCATTCACGCGCTGCGCAAGGGCATGCACGACATCGGCGTGAAGGACAACGAGGTGCTCGTCTTCTCGCAGCTGATGGACGCCAAGTCGCTGTTCCTGACGGCCAACGCCGACACGATCTATGTCATGGGCTCGCTCGATCTGACAAAGGGCCCCGTGGTGATCGAGACGCCGCCCAAGTTTCTCGGCGCCGTCCAGGACGCCTGGTTCCGCTGGGTCGTCGACCTCGGAGTCCCTGGCCCCGATCGCGGAGAGGGCGGCAAGTACCTGATCGTGCCGCCGGACTACAAGGGTGAACTGCCGGAGGGCGGCTTCTTCATCTCGCGCGCGCGCACAAACACCATCGTGTGGTTCGGCCGGTCGTTCCTGGAGAACCACGGCGATCCCAAGCCGGTGGTCGAAGGCATCCGGAAATCGACCAAGGTCTACGCCTACGAACCGGGCGGCGTCGGCACTCCGGTCGCCGAGTTCCTGGCGGGCAAGGCCAGGCTCGGTCGGGTCACGCCTCCGCCGCCGACCGTGTTCCACGAAGGCAGCGGCAAGGTGATGAACACCATTCCGCCGAACGACTGGACATTTTACGAAATGCTCAATGAGATCGTGCAGCGGGAGCCGGCCACCTCGCTCGATCCGGAATTGATGGGACCGGTCGCCGCCATCGGCATTGTCAAAGGCAAGCCTTTCGCTCCCGACGCGCGCATGAAGAAGATCATGAGCGACGCGCTCGCGCTCGCCAACGCGACCTCCCGCACCCTGCTCATGAGTGCGCGCGATCCAAGCTGGTTCTACTATCCAAACTCGTCATGGCAGAACTATCTGTTCGAAACCGGCTACGAGTTCGAGACTCCTATTCCGTTGATCACGCCCGAGGGCGTCAAGCCCTTCCCGCCGACCGGCTATCGGACGATGGATGCGCGCACGAACTTCTTCTACGGCGTGACCGGCATCACGCCCGGCATGGCGATGCGCCTGCCCGGCATCGGCTCGACCTATCTTTGGTCCATGCTGGATGCGAACAAGCAAAACCTCGACGGAGCCAAGACTTACACGGTGACTCTGCCTAAGGGTATTCCGGAGGCGAACTTCTGGTCGTTCACCGTTTACGACAACATGACGCGCTCGATGCTGGACACGCCGCAGCGCTTCCCGCGCGCTGGCAGCCAAAGCTACCCGTCGCCGGCCGCAGAACCGAACGCCGACGGCTCGACAACTGTCTACTTCAGCCCGGCTCAGCCGGCCGGGGTGAAGCGCGGCAACTGGATCCAGACCATGCCCGGCAAGGGCTGGTTCACGGTCCTGCGCCTCTACAGCCCGCTCGAGCCGTTCTTCGCCAAGACCTGGCAGCCCAGCGAGATCGAGCTGGTGAAGTAGTCATCGCACCGGGAAATCGGTGGCACCTGTCCGCGCCCCATACACTTCGAAATAGGAGATCATCATGTCCAGAATTCTTGCCGCCATGGCGGTATCGGTCGTCTGCGCGGCCTCGTCTGCGGCGACGGCCCAGGTTCCGCTCACCAGCTATGTCGACGCCAACGGCTTCATCGATGTTCAGGCCCTGACCTGCGCGCAGCTGGCCGGAACCTTCCAGGAGGACGCCGATGCGCTCTCTGCATGGTATAGCGGCTGGTATAACGGCCTCGCCAAGAAGCATTTTCTCGACCTGAAGAAGGGCAAGGTCGTCGAGCACGAGGTCATCGTGTACTGCAAGGCCAATCCCGGCAAGAAGATCATCGAGGCGCTTGCCGTCGTGTTCAAGGATGAGCGCGCCAAGCTGGGAATCGAGATGAAATAGCCCACTGTTGGCGGGCGATCGGATCAGCAACGGGCGGGCGCTTGAATGGAGCGTCCCTCCCTTGATGACATTGGCACATCTCCAGGCCCTCAATCGACAGGGAACGACATGAACACGCCTATCCTGGCTGGGATCGCAATATCGATTGGACTGATCCTGGCAGGCTGCCAGTCGTCGCAATCGCGGCAGGCGCAGCTTGCCGCAATCTGTGCAGATCCCAACAACAGAGCGGCGAAGTCCGGCTACTGGTCGGAATGCCAGACACTGTATCCGTCGTCGGACAAGGCATTGCAGAAGGATTATCTGCTCGGCTCTGCCGTCGGCAACTAGATCATCGGACCGGATAACGTATCCAGTCCGATGATCTAACACTTTGTCTTTGCATCGGCTTTGCCCCGAAAACCGCAATCCACTTTTCGGGCCGATGCTTTAGGTCCCGGAACTCCTCTCCTCGCCGGTCAGACCTCCGACACGCGCGGCGAATGCCGCTGCGTGCCGGCGTCAACACGCCGCCTAAGTCGAACCTATCTCTGGAGAATGTCATGACATCGCGCGTCGTCGCTGCGCTTGCAGTCTCGCTCGGGCTGGCCCTGGCCGGGTGCCAGTCCACGCCCCAGGCCGTGCAGCAGAAGGAAGACCTGCTCTCGGCCGCCGGCTTCGTTCCACAGCCCGCAAACACCCCGCAGCGCCTTGCGGCCATGAAAAAGCTGCCGCCCAACAAGTTCGTTCAACAGACGAAGAACGCTGAGATCGTCTACGTCTACGCCGATCCCATCGTCTGCCAGTGCGTCTACTTCGGCAGCCAGGCGGCTTACGCCCAATTTCGCCAGATGGTCTTCGCGCAGAAATTGGCCAACGAGCAACAGATGACAGCGGTGATGAACCAGGACGCCTTCGATTTCGGGCCCTGGGGCGGGCCAGGACCATTCATGTACTGAAATCGCTGTCGAATCTGAACTGAAAAAACCCGAACTCCACGAGAGCTGATCGCCCGCATCCATTTGCGGGCCGGTGCATGCAATCGATCCGACATTCACGAAGGACGCGTTGAAGATGTCTACCTCATCTACAGTATTCGGTGCCGGACTTGCTTTCGCACTGTTCTCGTTCGCCGCGCAGGCTGCCGACCTGCCGTCGCGGCGGATCGAACCTGCCATTCCCATGCCGCCTGCCTTCACATGGACCGGTTTCTATGTCGGTGCCCAGGCCGGCTGGGCGCAGACCAGAACCGAACTGACGCCGGGCGCCGTGATCGCCGGTCGGGCCGCCGTTGCTTCATTGCCGAGCCTGAACAGGGACGGCGCTACGGTCGGTCTGCTGGCGGGCTACAACTACCAGATCGGCCAACTTGTCCTCGGTGGCGAGATCGACGGCGCAGCCCTCATCACCGGCAAGCAGCGCTTCACCGCGCTGACCGGCGATTTCATCACCGCCCATACCAACTGGGCCGGCTCGGCCAGGCTGCGCGTCGGTTATGCCTTCGACCGGTTCATGATCTACGCAACCGGCGGCCTCGCCTTGGCCGACGCCAAGTCGACGGTGACGGGCACGGGTTATTCCTATGGCGCAGGCGACAGCACCCGTCTTGGCTGGACGCTCGGCGCCGGCGCCGAATACGCCATCACCAACAACTGGATCGCTGGCCTGGAGTATCGGTACTCACAATTCCAGGAGGATACCTACACCTACCCGGTTAGCGTCGGCGGGCTCGGGATCGTCGGTTTCAAGCAGCAATTGAGCACCAACCAGGTTGTCGGGCGGCTGCTCTACAAGTTCTGACTCTCTCGACGACTTCCTCCGGGGCAGGCTGCGTGCCGGCCGTCGGAGATCCATCCTCCCTCCAGTTCCGAAACGGGGCTACGACATGAAATATGCCATTTTCGGCTTGGGCGCCCTGGCTCTGGCCGCCGCCCTCGCCCCGACAGAGGCCAGCGCCGTGGTTTGCGCACGCGGGGTCGTCCGGGCTGGTTGTGCCGGGCCCAATGGTGCGGTCGCGGTGCGACGCCCGGTTGCCCCGCGCGCCGTGGTCGTCACGCCGGCG
The DNA here is from genome assembly GCF_052115465.1 of Allobosea sp. 2RAB26. Lineage (NCBI taxonomy): Bacteria > Pseudomonadati > Pseudomonadota > Alphaproteobacteria > Hyphomicrobiales > Alloboseaceae > Allobosea > Allobosea sp. 2RAB26. Next base: position 189,957 of record NZ_JBFRGS010000009.1, on the reverse strand, counting down.
CGCCGCGGCTGTACGATCATCAACGGCCGGCGCGTGTGTCGGTGATAGCGCGCTGCTGCATGGGCGAACGGCGCTCGCGCTAGCGGGCGATCCGGCTTCGACCGCGCCCTGCCTCACGGCGCCAGGCCCGGCCATGCCAAGCCTGGAGCCTGAAGGACCACGGTGAGCCTCCGGTCGTCCCACGATCAGATCGTGGGTGCCATCACAGTTTCGGGGGAAGCCCAGCGCGTTCGAAGACCGGCACCAACTCCGTCCTGCCGGCCAGCGAGCCCCCCGTCGGCACATCTTCGGCTGCTTGCCGGACGGCCTCTTCGGATTCCGTCAAGCCGTCCGGCGTGTCGTTGGCATCGCTGCCTTCGTCATGGATATTGGTGCGGTCGCTGACGCGACGGCCCGTGGTAGCCGGGTCCGCCTCGATCGGACTTTCGGTCGGAGCGAGCGTTGCGCGCTCATCCTCGAGCAGCGCAGGGTTTTCGCGGGGCTTTTGCATGGTTTCCTCCTGTCGGGGAGGAAGCCGCCGGGGCGGGATTTGTTCCGGAATGGGCTCGGCGCGTGGAGCGCAAGCATCGCAATTGCCGATCGCGGAGCCGCCGGAGCCGGTGGTCGGGCATCGTGGCCAACGAAGCCGCCGACCGCCCTCGCCGCAACCTAGGCGGGAGTATTCCGCCGGAAAATACGGCGCGGCGACGCCATTCGGGGGTAGCGAACGGCCCCTCGACACTTAGTGTGGGGCGGGGTGCACCGTCCAACAAGCCGGAGCCTTGCGATGACCATCACCATCACCGCCTTTGAACGCTCCCCCGATCGCGGCAGAGGGCTGGCGCGTGACATGCGCGTTCGCTGGGCGCTCGAAGAAACGGACCAGCGCTACGACGTTCGCCTGCTTTCCTTGCCCGCGATGAAGGAGCCCGCGCATCGTGCGCTTCATCCCTTCGGGCAGATCCCGACCTATCAAGACGGCGATCTCGCCCTGTTCGAGTCGGGAGCGATCGTTCTCCATATCGCGCAGAGTCACCCGGGCCTGCTGTCCGCCGATGCGAACGCCCGTGCGCGCGCGATCGCATGGATGTTCGCCGCGCTCGCCACGGTCGAGCCACCGATCGTCGAGCGCAGCATGGCGGTGCTCCTGGAACGCGACAAGCCCTGGTACGAGGCGCGCCTGCCTGTCCTCGAGGATCGGGTCCGTGTCCGGCTCGGCGAGCTTTCGCAGCGGCTTGGCGAGGCCGATTGGCTCGACGATGGGTTCAGCGCCGGCGACCTGATGATGGTGACGGTGCTGCGCCGGTTGCACGGCTCGGGCCTCCTCGAGGGATGTCCAAACCTCTCCGCCTATGTCGCCCGCGGCGAAGCCCGGCCCGCCTATCAGCGCGCCTTCGCGGATCAGCTGGCGGTCTTCACCGCCACCCAGCCGCCCGGCTGATGAAGACCCCGCGGCCGGTCGGTTCCCGCATTGGCTGCTCCGGCAGGGACATTGGCGGGCCGGCTTCAGCCCCGCCGAAGATGTTGCGCTGCGACGCCATGGGGATGACGCAGATGCTGCGCATCATCCGCCATGACGCGTTGCCCGGGATTACGGCTGGGCGCGCGTCGATGCTGTAATCAGACAGGAGACGACCATGAAGATCGTGACCAGCCTGAGCTTCCAGGGCCAGTGCCGCGAGGCGTTCGAGTTCTACGCCAAAGTCCTGGGCGGAAAGATCACCGCCGCCATATCCTATGGCGACGCGCCTCCGGGCATGCCGATCGCGGACGAGAAGTTCAAGACCTGGTTGATGCATTGCTGGCTCGAGGTCGGCGACCAGGCCTTGATGGGCGCCGACATGGACGTCAAATGGGCTCCCAATATCGACAAGCCCAAGAACGGCTTCGACGTCACCCTGCACAGCGACGACAAGGCCAAGTCCCAGCGCTGGTTCGAGCAATTGTCGGAAGGCGGCAAGGCCGTCATGCCGTTCGGCGAGACCTTCTGGTCGCCCGGCTTCGGCTCGCTCGTCGACAAGTTCGGCGTGCCCTGGATGATCAACACCATCCCATCGGCCGGCTGGAAGCCGCCGCAGGGCTGATCCTCCCGACGAGGCGACAGCCAGGACATGAGCGGAGACTTGGTGCCGGCCCGCGTCCGGGGACTTCCCCTGGTGCGGCCGGTGGTCATCTCACCCCTCTGACCCACTCCTCCAACACTCGTCTGATCGCCTGTTCCGCCGGCGCGTCACGCGTGAAGGCCCACCATGTATGCGCGCCTTGCCAGAGGCTCGCCATCTGCCACCCGAGGCGTTCGCCCCGCGTCCGGTCGCTCGAGAGGCGGCGGCCGAGGATTTCGGCGAGGCGACGGCCCCAGGCCGCGCCGCGGCTGCGCAGCGCGGGATTGCGGATGTCTTCCCTCAGCAGCAGCAGGCCGTTGGTGGCGTCGCGTTCCGCGGTTTCGGACGGCATCAGCCGGATCAGAAGGTCGATCGCGCCCTCAGGCGTCGGCGGTGCCTCAGCGTCCGCCGCCTCGGTCTCCGCGTCGAGCCGGTCCCAGGCGTGCAGGAGAATAGCCTGAACCAGGGCCTCGCGATTGCCGTAGCGCTGCACCAGCGTCGCCGGGGAGAGGCCGCAGGTCTTCGCGGCGCGGGCGAAGGTGAGACCGTCGGGGCCCGTCTCCAGCATCGTCCCGAGAAGTGTCTCGAGAACCTGCTCGTCAGGGATCGTTTTGCGTCTTGCCATGGTAATATATAAACGTACGTTCGTTTATTATTCAACGGAGAAGCCGCCATGGCCAGGATTCTGGGATATATCGCCGCCAGCCTCGATGGGCGGATCGCCACCGAGGACGACAATCTCGACTGGCTGTTCAAATACGACGACATGAACCTCGGCGAGCACGACTACCGCAGCTTCCTCAAGCGCATGCGCACCGTGGTGATGGGGCGGAGCACCTATGATTTCGTAGCGGGAGACGCCTCCCCCTGGGCCTATGGGGACAAGCGCGTCATCGTCGTCACATCGCGGGCGATCGACGATCCGAAGGGTCCGCTGGAGGTCCGCAGCGACGTCGATGCGCTGATCCACGAACTTCGCGGGCTGGACGACGGCGACGTCTGGATGCTGGGCGGCGGGCAGCTGCAGATGGCCTTCCTCGAGCGCGGCGCACTCGACGAGATCGAGATCTATGTCATCCCGGAAATGCTCGGTGGCGGCCGGCCGCTCTTTCCACTCACCGGCTTTCGGGCGAGCCCGACGCTCATCAGCGCGCAGGCGGTCGACAAGGGCTGCGTGCGGCTGCACTACCGGTTCTAGACGCATCGCCGAGGCCAGATCGCAAATTCCGATGCCCCCGCGGTCGGCCGGGAACCAGACGCTCTGGCAAGGGAGTCCGACGGCAGTCACAGCTGACACCGCTCCTTCTACATCGCCTTTCCGCAAAGGCGTTTTGCGCTGAATTGGCATGAGCGCGATCGTCCAACACGATGCAAATAGTGATGGAATCCTCGATGGCCATCTGATCGCGCTCTACAGAATAGGCCCCGGACAGAAGTCGGAGAGACCTGTCTAACCGCGTTCTGCGCGGGCTCGCGAAGTGCGCCGACACAGGCCGCAGCCTCGATCGAGACCCGCTATCATTCAAACGCATGATGAAGCGGTTCTAGTGGCATCCGATAAATGACCCTAACCTTAGGCGGGGCTGGCCATGGTTTCGGAGTCATTTCAAGCACCGGCGTCAGGTCGAGAAAGCCGGAGTGATGCAAAGCGCGCCGGTGTTTCCATCGGGCAAAACGTCTCTGACTACACTTCGAATCGCGATTTTCTTCCTCTTCGTCAAGACGAGCGCGTGGGGAAGGACCCTGCCGGCACTCCCGTGATCGCCCCCCTGGGCAGCGCCACCGGGACGGATAGCCCTCCCATCCTGTTCCTGCTCCCGGGCTCGGTCGGTTACGGCCCGAGCCTGGCTGCCTTCGCCGCGGCCATGGGCAAGGTCACCCGGGTGGTTCCGATCAAATACCCTGGCCTGCGGATGATATTGAACGGACAGAACACGCTCGCCGACATGGCCGCCGACGCGATCCAGCAGATCGGGCGGGCCCAGCCCTCGGGCGATGTTCGCGTTCTCGGCCATTCGCTTGGTGGCGCCGTCGCTTACGAGGTCGCGCGGCAGCTGCTCAGCGCCGGACGATCGGTCAGGTTCCTGGGATTGCTGGACACGAGCCTCGAGGGCGAACGAAGCAAGTATCGGGAGATCATCACCCGCACGTTCCATCGGATACGGACCAATCGCGTGGCCGCCTCCCGGATGGCCTGCCGCGCCCTTGCGAAGGGGACGGCCGCGATGGGCCACGAAGCGCGCCTGGCGGGGATGCTCGACCGCTATACCAAGGAGCAGTTCAATGGGACCTGCTTCAGAATCCAGCTGGAGCTGCAGGAGGTCTTGCGGGCCCGCGCCTTCTTCGCGTGGCTGGCCGAGCCGAAGCAGCAGCTGCCCCTGGCGGGCACACTGTTCCGCTGCAAGCGGGAGGGAATGACGAGGGAGCTCGGCTGGGACAGCGCCCTGGCGGGCGTGGAGGTCATCCCGATCGCAGGCGGCCATCTCGACCTCGTCATGGAGCCCCATCTCTCGGCGAACCGCCCCCTGATCGAGCAGGCCGTGGCGCTGAGCTATTCGCCAGCCGCGTCCCACCTACACGAGCGGAGATTGCCGACGTGACCGCGCCGGCACACCCGCTGCTCGCCGCCGAAGGCTGTCCTTCATGGACGGGATCGCAGCTCCTTCGCCAGCAACGCGTATCCAAACATTGGATAGGGCGCACCCGCCGACCCAGCAGGTCGATTTTGAAGAATTGAGAACTTTCTGAATTGAGCACGAGGTCAATGATGATCATCGAGAAGACCAGCGATATTTACACTGGGGCCATTCGCGCATTCCTGGCCGCGAATTTCTTCCTGGACGATGCAGATGAGCTGGAGGCCGGCGCCTCGCTCCTCGAGCACGGCATCATGGACTCGACCGGGGTGCTCGAGGTTGTCGGCTTCATCGAGCACACATTCGGAATTACCGTCGAGGATAGCGAAATCCTGCCCAAAAACCTCGACTCCATCCAGGCGATCGCGCAGTTCGTCACCCACAAGAAGAACGGGCAGTCGGCACTGGAGCTTTGAGCCGGAGCTCGGGCCGCCGCACGGCAGGGCCAGAGCGAGCGACCTCGTGCGGCCAGTCGGCATGCTCCCCCCGGCGAACTGGCCCATCCATGCGAGGCCGAGCAAGATGCTGGGGGCGATCGCCAGCCCCCCTGCGAGGCGCGCCAGCATTCAAAGCGATCTTGCAGGTCCCGCGCAATGTCGGGCGGAGCCGATGAGGCCGGGCGGGCAAGGCACGGATCGGGCTCTTCAGGGCCCGATCCGTGCCTTGCCCGCGCGCGCGGCCTCCACGACCTCGCGGATCGCATCGATCACGAGTTGCGGAGAATAGGCATAGATGTTGTGGCCGCTATTCGTGTTCGCGACGAGCCTGGCGTTGAGTGACGTTGCGAGCAAGGTCTGCGATGCCCTCCAGTCCGCGAAGGAGACGCCGCCGACCGGGTCGCGCTCCGGTGGGGAGGATGGCGGTTGCCATGGCTTGTCGCCGGCAAGCACGACGGCCGTCAGTTCCCGCAGTCGAGGGGCAGCCTCGATCTTGGCGAAGGCATCGAGGAGCATGATCGCTTCGGGAGCCGCCGGCGCGGACTGCCTGTTGAGCGCGTCCCATTTCGCCACATGCTTCGGGCTTGCCACCTCGCGCATCAGGGGTGTCGCAGCGTCGACCATGACGAGCCCGCTCACCTCATCGGGCCAAGTCCGTGCAAAAAGCGTGGCGATCAGACCTCCGTAGGAATGGGGCACGAGCACGTAAGGGCGCGGTTCGCCCGCTGCCGTCAGCAGCCGATGGAGATCGTCAGCCGCCTGGTCGGCCGGATGCGGCTGGGCGACTGGCGTGGACTGATCCGGTCCGTCGAGCCTCACCCCTGGCCGGTCATAGGCGCAGACGCGGGTGAAGAGGGACACCATCGGAAAGACCGCCGACCCGCCCCTGCGAAGATTGCCCTTCCCCCAGGCCACGGCGTCATAATCGGCCTGGTGGGCCGGGTCGGCGGGATCGAGTGTCTCGCTCCAGTCGGCAGCGCCATTCCCCTTGCCCGAGATCAGCACGACCGTCGGCGATCCGGCGCCAGTGCATTCGAGATAGATCTTGCGGCCAGCGCCGATCGCGACCGAGCCGGAGAAATCTTCGGCAACCGACGCGTCCGCAGTGATGAGGATGAGCGCCGCGGCCAGAGAAAGGCACGAGCGGGATCGTGCTGCAGTGGGCATGACGATCTCCGGTCGCTTCAATAGCCCTGCTGGATCGCGACGACGACGGCCGCCACATCGGCCCGGGCGGCGGAATAGTCCTGCAGCGACAGGAAGGGGATGTTGTTGACCATCAGGCTATAGACAAGCCGGCGCCCGCTCCTGGCGTCGATATATCCGGTCTGGGTGGTGGCAAGCGCGACAAGTTGCCCGGCAGCACTTCCGGCGACCATGTCGCCATCCTTGATCCGGACATGCGCGGCCGCCGGCGACCCCGCGCCGTTCAGTGCCTGCGAGCCGTCGACCCCGAGCACGGCCATGCCATCATGAATAGCGCTCCCCCAGGGCGTGGTCGTTACGTCCCTGAGGAAGGTCGCGAGATCCGACGGCGTCGTCCGGCTGTTATGGCTGCTTCCGGCACCGTCGAAGACATAGGTTCCGGTTGACGACACGCCATGCCGGGCGAGCAGCTTCAGCACCTCGGCCAGCCCATCGCCGCAATCGGGACTTCCGGCCTTCACCGCGGCAAGACAGACCATGAGGTCGGCGCCGCGGTTGTAGCTCACCTTCAGGATCACCTTGACGAACTCGGACAGCGGCGGCGAGACATATTCCGCCACCCGGTTGGCACCGCCATAGGCGCCCGCATCGGGCAGCGACCTGGCGGGGCCGAGCGGAGGAGCGGTGACCCTGATCCCGGCCCGCATGAGCGCCTCGATGAAGACGGTGCGCGCGAAGGCAGTGGAATCGGCGATCTGGGACATCGTCAGGATCGGAGGCCCGTCCGAAGCGATCTTTCCGCTGACCCGAACCACCCCGGCGCCCCGTGTCGTCACCTCAAGCGGCCCGGCCGTGCCGGCAACCGTGGTGACGTCGTTCTCGACGGTGATGGCGGCGCTCTTCGGACGCCAGTCGAGCTTAGGTTTCTCCCCGGGCTTCGTCGGCGTCACCATGATGTCGATGACGTTCTCGTTGACCCAGATCGGAGCGATCGGCCCGGACGAGAACCCCCGATAGGTCTCGAAGAGACGATCGTCGATCATCACATCGCCGGTGATTTCGCGGATACCCGCAGCCTTGACCTGCGCGGCCAGGGCATCGAGCGCCGCGAGCGGATCGCTGTTCCTGACATAGGCGCCGCCCGGGAAGCCGGTAGAGGTGGTGTTGTGGTCGACCTCGGGCAGGCTGTTGAAGCCAAGCGTGCCGTTGGGCTGCTCGCGAAGCCCGAAACTGAAATCACCGGACGCGACGAGGACGAGATCTCCGTCGAGCACGTCGCCCTTGAGGTTGCCGAGCCTGTAGACCGGTGTCCGGAAACGGTAGTCGGCGCCATAGCGGTCAAGGGCGGTCGCAACGCTGTAGGTCTTCATGACCGAGGCTGGCAGCAGCGACTTATTCCCAGCCTGATCGATCAACGTCTTGCCGGTCGCGAGATCGGCGAGGTGGATGCCCCAGCTCATATGGGCAAAGATCGGCTTGGCTTGGAGGCGCTCTATGGCCTGGGCAACAGAGGCCGGAACCTCTCCGGACACCCCCGCGGCGGGATCAGCGGTCGCTCCGCCCCCCGCCGACAGCACCGCCAGGAGCGCGATCGCGACATGTCTGATCACGGTCATTGCCTGTCCCTGCCTCGCCAGCCACGCTGCTGCTTCATCATCCGCTTCAGCGCCACTGTCTGGGGGCGCCAGTCGTCCATCCCGCCGTCCTGCCGCATCCGCAGGCGATCGACATGCACCGGAACGACTGCAATCCCAGGCTTGGGGCAGCTCAGGATTCGCCGTGCCCGCAGCACCGCTTTCGTCGTCTGGATCAGTCGCGCCCATGCCTTCGCATAGGCCGCCGCAATCGCTTCGGCTCTTGAGAACAATGGCCATCTAGAGGGAAATCGCGGTCGATCGCCATGACCTCGCATCCCAATCTGATGACTGTCCGTCTAAGACCGCGGCACCGGCGAGCCCATCGGCAATGGAACGCCAGATCGTCGTCTCGAACAACTCGCTCAGTCGGCCGATGAGCAGCGTCCGGATCGTCAGATCCCGATCGATCGAGGGCCGACCCCGTCTCGCTGTAGAACGGACGCAGACGCGAGCGGAGATTGCCCTGGCGACCTTGAGATCATGTATCGGATCACACCAGTGGCGCGTGCCTTTTCGCCGCCAGCCATTCAGCAGTGCTGCGCAGGCCATCAAGCCAGGTGCGTCTGGGCCGCCAAGGCGTTTCCCGCGTGATCAGCGAGATATCGAGGATGTTGACGGGCACGTCCGCGGCTCGGCCGGCGCGATATATCCTGGACCGGCCGGCAGTGCCGGTGATGGCCTCGATATCGCTCGCCACCTGATTAATGCTGAGCCCTGCCCCCGATCCGACATTCATGACGCGGTGCGGTCCGTCATAGGTCGCAGCCCAGAGGAAGGCCGAGACGACGTCGTCGATATGAATGAAATCGCGCACGATCTCGCCCGTGCCCCAGATTTCGAGCGGCTTGCCGGCGAGCGCGTGACTGAGCATCGCGGCGACGACGCCTTGGCGCTTCAGAGCCGATTGCAGCGGGCCATAGGCGTTGGCGATGCGCAAGGAGAGATATTCGAGCCCGTAAAGGTGGTGATACAGGGCGAGGTATTTCTCGATCGCAAGCTTGCCGACGCCATAGGCCGATATCGGATGGGTCGGCGCGGTTTCCACGATCGGATGCCTGTCGGCCGGGCCATAGACGGTACCGCCAGACGAGGCGAAGACGACCCTTCTGACGGCGGCATCGTTGCAGATATCCAGGAAGCGCAACGTGCCCAGCACATTCGTCTCGAGATCGGAAACGGGCTTTTGCCCGGGGCTTCCCGGCACGGAACTGCTCAGGAGATGGAACACGATCTCCTGCCCCCGCGCGGCTTCGGTGATCGCCGCTTGATCCTCGAAATATCCGCTGCTCCAATGAACCCGCTCGTCCAGCGCCCGCCGATCGGCCGGCGCGCGCCCGAAGGCCCGGACGACCGCGCCTTGACGGGCCAGAGCGTTGGCCAGGTTGATACCGAGAAATCCGCCTCCACCCATGATCAGGCAACGGGTGCCATCGAGCCTCGGAACATCAACAGTGGCAATTGGCATGTCTACTCGTTGGGTCAGGATAGAAAAAACGTAATCAATCAAGCAAACCGAAATCGATACGGTTTTATTTCGAATTTGCGAATGAATTTATCCGATATAAATAAGCAACAATCCCATGCCATGGCGTCATAAAACCTCATTTATCGGGATAATCGAACAGAACAATCTAATCTCCATGACAAATCTCAGGATTAATATGGCATGAATATGAGCAACGTGCCGGGTGAACCATGGCTCTTCCCGCCTGCAGGCGACCGGTTGCACGATCCGTCCGGCGATGGGGCCGATGTCAAAGTCGCCGTTATTGTCCCAGCTTATGGCCAACCCTTGCTGACCGCCGAGGCGCTGAATACGGCGTTGGCACAGGTCACTGATTTCAATTTCGCCATTGTCATCGTGAATGACGGATGCCCTCACCCTGAAACAGACGAGGTCTGCCAGACATTTGCTGCGACCTGCCCGGGGCGGATCTTCTATTTGCACAAGCGCAATGGAGGTTTGAGCGCCGCACGCAACACTGGAATTGACTTCGCTCTGGCGGCCTTCCCGGATCTGGAGGCCGTCTACCTGCTCGACTGCGACAACCGCATCGGCCCCCATCTCCTGCAACGGCTTCTGGCCGCCTTGCGCAATGCCGATGCGAGCATCGGCTGGGCCTATCCGGATGTCGACAAGTTCGGCTTCGCCGAATTCGCCGATACCTCGGGACCCTATTCGCCGCTGGAGCATCTGTTCCGCAATTTCTGCGAGGCAGGCAGCATGGTCTCACGGCGCATGCTTGACGCCCCAATCCGTTTTGACACCGAGATGCGCCAGGGCGTCGAGGATTGGGAATTCTGGCTGCATGGCCTCGAGCGCGGCTTTCGCGGGGTCCACGTGGCCGATGCGGGTTTTGCTTACCGCCGCCGGGGAGAAAGCATGCTGGTGGCGGCAGAACGGGATTTCACCCCGATCCTCCGCTATATCCGCAACCGCCATCCGCTCCTGTTCGGTATTCGCAACGTCCTGGCATTTGAGACCGAGGCTCGGTCGCGTTATGCGATCTATCACCCCGATACAGGGCTGGTTCGGTGCTTCACCGGGGAAAACAACGTCACGACCCTGACGGTCAGTGACTATGTCATCCGTCTGCTGCGCGCCCGGTTGCGCCCCGCTTACGGTCACTGCCCCGGGCAGCTTGTCGTCATGAGCAACTCATTATGCGAAACGCTTGCCGCGCAATCGCTGCTGGCTGGCGTCTTGTGGACGCTCGAGCGCGGGCTTGCCCGATCGACCCTCGTTACGTGCTCAATGCGGGATCGATTGCACGATGATCGTCTTCTGGCCTGGAGCGAGGGGACGATTGTCCAGGAGCAGACGGACAGGTTCCGGCTGACATCTGATCGGACCCATATCCTGGCCGTCGAGGCATCCTTTCTCGTCGAGCACGCATCGCTGCGCGCGCACGATCTGCATGCCCTGCCCCGGCAGCCGGGCAAGCGTCAGCATGCGATCGAACTCGATCTCGCCGTGAGGGGAGCGCCGGCCGATCTCGAGCCAATCGATCAGGCCTTTGCGCGACTGTGCCGGGATATCGCCGCTGCTGGAGACGGGGCCAGCCCTGCCGACTGGACGTCGGCAATGCCGAACACGTACCGGCTCCAGGCGGCGCTGCCGCGCGATCTGTACCCGGAACTCTTCAATCTCTCGTCGGCCTTCCCCTGCGGATCGTCCGATGCCAGGCCCCTTGCTGCCGTGGTACTCGCCTCGGGGCGGCCTGAGAGCGTTGCGACCGCCGAAAGGCTGGCACTGACACTCATCGAAGCGGGGTGGGAGGTTCATCTCGTGGCGATCGCGAGGGAACTCGCCCTCGCGCCCGGCCGCGCAAAATGCTTTTCGCAGGTCATTGCATTGCCCCTGCCGGAGCTGCTGTCCCGCGCATGGACACGGAGCTATCAGGGGACGCCGATGCCCTGCTTCGACCAGTTGGATACCGATGACGCCATTTCCACATTGGCTGGCTATCACCGCGCCGTGTCGGTGGATGGTGGGGTTTCACACACATTGATGGGCGCGTTGCGTCGACTGAAAGTGGAGACATGGGCGTTGCTCGGATACGGCGAAGATGGTCAAGCAACCAGCCAGGCCGTGAATGCATGTTCGGCGTTCGAGCAGGCCTACACGCATATCGTCGTCGGCAACGCGGAACTCTTGCGCCTGTGCCGGGCTTTCGCCATGCCAAGCACAAAGATGCGTTATTGGTCCAATCGAAGCACTGATCTGGAATATGAAGACTTCGGCGTCAAACCACTGATTGAACCCGAGACGGCACCGAAATCCAGGCAGGCTGTCTGATGGCCCTTCAAACGACCCAAAACCTGTTACGGCGCCTCTACTCCGCCGATCCCAAGGTCATCGTGCTGAGCGGCCCGGGAACATCGCCTGCGCGCGCCAGGCCGGCATCGGCTCTTCACTGGTATGGCTGCAAGCTGGTCGCGTGCGACCACTATGTCCTGACCGACTATGGACAGGCGGAAGACGCGTTGCCGTCAGCGCTGTGCAGTCTGGAGATCCCGCCTACGAATGTATGGGCCCTGTGGGCTCCCGATCCGATCGAAGAACACTCTCTGCGTGCCTTGCAGGCGTGGTGGACCAAGACCGGGGGGTCAGAGACGCCTGTCCCCTGCATTGCGGGGAACAGAGCAGAGCTCGATGCAGCCATACTCGAGCGCTCCTTACGTGAAACAAGCCGATTGCAGCATAGCAACCAGCTATTGATGCGTGACCTGGCGGCCTTGCGGGAGAGCTGGACCCATCACGTTCGCATTCCCCAGGAACTCGAGGAATTGGTCGCCACCCTGCGAATGGGGCGTCCGCAGCTCATCTTCAACAGCCCCCTTCCCCGTTCGGATGTCGAAATTCCCGCCTCTCCCGAAGAGCCCGACGTCAGCGACACCGGGCCATGCCTCTCGCAGCGGCTACCCAGCTCCGCGAGGGGATGGCTCGGCATCGATCTGCATATCGCCGATCCCGGGCGGGGCGCCGGGCATCTGTGCGCGCAGATCGAGGCCTCCGATGCGGGGACGCTTCTGGCGCAGTGGCGCGTTCCCTTCGATGTGCTCTGCAGGGGCTGGCTTCCTCTGCGCCTGCCCAGCGCATCGACTTGCACGTCGCGTTCCCTGACACTCAAGCTCTGGGCCCGTGGCGGCGAGGTGGCGCCTCGTCTTTCGACCTGTTCGGCCGGCGTCATGCACGAATACCGGCTTGCCCCGCAAAGCCTGGCGCAGCCGGACGAGCGAGACGCAGCGACCATGCTTGCGATGAAACTATGGGGCGGACTGCCGGGAATCCGGTCTCTTTCATCCGAAGATGATGGCGAATTCCGACATGAAGCAGGAGCGATGATCCCGGTCCCCGACTCCGTCGTCGGCAAGGCGCATCTTACCCGGGAACAATCTGCTGCTTACCCGGTGTTCGGCTATATCGAGCAGGGAAAGGTCCTCCTGCGCCCCCTGAAGACAACGTCATCTGCGGCTGTCATCAGCCTGCCTGCCACGCCGGGCCTGATCGAGATTTCATGCGAGGTCATGATCGACGACAAGCGCTGCCAGACGCGCCGCCTCGGAGCCCGGCTGGTCGTCACTCCGCACGGGATCGGCCCAGACGACGCAGAAAGCGGCCAGAATGTCCTTGCTGCGACCGAATGGACAGAACTGAACGAGCCGCTTGCACCGTCGCGACTGGTTGCACGGCTGCCATTTGCAGAGAACAGACCGGTTGACCTTCATCTGTTCACGCGTTTGCCCGAACCGGGTCCAATCCCACCGCACGGCCGGGTGGTGTTTGGTCGGTTCGAAGCAGAGATTCATGCCGCATCAGCCTGGGGCATGGCCGCCGTGCTGCCTGTCGCAGATGGTCGAACGGCCCGGCTATGAGGCGGCAAAGCTCCTCCGGGCTCCCGGTGCGACACCCCTGCACATCGCTTCGAGACAGCGCGATGGTGCGACACAACCACGTTCCCGAACGCGATCCGGAGGCGGACAACTCACGCCGTCCGATACGCGCCCACCGGCATCAGCACGCCGCCTGACGCGAACCGATACAGCCGGGCGAAGCGAACGCGGGACCGTGGCCGGCGCGGAGAACCTCCGCGCCGGGTCGAGCTCGATCCAGTCGCTGGTGCCATAGGCGAACAAGGCAGGCCTCATAGCAGCAACGGCCCCGCGGCCGGTTGGAAGCCGCCCAGAGCTGAGCCTTGCACCGGCGCGACAGCCGCGGATGCAACGATGCCGGCTGAAATCTCCAACTCGCGTGGTCGCCGCCGCCACGGCACGCCCTCCCCCTCGCCTTTCCCGCGATCGCCGTTCCACAGGCGGCTGCAAGGCCCGGCGTTGACGTCCGGCTCTGGTCATCGTATTGGTCTGACCAGAACAAAGAACAAGTGATCTTGGGATGGACGCTCAGGCTGCAGAAGACCCGAAAGGGTTCGAGAAGGTTTTTGCGTTTTTGCGCGAACAGCTTCTCGACGGCACACTCAAGCCCGGCGACAGGTTGATCGCCGAGCGCGAACTCGCCGTGCAACTCGGCGTCAGCCGGCCTATCGTGCGCGAAGCGCTGCGAGCCCTGCATATGTTGGGCATCGTCGAGATCCGCGATCGCATCGGCACGATCGTCAAACGCCCCGACATCTCGATGCTGAAGGATTTCTTCGCGCTGGCGCTCGCTCAGCAGGCCGACCTGATCGACGATGTCATGGAGGCGCGCATCGCGATCGAATGCCAGGCGATCCGCCTGGCCTGCGAGCGCGCGATGATCGCCGATTTCGAACGCCTGCAGCGCGCGCTCGTCCGCATCGGTGCGACGATCGACGAGGCCGAGGCCGGGAGCCTGGCCGATTACGATTTCCACCGGGCGATCGTGCTGGCCTCGCGCTCGCAGACGCTCGCCGTCCTGCACGATTCGATGTCGACCTTGCTCGCCCGCTCGCATCGCAGCCGGCGCGAGCTGGTGCAGATGTTCGGCTCGATGAAGACCTACCTGATCGACGACCATAAGAGGGTCTTCGACGCCATCGTCGCGCGCGATCCCGATCGCGCCGAAGTCACCTTGCGACGGCATTTTGCCATCGGCGACGAATATCGGCGCCGCGCGGCGCTTGGCGACGGGGACAGCGGCGAACCGGCCACCGGCTAGAGCCTTTCAGAAGAAGAGAAGCGCTATGGGACGAAACGACAAGGGGCACGTCGGCTTCATCGGCCTCGGCACGATGGGGCGGGAGATGGCGCGCAACCTCCTGAAGGCCGGGCACAGCGTCACGGCCTTCGACATCGTCGGCAGCGCCGTCGAAGAACTCGCCTCCGCCGGCGCGGTCGCGGCGACAAGCCCGGCGCAGGCCGCCGCGAGCGCGGATATCGCCATCACGATGCTGCCCGACACGCCGCAGGTCGAGGAGGTCGTCTACGGCGCGCAAGGGCTGCTCGCCTCGCCGCCCGCCGGCCGCCTCATCGTCGACATGAGCACGATCTCGCCTGTCGCCGTGCGGCGCATTCATGCCGATCTCAAGGCGACGCGCACCGATTTCATCGATGCGCCGGTGTCGGGCGGGCCGATCGGCGCCAAGAACGCGGCCCTGTCGATCATGGCCGGCGGCGAGGCCGAGGCCTTTGCCCGCGCCGAGCCCTATTTCAGGGCGATGGGCACGACGATCACCCATGTCGGTGCGCCGGGAGCCGGCCAGGCGGTCAAGCTCTGCAATCAGCTGATCTGCGGCATCAATATACAGGCGATCTGCGAGGCGATCGCGCTTGGCCGGGCCTCGGGCGTCGATCTCGAGCAGCTCCGCAATGTCCTGCTCGGCGGCTCGGCCGCGTCCTGGATGCTCGAAAAACTCGGCCCGGCCATGATCTCCGGCGATGTCGGGGCGGGCTTCCGCATCGACCTGATGCTGAAGGACCTCAGGCTGGTCCAGGAGCAGGCCCAGGCCCTTTCGGTGCCCCTGCCCGGAACCGCGCTGGTTACCAGCCAGTACATCGAAGCCCGCGCCCATGGCGAAGGCGCCAATGGCAACCAGGCGCTTTTCCGCGTCTATGACCGCATGACGAACAGAGCCTGAGGCGGGCGGCGGCGATGGGCCTGAACCTCGACTTTTCCGTCGTTCTGGAGCGCTGGCCCCTGTTCTGGGACGGCGCGGTCATGACGCTGAAGCTCGCCGCTCTCGCGATCCTGTTCGGCGGGGTCATCGGCACCTTCTGCGCCGTCGGCCGCAACAGCGGAAACCGCCTGATCGCGCGGGTCTGCACGCTCTATGTCGAGGCGATCCGCAACACGCCGTTGCTCGTCCAGATCTTCCTTGTCTATTTCGGCCTCGCCAGCGTCGGCTTCAAGTTCTCGGCCTTTTCCGTCGCGGCCGCCGCGCTCGCGATCAATGTCGGCGCCTATACCGCGGAAATCATGCGCGCGGGCTTCGAATCCATCCCCGTCGGCCAGATCGAGGCGGCCGAGGGCCTCGCCCTGTCGCGCTTCCAGATCTACTGGCATGTCATCCTGCTGCCGGCCACCGAGAAGGTCTATCCGGCACTGACCAGCCAGTTCGTGCTGCTGATGCTGGCCTCGTCCGTGACCTCGCAGATCTCGGCGGAAGAGCTGACCGCCGTCGCCAACTACATCCAGTCGGACACCTATCGCGCCTTCGAGACCTATATCCTGGTCGCGATCGCCTATGTCGTGCTCTCGCTCGTGCTGAGAGCCGGCTTCTGGGCGCTGGGGCTTGCGCTGTTTCCGCGCCGCCGGCGCCTCGGCACGGCGTTGTGACGGCGATGGGTGGGTCTCTCAACGCCAATCACCTGTTGTACCTCGGCCATGGCGCACTGTGGACGATCGGCCTGTCCACGATCGCCCTGGTCGGCGGTGGTCTGCTCGGCTTCCTGATCGCGCTCGCGCGGGTGTCGCCGAGCCGCACGATACGCCTGCTCAGCGGCGGCTACGTCCAGCTGATCCAGGGAACACCGCTGCTGGTGATCATGTTCCTGGGCTATTTCGGCCTTTCGGCGCTGGGCTTCTCGATCTCGGCGCTGATGGCGGCCAGCGCCTCGCTGACGATCTATGTCGGCGCCTATTTCGGCGAGATCTGGCGGGGCTGCATCCGGTCCGTGCCGAAGCCGCAATGGGAAGCGGCCGAAGGCCTGGGCCTGAGCCGGACGCAGCGGATGATCAAGGTCATCCTGCCGCAGGCGATGCGGATCGCGACGCCGCCGACGGTCGGCTTCATGGTGCAGATCATCAAGAACACCTCGCTGGCGTCGGTCGTCGGCTTCGTCGAACTCGCCCGTGCCGGCCAGATCATCAACAACTCGCTGTTCGAGCCCTTCCTGATCTACGCGATCATCGCGGTGATCTATTTCGCCCTCTGTTTCCCGATCTCGGCGCTCAGCCGTCGCCTGGAGCGACGCATGGGCAATGGTCGCACGAAACTGATGCCGGCTTGACCAGGCAGGAGACGCAGATGACCCAGGACAGCCCGGTCGTTTCCCTCAGGGATGTTCACAAGAGCTTCGGCAGCCTCAAGGTGCTGGACGGCGTCGATTTTTCGGTGGCGCGCGGCGATGTGCTCGTCCTGATCGGCCGTTCCGGTTCCGGCAAGAGCACCGCACTGCGCTGCATCGACCGCTTCGAGACGATCGACAGTGGCGAGATCCATGTCTGCGGCCACCGTGTCGATGCCCCCGACATCGATCTGCGGGCGCTGCGCCAGGATGTCGGCATCGTCTTCCAGAGCTACAATCTCTTTCCGCATCTGACGATCGAGCAGAACATCACGCTGGCGCCGGTCTCGGTGAAGCGGATGGCCAAGGCCGAGGCCCGCGAACGCGCCCAAACGGTGCTGGCGCAGGTCGGCCTGGCGGAAAAGCTCCATGCCTATCCCGAACAGCTCTCCGGCGGTCAGCAGCAGCGCGCGGCGATCGCGCGCTCGCTCGCCATGCAACCGAAGGTGATGCTGTTCGACGAAGTGACCTCTGCGCTCGACCCCGAACTGACCGGGGAAGTGCTGAAGGTCATCGAAGCGCTCGCTGCGGACGGCATGACCATGGTGATGGTCACGCACGAGATGGGATTTGCCAGGGGCATCGCCGACAAGGTGGTGTTCATGCATGCCGGCAAGGTTCACGAGACGGGAACAGCCTCGATCCTTGCCGCTCCGGCGACGCCGGAACTCGCCCAGTTCGTCGGAACGGGCTTTTAAAAAATCCAAGGCAAGGGAGATCCAGGGATGAAACGCAATGCAATCGCCACCATGCTGCTCGCGGCTGGGCTGGCAACGCTGTCCGGGCACGGCGCACGCGCCGATGTGCTCGACGACGTCATGAAGGCGAAGAAGATCCGGATCGCGACGGATCTGGCGATACCGCCGTCGGGCATGATGGACGGCACGATGAAGCCGACGGGCTCGGATGTCGAAACCGCCGAGCTTCTCGCCAAGGACTGGGGCCTGCAGCTCGAGTTCGTGCAGACGACCGGCGCGACGCGCATTCCCAATGTGCAGACCAACAAGGCCGACATCATCATCTCGACGCTGTCGGTGACGCCCGAACGCGCCAAGGTGATCGACTTCTCGAAGCCCTATGCCGCCCTGCAATCGGTGGTCGGCTGCCTGAAGTCCGATCAGGTCAAGAGCTGGGACGATCTCAAGGGCAAGACGATCGGCGTCTCGCGCGGCACCACGCAGGACACCACGCTCACCAACATGAAGGAACGCGACCTCAAGCTCGCGCGCTATGACGACGATGCGACCATGGTCACGGCAGCGATCTCCGGGCAGGCCGACTGCATCGCGACTTCGGCGACGATCGTCAGCCAGATCGGCGTCAAGGCGCCGGCCCGCGCCTTCGAGCCGAAGGTCTCGATCACCAATTTCGATCTCGCCATCGGCGTGAAGAAGGGTGAGCCGAAGCTGCTCGAAAAGCTCGATGCCTGGGTTCAGGAGAACCTCAAGAACGGCAAGCTCAACGCCATCTACAAGAAGTTCCACGGCACCGAACTGCCCGAGAATATGCGGGGCTGACGTCAGACAGGCCGGCGGTGCGCACTTGCGGCCGCCGGCTCCCACTTCGAAACAAGGATACTACCCATGCGCCTCGTCATTGGTTCGGACCACGCCGGATGGTCTCTCAAGAAGCACGTCATCGACCACATCAGGACGCTCGGGCACGATGTGCTCGATGTCGGATCCTTCGATGACCAGCCGGTCGACTTCCCCGACATCGCACGCGAGGTGGCGCGCAAGGTCACGTCCGGCGAGGCCGAACGCGGCATCATGGTCTGCGGCACCGGTGTCGGCGCCTCGATCGCGGCCAACAAGATGAAGGGCATCCGCGCGGCCGTCTGCCATGACGTTCACTCGGCCCATCAGAGCGTCGAGCATGACGATGTCAACGTCATGTGCATCGGTGCCAAGATCATCGGCCCGTGGCTGGCGAGCGACCTCATCGACGCCTATCTGGCGGCAGAGTTCTCCACCGACGAGGACTTCCGCCGCCGCGTCGACAAGCTGCACGCGATGGACGCGGAAGGCTGAGCGAACCCGCCGATGATCCTGGTCTTTGGCTCCATCAATGTGGATCTGGTGGCAAGGGTCGCCACCATTGCGGGACCGGGCATGACGGTGCTCGCCCGCTCCCATGAGCAGCATTTCGGCGGCAAGGGCGCCAATCAGGCGGTGGCTGCGGCGCGCCTCTCGGCACCGGGCACGGTAGTCATGGCGGCTTGCGTCGGCGCCGATGCCTTCGGGCGGGATTCGATCGAAAACCTCGGTCGCAACGGCGTATCGACGGAGCTGGTCCGTGTCTGCGACACGCCGACCGGCTGCGCCTTCATCTCGGTCGATGCGAAGGCGGAGAATGCGATCACCGTCGCGAGCGGCGCCAATGGCGCGTTGTCCGCCGGGGATGTGCCGGACACGATGCTCGGGAGCGGGACCGTTCTCGTGCTGCAGATGGAAGTGCCCTTCCCGGCCTCGCTCGACGTGGCGCGCCGCACCCGCAAGGCCGGCGGCCGCGTCATCTGGAACTGCGCCCCGGTTCCTCCCGGGCTGACAGGCGACGAGGCCACGGCTCTGCTGGAAGCGAGCGATATTCTCGTCGTGAACGAGCATGAGGCCAGGGACATCGCCCTGATCCTGGGCGTTGCCGCCGACGACATCGCGCAGCTCGCGACGCGCTCGGCCACGACCTGCATCGTCACGGCCGGCGCGCGAGGCGCCTTCGCCTACACGGCCGATGGACAGGCTTGCGCGGCAACGACGCCAGCCATCGTGCCAGTCGACACCACGGGAGCCGGCGACACCTTCGTCGGCGCGATTGCGGTTGCCCTTCACGAAGGCTCCCCGCTCGCCGATGCCCTTCGTTTCGGCTGCAAGGCCGCCGCGCTCTCCTGCCTTTCGGCCGGCGCGCAGGGCGGTATGCCAGTCCGCGACGCGCAACACGCGGTGCGCGCACTCTGAGCGCGCCCTCATGGCAATCGCTTGCATCATTGGCTACCCCGCGGCTTCGCGGGAAGCTGCATGATCGTCGGCCGGTAGAGTTCGCCTTTCTTGATATCGTCGTCCTTTGCGGCAAACCCTTTGATAGGCCTGGCGCGCCCCGGTCCGTGTCGGAGATCTGCGGCTTCTCGAAGCGGCCAAGCGGCCTCGACTGCTTTCTGAAGTCAGGACAGCATGTAGAGGCCGATCGCTAGCGTGGCGACGGTCAGTGGCGCGCCGATCTTGAAATAGGTCCAGAAATCGATCGAGATGCCCTCCTTGGCAGCGCGCTCGGCGACGATGAGGTTGGCGACGGAGCCGAGGAGCGTGAAATTGCCCGCGAGCGTCGAGGCCATCGCCACGACGAGCCAGGCGCGCTGCGGATCCTGCAACTGCTCGACGAAGGGCTTCAGCACCAGCACGGCCGGGACATTGCTGACGAGGTTGGACAGGACAGCGGTGACCCCGGTAAGCGCCGCGACATTGCCGAGGTCGAAATGCGCGGCCTGGGCCAGGACCTCCTTGGTCAGCACCGCGTGCTCCAGCCCGCGCACGACGACGAAGAGGCCTGCGAACATCAGCAGGAGCTGCCCGTCGATATCGCCATAGACTTTGCGCGGCTCGATGCGCCGCGTCAGCAGCAGCAAGGCCGCCGCGCAGATCGCAACCTTGGCGACCGGCTGGCCGAGAAAGAACAGCACGATCATCGTCAGGGAGATGAGCGCCGATTTGAGCGCCAACCAACTATGGAAATGGGCGGGGATCGAGACCGTCGGCAGCCTCTGGCGGGTGAAGTACTCGCGCGGGTTGAGGAGGAGCACGAGCAGGATCGTGACGATTAGTCCGAGTGCTGCCACCGGCGCCAACGCCGCAGTGAAGGCGCCGTAGGAGATCCCCGAGAGATTGCCGATGATCATGTTCTGGGGGTTACCGGTGATCGTCGCGGTCGAGCCTACGTTCGAGGCGAGCGCGACTGCGATGAGATAAGGCACCGGGTTGCGGTCGAGCGCGCGGGTCAGCGTGATGACGATGGGCGTCATCACCAGGCAGATCGCGTCGTTGACGAGAAACGCCGAGAGCACGCCGGTCGTCACCACGACGGCCGCGAGCAGCAGCGCCGGGTGGTACGCCTTGCCGACGGCCCAGCCGGCCACCATGCGAAAGAAGCCCGATAGCCGCAGATTGGCGACGACGATCATCATGCCGAGCAGGAGCGTGATGGTGTCGAGGTCGATCGCGCGATAGGCGTCCTCCAGCGAGAGCACGCCGCAGCCGACCATAAGCGCGGCCCCGACCAGCGCCGCCCCGGCCCGGTCGACGCGCAGGCCCGGCATCCGGCCGATGGCGATCGCGACATAGGTCGCGACGAAGATCGCGACCGCGAGGAACTGCGTCGCGTTGAGCCCCCAGCCCGTCATGAAGGTTATGCCGCTCTTTCGCCCGTCATCGCCGGCGCCGGAATGGCGCGGTGGTCGGTCGGCGGCTCATAGCCGCGGGTCTCCGGCATGGCAACGAGATAGAAGACGAGGCCGCAGGCGGGGAGCCTGACGAAGGCCGTGGAGTAACCGGCGTTGACGATGATCACGCCCGCCAGCGAAGCGGAGATCGAGGCGCCGACGCCCCAAGCCATTCGCAACCCGAAGCAGACATGCCCCAAGCGGGAAATGGCTCCGGCTATCGGGCGCGTCGCCTGTCAACCTCGATAAGCGCATCCGATCGATTCCACGCCATTCCCTTGGCAGAAGGGAGCCGGGAGCTACCAAACGAGCGCAACCAGATCTGGTGGTTTTTGCGACCTGATGCCGGCCTCACGCCTCACTCGGCTGAACCTTCTGCCTCTTGCGCAGCGCCTGGAAGAGCGAGGCGCCCTTCACGGCAAGCAGCAAGGCGAAGGTCAGGATCATGATGATGAAGGCTGCGGCCGCGATCGCCGGGCTGATGTTCTCGCGGAGCGAGGAGAACATCTGACGGGCGAGCGTGGTCTGGTTGGGGCCCGCGACGAAGAGCGTGATCACCACCTCGTCGAGCGAGGTCGCGAAGGCAAAGACCGCGCCGGTCAGAATGCCGGGCATGGCCAGCGGCAGCGTCACGCCGCGGAAGACCTTGACCGGCGAGGCGCCGAGACTGGCTGCGGCACGCTCCAGCGCCGGGTCGATGCTGGCCAGCGAGCTCGCAACATTGACGAGCACGAAGGGCACGCAGAGCACCGCATGCGCAATGATGACGCCGAGATAGCTCGAGGCCAGCCCCATGCGGGCGTACAGGATCTGCATGCCGACGCCGAGCACGACCGCCGGCACCACCATCGGCAGCAGGAAGACCGAGCGCAACAATCCGGAAAACGGCAGGAGCTCGCGCCTGAGCCCAAGCGCGGCAAGCGTTCCGACCACCGTCGCGACGACGGTCGCGCCCGTGCCGATGATCAGCGAATTGACGATCGCACGGGTCCAGGCCTGGCTTTCGGCCAGCGCGCCGAACCAGCGCAGCGAGGGGCCGCTGATCGGATAGACCAGGAAGACGCTGTCGGTGAAGGCGAGCGGCAGGATCGCGACGAGCGGCAGTAGCAGGAAGGCGACGGCGAGCGCGGCGAAAGCGAGCCGCACGGCGTTGAAGGCCGCAGCGCCGGGACGGGACACGCCGCTCATGTCTGCACCAGCGGCGTGCGCGAGAGCCGGCCGTAAAGGATGTAGAGCACGGTCGTCGGCACCAGCAGGAACAGGCCGAGCGCGCCCGCCATACCCCAGTTCGCCGTTCCCGTGGCGTAGAAGGCGATGACCGAGCTGATCATCTGGTCGCCGGCCCCGCCTGTCAAAGCCGGGGTGATGTAGTAGCCGAGCGCCACCATGAAGACGAGCAGCGAGCCCGAGAGCAGGCCCGGCATGGCGAGCGGCAGCAGGACATGGCGGAAGGCCTGCAGCGGGGCTGCGCCCAGCGCCGCGGCGGCCGGCATCAGGTTGCGCGGGATCGCGATCAGGCTGGCATAGATCGGCAGCACCATCAGCGGCAGCAGGACATGCGTCATGGCGATCAGCACGCCGGTGCGGTTGTAGATCAACGAGAGCGGCGTCTCGATCAGCCCGAACGCGCGCAGCGTCTGGTTGATCAGCCCGTTATCCTGCAGCAGGATCAGCCAGGCCGCCGTGCGCACCAAAAGCGATGTCCAGAGCGGCAGCAGCACGGCGATGAGCAGCGCATTGCGCTTCCAGCCCGACACGCTCGCCGCCAGCATCGCGAAGGGCAAGCCGATCGCCGCGCAAAGCAGCGTGACCTGGCCGGCAATGACGAAGGTGCGCAGCATGATCGCGCGGTTGACGGCGAAATCGGCTTCGACGGGCTCGATCCGCGCCTCGTCATTGCGCTTGAGGTCGACCGCCGCCAGCAGATTGGCATCCGTATAGGCCGGCATGCTGCGCTTCAGCGCCAGCCAATAGCCCTGCTCGCTCCAACGCGGGTCGAGGGCGACGAGATCGACCACGTCCGCTTCGCCGGCCTCGCGCACGGCCCGCGCCGTGCGGGGCAGCAGCGTGCGGAAACCGGCCTGCTGGCTGTTCAGCGTGCGCACCGCATCGCCGAAGCGCTCCTGCGGCGTGTCGGTCCGCAGATCCCGGACGAGCGCCGCCTGCAGGGCAGCCGACGGCGGGCCTGCTCCATCCCAGTTCGCGATCGCGGTCGCCGTCTGTGGAAAGGCGAGGCGCACCGTGCCGCCCTGCACCGCCGTGGAGACCATCATCCAGAGCGGCCAGAGGAAGAACAGGCCGAGGAAGACGACCAGCGGCAGGACCAGGAGCAGAGCCTTGAGGCGCGCGCTCATGGCGCCACCAGCGAGCAATCGCCGGGCGCGAAGCTGGCGAAGGCCGTGCTGCCGACAGGTGGTGCCGCATCGCGCCGCCCGGCCCGTGCGACCAGACGGCTCTCCCCGAAGGCGAGATGCAGGCGGATATGATCGCCATGATAGACATGGTCCTCGACCGTCACCGGCAAGGCGTTGGCGGCAGCAGCATCCTGCACGAGATGCAGCATTTCGGGACGAACCGAGACCATCACCTCGCTGTCGGGTTCAAACGACCCTGCCCTGTCGCAGGTCACGCTCCCACCGGATGCGAGCGCCACCGTCGTGGCCTCGCCCTGGCGCTGCGCGACGCGCCCCGCCAGCAGATTGGTCTCGCCGATGAATTCGGCGACGAAGCGCGTCCGCGGCCTGTCATAGAGGCCAGACGGCGTATCGAACTGCTCGATCTTGCCGCGGTTCAGCACCGCGACGCGGTCCGACATGGTCAGCGCCTCGCCCTGATCATGCGTCACGAAGATCACGGTGAGCCCGAGCTCGCGATGCAGCGCGCGGATCTCGAGCTGCATATGCTCGCGCAACTGCTTGTCGAGCGCGCTCAGCGGCTCGTCCATCAGCACGACCTTGGGCTCGTAGACGAGGGCGCGCGAGAGCGCGATGCGCTGCTGCTGGCCGCCGGAGAGCTGCGAGGGCCGGCGGTCGGCGAGATGGCTCAGGCGCACCAGATCGAGCGCGCGCTTCACCCTCGCCTCACGCTCCGCCCTGGCGACGCCACGCATCTTGAGGGGAAAGCCGACATTCTCGGCGATCGTCATATGCGGGAAGAGCGCGTAATTCTGGAAGACGACGCCCATCTCGCGCTTGTGCGGCGGCAGATGCTCGACGCGCCGCCCGTCGACATGGATGCGCCCGCCGGACGGCGCCTCGAACCCGGCGAGCATCATCAGGAGCGTCGTCTTGCCCGAGCCCGAGGGGCCGAGAAGGCTGACGAACTCGCCCCGCGCGACATGGAAGTCGAGCGCGTCAACCACCGTGACCGTGCCGAATACCTTGCTGATGGCCTCGAAATGAATGAACGGATCCAGATCTCGCAAATGATCAATCTTCCCGTGAGGATGAGGCGAAGCCCTTGCGGCCGCAGCCAGGCACCGGTCGGAGACGGCGCCAGGCCGGACGGCTGACGGAGGCGCCCCCGGGCGCGATCTGGCGTGCCCGGGGCGCGTCGCATGACGAGCGGCCAGGCGAAGGCGGCTGGTGGCCGCCCTCCCTTACCACCCGATTTGCCGGCCCTATTTGCCGACCCAGGCGTTGAAGCGCTTGGTCAGGTCCTCGATATTGTCGTTCCAGTAGTCGACATCGATCGCGATCGCATTCTCGAGATTTTGCGGCGCGGTCGGCAGGTCCACGGCGAGATCGGCCGAGACGGCAGCCGCGGCAGCCTTGTTGGGCAGGCCATAGGCGATGTCCTGCGGCAGCTTGGACTGGTTCTCCGGCAGGCTGGCGAAGGCGATGAAGTCCATCGCCTGGTCCTTGTTCGGGCTGCCCTTCAGGATCACCCAGCTGTCGACGGCGTAGATCGAGCCCGGCCAGACGGTCTTGAACTTGGTGCCCTCGGTCTTGTTGATGCCGCTGATGCGGCCGTTATAGGCCGAGGTCATCACGACCTGGCCGGATTTCAGCAGCTGCAGCGGCTGCGCGCCCGATTCCCACCAGACGATGTCGGACTTGATCTCGTCGAGCTTCTTGAAGGCGCGGTCGACGCCGCCCTTCTCGCGCAGCGTTTTGTAGACGTCCTTCGGCGCGACGCCATCGGCCATCAGCGCGAATTCGAGCGCATATTTCGGGCCCCGGCGCAGGGCGCGCTTGCCCGGAAAGGTCTTGGTGTCCCAGAAATCCTTCCAGGAGGTCGGCGCCGTCTTCAGCTTCTCGGAATCGTAGGAGAGCAGCGTCGACCAGACGATGGCCCCGACGCCGCAATCGCTCACCGCACTCGGCAGGAACTTGTCTTTGCCGCCGAGCTTGCTCCAGTCGAGCTTCTCGTAAAGGCCGTCGGCGCAACCGATGGCAAGTTCATCGGCCTCGACCTGCACGGCGTCCCAGTTCGGCGTACCGGCCTTCACCTTGGCCTGGACGACGCCGACGCCGCCGTCCCAGGATTCGTCGAGGACCGGCTTGCCGGTCTTTTCCGCGAAGGGCTTGAAGTAGATCTTGCGCTGCGCGTCCTGGTAGTTGCCGCCCCAGGATACGACGGTGAGATCGCGGGCCGACGCCGCGCCGAGGCCGGCGATGACAAGCCCCGCCGCGAGCGCAGTGCTGCCGAGTATGGACTTCAGAAACGTCATGGATCTTCTCCCTGCTTCTGCTGCAGCGATCCCCCCGCCCCTCGCGGTTGGGATCGTCGTTGCCCCTATTGGAGCCCCCTTTATCGCGGTGCGATAGAGGGGTTTCCGGAAAAACTTCGCGTCGATCAGGCTCCGATCTCACGGAGCAGCTGCGCCGGCGCGAGCCGCAGCGCCGCCGCCCGCCGGTGGCCTTCCAGGCCCTCGCTGGCGCTCTGGCGCATGGCCGGCGGGGCGACTGCCGCGACGCCGCGCTCGTCGAGCCATTGATGCGTGCAGGTCTTGAGATAGGAGCCGACCCAGAGCCCGCCGGTATAGCGCCCGGCCGCCATGGTCGGCAGCGTGTGGTTCGTGCCGCAGCACTTGTCGGAATAGACCACGCTGGCTGCGACCCCGATGAAGATCGAGCCGAAATTGCGCAGCTTTGCCGCCGTGGCATGCGCGTCGCGGGTATGCACCTCCAGATGCTCCGCAGCGATGTGGTCGGAATAGGCCAGCATGGCGGTCTCGTCGGCGCAGACGGCGATCTCGCCATAGTCGCGCCAGGCTGCGGCGGCGACCGGGGCGGTCGAAAGGTTGCCGAGCTGGCGCTCGATCTCGACGAGGACCTTGTCCGCCAGGGTGCGGTCCGTGGTGATCAGGCCGACGCGGGTGCGCACGTCATGCTCGGCTTGCGCCAAGAGGTCGACCGCGATCGTCACGGCATCGCCGGTCTCGTCGGCAACGACGAAGATCTCGCTCGGCCCGGCGAGCTGGTCGATGCCGACCAGCCCAAAAACCTGGCGCTTGGCCTCGTTCACATAGGCATTGCCCGGGCCGACGATCTTGTCGACGGCCGGAATGCTCTCCGTGCCGAAGGCCATCGCGGCAATCGCCTGCGCGCCGCCGATGCGAAAGATGCGGTCGGCGCCGGAGAGATGGCAGCCGGCGATCATCGCGGGATGGGCGCCGGGCGGCAGGCAGGCGATGACCTCGTCACAGCCCGCGACCTTGGCCGGCACGATGGTCATGATCGGCGCTGAGAGCAGCGGATAGCGCCCGCCCGGGACATAGGCGCCGACGCGGGCGATCGGGATGATGCGGTGGCCGAGATGCAGGCCGGGCAGCGGCTCGATCTCCAGGGGCAGCAGGGTCTGGCGCTGAGCCTCGGCAAAGGCCCGCACGCGCTCGATCGCGAACTCGGTATCGGCCCGGGTCTGCGTCTCCAAGCCGTCCAGCGCGGCGGCACGCTCCGAGGGCGAGACTTCGAAGGCGTCGATCTCGAGCTTGTCGAACTCGCGGGAATAGTGCCGCAGGGCCGCGTCGCCATCCCGCCGCACCGCCTCCAGAACCGCCTTCACCGTGGTCTCGACAGGGGTGTTGTCGCTCCAGGCGCTGCGCTGGGGCGCCTTGATGCGCGTGATCCGGGCTTCCAGGGCGGGATCGGATTTGGACATGCAGACTGCTTCCGGTGAGCGGGATCGAGCTGGCCAAGCTTCTGCGCGGTGCGGCGACAAGGCAAGGAGGCCAGCAGGGGCGTTGAAGATATTCACCAGCTGGGCTCAGATGCGGCGCTCAGCTGAAGGAGGCCTTCCATGAAGATCGGCGACCGTTTGAGGGAGCTACGGCTCCGCCGCCAGCTCAGCGTCCGCGCCGTCGCCTTGCGTTCAGGGATTTCCCACTCGTCGATTTCGCTGATCGAGCGGGACCTGATCAGCCCTTCGCTTGATACGCTGCATGCCGTGCTCGACGCGCTCGGCACGACCATGTCGGGCTTCTTTCTGGATTTTCATGCCGCATCGCCGCCAAATCCCTTCTGCCCGGCCTCTGAAATGACGGAAATCGGCCGGGCCGACGCGATCTCCTACCGCGTCATCGGAACGGGCTTTCCCAACCGCTCGATGCTGATGCTGCACGAGACCTACGCCCCCGGCGCCGATACGGGCGAGGCCTTCTCCCATTCGGCCCAGGAAGGCGGCCTCGTCATCCGCGGCGCGGTCGAGGTCACCGTCGCGGGCCGGTCATCGGTCCTGCAGCCTGGCGATGGTTATTATTTCGACAGCCGGGAGCCGCACCGGTTCCGGAATGCCTCGGCGGAACCGAGCGAGATCATCAGCGCCATCACGCCCCCGACCTATTGATCCCTGGACGCTGCGGCTCGATACCCGGGCATGGTTCCGAGGCAGGCGCTCTTCATTGGGTGGGCCTGCTTCCGTTCTCGCCCCCTGGATCGTCTGACCGGATAGCGTATCCAGTCCGATGATCTAACACTTTGTCTTTGCATCGGCTTTGCCCCGAAAACCGCAATCCACTTTTCGGGCCGATGCTTTAGCTGCCCGTCCGTCCGCCTGTTCCCGACACTCCGGCGTTTGCGCAGAGGCGAAAGCCCAGATCGTCTATCCGGAAGGTGGGATGGCTTCGACGGCGATTGGTTGCCAGGCAACCTCTTTCGCCGTCTGCCCAACCGCCGCCACGGAAGATGCGGTAGGCGCCGTAGACCTGCGGGTCGTACTGGTCGGAGCACCACTCCCATACGTTGCCGAGCATATCGTAAAGACCCCAGGCATTGGATTGCTTGCCGCCAACGGGCTGGGGCCGCTCGCCCGAGTTATCGGCGAACCAGGCGATATCGCCGAGGTCGCCATAGCGAGGCCCGCGCGTTCCCGCACGGCAGGCGTGTTCCCACTCTGCCTCGGTGGGAAGGCGATATCCGTCGGCATCGGCGAGGAGATCCGCTCCGTGCGCGTCGTCGTGGATGACATAAGCCGCAGTGAGGCCCCGTTTTCCGGACAGTTGATTGCAGAACGCAACCGCGTCGAGCCAGGAGACGCTTTCTACAGGGCATCTGGCGTCCACATGGGACGAAGGCCAACTCCCCGTGACCTCGGCGTAGAGTGCCTGCGTCACCGGGGCGGCTCCAATCCTGTAGGATTCCAGCGCGACATCCCAGCGCCGCTGGATGCGGTCGTCCCTCAGCGCCACGATGCCGGCCGGGATCGTGAGCATGCGAAGGCTTAGCGATTCCTGAAACTCGTCCACGATCTCTCGTCAGCAATTGCGGTATGCGGCAATCTGCTTGATGATCCGATCTTCCGCAAACCACCTCGAGCCTGTGTCCGCATCGGCTTTCCCCATATCCGCAATCCGCTTTTCCAGCAGATGCCCTAACCCTCCTGCCAACCCCATGAAATCGGCGAGTGTCGGCAGCCCCTTCCACGCAGATGACGAATGCGAGCCGGAGCCCGATCAGCCGGTCGGTTGCTGGGCGGTGTTCACGACCCGTCGAGCCTCAAAGGCATGCCGATAGGCGGGCCGCGCTTCGCTGTTGGCCAGGTGGGCAGCCCGGCTATCCCTCCAGCAAAGCATTGTCCTGCCGGGCGCCGCCCCAGCCATACTCGGAATAGGCGACGGCCTGGCTGACGTTCAAAAGGGCCTGCCGGACATAGGGAATGGTCTCGGGCGGCAATGATTCGAACGGCCACCAGCCGAGATCGGCGTGCTTTCCGGTTTCCATCAGCCTGGGCGTGCCGTCCCATCGTGCTGCGGTGAAGACGTGACCGACCCAGTCCCGGCCCTCCGTCAGACTGTGAAATGTATGGACGTAGACGAGATCAGCAGGCGCGATGTGCACGCCGACTTCTTCCAGGGCTTCCCGGATCGCCGCCTGGGCGATCGTCTCGCCGGCCTCAAGCCCTCCAGCGGGAAGACTGAAGGCACCGTCCATCCACCCTGTCGCCGTCCTCCGCAGCAAGAGGACCTCGTCGCCCCTGCATAGGGCGACGAAGACGGAGGCTGAGAGGGTGTGACGATCGCGAGCGGACATGGCCAAGGCTACCTGACGGGGTGGACGGTCGCGGCACTCTGAGAATGCCGAGCGACAGCAGATGTCAGCGGCCTGTCATCGCCCCGCTTCGGAGGCGGCCTTCAGCTCGCGCAGCAATGTGGCGACGAGTTCGGCCGCCGGCATGGCGCGGGCGAGCGGAGCGCCCTGCCCGGCCCATTGGGCGCCGAAGCCGTGCTCGCCCTTGGCCTTTGCGGCGGCATGGAGGGCCTTTCCTGCGTCATAGGCGATCGGGTAATCCGGCGGCAGCCGGTCAGCCACGCTTTGATGGAGGTCCGTGAAGCGATTGGCGAGGCAGCGCGCCGGCCGGCCCGAGATCAGCGCTGTCAGCCGGGTGTGATAGGCGCCGGGGCCCGCGAGCGCCGCACGATAGGCATCATCAGCAGACGATTCCGGACAGGCGATGAACGCCGTGCCGAGCTGAGCGGCGACAGCACCGAGGTCGAGTGCGGCAGCAATGCCGGCCCCATCCATGATGCCGCCGGCTGCGATGACCGGCAGCGTGCTGTCCGCCACGAGAAGCCGTGTCAGGGCGACGGTTCCCAGGGCGTCATCCGAAGCCGCCGGATCGAACACGCCGCGATGCCCGCCGGCCTCGATGCCCTGTGCCACGATCGCATCGATTCCGGCGGCCTCGATCTGCCTTGCCTCTTCGAGATTGGTCGCCGTGGCGAAGAGTGTGGTGCCCGCCCCCTTCAAGCGCTGAATGGCTTGCGGCGACGGCAGGCCGAAATGGAAACTGACGACCGGCGGCCTCGCCTCGACGAGCATCGAAAGCATGTCGGCATCATCGGCAAAGCTCTTGTAGATCGTGCGCAGTGCCGCTGGAGGCGCGGCGCCAAACTCCGAAAAGAGCGGCGACAGCCAGTGCAGCCACGCCGCCTCGCGCTCCGGATCCGGCTTTGCCGGGCCGTGCACGAAGACATTGACGTTGAACGCGCGCTCGGTCCGCGCCCTCAGATCCGCGATCATCGCGCGGGCGCCTGCGGCATCCGTCGCGCCAACACCGATCGAGCCGAGCCCGCCCGCATTGGACACGGCGGCAGCAAGGGCGGGGGTCGAAACACCCGCCATCGGCGCCTGCACGATCGGCACCTCAACGCCCAGCTTGCTCAACATCCCGGCCTCCCGCGCTCCGCAACATCGTTGACTTGAATTCTCAAAAAGAGAATACACATCCAAATTGATTTCTCAATGGAGAATTGAAATGGATTTCGCCGCGCTCGCGGTCTTCCGGACCGTCGCCAGGGAGCAGAGCATCACCCGCGCCGCGGAGCTGCTTGGGCGTGTGCCTTCGAATGTCACGACCCGCGTCCAGCAGATCGAGGAGGCGGTCGGCGTGCCGCTGTTCCTGCGCGAGCGGAAGGGCATGACGCTGACCGCAGCAGGCCGGACCTATCTCGACTACGCGGACCGGATCCTGAATCTGGCCGATGAAGCCATTCAGGTCGTCAATCCGGCGGGGCCGGCCGGCGTGCTGCGCATCGGCTCGATGGAATGCACCGTCGCAAGCCGGCTCCCCGTGCCACTGGCCCGCTTCAACCAACGCTGGCCCGGGGTCACGATCGACCTGTCGACGGCGCCGACCCGGCAGCTGATCGACTCTCTCCTCGCCCATCGCATCGATGCCGCACTGATCGCTGTCCCATCAGGCGAGTGGTGGCTCGGCCCGCAGGATCTCGACACGGTGCCGGTCTTCCGCGAGGACCTCGTGCTCGTGCTTCCGCCGGGGCATCCCGAGGTACGGCACGCAGCAGACCTCAAGCCCAAGGCGCTCGCCGCCTTTGCGCCGGGCTGCACCTACCGCATGCTCGCCGAGGAATGGCTGACCGGCTTCGGCACGGTGAAGGGGCGTTTCTCCATCCATGAGGTCCGCTCCTATCACGCCATGTTCGCCTGCACGGCCGCGGGCTCCTGCTTCAGCATCATGCCCCGCTCCGTGCTCGATCTCCTGCGCCATACAGGCGCCGTCGAGGAGAAGGCGTTGATGCGGGTCGATACCTATCTTGCCTGCCGGCCGGGATTTTCGACGCCCGCCTTCACCGCATTCCGCGACATGCTTGCCGCGTTCTCCGACATCGAGGTTGGGGCCATCGAGGTTCGGGCCGATGCCGAGAGCCCATGAACGAGAGGCCACGATCGCGGCCGCGCTCGTGCTCGTCATCGGCATGGGCTTTGGCCGGTTCGCCTTCACCGGCCTCTATCCGCTGATGATTTCCGATCACACCATCTCCGTACAGGCCGGCTCCTATGCAGCCGCAGCCAATTATGCCGGATATCTGGCCGGCGCATTGCTGAGCGCGGTCCTGACCGGCATCCCGAGCCGGAGGCTTTGCGCTCTCGCCGTCGTTTCAACCGTGGCCCTGCTCGGCGCGCTCGCCCTGCCATTGCAGGAATGGGCGATCGTCACCGTGCGCGGCCTTGCCGGCATCTCGAGCGCGTTTGCCATGGTGGCCGCCTCGCATTGGCTGATTCACGATCGCAAGCACCATCAGGGAGCGCCCGCCCTCTTCGCCGGCGTCGGCATCGGCATCGTGGTGTCGGCGGAGCTGATCGCCCTTGCGCATCTCAACGCGCTGTCGAGCCGGGCGATCTGGCTCACCCTTGCCGTCGCGGCAGCGGCTCTCGCAGCTGCTGCCCTGACCCTGCAGCGGCGCAGCGACCGGGCACCGGCGGTGGCGCCCCAGCCGCTGTCGGCGCATGGGCAAGCCCATAGCGCGCAGTTGCTCGCTCCCCTGCGGCTGATCGTGATCTATGGGCTGGCCGGGCTCGGCTACATCATCACCGCGACCTATCTCCCCCTTCTGGTCGGACAGGTGCTCACCACCACCGATCCCGTACATATCTGGGCGGTCTTCGGACTTGGCGCCGTGCCGTCCTGCTTCTTCTGGCATGCCATGCACGAACGCTTCGGCACGCGTCGGAGCCTGGCGAGCAATCTGGTCGTTCAAGCGATCGGCGTCGCGCTGCCTGTGCTGCACACGCCCGCAGCCTACGTGCTGAGCGCATTGCTCGTCGGCGGCACCTTCATGGGCACGGCGACGATCGCCATGCCGGCCGCGCGCAAGGTGGCGGCGGCGGTCCGTTTCAACATGCTGGCGCTGATGACCGCCTCCTTCGGCATCGGGCAGATCGTCGGCCCGCTCATGGCCAATGCGATCTATGCCCGTACGCAGGCGTTCGACATCTCCCTGAGCATCGCCGCCGCATCGCTGGTTGCCGGCGCCGTTCTGTGCGCAGATCTCGCCGGCAATAGAGCGCAATCGCATCCAGTCTGACTGCGCCGCCGGGGCGATCATCTCTCGGATCGCGTCACGGTCCCGACCCGGCTCCTGCGATCCCCGAGGGATCGAGAGCAGGCATTCTTGCCGCTGCGTGACAAGCTGCATAACATGGTGATGCCGGCGAGGTCGTTCTGCTGGATTGTCATGAGGCGCGGCGCATCCTCGATGGAGCACTCATCGGCAAGAAGACTCGGCAAGAATACGAGAAGCGATACGCACGCATCGCAAGCCTCGGCCGCCGGAAACGACGTTCTTCGATCCATCCGACCGGCTTAGTGTGCGCCATGACCAAAGGGCGGAACGCGACTATGCAAGCTTTATTGATCGCATTTCTCTGCGTGGCGACATCGGCGGCAAGCCTGGCGGCGGACACCCTGGCACGGGCCCGCGAGACCGGGACATTGCGGCTTGGCTTCCGGGTCGATGCGCCCCCGTATTCCTATCGGACGACCAGCGGCGAACCCTCCGGCTATATCGTCGATCTCTGCCGCGAAGTCGCCGCCGGCGTGAAGAAGGCGCAGGGTCTGCCTGCGCTCAAGATCGACTATGTCGAGGTCTCGTCCACGGCTCGCCTGGAGGCGTTGCGCGACGGCAAGATCGATATTCTCTGCGATCCGACATCGATGACCATGTCGCGCCGCGCCATGGTCGATTTCTCGCTCCCGACCTTCATCGATGGCGCCGGCGTCCTGCATCGGACCAATGAACTGACGCGGCTCGAGGACCTGCGCGGCAAGAAGATCGGCGTGCTCCGGGGCACGACGACCGAGGAGGTCCTGAAGACGACTTTGACGCAACTCGGGATCGAGGCCGAGATCGTTCCGATGCTGGCTCATCCCGACGGGGTCCGCAGCCTGGCGGCGGGAAAGATCGACGCCTATTTCGCCGATCGCGGGATCCTGAGCTATCACCTGCTCAACAGCGAGAACCGCTCCGGGATGAAGCTCTCCGACCAGTATTTCACCTTCGAGACCTATGCGCTGGCTCTGCCGCGCGGCGATGAAAAGCTGCGCCTGCTTGTCGATGCCACGCTGGCGGAGCTCTATCGCACCGATCGCGTGAAGCAGATCTATGCCCGCAGTTTTGGAAGCTTCCCGCCGGATCAGTTCATCCGTGCCCTCTTCGTCATCAATGGCGTGCCGAAATGAGGGGATTGGGTGCCTGACCTGACAGGTCTCGAGGCTCCGACAAAAGTATTCGCCGGCGGAGACCGATCTCGAAGGAGGCCAGCTCCATGCAGGACTACACGCTCTATTACTGGTCGGTCCCGTTTCGCGGTCAGTTCGTGCGGGCGGTGCTGGCATGGGCCGGCAAGACCTGGCACGAAGCCGGCGACGGCGAGATCGCAAAGCTGATGGACGAGCCGGTCGAGCTCGTGCCGGTCCCGTTCATGGGGCCGCCGCTGCTGATCGACAACGCGAATGGCTTCGCCATTGCACAGATGCCCGCCATCATTCTCTATCTCGGCGAGACGCTCGGCCTCATGCCGGCCACGCCGCCCTTGCGGGCGTTGACCATGAAGATCGTCAACGACGCCAATGACGTCATCGACGAAATCACGCTGCAAGGCGGCCAGTCGATGTGGACGCAAGAGCGCTGGCGCGAATTCGTGCCGCGGCTGGAGAAATGGATGTCGTTCTGGGAGGAGACGGGGCGTCGGCACGGGCTGACGGCAGAGGCTGGTTTTCTCCTCGGCGGCAAGGCGCCGGGCATCGCCGATGTCGTGACCGCAACCGTGTGGACGACGATGGCCGATCGCTTCCCCGTCATCGCATCGATCTTCGACGAGACCGCGCCGCTCACGAGCGGGCTTGCGCGCCGCGTCTCCGCCCTGCCCCCCTTGGCCGCATTGGCCGAGAAGGCCCGCAGGGACTATGGCGACGAAACCTATTGCGGCGGTCAGATCGGAATGGCTCTGCGCAAGGTCGCTGGCGAAACCGCGCATCGCTGAAGATGGCGCAGCCGTCTCCCCTCTCCGGAACAACGGCGAAGGCGCGCAACCTCTCGGAATGGCCAAGGCAACGGCGCCTCAGGGAGCCCGCATTGACCTCGGAAGCCAGCGGCTGTCCGCTCAGGTTGCCGCTTGCGGAACAGATTCCGATTGGATCACGTCCTGGCCTTGAAGCGCGCCGCCTCTTCCGAACCGTGGGTGGCGTCGCCGGCGCTATAAGAATGCGCGCCAGCGCCCGCGAGCTTGCCGCCATCGACGATCAGATATTCCTCCCGGATCGGCCGGCCTTCGAACCAGCATTCCAGGATTTCGCGCGTGCCTGCGGCGTAGCGGGCTTGGGCGGAGAGCGTAGATCCCGAGATATGCGGCGTCATGCCGTGATGCGACATTGATCGCCAAGGATGGTCCTGGGGGGCCGGCTGCGGGAACCAGACATCGCCAGCATAGCCGCCGAGCTGCCCGCCCTCCAGAGCGCGGGTCACAGCGTCACGATTGCAGATCTTGCCGCGCGCCGTGTTCACCAGATAGGCGCCGCGTTTCATCCTGGCGATCATCGCCTCGTCGAAGAGATTCTCTGTCTCCGGATGCAGAGGTGCATTGATCGTGACGACATCGCAAAAGCCAACCATGGATGCCGCGTCCGCGTGGAAGGTAACGCCAAGTTCCTGCTCGACCGCCAGCGGAAGACGGTGGCGGTCGGTGTAGTGCAGCTTCACGTCGAACGGCTTCAACCGGCGCAGCACGGCGCTGCCGATCCGGCCGGCACCGACGGTTCCGATCTGCATCCCCTCGATATCGTAAGAGCGCGCGACGCAATCGGCGATGTTCCAGCCCCCACGGAGCACCCACTGATAGGAGGGGATGTAGTTTCGCACGAGCGCCAGGATCATCATGACCACATGTTCAGAGACGCTGATCGAGTTGCAGTAGGTCACCTCGGCAACCGTTACACCACGATCCATCGCGGCTTGAAGGTCGACATGGTCTGATCCAATGCCGGCCGTGATCGCAAGCTTCAGTTTGCTCGCCTTGGCAATGCGCTCTTCGGTCAGATAGGCCGGCCAGAAGGGCTGCGAGATCACGATTTCGGCGTCGGGGAGCTCGCGTTCGAAAACGCTGCCGGGACCGTCTTTGTCCGAGGTCACAACCAGGCTGTGCCCGGCGCTTTCGAGAAATTTCCTCAGGCCGAGTTCGCCCGACACACTGCCGAGCAGAACCCCTGGTTCAAAGTCGATCGCCTTCGGCGTGGGAAGTGTCTGGCCGCCGGGGTAGCGGTCGAGTTCCGGCAGACCGTCCCGCGCATATCCTGCCGGGTAACCGTCGGCTGGATCGTCATAGAGGACGCAAACAACCTTTGCCATTTTATATCTTCCTTCGTCAGGCACGAAGAGGAAGACGCTTGATTGTCACTGCTGCCCGCCAAGACGATGATCATCGGCGGCCCGCTCT
Organism: Allobosea sp. 2RAB26; assembly: GCF_052115465.1. Classification (NCBI taxonomy): domain Bacteria; kingdom Pseudomonadati; phylum Pseudomonadota; class Alphaproteobacteria; order Hyphomicrobiales; family Alloboseaceae; genus Allobosea; species Allobosea sp. 2RAB26. The sequence goes on along the minus strand of NZ_JBFRGS010000009.1, from coordinate 153,433 downwards.
GAAGTGTCGGAGGCCAGCTGATCCTGGCGCTTCCTCGATCGGAAAGTTGCGCGCTAGTCCAAATAAGATGGAGAAGCCGGACATGGTTTCAAGACCGGAGGACAGTGGCCTGCCTCCCTGAAAAGTGGTCCTCCCGGAGGTATGGCTTTTGAGCGGACGGAGGACTGAAGAAATGGCCTGTCTCTCTTCTTCGGCATAATGGGCATCCTCCAAGGCTCAAAGGTGTTGGGACCAGCGCGATCTGGCTCTGGCGACCTCGCTGCGGCGATCCTTGGTCAGATTTGGCGGATCGGCTGTTTCGAACCAGGACCGCGACGCGTGCGCTGATGCCCTACAGGTGCTGGAGATCTACCAGCGCCTCCCGTAATACCCAACAACTGGTCGGTTATTGTAGTATGCGGCGCGGCGAATGCCCGCACGAACGACAGGTCGGCCATAGTAGCCGCCGCCATAGTAGCTTCCCCCGTAGTATCCGCCGCCATAATAGCCGCTGCCGCCATAGTAAGTTGAGGCCGGCGTGTTGTAATAGACGGTCTGCGGATAGCCGCTCACGATTCCCGGATCGCAATATCCGCTGCCGTAATATGTGGTGGTGGCATAGGAAGCGTCGCCATAGCCGCCATAGGCATTATAGCCGTATGCGGCGGGAGCGGCGTAGCCATAGCCTGAACCGTAGCCGCTGCCGTAATAGGCAGCACCAGCTGCCAGACCGACGCCCGCTGCGAGCGCCCGACCACCGTAGTAACGGTTGCCGTAGTAACCGCCACGGTATGCCGCCCCACGGTAAGCTCCACGGTATCCGGCACGGTACGCGCCACGATATCCAACGCGGTAGCCACCGCCAATGGCAGTGCCTCGGTATCCACCGGCGCCGATACCACGGTGTTGGGCTTCGGCATCACTCGCGGTGAAGACGAGACTGCCAACGCCAATCAGAGCGACAACAGGGAGGGCAAGGAGCGTATTCATGACTTCACCTGCGCAAAGCCCACCACTGGATTGCAGACGCGGCTGGGCTTCTCCGCGAGGCAATTCGGTGAATTCCTTAACGGAATGATAACATGTTTGTTTCGATGAGTCCCAGAGGCATCGCCACGCCGGGCTGCCTTCCTGTGCTGCGACTGCCAAGTCCGCAGCGCGCCCAGATCAGCGACGCCTGCGTTTGCGATCTTACCTAAAGGCAGGCGGACAACATCCGGGCGTCCCCCGCACTTGATGGCCAAGGGGCGGGATGACGTACCTCGCCATCAGCGAAGCTCCGAACCGCCCCCTCATGATTGGTTCTGATCGACGCAGCGCCACCCCGACGCCGCCACGATCAATGGCTCATCAAACAGCAGATCGACGCATGATCAAGGAGATCACGCGTGACGCCGCCGAATATCCACTCGCGCGTTCGGCTGTGACCATAGGCACCGGACACCAAGAGGTCCGCGCCTTCCTGCCGGGCCCGGTGGATCAGTTCGTTGGCGATGCGGGCGTCCCGTATCGCGCTGTCCTGGACAAGATCGGCGGTGATGCCGTGATGACGCAAATAGTCCTGCAGGTCTTGCGCGCTCGATCTCTCGGCGCTTTCTCCGGCTGTGACGACGAACACGCCTTCGGCAGTCTTCAGGAAGGGCAACGCATCGCAGACCGCGCGGCGCGCTTCACGCGTGTTCTTCCAGGCAATGACGATACGCTGCGCCGAAAGGCGGTCAGAGGTGGGCGGCACGAGCAGGACAGGGCGCCCGGCTTCCAGCACGATCGCCCCGGGATCGACGGCGAAGCGCCAGTCCCGGTGGTCGCCGCTCCCCTGTCGGCCGACGATCAGGAGATCGGCAGCAGAGGCCTGCTCGAGAAGAAATGGTGCCGACTCGTCCATACCGGTTCGCAACGACGTGCTTTCGCCGGACTTGGCGACCTTGATGAAATTGGCCTCGATCTGCTGCAATTCTTCCGCAGCGATCTCGCGCCATTGCTCGATCAGCGTCTGGGCGGAAAAACCGGCCTCCAAGGGAAGAGCGGGAATGATGCAGCGCGATGCCGAGCCGATCAAGCGCGCATGGAAGCGCTCTGCCAAGCCGACCGCAAGCGCAGTCCGGCTGGCCGCATGAGGGCCGAGATCCAGATTCACCATCAGGCTCGCGTAGGATGACATGACAACGCTCCTTGCAGTCGATGTCGCTGTGCCACCACGGCCAAGACAGGTTTGCGTTGACCTACCGCAATAACGGCCCGATTTTACTCGTCGGTCAGCTCTATCCGTAGACCTCCTGCCTGCACCGCGTTCCTGCGCTGCCAGCACTTGGCCGGCAACAACAGACCTGGCGGAGAGAGGCTCTGCATGACCCGACGGCGAGCAATCCGAGACGTCATGCGTCAAGCAGTGGCTTGCGGTGACATTGTTCTGTCGCAAAGCCGAGCAGCCACACGTGCAGTAGCATCAGTTGAGGATACCCCAGGACATTCTGAATCGCGGAGGCGGCAATGAAAACGACAATCAAGCACGGGCCGGAATCCTGCAGGTCGGACCCGCCGATGTTCACGATCGAGACTGTTGAAGATTATAAGATCGCAAGGCGGCGGCTCAAAGCGCTCACCGTGCAGGACGGCAGCAGCTACCGCGAATCGGTAGCGCTCAGGGAGGCTATTCGGATCTGGGAAGCGGACCACGCTGGCGTGACTGAGCCGCCGGCTCGGGCGCCTTGACCGCGCGGTCAAGGAACTCCCTGCGTTCACCGAACCGCCGCGCCACGGCCCCGCGAACGCGCCCTCGCCTTCCGGTCGCAGGTCAGCGAATTTTGATTCGTTTGACTCGTCAAGCCCCCATTCCGTCGCTAGCCTAGCAAGCGAGGATCTTGAACGGGAGGTGGCTATGCCGAACGCCGACACCGTGACGATTGGCTCCCTGGAAGACCGCAAGGCTGCCGTCCTGAGGGCGGCCGCGCTGCTCCAAAGCGCGATGGGCTCCGACGAAGACCATGAATTCGAGATGCTGACCGAGGCCATCGCCGAGTTCGACATCCTCCAGGAGGCCCTGGCGCCGGTCGAGATTCCGCCCGCCTTCATGCCGTTCATCCGCGAAGTGGCGCGGCAGCGGGCTGCCAACCAGCGCTCCTAGGCACCTGCGCACTTTCGGCAGCGCGGGCCTTTGCGTAGCGCTGCGGCGATTGCCGCGAGAGCAGGCTGCTCCATGGTTGGGGCGACGACGCACCCGACGCTTCGTGGGTCGGCGCTGCTCTGTTTCAAAAGCCGCCCCCGAATGCCATGCTCGCATCCTTCGCGCCGGTCGCTGCCCTGCGGCAGGACGGGACGGCTGGAGGTTGGCGACACGACATGAATGATACCGGCCTATGAATGATACCGGCGTGGCGACGATCGATGTGGTTTCGCATGCGGCAACAGATCCACGATCGCTGCGTCGTTTCGAAGATGAGCGCTTCCTGACGGGTCGGGGTCAGTACCAGGACGATGAGTACGTACCCGGGGCCCTGCACGCCGTGGTGCTGCGCTCACCCCACGCCCATGCCGACATCCTTGCGATCGATGCGCAAGCCGCGAAAAGCCTGCCTGGGGTCACAGCCATCTATACCGCAGCGGAGATCGAGGATCTCGGCCCACTGCCCTGCTCGCTCACGCTGAAGGCCGAGCCGCCGCTGATCGTGCCGCCGCGTTTCCCCCTGGCGCGCGGGCGCGTCCGCCATGTCGGGGACCCCGTCGCCTTCGTCGTGGCCGAAAGCGCGGACGCGGCGCGCCAGGCCTGCGAGCTGATTGCCGTCGACTACGAGATCCTGCCTGCGGTCACGGAGCTCGCCGCAGCTGCCGGGCCCACCGCTCCAGAGATCTGGCCGCAAGCAGCGGGCAATCTCGCCCTGCGCTACCGTCTCGGCGATGACGATGCCGTCGCCGCCGCATTCCGCCGCGCCGCACATGTCGTGACCTGCCGGCTCGTGAACAACCGGATCACGGCTGCCGCCCTGGAGCCGCGGGCGGCGCTCGGGCGCTTCGACGCGGAGAGCGGCCGCTACCGGCTCTCGCTCAGCGGCGCCTCCGTTCACGACATCCGCCGCGAGCTTGGCCTCGTTCTCAAGGTCGGGCCCGAGCGGATCGATGTCGCCTGCCCCGATGTCGGCGGCGGCTTTGGCATGAAGAATGTCACCTACCCCGAATATGCGCTCGTGCTGATCGCGGCGCAGCGCCTGGGCCGGCCGGTGCGCTGGCTTGCCGAGCGGATCGAGGATTTCGCCGGCGGCGCCCATGCCCGCGACAACCTGACGACGGGCCGCCTCGCCCTCGATGCCAGAGGCCGTTTCCTGGCGCTGGCCGTGGAAACCATCGCCAATCTCGGCGCCTATGTCTCCTCGCTCGGGCCCGGCAGTTCGACGACCGCGCCGACGCCCGCCATGGGTGGGCTCTATGACATTCCGGCGATGAGCATGGATGTCCGCTGCGTCTTCACCAACACCGCGCCGGTCGACGCCTATCGCGGCGCCGGCAAGCCGGAGGCGAACTACCTGATCGAACGTTTGGCGGACGAGGCGGCGCATCTGCTGCGGATCGATCCGGCCGTGCTGCGCAAACGTAATTTCATCCGCAGCTTCCCCTATCGAAAGCCCTTTGGCGCTGTCCTCGACTGCGGTGCCTTCACGGGGAATCTCGAGCGCGTGCTGGCGGCGGCCGACCGCGCCGGCTTCCGCCGCCGCCGCGCCGCCTCGCGCCGGCGCGGACAATTGCGGGGCTTCGGCATCGGCTGCTTCCTGGAAACCGCGCGCGGCGGACCGAATGAGGATGCCTGGCTCAGCTTCCGCGCCGACGGCCGGGTCGAGATGGCGGTCGGCACCCAGTCGAACGGCCAGGGGCACGAGACGAGCTTTGCGCAGGTCCTGTCGCAACAGCTCGGCCTGCCGGCCGAGCATTTCCATCTCGTGCAGGGCGACACGGCGCGCGTCCCCACCGGCGGCGGCCATGGCGGCGCCCGCTCGCTGCATATGGGGGGCGGCGCCCTCGTCCTGGCGGCGCGTGCCTTGATCCGGGCCGCCAAACCCGCCGCCGCAGAGTTGCTCCAGGCCCCAACCGAGGCCGTGCTCTTCCAGGACGGCTGGTTCCGTTCGCCCGGCGCCGGCAACGTCGCTCTCGCGACCGTCGCGCGCCATATCGGGGAGACGACCGGCCGGGCGCTCTCAGGCCATGGCGCCCATCGCGACGCCCCCCTCACCTTCCCGAACGGCGCGCAGACGGCCGAGGTCGAGATCGATCCCGAGACCGGCGCAGTGACGCTGCTGCGCTATGTCGCCGTCGACGACTACGGCACCCTGATCAACCCGCTCCTGACAGAGGCCCAGGTCCATGGCGGCCTGGCGCAGGGCATCGGCCAGGCGCTGATGGAGGACATCCGCTACGATCCGGAAGGCGGCCAGCTCCTCAGCGCGACCTTCATGGACTACGCGCTGCCGCGCGCAGCCGACCTACCCTGTTTCGAGCTCTCGCTGGTCGAGCTGCCGACGACGGCCAACCCGCTCGGCGTCAAGGGCGCCGGGCAGGCCGGCTGCATCGGGGCGCCGCAGACGGTGATCCACGCGATCCTCGATGCGCTGCGCCCGCTCGGCGTCAGCCATATCGACATGCCGGCGACCCCGGCCCGGATCTGGCGCGCGATCCAGGAGGCCAGCACGTCCGCTGCGAATGAACCATGACATCACGTGGGCCTGAGATTTCAGGCCCACGTGATGTGGTTACAATGGACCGCCCTGCGCCAGGGGTCTCCATGCGTGTTCCCGGTCAGCCTCGGTGGAGAGGTCGATCGTCACCTGCGTACCCGTTCTGATACGCCGCTTCAGAATGTCGGCGCGGTCCGGATTCGTCCGCAGCGTGCCTCCGTCATGAAGCGTTTGGAGCCGCGCACGCGAGACCCGCAGCTCGGACGCCAGCAGCCGGTCGAGGCGCGTGCTGATCGGAAGCGTGACCTTCAGGTCGATTTCCAATGTCGTCCAATCGAGAGTGTCGTGCAGGACCTCCTTCTGGATATCGAACTCGGGGAATTCATCGACGCGCTGCGCCTTGCGCCTCAATGCTTCGAGATTGAAGGTCTCTCTCCGGATCCATTGCGGATCATTGGAGTGCAGCGCGTCCAGCACGACAGGATCGATGTCGCGGATATTCTGCCGCTCGAAGATCGGTCGGTTCCATGTCTTCTCGCAACTCAGGCATTTGTAGATCAGCCACGCATCAAGCTTGCGACCGTTGGCGTTGAGCCGGATCTTGCCGCTGGATTGGAAGGCTCTCAGGCCCCCGCATCCGCTGCAGGCAATCCAAGGCTGGGGAGCAGTCTGGGGAATGATGGTCCATCGGACCCGAAATGCAATGCACATGACGTCTTGGTCTTCCGTTCGGAAGTCCACCAAGAGCGTGCATGAGAAAACCCTTGCGGGTACGGCGTGGCGATGTTTCGGGCGGCTGAAGAGCTGAGACAGCGGCGCTGCTCATGGCACAAAATAACAATGCCAAACCGGTCTCTTGCCGCCACCCGATGAACAAGATCATACGCGGACAGCGCGTTGCTATCCGACAGTACGGGTGAAACTGGATTGAGACCGGTGTTTACTTAGGCAAAGTCGACCTCGATGTGCCAAAGCTCTTCACCCACAGCGATACCAGACCATCGGCCGGAGATGGAGTCCCCTGGCGTGCCGGGAAACCGAAAGCTGCAAGGTGCGGCTTCCATGCAACTTTGTGGTGCACAGAGCCGAGATCGCCCTCGCTTGGACGTCGCTACGCGGCCTATCGGCTTGTCACAAGGGCCGGTGGGTCCGGCTTGATGATCGGGATGGCGAAATCCGAGGCACGCCGTCCCTCCAGCTGGCACGGCGCAGGCCGCCCCCGTCCGTCATTGAGCCGAGAGTCCGCGCCCCAGCTAAAGCGGCGGACCTGTCCTCGAGCGCCTTCCAGTTCCGCCCACGGACGGCAATAGCCCGAAGAAGGCCGATTTCACCCGATGCTGACCGGCAGTGCGCCGCAGGTTTGGCACCTCACTGAGAGCTGCGGTCATGGCGCGGGTGATATTCACCGCCCCAACTCCCGGCAAACAGCCCTGCCATGGCCGGTGGCGGCGACCACCGAAGCGCACTGCGTTGACCCTGCAATCAATTGGGCGTAGCAGTAATATGTTACGCCTTACGCCTTAGCGCCACTGCGACGGGAGATCCCGTTAAGGCATGGCGCCTCGCACAGCTTGAAGATTTCTGCCGTCAGGAGATTTCGCACATGCAGATCCGATTTTTGCGGCCGCTTTCCCGTGTACTCGGCCTCGCGTTCCTTAGCGGAATCGCCGTCGCCGGCCTGATTAGCCCGTCTTATGCCCAGAACACCCTTGAGCGGATCAAGAGCCAGAAATCGGTCAGGGTCGGCTTCTCAAATTTCGCTCCGACGTCTTTCGTTGGGCCTGGGGGTGAGATCACTGGCTCCTCCCCCGAATTGGCGAAGGCGTTCTTCAAGAGCCTCGGCGTCGAAAAGGTCGAAGGAGTGGTCGGCGAATTCGGCTCACTGATCGGAGGCCTGCAGGCGCAGCGGTTCGACATGATCGCGGTCGCGATGCAAATCCAGCCGCGGCGCTGCGAGCAGATCGCCTTCGGTGACCCGGAGATGCAGTTGCTTCAAGGATTTGTCGTCAAGAAGGGCAACCCACTTGCGCTGAAGAGCTTCAAGGATGTGGCTGACAACAGGAACGCCCGGCTGGGAATGCTGACCGGCGCCGGGCAAATCCGTTTCGCTGACATTGCTGGGGTGACCAGGGATCAGCAGATTCTGTTCCCTGACTTCGACAAGTCGGTTGCAGGGCTGCAAGCAGGCCGCGTCGAGGCGGCGGCCGGTGCCAGCGTTGCACTGAAATACATTCTGTCGAAGATCAACAGCCCGGAGGTCGAGTTTGCCGAACTCTCCCAGCAACCCGTGGATGAAAAGGGCCAGTCGGTGACCGCCTATGCAGGCATGGGCTTCCGGCAAGGCGATACCGAGCTTCTGGGCGCATGGAACGCCTGGCTGCGCGCGGCTCGGCAATCAGGAGAGGCGCTGAGGATCATGGCGCAATTCGGCCTTGGCGAGAATGACATCGCCCCGGTCAGCGTGACCGCGCAGTCGCTCTGCCAGAACCGATAGGGTCGGGCCTGCCATTTCGCGGGAATGGCAGGCGCACATCAAACCTGAGGCCACGGGGATACCTGGGCTCGTCTTCCCGTGAGGTTGATTTCGATGACGCTCACCTATGCCGCTGCCGAAGGCCTGTCTGGGGTCAGCCTTCGACAGCAGGCGATCCAGATTCTTCGCACCCAGATCCTGATTGGCGCGCTTGCGCCCGGCCGCCTCTATTCGATCGGAGAGATTGCCGAACAGCTCAAGGTGTCGCCGACTCCAGTGCGGGAAGCCCTGCTCCATCTCGCCGGCGAGCGCCTGATCGTCATGGTCCGGAATCGAGGCTTTTCGGTTCGCGAGATCGATGACCACGACCTCGATGAACTGGCCGAATGTCGGCATTATCTCGAAGTGCCGGCAATCGTGAGCCTCACGCAGAAATCCAGGCTCGCCGGACGTGCCCTCCTCGTCGACTTGGCGTCGCAGACCGAGAAAGCGGCAGCCGAGGGCGACCTTCTCTCGTTTCTCACCGCTGACCGGCAATTTCACGTGCTCTTGCTCTCAGAGACGGGCAATTCCCGGTTGGTGGAGATGGTTGCGACCCTGAGAGATCAGACACGCCTCCACGGCCTGACGCGCTTGCGAGGCTCGCACGAACTGCTGTCCTCGGCGAAGGAGCACCGCGCGCTGATCGATCTCATCGAGGCTGGCGATGTCCCGGCAGCCCGGGAGCTCATGGCGCGGCACCTTCGGCATACCCGCGGCCTCTGGGCCGGAACAGCCAGCATTCCCGCGGAACAGAGCGTCGATCGCTGTTGACTTACAGTATGTAACCGGTAACATATTACTAAGATCAAAGCCCGTTGGAGGCTTGCAATCTCGGCCATGGAGAGCAGCTTGTCTGAGCAGAATAGACTTAAGGTCGCCGAGGCGGCCAAAGCGTTGCGCGCAGAAGCGCTCGTGATGCTGAAAGACATGACGGCCATTCCGGCCGATGCGACGACGGGGACCGGCTACCCCGAAACAGTTGCCTATCTGAAGAAGCAGCTCGCCACCTTTGCTCCCACCGAAGAGATCGACGTTCCACAAAGCTATCTCGATGACCATTGGGGAAGCGATCTGTCGCTTTCACGCGAGTATCTGCCGGTGTACCGCGCTGCTCCGCGCGTGCTTGTCACGGCGATGCTGCCGGGTCGAAGCGACGAGATCGGCATCCATCTGAACAACAACTACGATCTTTACTGGGGACCGCGAAAGGAACGCGCCGGCTCGATCGCCCAAATTCTGGCGCTCAAGGCCATCGCCAAGAGCGGTGTGAAGCTCGACAAATCGGCTTTCCTCTCTGCCACGCCCGACGCTTATATCGGCGGGGAGACCGGCGCGGGCTATCTGGTGCAGCAGGGCATGGGTCGCAGCCCGGTCGTTCTGGCCAGCAGCCTGGGCGGCCCGGATATCGTCACGGCCGGCTATAAAGGCCACTTCTGGGCGAAGATCACCGCTTTCGGCAAGGCAACGCATGGTTCGCGGCCAACGGAAGGCGTGAATGCCATCGAAGGCATGATGGCGGTACAGGACAGAGTTCGGAAACTCGCTCAGGAATTTACGGCGATCAAGACGCCCCTGGAGATCGTTCCGGCGCATGCCAACACGCCGACGATCGTCATGTGCCGCATCGCGGCCAACCTGGACGTGACGTTCATCCCGGACGAATGCGCACTCTATGTCGATCGGCGCATGAATCCCGAGGAGAAGCTGGACGATGCGATGGCGGTGCTGAGGGAACTCGTCGCTGACGCTTCGCGCGAGACCGGAATGCGAATGGAGGTCTCCTTCCCCCACACTGTTTCGAGTTCGTACACGCCACCTGAGCATCCCTTGCACAAGGCGCTGAGCGACAACCTGAAGGCCGTCACCGGACGCGAGCCCCGTTCGATCGTCTGGTCGCATTATCTTGGACTTCACTATTTCACGGCGGGCTGGGGCAGCGCGGCCGTCGCATACACCCCCGGCGCCGTCGACCACGGCAAGGTCGTGATCGAGGCGGGCGATCCCACGGTCTCGGATGACGAGCTGATGGCCGCGATCGAAGTGATCGCGCTGACGATCTACGATTTGACCACATCCGGCGCTGTCGACGCCTGACATCGATATCGGCCAAGGAGGCGGATATGCCATCTCTTCAGAAGGTAGCGCTCGTTACGGGCGCCGGATCCGGCATCGGCCGCGCCACGGCGGTAGCGTTTCTCAAGAGCGGCTATCACGTGGTGCTGACTGGCCGCAGGCTCGATGCCTTGCAGGAAACGGCCGATCTCGGCGGGTCGCCCGGGAACGCCTTGTGCGTCTCGTGCGACGTCACGCGGCCTGAGGCCGTGAGGGATCTGTTCGCTCAATGCAAACAGCGCTTTGGCCGGCTTGATGTGCTCTTCAACAATGCTGGCGTCACCCGCGGAGGATCGATCGAGGATATCGCCTACGAGGATTGGATGACGACGGTCTCGACCAATCTCACCGGCCCGTTCCTCTGCACCCAGGAGGCGTTCAGGCTGATGAAGAGCCAGACGCCTCAGGGTGGCCGGATCATCAACAACGGCTCGCTGTCCGCGCATGTTCCGCGGCCAGCCTCGGCTCCCTACAGCGCCACAAAACACGCGATAAGCGGCTTGACCAAGACGACCGCGCTGGACGGCCGCCCGTACAACATCGCCTGCGGTCAGATCGACGTCGGCAACGCGTTGACCGAGATCGCGCGTGATATGATCGAGCGCTCCAAGGCAGCAGGCAACTACGCCCAGGCCGAGCCTGTCATGGATGTCGAGCACGTTGCCCAGTCAGTGCTCCACATGGCGAACCTGCCGCTCGAGGCCAATATCCTGTCGATGACTGTCATGGCGACCAAAATGCCATTCGTGGGTCGGGGATAGGAGGAGCCTCAGCCGGCCTCGGACCAACGAGTCTTCGTGGATTCGACGTGGTTGGTGATGATCTTGTGGAGCAGCGCCTCATCCCTCGCCAGGGCAGCATCGACGAGCGCGATATGTTCCTTCGATGCCGCCACGATCTCGCGACTTCCCAATCTGGCCCGCAATCCCCTCAGCCGAGCGCGATCGCGATAGCTCATGATGAGCTCGGTGAGATGCGGCATGGCCAACGGGGCCAGGAAGGCCTGGTGGAAGCGGCGGTCGCCTTCGACATAGCTGACCAGGTCGTTCGACTGCGCGGCCTGAACAGTGGCCTCGGCGATCGCCCGGGTTTCTTGCGCGTGCTCCTCCCCCATCTTCAGTCCGGCCTCGACCGTGGAGGGAACCTCGAGCAGGAGCCGGATCTTGTGGAGCTCCTCGAGCTCTTCCGGTGTGGTCGCAGGAACGGAGAATCCGCGGTTCTTGTGGATGACGAGGAGATCCTTGCTCGCCAGATCCAGGACCGCTTCGCGAATGGGCGTCGGAGATACATCGAGACCTGCCGCCAGTTGTGCGACCGAATAGATCTCTTCGGGAACGAACTCGCCCGACATGATCTGGGCCAGCAAAAGCTGCCGGACGCGTTCACGCAGGCTGACCGTCTGCGGAATTGAGAATTGGCTTAGACGTAGCTGGGACATCGACAGTCGCCCTTGTGACGGCACGACGCTTGTAGAGACGGGGCTCCGGCGGGTCGAGAAAAATGTTGACGGCTACAGGTAATATGTTACACCTCAGCTGCATCGGACGTGATGTCTGACGCTCTCTTGCTCTCCTTACAAAGGCTTAGGCACATGCGTGAAGCAATCACCCTGCCAGGGCAGCACGCCAAGTATTATTCCGATATCGTGAAGGCGAAGGGGACGCTCGTGTTCCTCGCCGGGCAGGTCGGCTGGGACGAGAACGGCACGTGGGCGCCTGATTTCGCGAGCCAGCTGGAACTTTCCCTCGAGAATATGAAGACCGCTCTGCATGCGGCAGGCGCGACGATCGACGATGTCGTCAAAGTCAACGCCTATCTCGTCGACGTTCGGTACGGCGACGAATTCAACGAGGTCTACGCGCGTTATTTCAAGACCGACCGGCCGGTACGGACCCGTGTCCAGGCGGCGATGCTTGCGCGCGATTGCCTGGTCGAAATCGACGTCATCGCGGTGATCGACGACGCTTGAACGCGATCCATCAGAGCGGCAACGGCAATGGGATTGAAAAACTCGGATCATCTCTCGCGGCGCCTGCTCCTTTGCGGCGCGCTGGCGAGCTGGGCGGTGGTGGGAGCGTCAGCAGCGCTGTCTCAGCCGCAGGACGACAGCCTGGCGCGCATCAAGTCTCAGGGCAAAGTCCGGATTGGCTTCGCCAATATCAATCCCTACGGCTACGTGATGCCCGATGGACGGGTCACCGGGCAGGCTCCCGAACTCATCCGCGCCTTCTTCGCGGATATGGGCGTGTCCTCCCTTGAGCCCGTCGTGACGGATTTCGGTTCGCTGATCGGAGGGCTTGTAGCCAAACGCTTCGATATCGTCGCAACGGGCATGCTGATCCAGCCCGAGCGCTGCAAGATCGTGTCCTTTGGCGACCCCGAATATCAGATCAACCGCGCCTTCGCGGTCAAGAAGGGAAACCCCAAGGGCGTGACGAGCTTCGTCAGCCTGGCAAGGCACGCCGACGCGAAGATCGGCTTGTTGACGGGCGCCGGCGAGATCCGCTTTTCGGAGCTGGCCGGCATCCCCCAGGAACGCCGCCTCCTCTTCCCCGATCTTTCAGCGGCAATCGCGGGTCTTCAGGCCGGCCGGGTTGATGCCGTGGTGGCGTCGACCGTTACGATCCGCGGAGCGCTTTCGCGGGCGAATGATCCGCGCCTGGATTTCGCCGCCCTGTCCGAGCAACCCCGCGACGAATCCGGCAATGAATCGATCGGATACGGCGGCATGGCCTTTCGCAAGGACGACATTTCACTCCGTGAGGCCTGGAATACCTGGCTCGCCAAGGCCCTGAAGAGCGGCCGCGTCACGTCGATCATCGAGCCGTTCGGCTTCGGGCCGGAGACGTTGCCGAAGGAAGGCACCACTGCCGAATACGCCTGCGCGGAACGCAAATAACCGCTCGCCAAGACAAGGGGGAACACCATGAAGATCACGTCCCGGACGGCCCGTGTCGCGAATGCGCTCGCAAGCGCCCTGATCGTCAGCGCTGCGCTGTCGTTCCCGACGATTGCCCATGCCGACAGCCTGTCTTCGATCAAGAGCGAAGGCTATGCGCGGGTCGGCTTCTCGAATTTCACCCCGTGGGGCTATGTCGACGACAAGGGAGAGCTTTCAGGGGTCGAGCCGACGCTCGTCCGAGCGTTTCTCAAGTCGATCGGCGTAGACAAGATGGACGGCGTAGTCACGCAGTTCGTCTCGATCATCCCCGCACTAGATGCCAAGCGACTGGATTTCATCGGCGCCGGCATGCAAATCCGGCCCGGTCGCTGCCAGCAGATCGCTTTCGGCGAGCCGGAATGGGTCAGCACGCAGGGTTTCGTTACAAAGGCCGGCAATCCGTCCAAACTGACAAGCTTGGATGATGTGAAGAGCAATGCCGCCACCCGTCTTGCTGTTGTCGCCGGTGGCACCGAGCGGGAGTACGCCAGGATCAACGGCATCCCTGATGCTCAGGTCGTCATCTTCCCAGATCTGCCCACCGCGGCGTCTGGCATCAAGGCGGGCCGGGTCGACGCCATGATGCAGACCTCGATCACCATCCGCGGCTTGCTGGCGGGCGACAAGCATCCTGAGCTCGCCTATGTCGCAATGTCGAAGCCGCCCCTCGACAAGGATGGCAATCCGGTCATCGGATATGGGGCAGTTGGTTTCCGCAAATCGGATCCGGAGCTTCTCGCCGCCTGGAATGCCTGGCTCAAAGGAGCCAAGCAGTCGGGTGAAATTGTGCGACTGCTGGAGCCGTTCGGCTTCACGGCGGCAGATATCGCACCTGACACGATCAAGACGGCAGATCTCTGCGCCGCAAAGAACTGACCGTCGCATGCTCCAGGATGAATCGTGAACCTCCTGATTGAAATCAGTCCGGTGTTGCTGCGGGGAGCATACACAACCGTGTTGCTCACGTTGGTATCTGGGACCTGCGCGCTCCTGGTGGGCTTCGCGGTTGGGCTCGCTCGCCTGGCCCGGACCCGGTGGCTGTCCATTCCGCTGGCGATCTACATCGAGGTATTTCGCAACACGTCCTCGCTGGTCCAAATCTTCTACTTCTTCTTCGTGCTCCCTCTCATTGGGATTCGGCTCGAGGCATTCACGACAGGATGCCTCGTGCTGGCACTGAATTTCGGGGCTTATATTTCCGAGGTTGTGCGCTCAGCCATTCTTTCGATTGACCGCGGACAGCACGACGCCACCATCGCCCTGAATATGCCCACCAGCCTGAGCTACCGGCGGATCATCATCCCCCAGGCCATTCCGGTCATGCTTCCTGCCTTTGGGAATTACGCACTGGAATTGTTGAAGGCCACCTCGCTGGTTTCGCTCATAACAATCACGGAGCTGACGTTTTCCGGGGCTCAACTTGTCCAGTATTACGGGCACCCCACCCTCATCTACATGTCGATCTTCGTGATCTACCTGCTTCTGGCCTTGCCTCTAGTTGCTCTCAACAAGGCTCTTGAGCGGCACTCCGGAGGCCAGTGGAAGCCAAAGGTGCCGACGACATGAATTTCAGCCCTCAAATCACGGCGGAACTCCTCCCGGCACTGCTCAGAGGGACTGTCGTCACTCTGTACGCTACGGCCGCTGGCATGGCTGTCGCATTGGCCGTCGGGCTCTTGATCGCCGTCGCCCGCCGTGGCGGCAATCCTGTCGCCGTCCTGATCATCGACAGCTTCGTCACCGTCGTACGCAGCACGCCTCTCCTGATTCAGCTGTATCTGCTTTTCTATGTGCTTCCACTTTACGGGCCGTCGTTTAGCCCCTTGTTTACGGGCATCCTGGGCCTGGGGTTGCATTACAGCAGCTACATCTCCGAGGTCTTCAGGGCTGGCATCGATGCTGTCCCCCGCGGGCAGTGGGAAGCCTGCATCGCCCTTCAATTCTCGCGTGTAAAAACCTGGACGAGAATAATCCTACCGCAGGCTTTTCGCATCGTCCTGCCGCAAATCGGCAACTACCTCATCTCAATGTATAAGCATGCGTCCCTTCTCGCCACGATCACAGTGGTCGAGCTTCTCGGAGCGGCATTGAACTTTGCCGGTGAAACGTTCCGATACTTCGAAGCCTTCACGCTTGTCGGCATCATATACTTCGTGATCGGCTTCGCATTTTCACGTCTTGTCCGTTACCTGGAGCAGAGAACGACTTACGGCCGGGCCTGAGTGCAAAGGTCGTTTGTATGCTTCCTGCTCCTTATCGAGTGCTGAGAATGGACCATCAGAGCGCAACTGCCTCCCAAACGCCGCTGGCGGCTGAATTCGTCAATGTCTCGAAGTCGTTCGGTGCATTCACGATCATCGACGATCTGAACCTGCAGATCAGGCCGTCAGAGCGCGTCTCGCTGATCGGCCCGAGCGGCTCCGGGAAAACCACGATCCTGCGTCTTCTGATGACCTTGGAGCGACCCAACGAGGGTGAGATCAAGGTGTTTGGAGACATCCTTTCGGCCGGCGGCGAAGGATCTGCGAAAGCTCGACCGGATCGGGAATTCAGAGCGATCCGCGGCAAGATCGGCATGGTGTTCCAGCAGTTCAACCTGTTCCCGCACATGACCGCGCTCGAAAACGTCATGGAAGCGCCGGTGCAGGTGCTCGGAATGCAACGCCAGGAGGCCCGAGACCTTGCCGAGAGTCTCTTGAAACGGGTCGGCCTGGCCGAAAAGGGCGCCTCCTATCCATCGCAACTGTCAGGTGGCCAGCAGCAGCGCGTCGCGATCGCGCGGGCCTTGGCCATGAAGCCCCAGATCATGTTGTTCGACGAGATCACGTCTGCGCTTGATCCCGAGGTCATCGGTGAGGTCCTCGAGGTTGTCCATAATCTCGCCCACGAGACCAAGATGGCGATGTTGGTTGTGACGCATGAAATGGGCTTCGCCCGTGACATTGCTGATCGCGTGATCTTCATGGAACGAGGAAAGATCGTCGAAGACGGCTCTCCGGGCGAGATCTTCAACGCTCCAAGAAACGACAGAACCAAGGCGTTTCTGAACGCAATCAAGCGATAGCCGACAAAGACATCACAGCAAAACCGGCCTGATTGGACTCATGCAGTCGGGCGACGGCCGTGCATTGCCGCGAGCAAGGGAGATCACAATGTCCTCACCTACGATAATCGGAGCCCCCGAGACCGCTTCGGCTCTCGCCTACCGTCCTCTCATAGATGCATTGGCAACCGGTTTTGCGGCGGGATGTCAGGCGCCGCTGCGCCATCACCACGCGATCGATCAGGCCGGGCAGCCGCAAGCCACGCTGCTCCTGATGCCGGCGTGGAGCCATGATGGCGACGCAGACAGCCTTCTCGGCGTCAAGATCGTGACCGTATACCCCGGCAACGCCGCGAAGGGACTGCCGGGACTCGCCTCGACCTATGTGCTCTATGATGGCTCGACGGGCCAGCAACTGGCGATCATTGACGGGAACACCATTACAGCCCGCCGAACCGTCGCGACAGCGGCGCTGGGCGCCCGGTTCCTGTCGCGTGAGAACGCACGAAGCCTACTGCTGCTCGGCTCCGGTCGGGTTGCCAGCCTCGTCCCCGGAGCGATGCGAGCCGTTCGACCGATCGACAAGGTCGCGGTCTGGGACATCGATGGCGTCGGCGCGCGCCGTCTGGCAGACAACCTCACCGCCAATGGTTTTCAAGCAACCGTCGTCGACAATCTCGAGCATGCGGTCGGCGAGGCCGACATTATTTCGGCAGCGACGTTGTCGACGCACCCTCTCCTTCGCGGTGATTGGGTTCGCCCGGGTACGCATGTGGATCTGATCGGCAGCTTCACGCCGACAATGCGTGAAGCGGACGATCGTCTGATGGCGGCTGCGATGATCTATGTCGATACAAGCGACGCGCTGCACGAGTCCGGCGATCTCATTCAGCCGATTGATGCGGGGGTCATCACCGCTTCCGACGTGCGGGCAACACTGACGGAACTGTGCAGGGGCTCCGCTTTCGGGCGCCAATCCGCCGAGCAGACGACCGTGTTCAAGGCCGTCGGATCGTCATTGGCCGATCTTGTCGCGGCCCGCCTTGTCTACCGTACCTTGAAGGCTCCCGAGCAGCAGATGCGCCTGAACACCGCCTCCTAATGGGTCGCGCGGCCCCATCGGGGCGACCTGGTGAGAAACCCTGTGATCTTCCGAGGAATCCCATGCAAAGCAACCGCGTTATTCATGTTGTCAGTTGTCATGCCGAGGGCGAGGTCGGCGACGTCATCGTGGGCGGCGTTCTGCCGCCGCCGGGCGAGACGATCTGGGAGCAGGCGCAGTTCATCGCCCGCGATCAGGGATTGCGGAACTTTGTGCTCAACGAGCCTCGAGGCGGCGTATTCCGCCATGTCAATCTCCTGGTGCCCCCCAAGGACCCCAGAGCCCATACCGGCTGGATCATCATGGAACCCGGCGATACCCCACCGATGTCCGGCTCAAACTCGATCTGCGTTTCGACCGTCCTGCTCAACAGCGGCATCGTCCCGATGCAGGAACCAATCACACGCCTCATCCTTGAACCTCCGGGAGGGCTGATCGAAGTCGAGGCCGAATGCAGGGACGGCAAGGCCGAGCGCATCCGGGTCCGGAACCATCCCTCCTTCGTGGACAAGCTCGATGCGCAACTCGAGATCCCTGGCATCGGCACGATGGCGGTCGACATTGCCTGGGGCGGCGACAGCTTCGTCATCATCGATGCGCCGTCGCTCGGGCTCGCAATCCGGCCGGACCAAGCCCGTGACATTGCCGAGATTGGCGTCCGCGTTACGAATGCAGCCAACGAACAGCTGGGTTTCTCTCATCCGACCAACGGCTGGGACCATATCTCCTTTTGCCAGATGACCGAGCCGGTGACACGAAGGGACGGCGTCATGCACGGCACAAGCGCCGTGGCGATCCAGCCGGGCAAGATCGATCGATCGCCGTGCGGAACGGGGTGTTCGGCGCGGATGGCGGTCCTTAACGCACGCGGCGAATTGGCTGTTGGCGAACGGTTTGTCGGGCGGTCGATTGTCGATACCGAGTTCGATTGCCTGCTGGAATCGGAAGCGGACCTGGGCGGCAAGCGAGCGATTGTCCCGGTGATTTCGGGCCGTGCCTGGATCACCGGCATCCATCAGCACATGCTGGACCCCACGGACCCATTCCCGGCCGGCTATCGGCTGTCCGATACCTGGCCAATGCAAGAACTGCAGAAATAGCGGAGCGATCTCTTCCCCGGGTCTTTCTCGAATCCAATCGTAAAATATTACGCGTAGCACCTTAGCTGCCCATAAATGGGCATTCCGCGAACCCATGAACAGAGGATACCGAACATGCGCGAGTCGATTACCCTGCCCGGCCATCCCGAAAAATGGCCCTGCTTCTCCGATGTCGTGAAGGCGAAGGGGACACTGGTCTTCCTGGCGGGCCAGGTCGGCTGGGACGACCATGGCGTTTGGGCCGAAGGCTTTGAGAAACAGGCCGAACTTGCGCTCCAGAACATGGAGAGGGCTCTGGCAGCGGCCGGCGCCACGATCGACGACGTCGTCAAGGTCGTCATCTTTGTGGCCGATGCCCGGAACGGCGACGCGGACTATCGCACCGGCAACAATTTCAACGAGATCTACTCCCGGTTCTTCAAGCGCAACTTTCCGGTTCGCACGCGGGTGCAGACCGGCATGCTCGCGAGAGATTGCCTCGTGGAGATCGATGTCATCGCTGTCATCAGCGACGATTGAACGATGGGCGGCCGTTCCAACGCCGCCCACAAGCGTGCGAAAGGGAAGGCAGAGGTCTCCCCTCTCGCCCCAGTTTTGCTAGGACGGCCTTTGCCAAACATGGGCAATAGCGACTAGGCCCTGCTTGCATCGCTTTGCGGCAGCGAGACTTCCCGACAATTGGAAAGGGGAAGTCGCGAGACGCTAAAACAAGCGTCGCATCAAGGCTTTGCGCTCGCCCCCCAGATGCGATCGAGGAACCGGTCGGCATAGGGCTGCCAGAGCGCGCGGCCCTCCGGCGTCGGGAACAGCCTGTGCCCGTCTTCGCCGAATGCGTCCAGGAGATGATATTCGGCATCGCCGCCGGCGGAGCGATAGGCCCCTGCCATGCGGGCGGTCAGGGCGCTGTCGAAGAAGCGGTCGTTCCGGGTATAGATCCACAGGGTCGGGATCTTCGATGAACGGCCGAAGGTCGCCGCCGCGTCGACAAGGCTGTCCGGCGCGCAATTGTTGTTCGGCCGGCCGCCGGCATAGCCACCGCGGCCACCGGCGAAATTGATGACGGCGCGCACGCTCTCGGGGCCGCGGCTCGCTGCGGCCAGCGAGCCCCAGCCCCCGGCCGATTGGCCCACGAGCAGGATGCGGTCGGCCCGGATCGTGGGAAGGGTCGCGAAATAGCGGGCGACATTCTGGATATCATCCGCAGTCGCCAGCCCGCCGCGAACGTAGTCCGGCTGGCTGCACGGTCCGTAGGCCTCGGCCCATTCGCCTCCGCGCGGGCCATATCCGCGACGCAGCGGCAACACGACCATGAAGCCACGCGAGACCAGCCAGTCCGCCCCGGCCCGGTATTCGGGCGGCGCCATCGTCTTGCGCGCAGCCGCATTCGCAGGCGAGCCGTGACTGACGACCGCGAGCGGGAACGGGCCGGGCCCGGCCGGACTGAACACACGCGCCGGCAGCAGGATCTCGGCCCCCTGCGCATCCCAGCCCACCGGGACGAACCAGGCCTGCTCGCCGGGGCGCTCCCTATCGACGGGCAACCGGCCCGGCCGGGGATGCTCGACGGCCTCCCAGGGGTTTGAGGGCTGCGCCTGAGCCGGAGGGGCAAGCCCCAGCGCCAGGGTCGACGCCGCAACGGCACATTTCAACGGCAGCATCCAATCCCCGACAGAGGCGACGCTCGATGCAAACAGAGACATATTCGCGTTCCATCCCTAGATAATTTTCCAAACTGAAGTATCTTGCAGTATGAGAGTCAAGCTAGATCGCAAATATGCGGGGTGTATCGAATACTTATTGCAATGTATTCGAAAATGTATTGAGTTTATGCAATTAACTCATAACTGTTATCTTGATACCGCTCGTCTTTTCAAACATCCTGCCCTCAAGAATATCGTGATCGAGGCGGCCCTTCCGCTGATGTCGATCCGCATGGGGAGCGTTCGCTATGTTACGCAGATTGACCCGAGCCGCTCTCGCGGGCTCGTTCCTGCTCGGCCTTGCCGTGGCTCCGGGACAGGCCGCGACGCCCAAGGACGTATTCGTCATGGCGAGCGACCTCACCACCTTCATCACGTTCGATCCGGCTGCAGCCAACGAGTCGTTTCCCAACGAATTGTTGCGGCAGATGTGCACGCCGCTGCTATCGCTGGATCACAAGGATCCTTCGAAAGTCGTCGCCGGTATCGCCGAGACATGGTCGAGCTCCCCGGACGGGAAGACCTGGACGTTCGCGCTGCGGCGCGGCATGGTTTTCCCGTCTGGCAATGCGGTCACCTCGTCGAGCATCGCCTGGGCCATGCGCCGGTCGATCAAGCTCAACCTGGTCAGCGCGAGCCTGATGCGCGACTGGGGGCTCACCTCGCCGGACCAGATCGCAACACCGGACGACCACACGCTCGTCATCACCCTCGCCAAGGATCTGGCGCCCTCGGTGACGCCCTTTGCCTTCACCAACCACCGCATGGGGTCGGCCCTCGACCGCGACACGATCATGGCGCGCGAGAAGGACGGCGATCTCGGCGCCGGCTGGCTGAACACGAATGTCGCCTGTTACGGCCCCTACCGCCTGAACACGCTGCGCGCCCAGGAAGTCGCGATCCTGGAAGCCAATCCGACCTACTGGAAGGGCGCGCCGGCGATGAAGCGGATCATCGTGCGGCATGTCCCGGAACCGGGCGCGCAGAGGCTCCTGCTCGAAAAGAACGACATCGACTACGCCAAATCGGTCGAAGCCTCGTCGCTGGCGGCCATGGTGGCCAATCCGGAATTGCGCTTTCAGTTTCAGCCGCGCCTCGACAGCGTCTATCTCGCGCTGAACCAGAAGGACCCGATCCTCAGCAACCCGAAGGTCATCGAGGCCTTTCGCTACCTGATCGATTATCAGGGACTGAAGGAGACCGTGCAGAAGGGGCGCGCCGAAATCCGCCAGAGCTTCGTGCCGGCAGGCGTGTTCGGGGCGCTGCCGAAGGGCGAGGACCCCTATCGGCTGGACATCGCCAAGGCAAAGGCCCTCCTCACCGAGGCAGGCTATGGCGACGGCTTCAAGAAGACCGTCCTGACGATGACGAACTACCCGTTTCCGGATCTCGCGCAGAACTTCCAGCAGAATGCCGCGAAGGTCGGCGTGACGCTGGATATTCGCACCATGGCGACGGCGCAGCTCTACACCCTGATGCGCAGCCGCGACTTCCAGATGCTGATGGCGGTCTACGACTACGATTATCCCGATGCCAACGATATGGCGCTGCGGATGGCGTATAACCCCGACAACAGCGATGCCGCGAAGGCGACGAATTTCCTGGCCTGGCGTGCCGCATGGGCGCCCGACGCCTGGTTCAAGCAGCAGGTCGAGGCCGCGCAGGTGGAGCGCGACCCCGCCAAGCGCACCGCGCTCTATGCCGAGCTGCAGCGCCGCCACATGCGCGAGGCGCCGATCATCGGCATCTTCCAGCGGCTGGGCGCGATGGCCCTGCACAAGCGGGTCAAGCGCTTCGAATATAACGGCTCGGAGTTCTTTTACGACACGATCGAGAAGGAGTGAGGCGTGAGCTCCCTGACCGATCTCGCGCCGCGCCGAAACGCCCGCCTGCGCCTGCCGCGCTGGGCAGCGCCGGCCCTGCGCGGCGGGCTCTCCGTCGCGCTCACCCTGCTTGGCCTGCTGGCCCTGACCTTCTTCATCGGGCGCGTGCTGCCCTTCGACCCGATCGCCGCGGTCGTCGGCGAGAAGGCCGATGCCAGCGTCTACGAGAACGTGCGCATCAAGCTCGGGCTCGACCAGCCGCTCTACATCCAGTTCGTCATGTTCCTGCGCGACATGCTGAGCGGCAATTTCGGGCGGGCGATCTTCACCGGCAATCCCGTCGCCGACGATCTCAGACATGTCATTCCCGCGACGGTCGAGCTTGCCACCGTCGCCATCGTGATCGGCAGCGGGCTCGGCATCCCGTTCGGCGTCGCCGCTGCGGTCTATCGGGGAAAACCGATCGACCACGCCGTGCGGCTCCTGTCGCTGATCGGCCATTCCGTCCCGATCTTCTGGCTCGGCCTGATGGGGCTGATCGTCTTCTATGCCTGGCTCGGCTGGGTCGGCGGCTCCGGCCGGGTGGATATCTTCTATCTCGACGCCGTGCCGAAGCGGACGGGGCTGCTGCTCGTCGATTCAGCACTGGCGGGCGACTGGGACGTGTTCGTCAGCGCCGCGCGGCACATCATCCTGCCGGCTCTCCTGCTCGGCTATTCCTCGATGGCCTATATCAGCCGCATGACCCGGAGCTTCATGCTCGATCAGCTGAGCCAGGAATACATCACCACGGCGCGGGTCAAAGGGCTCTCGCGGCGGCGCGTGGTCTGGGGTCATGCCTTCCGCAACGTGCTGGTCCAGCTCGCCACGGTCATTGCGATTTCCTATGGCGGGCTGCTCGAAGGAGCGGTGCTCACCGAAACGGTCTTCGCCTGGCCCGGCTTCGGTCAGTACCTGACGACCGCCCTGATGATCGGCGACATGAACGCCGTTCTCGCCTGCACATTGATCGTGGGGCTGGTCTTCATCTGCCTGAACCTGATCACCGATCTCCTTTACCGCTTCCTGGATCCGCGCACCCGATGACGGCTCATTCCTTCGAGCGCAACGCTTCGTTGCGATCCTGGCTTCTCGCCGAGGCACCGCAATCGGGCTTCCAGGCCTGGATGCAGAGCTTCTACCTCGCCTGGCTGCGCCTGGCCGCGAACCCCCTCGCCGTCATCGGCGTGGTCGTCCTGCTGGTGATCGGGCTGGTCGCGCTGATGGCGCCGTGGATCGCCACCCACTCGCCCTTCGACCAGGTCCTGGCCGAACGGTTTCAGCGCCCGAGCGCCGCGCATTGGCTCGGAACGGACGAGCTCGGCCGGGATGTCTTCAGCCGCATCGTCTATGGCGCCCGCACCACGCTCTACATCGTCGGCCTCGTTGCCGTGATCGTCGGGCCGATCGGCCTGTGCATCGGCGCGACGGCCGGTTATCTCGGAGGCTGGGTCGAAGCGCTGCTGATGCGGATCACCGACATCTTCCTGTCCTTCCCGAGCCTGATCCTGGCGCTGGCCTTCGTCTCCGCCCTGGGCCCGAGCCTGGACAATGCGATCATCGCCATCGCGCTGTCCTCCTGGCCGGGGATCGCCCGTCTCGCCAGGGCGGAAACCCTGACGATCCGCTCCAGCGACTATGTCGATGCCGTCCGCGTCATGGGGGCCTCGACACCGCGGATCATCTTCAAGCACGTCATGCCGATGTGCCTGCCCTCGGTCGTCGTGCGGGTGACGCTGAGCATGGCCAGCGTCGCGTTGACCGCAGCCGGCCTCGGCTTCCTCGGCCTGGGCGCCCAGCCCCCGACGCCGGAATGGGGCGCAATGCTCTCGACGGCGAGACAATACCTGCTCGAACACTGGTATCTCGCCGCCATGCCCGGCCTGGCCATCCTGACCGTCAGCCTCGCCTTCAACCTGTTCGGAGACGGGTTGCGCGACATGCTCAACCCGCGCTCGTGAGGGAGGGGACGATGTCCGGGACCACAAAGAGCCCCATCCTCACGGTCGAGGACCTGCGCGTCGGCTTTCCCGGCCCGCGCGGCCTTGTGGAGGCCGTGCGCGGCATCAGCTTCGAGGTCGGCCGGAACAAGGTCGGCATCGTCGGCGAGTCCGGCTCCGGCAAGTCAATGACCGGGCGGGCGATCCTCAACCTGTTGCCGTCGGGAGCGACCTCCACCGTCAAGTCCATGAAACTGGGCGAGACCGAGCTCGCAGGCCTGAGCGAAAACGAGATGCTCGGCATCCGCGGCAAGCGCGTCTCGATGATCCTGCAGGACCCGAAATACTCGCTCAACCCAGTCATGCGGGTGGGGCATCAGATCGCCGAAGCCTTTCGCGTGCATCATCGCGCCTCCCGCGCCGAAGCGAACGAGCGGGCGCTGGAGATGCTGGCGGCGGTCCGCATCCGCGATCCCAAGCGCGTCTTCGCGCTCTACCCGCACGAGGTCTCGGGCGGGATGGGCCAGCGCATCATGATCGCCATGATGCTCATTCCCGAGCCCGAGCTGATCATCGCGGATGAGCCGACCTCGGCGCTCGACGTCACCGTCCGGCTCCAGGTCCTGGCCATTCTCGACGAGCTCGTCACCACCCGCGGCATCGGCCTGATGTTCATCAGCCATGACCTCAACCTGGTCTCGACCTTCTGCGACGAGGTCTTGATCATGTATGCCGGGCGCATCGTGGAGCGATGCCCCGCCGCGGACCTTCACCAGGCGAAACATCCCTATACGCGCGGGCTGCTGGCCTCACTGCCCCGGCTCGAGGACGGCCATAAGCGCCTGCGGGTGCTGGAGCGCGACCCGTCCTGGCGCAACGAACCCATTCCGGCGGAAGCATGATCGAAGTCAGCCATTTGCGCGTCGCCTTCGGCGCGGGTGAAAACCAGTCCGTCGCCGTCGACGACGTCTCCTTCTCGATTCCCGAAGCGACCGTCTACGGGCTCGTGGGCGAGTCCGGCTGCGGCAAGACGACAATCCTGCGGTGCCTTGCCGGCCTCAACCGGCAATGGTCGGGGACCATCAGGATCGCCGGCAAGACCGTGGGACCGGTGCGCGATCTCGCGTTCTACCGGATGGCCCAGATGGTGTTCCAGGATCCCTATGGCTCCCTGCACCCACGGCACACCGTCAACACCATTCTCTCGGAGCCGCTGGTGGTGCACGGCATCGCCGGCATCGGCCCGCGCGTCTCCCGCGTGCTTGCCCAGGTCGGTCTTGGCGAGAGCTACCGCTACCGCTACCCGCACCAGCTCTCCGGCGGCCAGCGCCAGCGCGTGGCGATCGCGCGGGCTCTCATCCTCGAGCCCCGCATCCTGTTTCTCGACGAACCGACCTCGGCTCTCGACGTCTCCGTCCAGGCCGAGGTTCTCAACCTGCTCCGCGACATCCAGGTCGAACAGGGCCTCACCTGCGTCCTCGTCAGCCACGACCTGCCCGTGGTCGCCAATCTGTGCAACCGGCTCGCCGTGATGAACCAGGGCAAGCTGATCGAGGAGCTCGGCGTCGCCGACCTGATGTCGGCGCGCGCCCATAGCGGCTACACGCAGAGGCTGATCGCAGCCAGTGCCGGCTATGATCGTGCGCTGGTCGGCCTCGATGCGGACTAGCCCGGCCGTGGGGCGGACGGAGGTGGATGTCGACGCGGCATCGCCCTGGACGCGGCCGGGCGCTGCGACCCTGTCGCGTTAGGGAGGACGCCATGGAGGTCAAATGGTTGGAGGATTTCCTCAGCCTTGCGAGCACGGCAAGCTTCTCCCGTTCCGCTGCCGAACGCCATGTCACCCAGTCCGCCTTCAGCCGCCGCATCAGGCAACTCGAGGATTGGGTCGGCTTGCCCCTCGTCGATCGGGCCTCCTATCCGGTCCGTCTGACCTCGGCCGGCGAGAATTTCCGCGGGACCGCGCAGGAGCTGTTGCAGGACCTGTATCGCGCCAGGGACAAGCTGCGGGAGAAGCAGGGTTTGCGTGCAAACACCCTGTCCTTCGCGGCGCTCCACACGCTGTCGCTGACCTTTTTCCCGCAATGGCTGCGGCGCATCGAGCCCCGCTTCGGCGGGCTGCGGACCAGAGTGAGCGCGGACAATAACGGGATCGATTCCCTCGTGACCTCGCTGAGGGAAGGCGGCAGCGATTTTCTGCTGATCTACTCGCATAGCGCGGTGCCGGTGTTCATCGGCGACACCGACATCATCCATATGCGATTGGGCGACGAGCGCGTCGTCCCCGTTTCAGCCCCTGATGCCAGCGGTCGCCCGCTTCACCGGATCGAGCCGGGAGCGACCCCGGCGCGGCACCTCGCCTATGGCGCCGGATCGTTCTTCCATCACGTGCTGGCGGATCTCTTCGCGAGACGAGCGCTCGAACGCATCACGATCCACGAGAACACGATGTCCGAGGGCCTGAAGGCGATGGCTCTGGCCGGTTGGGGGCTGGCCTGGATACCGGAGAGCATCGTGCGGCTCGATCTTGCCAGCGGGCAACTCGTGCGCGCCGCCGATGCCAGCTGGGACCTGACGGTTGATATCCGGCTCTACCGATCCCTGTCGAATTCCCGTCCGGTCGTTGAGCAATTCTGGCGCACCGTCAGCGAGGACGAGCAGGACGCAATCAGTGCGAAGCCGCAACTGGTCCGCTGCTGACGGGCATGGGCAGTCGCTTGCCCATGCCCGTCAGATCTCGATCTCGGTTCCGAGCTCGACCACCTGCTTGGTCGGCACGCCGAAAAACGCAGCCGAGCGCTCGGCATTGCGCTGGAGGAAGGCGAACAGCGTTTCCCGCCAGACCGCCATGCCGGCGATCTGCTTGGTCGGGATGATCGTCTCGCGGCTGATGAAATAGGTGATCTGGGTGGGGTCCACTCCGGGCAGCCTGCCCTGTTCGCAGGCCATCCGAAGTCCGTCGGCGATGCTCGGATACTGCATGAAGCCGAAATGCAGGATGATCCGGGTGATGCTCTCATGGAGTTCGATCACCTCGACGCGGCCATCCTCCTCGACGCGGGGGACCTCTGCGATGACGACCGTGACCAGCAGGATGCGCTCATGCAGGACGCGGTTGTGCTTGACGAACTGCGTCAGCGCGAGCGGCACGCCATGGGGAGCCGAGGCCATGAAGACGGCGGTTCCGGGCAGTCGCGAGCAGCAGGTCGCGACCGCGCTCTCGATCAGCTCCTCCTCCGGCTGGCGCAGATTGCGGCGGGCGCGCTCGACCAGTTTGACGCCGCTGCGCCAGGTCAGCATCACGAAGGCGGCAGCGGCCGCAAGCAGGAGCGGGAACCAGCCGCCTTCGAACAGCTTGGTCGTGTTCGCGGCGAAGAAGATGCAGTCGATGACGAGGAAGAAGCCGTTGACCGCAATCACGATCACCGGCGGGTAGCCCCAGTGCAGCGCAACGAGCGCGGCCAACAGGGTGGTGATGGCCATCAGCAGGGAGACGGCGATGCCATAGGCGCCTGCCAGCGCATCGGACGAGCCGAAGCCGATCACCGCGCCGAGCGTCGCCGCCGCCAGCAGCCAGTTCACCAGCGGCACATAGATCTGGCCGATCTCGTGGCTTGCCGTGTGCTCGATATGCATGCGGGGCAGGAAGCCGAGCTGGATCGCCTGCTGCGTCAGCGAGAACACCCCGGAAATGATGGCTTGCGAGGCGATCACGGTCGCCACTGTGGCAAGGGCGACCAGCGGGTAATGCGCCCAGTCCGGCGCCAGCTGGTAGAATGGATTATCCAGCGCGGCGCTGTCGGTGATCAGGAGTCCGGCCTGACCGAAATAGTTCAGCACGAGCGCCGGCAGGGCAATGCCGAACCAGGCGAGCCTGATCGGCAGGCGGCCGAAATGTCCCATGTCGGCATACATGGCTTCGCCGCCGGTGACGGCCAGGAATGCCGCGCCGAGAATGGCGAAGCTGACATGGAAGTCCTGGTGGATCAGGAAATTGACGGCGTAGAGCGGGCTCAGCGCCACAAGCACGCCGGGCGCCTGGGCGATGCCGTGGAGGCCAAGCAGCGCGATGATGATGAACCAGCCAAGCATGACCGGACCGAAGATCGCGCCGATGAAGCCTGTGCCCTTCTTCTGGACGGCAAACAGGCCGATCAGGATGACCACGGTCAATGGCACCACGACATGCTGCAGCGCCGGCGCGTCGAGCTTCAGGCCTTCGACGGCGCTCAGCACCGAGATGGCCGGGGTGATGGCGCCGTCGCCGTAAAGCAGCGCCGCACCGATCAGGCCGACGATCAGGAGATAGGCGCGCCAGCTCCCCGGCTCGGCGTTGCGGGCCGAGAGCAGGGCCAGCATGGCGACGATGCCGCCCTCGCCGCGATTATCGGCACGCAGGATCAGCAGCGCGTATTTCATGGAGATGATCAGGATCAGCGCCCACAGGATGAGCGAGACGATGCCGAGCACCGCATCCTGACTGAGGCTGCCGCCCTGGGTCGCCGCCCTCGCCGCTTCCCGCAAGGCATAGAGCGGACTTGTTCCGATATCGCCATAGACGACGCCGAGAGCGCCGAGCGTGGCGGCGACCGGCAGGGCAGCGGGCGGTCTCGTTACCTGAGCGCTGTGGGCAGTCATGGTTCGATCCCAGCTGCAACCCAGTACATAATCTGCGAGCATTGGGGGCAAATTGCTAGGGGGCGAGGATGCCGGTCGCGCGGGTCGGAAGGACCATCGTCGTCCCGCAGGTCAGGCGCCCGTCCAAAGGGCTGCGCTTCCTCGCCGTGCGGGATGCCGTGCGCCCCTGGTCTGATCCTCACGATCGGCCAGAACGGAGGTCAAGCTGGACCAGAACCATGGGGCCGCGTCTGAGTCACCCAAACGCCTTCAGGGGCCCTGGCCGGTTCAGGTGAAGACCGACGATTGCGGTTCGCGATCAGGCAGGACGAGCTCCGCAAGGCGCGGAGGCCGCGCCCCCTCAGTGACGGGGAGGCAACAGGGCCGAGGGCGTCACCAAGTCCTCCAGAGCCAGGCCACGTTCCTTCAGCAGGGCTTCGAGCAACGGGCGCAGCTCGCCGAGGCTTTCCGCGACGGTGTCCCGCACCGTGTCGACAACCACCTGAGTCCCCCGTTCGATCTCGACATTGACCGCGTCACCCTCTCGCTTGGCGTCGAGATTCGTCACCCGGCGCGTCTCGGGGATAAGCCAGATCTCGAACCAGCCCTCGGCCTTGTTGCACTCCGAGACCGTCGGGCTGCATCCGTTGATGGCGATGTAGCCTTTCGGGAAGATGTACCGCTCGAAGGGCCGAGGGATGGAGAACCGGATGGCCTTGTTGCCTCCGTATTCCTTGATGAGGTCGATCCGCGCTGCGAAGTCGATATGGCCCGAGAGAGGGTGCCCACCGATCTCTGCGCCATCCTTCGCCGCCCGTTCGACATTGACCATGCTGCCCGGCCCACAATCCCCCAGCGTGGTGACCGCGAGGCTCTGGAGCATGACGTCGAAGAGCACCCGCTCAGTGGACATGATCGTCGTTGCCGTCAGGCAGACGCCATCCACGGCGACGCTGGCCCCGATGCCGAGCCCTTCGGTAAACCCTGCGGGGAAATCGAGCGTGAAGGTCCGGATGCCATTGTCGTCCTCAATGGCTGCAACCCGCGCTACGGTTTGAACAATGCCGGTGAACATCGCTGTCCTCATCCTCTCGAGCCGCGCCTTATAGCGCTCGCCGGATGCGGCAGGCCAGTCGATCAGGGCAAGGCCTGCGAGCGTCCGCGATGGGTCGGAGTTGGCTGTCGGCCGCTTTGACCAGGACAGCCCGGATGAACGGGCGCAGGGGCGATGGACCATGCCGGTCCGAAGGCTCAGCGCCGCCGCGCTGGGAGCGAGCGGGCAACGTAGCCCAGAGCAAACGTCACCATGGCGACCGCGAGCCCGGAGCAGATCAAGCCAGCCGGAGTGATCCGCGCCCGTCCCTGCAGGGTGATGTGCTTGCCGACACGCAGGTCGAACTCGGATCTGATTTCCTCGGGATGAGTCGGAGCCTCGTCGGCAACGGGGTTCCCGGCGCTGGCATTGGTCATCAGGCGCTCCACGTCTGAATGGCAAGGCTCGGATCGTGCCATGAAGCCCGATGACATCGCCAGCCCGGAGACTGGAAGGCCGAGGTCGGGCCGCCATGGCGAAGGCTCCTTCGGGCGCTTGACCTCGCCCCAAGGGCTGACTCTAGAGATGGATTCATGAGCGATTCCTATCTTCTTGCCGGACGTTTCGGCGCCGCCACGCGGCTGTCACCGAAGGCCTTGCGGCTCTATGCCGAACAGGGCCTGCTCGTGCCGGCCCATGTCGATCCGCAGACCGGGTACCGCTATTACGCCCCCGAGCAGGCGCCACGGGCGCGGCTGATCGCCAGGCTGCGGCGGCTCGGTCTGCCGGTAGCGCGCGTCGGGCAGCTTGTCGCGCTTGCGCCCGAGGCGCGCGCCGTCGAGTTGCAGACATGGCTCAGCGCGCAGAACGAGCTTCTGGCAGAGCAGACCGAGGGTGTTCGGGCGCTTGCCCGACACGCCGACGGTGGTGAACCCGCCTTGGCCACGGCGATAAGCTTGCGCGAGATCGAGGCCAGCAAGGTCGTGTCCCGCCAGCGCCACGTCGGCGTCGAGGCCCTCGACGATTTCGTCGCCAGCGCCGAGGCCGATATCCGCGCCCATCTGCGGGGCTCGGGCCTGCCGGGCGACGGGCCGATGAGCGTGCATTGCCACAGCCTCGTCAGCCGCGACAGCGAAGGTCTGGTCGAGGTCGCCATCGCCTATGAGGGCAGCCTGGAACCTGCCGGCGACCTGCGCCTATGGCTGCAGCCGGCGCGGCGCGAGGCCTATCTGCCGGTGCCCAGGGCTTATGAAGATTTCCCGCTCGTCCTGCGCGTCTATGACGCGATCGAGGCGTGGCTCGACGCACGAAGCGATCTGAGCTGCAGCGACAGCCCCTGCGAAACCTATCCCGGAACCGGCGGCGCACGTTTCGATGTCGCCTATCCGATCACCCTGTAAGCGAGCCCGCCATGACGCATTTTTCCTATACGGGCTCCGGCCCCTATTGCTACGCCAATTCCTTCGCGATGATGTTCGGGGCCGACGCGCCCTCCACCGCGGTGATCGAGATCGCCATCGGCAGTCCGTTCGGCATGCAGTTGAGCGGCGGCACGCTGCCATTCTTCGATCCCTATGGCTGGGACCCGGAGAAGGGCTTTGAGGACGCGCTTTCGTCGCTCGGCTGGACATCGACGGTCACGCAGGGCGGCGAGGCCGAGGAGGCCCTCGCCCGGCTCAAGGCGGCGCTGGCTGGCGGACCGGTCTGGATCGGCCCGGTCGAGATGGGGCATCTGCGGCACCAGCCGGGCATGCGTGGACCGATCGAGGCCGACCACTACGTCGTCGTCCTTGAAGCGGATAATGAGCGCGTGGTGATGCATGATCCGCAAGGCTATCCCTATGCCACCCTGCCGGTCGCCGATTTCATGGCCGCCTGGAGCGCCAGCACGCTGATCTATGGCGCGCCCTACACCATGCGAACCGCCTTCAGGCGCGTCGCAGAGGTCAGCGAGGTGGAGACGATCCGTGCGTCCGTCCCGGCGGCGATCCGCTGGCTGTCGATGGACGGCGATCTCGGCATGCCGGCCGGAAGCCTCGGCAATGGCGAAGCAGCCGAAGCCCTGGCGGCACGGATCGAGGCGCGATGCGACGAGGCGCTGCGCGGCCATATGGTCCATTTCGCGGTCAGGGTCGGCGCCCGCCGCGCGGTCGATGCCGCAGCCTGCCTGGCGCGCGCCGGCTATGCCGAGGCCGCGCGGATTGCCGACAGGCAGGCGCGCCTGATCGGCGCGATGCAATATCCGCTGGTTGTCGGCAACGACGCCGTTGCGGCGACCGCCCTTCGTGACCTGGCGCCCACCTACGACATGCTGCGGACGGCCTTGGAAAACCAAAGCTGAATGCCTGCCTGGGAGTGGACGCGCCTGGACGTTTGGACGCTTATCCCGGCGATTTGCAGCTACCCTCAGCGAATCCCGGCGGCGCTGTCATGCACCGGGACCTCGCTTGACCGCGCCCGGAGGACAATACCGAATGGCGAATGATGATCGCACCAGGTTCATTCCCAGGAGAACGCCGGAATCGGCGGCGATGTCGGCAAACGTCAAGCGGGCGATGACGATCACCGCCACCCTCAACCGTTTGACCTATAACGATGCCGATGAAGTCCGGGCCTTGTTCAGCGATCTCATCGGCAAGAGGGTCGACGACAGTTTCGTGTTGATACCGCCGTTCTATACGGAAAATGGGGTCAATATCCGTGTCGGGCGCAATGTCTTCGTCAATCAGAACTGCACCTTCTATGATCTCGGCGGGCTCGATATTGCCGACGACGTGCTGATCGGGCCGAATGTGAGCATCATCACGACCGGCCGCCCCCTTGAGCCGTCCCAACGGCGCGCCCGCGTCACCGCAAAGCCCATCGCGATCGGGAGAAATGTCTGGATCGCAGCCGGTGCGACCATCATCGGTGGCGTGACGATCGGAGAGAATTCGGTCGTCGCGGCGGCTTCGGTCGTCACCAGGGACGTTCCTTCGAACACCCTTGTCGGTGGCAATCCGGCGCGGGTCATTCGTTCGATCGCCGACTGAAGAACCGCCCGTATAATGGGCAGTCAAATGCTCCTTCGCCCGCGATCCCCTGGCGAATGCCGGGCCGGTTAAAGTTTACGCGGCACGGCCGGTCCATCGGCATTGCGTCAGCGCCATTGGTGGCGCAGAGGAAACGAGCGGGCTGCAGGTCACATGTGTCACCTGGCTCTTGAGAACTCTCCCATGTCTATCGCCCGTCTCTGCCTTGCGGCTTTCGCCGCCGCGCTTCTGTGCGTCGTGCCTGCCGCCGCCAAGAATTTCGCGGTTCCCGACAAGAACCCGGCCATTACGCTGACCGTTCCGAACAACTGGAAGACGCAGGAGATCGAGTTCGGCTACTCCGCGCGCCCGCAGGACGAGGCGATCTTCTTCTCGGTCGAGTTCGCGCATGCCCGCGAGATCGACAAGATGATGGCCACGAACGAATCCTGGATGAAGGAAAACAAGATCAAGCAGGTGAAGCCGATCCAGGCAGAAGTCCCGATCAACGGGATTTCCTCGACCGTCTTCCAGTTCCGCACCACTGACGCGAACGGCCCGACGACAGTCGATTTCATCCTGATGCCGGCCGGCAGCGGCCGGATGATCATGATCACCGTCTGGGGCAATGACGAAGGGCGCGAGACGCACGCCAAGGCGCTCGACGATATCTTCGGCAGCATCAAGTCGATCAACTGAGAAGACCCGGCGCGTATCGGACCTTCCGATACGCGTCTCTCCGCAACGGCCGCACGACGGACGGTGCAGCACGTGTCGGCAATTGCCGCGCAGCGCGACAAGGCGCTAGTCATTGTCCGGGATTTCCGCGTGATCCGCGCTCTCTCCGCATCGGACGCCTATCTCCGCAGCGCTCTACCCGACATCCTCTGCCTGCAGGAAGTCGTGCATACGCCTTCGTCGTCAAAGGACTGGCTGACCTACCGCGACGGCGATCATGTTCTTCCCCAGCGTGCAAACTTTTTCCGCGATATTGGCGCGGCTCTGCCCGACCATACCGCGATGTTCTTCCCGGCGGCGCAGGGCGTTCTCTGGGACGACGGCAAACCCGTGCCCTCGCAATGGGGCCTGGCGACATTCGTGCGATCTGCCTATCCGATCATCGGGCAGGCACAAGGCTTCGTGCACAGGGCGTTCTCCTGGGATGGCTACGGAGACCATCCCAGGTCGCGCAATGCTCATGTCATCCGACTTTTCGATTTCGAACGGGGGTGGCCGATCACCATCGCGCATATGCACGGGCTTCGCGACCTCGCGGGCAAGCAGGACACACAAGAGCGCCTGGAGCAGGCGACGCGCTTCGCGCGCTTGATCGCGAATGTCGCGCCGCCCGGGGAGCGCCTGGTCGTCTGCGGCGATTTCAATGTCGAACCTGGCAGCCGGACGTTCGACATCCTGGCCGAGATCGGCCTGCACGACCTCGTCACGGCGACCGGATGCACCGACACCCGAACCTCGCACTACAAGAAGGCGGGTCGCTACGCCGACTATATGCTCGTGCGCAGCAGCATCGACGTGATCGAATTCACGGTGGTCGAGCATCCCGAGGTCTCGGACCATCGACCGCTTCTTCTCACGATATGACAGACGCCGCCGGAAATCCGCGACATGCTGCGGGAGCGCTTGTCGGAAGCGGATGGCGCGCCGCGTCGCCCCCGTTGCCGGCTTCGATCCTTGGCTCACAAATTCCATTCTGCGATGGTGCTGGAATCGCGGACAAGACTGTCGCGTTCATCGGAAGTTCGCGACAGGAACGTAGATCAGGTCATGACAACGGCAAGCCGCCCGGACTTGAGCGACATCCATCAGGGCGATTGGGTCGACCGCCGGCTGCCGGCCGCATGGCGGCCCTATATGCGGCTGGCGCGGCTCGATCGCCCCGTGGGCATATGGCTCACGTTGTTCCCCTGTTGGGCCGCCTTGATCCAGGCCTCCCATGGCGTTCCCGACCTCGGGCTCCTGGCCATCTTCTCGCTCGGTGCGTTGCTGATGCGAAGCGCCGGCTCCACCATCAACGATATCGCCGATCGGAACTTTGACGGCCATGTCGAGCGAACCCGCTTCAGGCCGTTGGCAAGCGGGCAGATCGGCACGCGACAAGCCTTCGTCTTTCTGGGCGTCCAGCTCGCGCTGGCGGCTGCGCTGCTGCTTGGCCTTGCCCCATACACAGCTCTGGTCGCGCTGTGCGTACTCCCGCTCGTGTTCATCTACCCGCTTTGCAAGCGCTTCACCCATTGGCCGCAAGCCGTCCTGGGCGCGGCCTTCAATTGGGGCATGCTCATGGCATGGGCCGAGGTCGCGGGGCAAATCCCGCCCGGCGCGGTGCTGATGTGGGCCGGGGCCATCGCCTGGCAGATCGGCTACGATACCGTCTATGCCTATGTCGACGTGAAGGACGATAGCCGCCTCGGGCTGAAATCGACGGCGATCCTGTTCGGGCGGCACGGCAAGGCGTGGGTTGGGCTGTTCTATGCGCTGACGCTTGCAGCCTGGTCGCTTGGTGGCTGGCTGCTGGGCATGTCGCCGCCTTACGCCATCGGCATGCTGCTGATCGCCGCGCATCTGGCCTGGCAGACCTGGCGGATCGACCTTGCCCGCCCCGACGTGAATTTCGGGCTGTTCCTGGCGAACATCCTGACCGGGGCGCTGCTGGCCGCTGCGGCCTTGCTGGGGACGATGTGAGGCGCCGGCGCGGTCGGTCGCGAAACTCGCTCGCTAAGGCCCGCGGTTCCCGACTGACATGCATCCTCATGCCCCTCGATCTCCGCCCTCGCCAGCAGCTGCCCCCCTTAAGCGGACGTTCGACCCGCTTAATTTGCTCCTGCCGGCGGTGAGCTCAATGCAATAGGACAGCGCTTCGAAACGTCTCCAGCTCCGGCGTGCGAGGCCGGGCGAGCGTCGCGGCCGCGGGACCTTCCTCCCAGATCAGGCCCTGGTGCATGAACGCCACGCGGTTGGCGACCTTGCAGGCAAAGCCGATGTCGTGGGTCACCAGCATGATGGTCATGCCGTCGCGCACCATCTCCTCCAGCAGTTTCGGCACCTCGCCGACCAGCTCCGGATCGTCGAACAGGATGAGTTGCGGCGACATCGCCAGCGAACGCGCGATGGCCAGACATTGCTGCTGACCGCCGGAGAGCTGATCGGGATAGGCATCGATCTTCTCGGCCAGTCCTACCTTTCGCAGCACGGTTTCAGCCAGGTGCCGTGCCTCGGCCAGCGGCACCCCCTTCACCACATTGGGCGCGAGCGTGATGTTCTCCTCGGCGCTGAGATGCGGGAAGAGATTGAAGCTCTGGAACACGATGCCGACATGCTGGCGCAGCTTGCGCAGATCCGTGCCGGGATCGTTGACCACGGTGCCGTTGAAGGAGATGGTGCCGCCCTGGATAGGCTCCAGCCCGTTCACGCAGCGCAGCAAGGTGCTCTTGCCCGAGCCCGAGCGGCCGATGACGGCGACGATCTCCCCCTTCGCGACGGTGAGCGACACGCCATTCAAGACCGTGTGCTGGCCGTAGCGCTTGACCACGTCATTCAGATCAAGGAGCGACATGCAGCCTCCGCTCGAGCCGCCGGCTCCATTGCGTCAGGTCGAAGCAATGCGCGAAGTCAATGATAGTGATCATGACATAGATGGGGATGAGCCGGAAGGTGGTACAGGCGCCACCTCCAGTGTCTCCGAACACCCCGTCCCGGTCTCCACGAAACCGGCGGCGCGCGCGGCGGCGTCGCTGCTGGCCTGGAGGCCAGGGCGATGACGTCCCCAACCCCAGACCATCGGCGACGCCTCTCTATTTCTTGAGAGCCGGGCAGGCGCCGTCTGCGAGCGAGCGGAAGGCCTGGTCTCCGGGGATGGTCGCGACGAGGTTGTAGAAGTCCCAATCGCCCTTCGACTCTTCCGGCTTCTTCACCTGGAAGACGTAGAAGTCATGGACCATGCGTCCGTCCTCGCGCAGCTTCGCGCTGCGCACGACATCGTCCTCGATCGGGATCTCGCGCATCTTGGCGATGACGGTCTTGGCGTCGTCGGATTTCGCGGCTGCGACCGCCTTGAGATAATGCCGGACCGCCGAATAGATTCCGGCATGGATGGCCGAGGGAACGGTGCCGTTCTTCGCCTTGAAGCGCTCGGAGAAGGCGCGCGTCCGATCATCCAGGTTCCAGTAGAAGCCTTCCGTCAGCACGGTGCCCTGCGCGCCCTGGAGGCCGACGCTCTTCACATCCATCACGGTCATGAAGAAGGCGACCAGCTTCTGGGCGCCCTGGCCGACGCCAAAGTCCCGAGCCGTCTTGATCCCGGCGATCGTGTCGCCACCGGCATTGGCCAGCGCGATGATGTCGGCGCCCGAGCCTTGCGCGGTCAGGAGCTGCGACGATAATTCGGTTGCGGGAAAGGCATGCCGGACCGAGCCGAGATAGTTCCCGCCCTTGGCCGTCACCAGGGTCTTGGTATCGGCTTCGAGCTGGTGTCCCAGCGCATAATTCGCCGTCACCAGATACCATTTCGAGCCGGGCTTCGTCAGCGCATTCGCGACCCCGGAGACCTGGACATAGGTGTCCCACATCCATTGCACGATATGATCGGGCTGGCAGGCGTCACCGGTCAGCCGCGCCGTGCCGCCCGGAAACAGGCCGACCCGGTTCTTCTCCTTCAGCAGCGGCGGCAAGGCGAGCTGGAGCGAGGCGTTCGACATGTCGGCGAGGACATCGACCTTCTGCTGGTCGATCCATTCGCGCGCGATCACGGAGGCGACATCGGCCTTGTTCTGATGATCGGCCGAGACGGTTTCGATCGTCATGCCGGCGCATTCGGCCGCAAGGCAATCATCGATCGCCATCCTTGTCGCCAGCACCGATCCCTTGCCGGTGATGTCGGAATAGACGCCGGACATGTCGGTGAGGACGCCGATCTTGACGACTCCGTCGGAGACCTCCGCCTTTGCCGCGAGACCCGGCCACCCGAGCGCCAGCGCGACCGTCGCTGCTACGAACTTGATCCGCATTCCAAATCCTCCCAATCCGTCGACCGTCAGGCGGGTCGATCGTTCCCGTGCCAATGAGCCAGCGGCAATCCGGCAACAGGTGACCGGAATGTCGGAATGCGCGTGCCCCTCAGGCTGCCGATATAGGCGGTGCGCAGATCGGGACCGCCAAAGGTGATGCTGGCGAACCAGGGGGCGATGCTGCCGCCACAGGCGAGCATCAGCTCGGGCGTCGCCTCGTCGCGGGCGAAGGCCGCCATCAGCGCCCTGCCCGCCGCGCTGCCGCGATCATCGTCGAGCAGGATGCGCAGGTCGCCGTCGGGCGTGATCGCAAAAATGCGGTCGGTCATGACATGGGTGCCCCAGAGATTGCCGTGGGCGTCGAAGGCGATGCCGTCGATGAAGGCGCCATGATCGCTGGGGCCGAATGTCTCTCGCTGCGAAAGGCTGCCATCCCCGCCGACACGCAGCCGCGTCACGCGGCGGCCGCAGGTCTCGACGACATAGAGCCACTCCTCGGCGGCATCGAGCCTGATCTCGTTGGTGAAATGGAAGCCGTCGGCGACGACGCGCAGGCGCCCGCCATCATAGAGCGCGACATAGCCGTCCCGGATCGCGGGGCTCATCGCCTTCATCCAGTTCTTCGTCCGGGTCGAGATCGTCAACCAGATCCGGTCCCGGCTGTCGCGCAGCACGAAATTGACCTTGCCGATCGGCTCGCCGTCGATGTTGTCGATCAGGACGCGCGTCTGCCCGTCCCGGGTCATGATCTCGAGCCGGTCGGTCCCGAAATTCGAGATCAGGATGTCGCCATTGCGGGCAAAGGCCAGCCCGTTCGGCAAGGTGCCGGCGACGAAGCGGTCCTCGTCGTTTACGGCCTCGGCAAAGCCGCGGCTCGCCTGCTGCACGATCAGCCGCTGGCGCCCGTTCGGGACGATGCGCACGACACCGCCGCGCGCATCGGCTGACCAGAGCGTGCCGTCCGGCTCGGCCAGGATGCATTCCGGGCGCTGCAGGCACTCGCCGACATAGCTGATCGCCGCTGGATCGACCGTGAAGCCGTCGATCGGATTGGGTGTCCCCGCCATGGCGCGCCTCAGAAGTTCACCTGGTCGCCGCCCTTCAGCCCGAGCGTGGCGCGTGCTTCCGCCGGCGTCGCGATCTCCATTCCGAGTTCCTCGACAATGCGCCGGATCTTGGCGACCTGCTCGGCATTGCTGCGGGCGAGCTGCCCGCGGCCGATGAACAGGCTGTCCTCGAGGCCGACGCGGACATTGCCGCCCATCATCGCAGCCTGCGTGCAGAACGGCATCTGGTGGCGGCCCGCGGCCAGGACGGACCACTGATAGTCCTTGCCGAACAGCTTGTCGGCCGTGCGCTTCATGAACATCAGATTGTCCATGTCGGCGCCGATGCCGCCGAGAATCCCAAAGATCAGCTGCAGGAAGACCGGAGGCTTGAACCAGCCCTGATCGAGGCAATGGGCGAGGTTGTAGAGATGGCCCACATCGTAGCATTCATGCTCGAACTTGGTGCCGTGCCCCTCGCCGAGCAGCTTATAGATCCGCTCGATATCGGCAAAGGTGTTGCGGAAGATGAAATCCTTCGTGCCGGAGAGATAGGGCTCTTCCCAGCCATGCTTCCAGTTGCTGTAGCGCTTGGCGAGCGGATGCAGCGCGAAGTTCATCGAGCCCATGTTGAGCGAGCACATCTCGGGCGCGGCCTGAAGCGGCGCGGCAAGACGCTCCTCGACGGTCATGTTGAGACCGCCGCCCGTGGTGATGTTGATCACCGCATCGGTCGCCTGCTTGATCCGCGGCAGGAACTCCATGAACACGGCCGGATTGGGCGTCGGCCGCCCATCCCTGGGATCGCGCGCATGCAGATGCAGGATGGCGGCGCCGGCCTCCGCCGCCTCGATCGCCTGCTGGGCGATCTCGCCCGGCGTGATCGGCAGGTGCTCGGACATGGTCGGCGTATGAATGCCGCCCGTGACCGCACAGGTGATGATGACCTTGCCCATATGCCCCTCCCCGGGATCGGCCGTTGTGTTTCGACCTATGCCTGCGATGTCATGCGTTCAGAATGGCGACAGCCCGGGTCCAGCCGGCCGAGCCGCCCTTCACCTTCACCGGCAGGCAGGAGATGGTGAACCCCGTCGGCGGCAGCGCTTCCAGATTGTGCAGCTTCTCGATCTGGCAATAGCCCGCCTCCCGGCCGGCCTTGTGGCCTTCCCAGATCAGCGAG
This sequence comes from Allobosea sp. 2RAB26, assembly GCF_052115465.1. NCBI lineage: Bacteria > Pseudomonadati > Pseudomonadota > Alphaproteobacteria > Hyphomicrobiales > Alloboseaceae > Allobosea > Allobosea sp. 2RAB26. The sequence continues at coordinate 113,571 of NZ_JBFRGS010000009.1, read as the reverse complement.
GCGTCCCCGGTCTCGGCGAAGCGGCGCGCGGTATGGCTGAACGGGGCATCCCAGCTCCAGCCATCGGTGCCGACGACGCGGATGCCCTGCCGGACGAGATGCAGCGTGGCCGCCCGCCCAAAACCGCAGCCGGAATGGATATAGTCGGACTCGCCATAGCGCTGGCCGGCGCGGGTGTTGGCGACGACGATCTCGAAGGGCTGCAGGCGATGGCCGATGCGCCGGAGCTCGGCGTCGATTTCGTCGGGTGTCACGACATGCCCGTCCGGCATATCGCGGAAATCGAGCTTCACGCCCGGCCTGATGAACCAGTCGAGCGGCAATTCATCGATCGTCGCGGCACGCACGCCGCCATCCATCGTGGGATGATAATGCCAGGGGGCATCGACATGGGTGCCGTTATGGGTCGAGATATTGACCTGCTCGACCGCCCAGCCCTGGCCGTCCGGAAGCTGTTCGGGGCGCAGACCCGGAAAGGCAGCGGCGATTTCCGTCGCCGTCTCACCGTGATGGCGGTAGTCGATCCTGACCTTCTGGAAGGGCGGATCGGCCGGTACGTCGTTTTCCAGGGGAATGGACAGATCGATCAGGTTCATCGCCGCCAGCCGCATGCCGGGCTTGCCGGCGTCGGGAATGGGATAGGATATCTTGGACGATCGTACAAGATCATCGACGAGGAGTGCTGATGGAGGGGGCGGCATGACCGGACCGGTCGAGGCAAAACGTTCGCGGAAGGCCGAGGCGGCGCAAGATCGGCGGCTCGCGATCCTCAGCGCGGCCGAGGCCCTGTTCGCCGAACGTGGCTATTCCGGCGTTTCGGTCCGCGACATCGCGGGCGCGGCCAAGGTGCCGCTTGCCCTTGTCGGCTATCACTTTGGGCGCAAAGAGGACCTGTTCTCCGCGGTCTTCGCGCATCGCAGCGGCTACGTCACCGAGCGCATCGACAGGATTGCCGCGGTCGATATCTCCGGCGCCAATCCCCATGCGGTCGAGGATCTGGTCCGGGCCTGGGCCGAGCCGGTCATTCGCCTGCGGGAAGCCGGCGCAGACGCATTCTCGCTGCTCGTGGCCCGCACCGCCTGGGATCCGGGACCGGAGGCGAGCGCGATCATCGAACGCGTCTACGACCGCCTGGCCCATAGTCTGATCGATGCGATGATGCAGGCCCTGCCCGGCCGATCACGGGAGACGATGGTCTGGGGCTATGAATATGCGCTCGGAGCGCTCCTGATGCATGTCGCCGACCGCCGGGTCGAACGGCTCTCCGAGGGCCGTGCGCAATCGGGCGATCCGCGCATGTGCGATTTCTTCGTCCACATGATCGCGGCCCTGTTCCGCGCGCTTCCCGTTGCGAGTGACGAAGCCGCGTTGCGCGAGGGTAAGGCGCCATCGGGACTGAGAGCGTGACTGGTCGCGTGCGACGCAAGATCCATCGGAGCGAGCTTGAACCTCAGCAGGATCCGATGCCGGAACCCATGGGAGTCGCCATGCCGAACCAGACCAAGCTCCAGGACCGAATGTTGCGCCTTCGCGAGGCTTTGGAGGCGTCCTGGGACGGACGAACCTCGTACAAGGCGGCTGTGAAGCCCGGCAATCCCGCCCTTGGTCAGTTACCCAACCTCACGGGTCGTGCAGCACTATTACCCGCAAACGGAAATCATCAAGGGAATGGTGTGGACGGGCGAAAGTGACGAAACCCATTTCTGGAACGGCCTGCCGGTCGGCGAGGATTGGTATCACATTGACCTCAGCTGGCAGCAATTCCCGCCGGGATCGATGATCAGGGAGTTCGCGGTGCTCGACCGCGAGAACCTTGGAGACACGGAAGCAACGCTCCAACGCTGCGCGCTGTTGCTGAGCCGGGTCGAAGACTATCTTAAAACATCAGCCCGCTGACCGGCGCATGGCGCAGACACAAGGGGGAATGTCCGGGCGCGCCAGTCGGACGCGTCGTGAGCAGCCGAGATCAGATGGATTCCTGATCCCTCTTCTTTTGGACGGAAACTGCCTCCCTTGCTACGCAAGGGTCGGACCGGATGCGAGATCCGGTCCGGTGAACTGGTTGCCGGATGGTCTTCTACTGCTTGAAGCCGATCAGCACGCCATCTGCGCCGAGCGAAAGCTGAAGCCCTTGCCGGCGCGTCGCCAATCGCAGGGTCACGCCCTTGTCGTTGCGCAGATAGACATTGCCGCCGCCCTGCCTGCCAACCGCCCAGCCTTCCTTCAGCTGGACATAAGCGCCGGCGAAATCAGACACTTTGCGCAGCCCGTAGACCGTCCCGGTTGCGACCGTGCGCGATGCGCCGATGGAGCCGATGCCAAGGCCGCCGACCGAGATCGGATAGGAGCGGCCCTGAAAGCGCAAGGTGCCGCCGCCCGCCTCGCCCGAGGCGATGAAACCGGCGGAAACCTGCTCGATGCGAACAGTGCCGGTCGAAGGCCCGAGCGGCGGCGACTGCGCCAAGGCGGGTGATGCCAGCATCAGAAGGGCCGCGAAAGAAACGGCTGTCTGCCTCATCGTCGTCATCGTCTACTCCTCGCGCTCGCTTGGTGGCGCAGAGGTTTAACGCGCGAAGGGCGATTTCGATCCCGATGCAGCGATAAGTTGTGTCGGAGCCCCCTAGCGATCGCCCCGTCCCCTTTGACAGCGGCGGGGAGCGGCCTCCACCCTTGCTGGTTCAGGGGGCTGTCGGCCCCGGCGATTCGGTGAGACGCAATGACCGACGAACACCCCACCCGGCATTGGCGGACCAGGCTCGTGCACCCCCGGGTCGCCGCATCGCAGGATTTTCGCGCCCTCGTCCCCGCCATTCATCGCGGCTCGACCGTGCTGTTCGAGCGCGTCGCCGAGGCTCGCGACGACTGGCGGGGCGAAGGCTACTCCTACGGCCTCTACGGTACGCCGACGACGCGGGAACTCGCGCTGCGCATCGCCGACCTCGAAGGCGCGCGCGCGAGCTTCGTCGTGCCGGGCGGCCAGGCGGCGATCGCGCTGATCTATCTCGCCTTCTGCCGTGCGGGCGATCACGCCCTCCTGCCCGAGACCGCCTATGGGCCCAACCGCGAACTCGCCGATGAGCTGCTGGCCGGGCTCGGCATCACGGTCGAGACCTATGATCCGCTGATCGGCTCCGGCATCGCTGCGCTGCCCCGGCACGATCACCATGGAGGTGCAGGACGTGCCGGCCATCGTCGCCACAGCGCATGCGGCGGGCGTACCTGTCGCGCTCGACAACACCTATGCGGCGGGCGTGTTGTTCGATGCCTTCGCGCATGGGGTCGATGTCAGCATGCAGGCGCTGACCAAATATGTCGGCGGCCATAGCGACATCCTGCTCGGCACCGTCTCGGTCGGGACGGCGGAGGCGCAGGAGCGGATCGGCGCGACACACCGCCTGCTCGGCATGGCGGTGTCGCCGGACGATTGCGCGCTTGCCCTGCGCGGGCTGGAGACGCTGGCTGTTCGCCTCGACCGCCTGGAAAAGACGACGCTGGAGGTCGCCCACTGGCTCAAGGCGCGCCCCGAGGTCGCGCTCGTGCTCCACCCGGCCCTGCCGGACTGTCCGGGGCACGAGATCTGGCGGCGCGATTTCACCGGCTCGGCGAGCGTGTTCTCGGTGGTGTTCGAGCCGGGCTGGGATACGCAGCGCGTCACAGATTTCGTCGAGGCGCTGCGCCTGTTCCGGCTGGGCTTCAGCTGGGGCGGCACGCATAGCCTGGCGATGGCCTACCCGCCGTTGCCGCGGACGCAGCGCGGCTATGATGGCCGGATCGTCCGGCTGAATGTCGGCCTGGAGGAGCCCGCCGACCTCATCGCCGACCTGGAGCAGGCCCTGAAGCAGGTCGCGTAGCGTGACGTGAATTTGTCTTACCTGGACGCGCACGGCCATCCACACGGCCTCCGTGCACGTCATCTCTGGCGACAAAGCCATGGCGATCCCCCTCTGGCGATCGCCCCTCTTGGCGATTACTTGCCAGACGAGGCACTGTTTCGCACGCGATCGGCTGAAGAAGGAGAAGAGCAATGACTGGCGCAACTGAACGGGCCGTGCTGGCCGGTGGCTGCTTTTGGGGCATGCAGGATCTGATCCGGCGTCGCCCGGGCGTCATCTCCACACGGGTCGGCTATTCCGGCGGCGACGTGCCGAATGCGACCTATCGCAATCATGGCACCCACGCCGAGGCGATCGAGATCGTCTTCGACCCGGAGAAGACGAGTTTCAGGGATATGCTCGAATTCTTCTTCCAGATTCACGACCCGACCACGAAGAACCGGCAGGGCAACGACATCGGCCTGAGCTATCGCTCGATGATCCTCTACGGGTCCGAAGAGCAAAGGAAAGTGGCGGAGGAGACGATCGCCGATGTCGATGCCTCGGGCCTGTGGCCGGGAAAAGTCGTCACCGAACTGGTGCCGGTCTCCGACTTCTGGGAGGCCGAGCCGGAACACCAGGATTATCTCGAGCGCCAGCCCGGGGGGTACACCTGCCATTTCGCCCGCCCGGACTGGAAGCTGCCGCGCCGCAGCCACGCCGCCTGACGATCGCAGGCAGGGGCATGGAGAAGGGCTCGGCGCGACGAGCCCTTCGGCGGGTTGGCGGATCAGTTCCAGAGCCTGGCACTGCCTGAGGCCGTGTCGATGACCATGCCGGGGCCGAGTGCAGGACCAGGCCGTCGGCTTTGGCCGGCCGCAGAGACGCCTTCGCGCCCGGCCTGATCACGATCCCTCTCCTCGGCAGCCCGGGAATGGCGTTCGCTTCGGGCCCGTTCCCGGCGTCCTGGTCCTGGTCGGGACGATAGCGACGGTCCGCACGCGCCCCGGCGCAGACCCGCCCCAATGACAGCCACGCGCCGATGCCTTGGTCGTGAACGCACGCGCCGGGTCCTAGCGCGAGCCGACGATCACCCTTGCAGTCGACATCAGGCCCAGTTTGCCGTCCCGGATGGACTGGCGCGCCAGGTCGAGGACTTCGCTGCGGATCCGCTCCGCCGTCTCAGCATCGGCCTTGGCGAGCCCGGCAACGACCGGGGCGGCGATGTCGTTCATGAACTGCCAGTATTGCTCCGGCGTCTCGTGAACCATCTCGGCCGACACCTCCTCTTCGGTGATGTCGTGCAAGCCCGCTGCGGCAAAGGCGGAACGCATCAGGCCCTCCGGCGCGCAGCGAAACAGGCCTGGCGAACCCGGTGGCGGCGGCGGCATCTCAACATGGCGCGCAATCGTGCCCATGATGGTCGTTGCCCAGGGATTCTTCTCCGGGGCGCCCCACACGGCGGCGCAAATGCGAGCGTTCGGCTTTGCCACGCGTGCGAACTCGCGCACTGCCGCATCGATGTCGGGGAAGAACATGAAGCCAAAGCGGCAGAGTACGGCGTCGAAGCTCGCATCGTCGAAGGGCAATGCACCGGCATCGCACGGTCTGGTGTCGAAATTCCGCAGGCCGCGACGCGCAGCGTTCTCTGCCGCCACCGCCAGCATGGCTTGCGAGAGGTCGGTCACGGTCACGCGACCACGCGGGACCAACGCCGCCGCCGTGAGCCCCGGCTCGCCGGTGCCGGCAGCCACATCCAGGACATGGGAATCGTCATGGAGATCGGCCTGTCTGATCATCGCCGCACCGAAGGGAGCAAGCCAACTCAGGACCAGGCGATCCCATGTCTTCCAGCCGGCGGAAAAACGATCCCAGGTGTCGCGCTGCTGGTCGCGGATCTGATCGAGGTTCGTGGACATGCACGTTTTCCTTCCGTGATGCACTTCCGACCCGAAAACTGAGACCAGCATGGACCGACTGCGGCAGGTTTCAACCCGTTTCGCCGTGCAACGGTGCTCGCGGGGGCGAGACGTTGACCTCAGCGCCTCAGGCTGCCTGCTCTGCCATGCCCGTTCGAAGGGCCAGCACGGCGGTGACGAGCTGGTCCAGATCCTCCAGCCTCGTCCTGTGATTGCAGATCGCCACGCGCAGGCAGTGCCGCCCCCGGAGCGTCGTGTCGGACAGGGCAGCAATGCCGGTCTCCTGGAGGCGAAGCATGATCTCGACATTGATCTGCTTGACGCGCTCCTCGTCACGGCCCTCCGGAGCGACACGAAAGCAGACGATATTGATCTCCGGCTGGGCAACCAGCTCCAGGGCCGGCTGCGACCGGATCAACTCGGCGAGATAGGCGGCCTGCGCGAGGTTCTGGTCGATCAGGCGGCCGAATTTCGCAACGCCGTGCTCCATCAGCGCCATCCAGACCTTGAGGGCGCTGAAACCGCGCGTCGTCTGCAGCCCGTATTCGTATAGCCAGTCCCCAGACGCGATGCCCCGCGCAGTGGTCTGCAGATATTCCGGGGAGACGGCAAAGCTGTTCCTGTGGCTTCCCCGGTCACGGATTAGGGCGCAGCCGACCTCGAACGGAGCGTGGAGCCATTTGTGCGGATCGAGCGCCACGGAATCGGCGCGCTCGATGCCCCTCACCCGCCAGGCGTTCTTCGGTGCGATCGTCAGCAGGGCGCCGATGCAGCCGTCGACATGGAACCAGATGTTTTCATCGGCCGCGATGTCGGCGAGCGCCGCCAGATCGTCGACAGCCCCGGAATTGACGGTGCCGGCCGTGCCGATGATGCAGGCGGGATGAAAGCCCTCGGCCCGGTCCTGCGCGATCGCGGCCTGCAGCGCATTCAGGTTGATCCGGCAGCTGGGGCCGGTCGGAATCCGGCGCAAGGCCTTGTTGCCGAGCCCCAGCGCCTCGACGGCCTTGCGGTGGCAGGAATGGACCTGATCGGAGGCATAATAGCGCAACGGCAGATCCAGCGCGGCGACCCCGTGCTCGCGCAGATCGATCCCCGCCGCCGTGTTGCGCGCGACGGTCAGCCCGATCAGGTTCGCCACCGAGCCGCCGCTGACAAGAGTGCCGCTGGCCGAAGACGGCAGGCCGACCATATCGCGCAGCCAGCCGACGACCTGCTGGTCGAGCCGGGCAGCGGCATGGCTCCCGCCGCCCAGATTCGAGCCCTGAACGGCGGCGATGAAGTCGCCGAGCGCACCGGAGAAATTGCCCGCCCCCATGAACCACGACCAGAAGCGGGGATGGATATTGCCCATCGGATAGGCCAGCACGCTGTCGTGCACCAGGCCGTAGACCTGCTCGATCGGCATGGGCTGATCGGGCACGGGGGCGCGGAACAGCGCCTCGACATCCCCCGGCATCGGCCGCCAGACCGGCCGTTCGCGCAGATCCCTGAGATGGCGGACCGCGTCGTCGACGACGCGATGCGACAGTTCGGCAACCGCGTCCCAATCCTGCGGATCGAGCGTTTCCTCCCCGCCATATCCGTCGGGATCCGTCTGCATCGATGGGAACACGCGCGCGTCCATGGCTGTCTCCTCAGCGCTATTCGGCCGCGATCTGGAAACCGGGCGTCGATTGCGACAATGCCAGCTCCTCCGCATCCATCCCGGGCTGGATCGCGTCGAACATCGGGGTCGAGAGGTAGCGCTCGCCCGTGTCGGGCAGCATGCACAGGATGACGGAGCCCGCCGGCGCCGTAGCAGCGACCTCCCGGGCGACGCCAAAACTCGCTCCCCCCGAGATCCCGGTGAAGATCCCTTCCTTCTGCGCCAGCAGCCGGGCCCACTCGATCGCCTGCGGTCCGGCAATCGGAACCACGTCGTCATAGTAATGCTCGTCGATCGCCTCCTGCAGCACGTCGGGGATGAAATCCGGCGTCCAGCCTTGGATCGGATGCGGCTCGAAGGCGGGATGGCTGACCGATGGCGCGCCTCCCGCACCACGCTGCTGGCTCTGGCCGCTGCCGATCAGCTGCGCATTCGCCGGCTCGCTCAGTATGATCTTCGTCTCCGGACGCTCCCGCCTGAGCACGCGCGAGACGCCGACCACCGTACCGCCGGTGCCATAGCCGGTGACGAAATAGTCGAGGCGCGAGCCGGCGAAATCGCCGACGATCTCGCGGCCCGTGGTGGCCTCGTGGATGGCGGCATTGGCCTTGGTCTCGAACTGCCGGGCAAGGAACCAGCCATTCTTCTCGGCCAGTTCGACGGCCTTCAGATACATGCCGAACCCCTTTTGCGCCCGCGGCGTCAGCACGACCTTCGCGCCGAGCATCCGCATCAGCAGCCGACGTTCGACCGAAAAACTATCCGCCATGGTGACGACGAGCGGATAGCCCTTCTGCGCACAGACCATGGCGAGGCCGATGCCGGTATTGCCGCTGGTCGCCTCGACGACCGTCTGCCCGGGCCGCAAGGCGCCGCTGCGCTCGGCCTCCTCGATGACGGCCACCGCCAGCCTGTCCTTGACCGAGGCGGCCGGATTGAAGAATTCGGCCTTCACATAGATCGTGGCGTGATCGACGCCGAGATTGTTGATGCGGATGGCCGGGGTGTCGCCAATCGTGTCGAGCACGGTTTCGAACAGGCGGCCCCGACCTTGCGTCGTCCTCGAAATGTCCATCGAAGGCATGGTTTCCCTCCTTCATGACTGACTTCCGGCGGTGGCCATCCCGGCCGCCGCAGCTTCCGGCTGTGCGGATAGTCAGGGGATGCTAGGATGGCGGTGGGGTACTCCGCGTGGGAGCCACCGTTGGAGTGCGCATGGAATCGCAGGGTTCCGATGCCGATTTTTCAAGGCCCGGGCTCGAGCTCCGGCTCCTCGGTCCGCTGAAGCTCCTGCGCGCCGGTGCGGCCGAGACGCTTCCGCCCTCGCGCAAGGTGCGGGCGCTGCTTGCCTATCTCGCGCTGGCTTCGCGTCCGGTTCCCCGCGAGCGCCTCTGCAGCCTGTTATGGCAGGTCCCCGACGATCCGCGCGGCGAGCTGAGATGGTGCCTCAGCAAGCTGCGAGCGCTGCTCGACGACCCCGCTCATCGTCGCGTCTTAGCCTGCGATGACGGCATCGCGCTCGATCTCGCGGGCTGCGATGTCGATGTCCTGCGCCTGCTTGCGGCTGCCGAAGCCGGCTTCGGGCGGCTTGGCGACACGGAGCTGCAGTCGCTCACTGCCGCGGCGGAGCAAGAATTCCTGGAAGGCACCGAGCTCGCCCAGAGCATCGAGTTCGAACACTGGGTGGCGAGCCGCCGGAGCGAGTTCCGCTCGTTCGAAATCGCATTGGTGGCCGAGACGGCGCGCAGGACAGCGAGGGGAACGCCAGCAGGCTGGGCCGCGGCCCGCAGATGGATCGAGCTTTCGCCGTTCGATATCGGCGCGCACGCCCGGTTCCTGGCCGAACTCTACGATCGGCGCCTGATCGACGACTGCACCCGGCACCTCGAGAGGACCGCCAGGAGTTTCGCGGCCGACGGCATCGATTTCGCCCCCATCGCGGCCGCCTGGAGGGAGTTGAGGACGACGCCCGCGTCCGCCGCCGCCGCCGAGGCCGCCGAGGCCGCCGGCCATGAGACGACAGAGCCTTCGGCGCAGCACCGGATTTCCGTTGCGATCATGCCGCTTCAGGAAGTGAGCCCGGACGGCATCGGCCCCAGCGATCTCGGCAACGCTCTGACACATGACGTGATCAGTCGCCTGGCGCGTCTGCGTGGGCTCTTCGTCATCGCGCGCGGCTCGGTCTTCGCGATTGCGCCGGAGCAGCTGGGATATCGCGAGATCGGCGAGCGGCTGGGCGTCCGCTATGTCGTCACCGGGCTGCTGGAGCGGCACGAGAGCGCCACCACCGCCGTCATCGAAGTCGTCGAGGCGGCGAGTGCGCATATCGTCTGGACGGACCGGTTCGAGGCCTCTTCGCTCGATCGGCTCGCCGTGCTCGACGAGATCGGCAACGGCATCGTTTCGGCGATCGCTTCCGAAATCGAGACCGCGGAGCGCAATCGCGCGATCCTGAGACCTCCGGAGTCGCTCGACGCGTGGGAAGCCTATCATCGCGGGCTCTGGCACATGTACCGCTTCACCGCCGCGGAAAATGAGCAGGCCGCGGCGTTCTTCCGCCGCTCGGCGCAGCTCGACCCGACCTTTTCGCGCGCCCAGGCCGGCCTGTCCTTCACGCATTGGCAAAGGGCCTTCCAGCGCTGGGGCGAACGGAATGACGAAGTCCGACGGGCCATCGAAACCGCCGAACAGAGCCTGTTGATCGACGAGCAGAATCCCGCCGCCCATTGGTCGATGGGACGAGCCATGTGGCTCGTCGGCGATCAAGCCGAAGCCATCGGCGCGCTGGAACGGTCCGTGGCGCTCAGCCCGAATTTCGCGCTCGGGCATTACGCTCTCGCCTTCGTCCACTGCCAGGCGGGGGATCCCGAAACCGCGATCGCGGCGTCCGACCACTCCCGTCTGCTGAGCCCGCATGATCCCTTGCTGTTTGGCATTCTGGGCACGCGTGCGATGGCGCTGGTCAGGCTGGGCGCCTTCGCGGAGGCGGCGCATTGGGGCGTGAAGGCGGCCGCGCGCCCCAATGCGCATGTGCACATCCTGGCCATCGCCGCGCATTGCCTCGCGCTTGCCGGCCGTATCGAGGAGGCGCGCACCCACGTCGCACGCATCCATGCCCTCAACCCGGGTTACCGGCTCGACGATTTCCTGACTACGTTCAGGTTCGAAGCGGATACCCAGATGCGCTACCGCAAGGCTGCGGCAGCCATCGGCCTGGCCCCGTGAAAGCGCGAGGTGCAGACAGTCGCGCTCAGCCCCAAAATCCGGAAATGCCGTCCCACAGCAATTTCAGCGCCGTCACGACAAGAAGCGCGTAGCAGGCGCGATAGATCTGGCGCTGGTCGAGCGCGCCGTGCAGCCGCCAGCCCAGCCCGACGCCCATGGGAATGGCGAGCAGGCAAAGCGCCATCAAGGTCCAGACATGGGCGCTCGGCTTCACCAGCAGCAGCCACGGCACCAGCTTGGTCGCGTTGCCGACCGTGAAGAACAGGCTCGTGGTGCCCGCATAGATCTCCTTGCCGAGGCCGAGCGGCAGCAGATACATCGCCAGCGGCGGCCCGCCGGAATGGGCGACCATGGTCGTGACACCCGAGGCGAGACCAGCCGTGATCGCCTTCGGCGTCGAACGCGGCCGGATCGTCACCTCAGCGCCTCCGACAAGCCAGAGGCCGACGAAGATCAGGGTGATCACCCCCATCGCGAGCGTGACAGTCCGGTGGTCGAGAGAGCGGAACAGCAGAAAGCCCGCCCCGATGCCGATCACGAGCCCCGGCAGGAGCAGCACGAGATCCGGCTTCGACCAGGTCGAGGGCTTGAAGTAGCGCAGCGCATAGAGATCCATCGCGATGAACAGGGGCGCGAGCAGCCCGCCGGCAGTGACCGGGTCCATCACGAGGGACAACAGCGGAATGCCGATGATGGCGAAGCCGCCGCCAAAAGCTCCCCGCATGAAGCCAATCAGAAAGACGCCGGCAAAGGCGACCAGGATCGTGGCCCAGGTCAGGTCCATGTGGCGGCCTCCATGGAGGACGCGTGCCGGTCTCCGCCTGCGCAAGGGCCCATCGCGGCCGAGGAGGCCATCATCCCCTCCTCGCTCCACCGGAAGGGCTGACGAGGCCGCGGACCGCGTCTTCGATCTCGCTCCGCGCCAGGCCGATATCCCGCAATGCCGCGTCATCACATTCGCGAAGCCATGCAATCGCGTCGCGGCGGACGAAATAGCCCGCGATCCAGCGGTAACAGGCGCCGAGCAGCCGGAACGGTGCGCCGGGCGTCCCTGCGACCGCAGGCCGGGCGAAGGTTGCAGGAATGGGCGTCACGGAAGGTGAGATTGAAGGAATTGCAGACATGTCCTGTCTCCCAATGCTCGATCCGGGCAAGGCGACACCACAGCCGCAAGCGCTCGCCGAGCGGGCCACCTGCTGCTTTGAGTCCCGAAGACGTCGCGGCTCCCGGTTCAATCACGTTGATGCGGACAAAATGATCCGACATAATGCTCCGAGCAATCGAAACATTGACCTCGGTGCAATAATGTCGAAATCCGATTATCTGAAGCTCGCCGACGCGATCGCCGCGGAGATCGCCGACGGCACGCTCAAGCCGGGCGACCGCCTGCCGCCGCAGCGCAGCTTCGCCTATGACCGCGCGATCGCCGTCTCGACGGCGAGCCGCGTCTATGCCGAGCTGTTGCGCCGCGGCCTCGTCGTCGGCGAAGTCGGCAGGGGCACCTTCATCTCAGGCGATGCCAGGCGTGGCGTGGCGGCGCCAGGCGAGCCGCATGGCAGCCGGATCGACCTCGAGTTCAATTACCCGATCCTTCCCGACCAGACCGTGATGATCGCCAAGAGCCTGGGCGGCCTGGACAATCCTGCCGCGCTGGATGCCGCGTTGCGACAGGCGACCAGCATCGGGACGCCGGCCGTGAGAGGCGTCGCGGCCGCGTATCTGTCGCAGGGCGCATGGTCCCCCTCGCCCGAACAGCTCGTGTTCACCGGCAATGGCCGCCAGAGCCTTGCCGCAGCGCTCGCTGCGGTCGTTCCAGCGGGCGGTCGCTGCGGCGTGGAGGCCTTGACCTACCCTTTCATCAAGAGCATCGCCGCCCGGCTCGGGATTTCGCTGGTGCCGCTGGCGATGGACGAAGACGGCCTGCGGCCCGACGCGGTGCAAAGGGCGCATCGCGAGGCTCAGCTCTCGGCCATCTATGTTCAGCCAGCGGTCCAGAATCCGCTGGGCGTGACGATGAATGCGGCGCGCAGAGCCGATCTCCTGCGCGTTGTCGAGGAACTCGCGCTTCCGGTCATCGAGGACAATGTCTACGGCTTCCTCGACGATCAGCCACCGCTTGCCGCGTTGGCGCCCGCGTCCTGCATCGTCATCGACAGCCTCTCCAAGAAGGTCGCGCCCGGCCTGACGCTTGGCTTCATCGCGTCGCCCCCGCGCCTGCGGGAAAGCGTGGCGGCCTCGGTGCGCGCGGGCGGCTGGACCGCCTCGGGATTTGCGTTTGCGGCGGCGCAGCGGATGCTGGGCGACGGCACCGTTGCCGCGCTTGCGAGACTGAAGCGCCTCGACGCGCGGGCGCGCCAGAGATTGGCGGCCGACCGTCTCTCCGGCTTCGACATCCGGACCAACGGAAAATGCTATCATCTCTGGCTGACCTTGCCGGCGCATTGGCGCTCGCAGGCCTTCGTCGCGGCGGCAGCCAGGCGCGACATCGCGTTGACGCCGTCCTCGACCTTCGCCGTCAGCCCCGGCCATGCGCCCAACGCCGTCAGGCTGGCGCTGGCCTCCCCGACGATGGATCAGCTCGATACCGGCCTGCGCACACTGACCGCGATGCTGAATGGCGGGGAGGACGACTTCGACTCGACGGAATGAGCGACGCGCGGCCGCTCATACGCACTCCGTGTCCAGGGACCGGCGGGCAGGCCCGGCCAAGCCCCCCTCTCCGTCAGATCTCGGCGCCTCACATCCTGCAGCCGTTATAGAACACCTCGGCGCATTGCCGGGCGCGAAGTGCGATCTCGTCGCGATGCGGTGCGGCGCGCTGCCCCATCATCGCGGTGCGCTGCGGCTCCATGATCATCATGCCGCGCAGCATGCCCGACGCGATATGGACATCGTCGATGCGAAGCGTGCCCTTGTCCTTCTGCTGCGTCAGCCAGGCCTCGATGACGCCGTTCACCGGCACGATCGCCAGTTGGTAGAACGCGCGCGCGACCTCGGGGAAGCGCCCGCATTCGCCGATGACGAGCCGGTTGATGGCGATCGTCTCGGCGCTCAGCGTCAGCACGCCGAAGGCGAACAGGATGCGTTCCAGCGCCTCGCGCGGGTCGAGCTCCTCGCCGACCTCGTCGTCCAGATCGAGCAGGAAGCGGCTGATGCGAAGACGGATCGTCGCCTCGAAGAGCCCGGCCTTGGTCGGCACGAGCTTGTAGAGCGTCTTGGTCGAGACGCCGGCCCGGTCGGCCACCGCCTTGATATTCGTGCCGGCATAGCCGTTCGACTGGAACTCACGGTCCGCAGCCTCGACGATCAGGCGCATCGTCTCCTCGTCGGGCCGGGTCTGTGGCCGTCCGCGGCAGCGTTTCACTGTTTCGTGAATTTGTACCATGACGGTTTTCCAAATTATCGTTGACACGGGAAAGATAGATACTATTTTAGAAAACATCAAGTTTCCATATTGCAGGAACGGCTGATCGCCCAGCCCTGCAGGAGATGAAGCGATGAGCACCCATCAGGATCGGATTTCCGCCGAACGCGCCATCCCCGCCAACGAGGCAGTGCCGGGGATCGTCGCGGAGAAGCTGGCCGAAGCGGCTGCCTCCCCCGCAGCCCCCGTTCAGCCGAAGCGCAGGCTGCGCCAGGCGGCGCTTGCTGGCGTCGCGCTGGCCGCACTGCTTGGCGCCGGTTTCTGGGGCCATGATTACTGGACAACCGGCCGTTTCGAGGTCTCGACCGACGACGCCTATGTCAAGGCGGACAGCACCACGATCGCCCCCAAGATCTCGGGCTATATCGGAGCGGTGCTGGTGCGCGACAACGAGCCGGTGAAGGCCGGCCAGGTCCTCGCCCGGATCGACGACCGCGACCTCCGCGTCGCGCTGGACCAGGCCAAGGCCGAGGTCGCGGCTGCCCACGCCGCCGTCGCCAGCAAGCAGGCCCAGCTCGACGCCCAGCAATCGCTGATCGACACCGCCCGGGCGACCGTCGAGGTCGACAAGGCCAACCAGACCTTCGCCGAGCAGGACAATGACCGCTACACGAACCTGGCCAGGACCGGCTACGGCTCCGTGCAGAACGCGCAGGCCGCCGTTGCCAAGATCGCGGCTGCCCGCGCCGCAACCGACCGCGACACGGCAGCGCTCGCCGCAGCGCAGAAGCAGGTAGACCTGATCAAGGCCGATCTCGCCCAGGCACGGGCGACCGTCGCGCGTGACGAGGCCGTGCAGCGCCAGGCCGAACTCAACCTGTCCTATGCCGAGATCACCGCCCCGGTCGACGGCGTCGTCGGCAACCGCACGCTGCGCATCGGCCAGTACGTGCAGGCCGGCACGCAGCTCATGGCGGTCGTGCCGCTCGCCGGCACCTATATCGTCGCGAACTTCAAGGAGACGCAGCTCACCGGGGTGAAGCCCGGCCAGGCGGTCGAGGTCGAGGTCGACATGTTCCCGGGCGTCAAGGTCGAGGGCCATGTCGACAGCATCGCGCCGGCCAGCGGCCAGGAATTCGCCCTGCTGCCCCCGGACAACGCGACCGGCAACTTCACCAAGGTCGTCCAGCGCGTTCCGGTTAAGATCGTGCTCGACGCCGGCCATGGCCTGGCGGGTGATCTGCGCCCGGGCATGTCGGTCGTGCCGACGATCAACACCAAGGTCTCGAACGCCGATGTCGTGGCAGACGCGCGCTAGCCGATCCTGAGCATGTCGCAAGGCCGCGCCCCGGTCTTGCGGAGCATGCTTCCGGGACGCGCGCCTGGCTTGCAAGGAGCTGGGTCATGCCGAACCAAACGCCGACTGCCGCCCTCCCCCCGCAGGCTCTTCCCGCGCAGGACAAGGCCAGCCTCTCCACCTGGATCGCGATCATCGCCGGCGCGATCGGCGCCTTCATGGCGATCCTCAACATCCAGATCACCAATGCCTCGCTGCTCGACATCGAGGGCGGCATCGGGACCGGCGTCGACAACGGCGCCTGGATCTCGACCTCCTATCTGATCGGCGAGATCATCGTCATCCCGCTGACGAGCTTTCTCAGCCGGGTGTTCTCATTCAAGCGCTACATGATCTGGAGCACGGTCGCCTTCGCGCTGTTCTCCATGGCCTGCGCCTTCGCCACCACACTTGGCCAGATGATCGCGCTGCGCGGACTGCAGGGTTTTGCCGGCGGCGTCCTGATCCCCATGGCCTTCACCATGGTGGTGACGCGCCTGCCGAAGTCGCAGCAGCCGATGGGCCTGGCGATGTTCGCGCTGGCCGTGACCTTCGCGCCCGCCATCGGCCCGACCATCGGCGGCTACCTGACCGAGAATTACGGCTGGCAGACCATCTTCTTCATCAACACCATCCCGAGCATCGCGATGGTGTTCGCCCTCGCCTTCACGCTGGAAAACCAGCCCATGCAGCTCGGGCTATTGCGCGAAGGCGACTGGGCGGGCATCGCCACGATGGCGATCGGCCTGTCGGCGCTGCAGACCCTGCTCGAGGAAGGCAACAAGGAGGACTGGTTCCAGTCGAGTTTCATCATCCGCCTCACCGCGATCGCGGTCGTGTTCCTGGCGGCCTTCATCTGGATCGAGCTCCGGGTGAAGAAGCCCCTCGTCGACCTCTCCTTGCTGAAGAACCGCAATTTCACCGTCGGCACGATCGCCAATGTCCTCGTCGGCTTCGGCCTGTTCGGCTCGGTCTATGTGCTGCCGCAATATCTCGGCCAGGTGCAGGGCTATAATGCCGAGCAGATCGGCAAGGTGCTGGCCTGGACCGGCCTGCCGCAGCTCCTGCTGATCCCGCTCGTCCCGATGCTGATGAAGCGTTTCGACGTGCGCTACATCACCTTCGTCGGCATCTCGCTGTTTGCGGCCTCCTGCTTCATGAACATCCACATGTCGCTCGACTATTCCGGCGACCAGCTGTTCTGGCCCAATGTCGTGCGCGCCGTCGGCCAGTCCATGGTGATCACGCCGCTGACGGCGATCGCGATGATGAGCATCCAGCCGAAGGACGCCGCCAATGCGTCGGGCTTGTTCAACATGCTGCGCAATCTCGGTGGCGCGGTCGGCACCGCGGTGCTCGGCACGATCATCACCAAGCGCGAGCAGTTCCACTCCAACATTATCGGCCAGGCGGTCACGCCCTTCCGCGAGGAGGTCCGCACCCGCCTCGACCAGATGACGAACTACTTCATGGCGCATGGCATCTCCGACCATGCAGCCGCGCAGCAGCAGGCGGTCATCGCGCTCGGCAAGACGGTGAAGCGCCAGGCCCTGGTGCTCGGCTTCAGCGACACCTTCGCCGTCATCGGCATCATCCTGGTCCTCGCCGCGATCGTGGTCCTGTTCGCCAGGAAGGGCCAAGGCGGCGGTGCAGCGGCCGCGCATTGAAACGCCCTGCCCCGAAGCGGTGGATGCCGACGCCCATCTCCCTCTCGTCCTCGGCGCGTGTGAAGCTCGGGCTCGGCCGCCTCGCTCAGCTGCGCAGCGCCATGCCCTGGCTGTCGAAGACGTGGCAGATCGACGGGTCGATGCGCAGCGGCACATTCTCGCCGTGCCGGACGCGCAATTGCCCGGCGGCCGAGATCGTCAGATTCTCGCCTCCCGCCGTGGTGGCGTAAAGCACGGTCCCGCCGCCGAGATGCTCGACGAGCTGGACCTTGACCTCTCCGAGCACTTCGCCCGCCTCGCCGCCGACCGCGATATGCTCGGGGCGGACGCCGAAGGTCAGCGGCTCGTCCTGGCGCACGGCCAGAGCCGCATCGAGGGAGACATTGCGGCCGGCGACCTCGATCATGTTGGCCGCAGCGCTGGCGCGCGCCGCCAGGAAGTTCATCTTCGGCGAGCCGATGAAACCGGCAACGAACTGGTTGGCCGGCCGGTTATAGAGTTCGAGCGGCGCGCCGGCCTGCATCACGATGCCGTCGCGCAGCACCACGATCTTGTCGGCCATGGTCATGGCCTCGACCTGGTCATGGGTGACGTAGATCATCGTGTTGCCGAGGTCCTGGTGCAGCTTGGCGATCTCGACACGCATCTGCACGCGCAGCTCGGCGTCGAGATTGGAGAGCGGCTCGTCGAACAGGAAGATCTTGGGCTCGCGCACGATCGCCCGGCCGATGGCGACGCGCTGGCGCTGGCCGCCGGACAGGGCGCGGGGGCGGCGCTGCAGATAGCTCTCGATCTTCAGGATCCTGGCGACACGCTGCACGCGTTCGTCGATCTCGGCCTTCCTGTAGCCGGCCGTCTCCAGGCCAAAGGCCAGGTTCTTGTAGACGGTCATGTGCGGGTAGAGCGCGTAGGACTGGAACACCATGGCGATGCCGCGCTGCGAGGCCGGGACATCGTTCATGCGCTCGCCGTCGATCAGGAGGTCGCCGCCGGTGATCTTCTCCAGCCCGGCGATCATCCGCAGCAAGGTCGACTTGCCGCATCCCGAGGGACCGACGAAGACGACGAACTCGCCCGGATCGATCGCAAGGTCGATGCCGTGGATGACCTCGACTGCGCCGTAGCGCTTCACCACCTTGTTGAGCTTGATGCTCGTCGCCATCTCGTCCTCCCCATCTTGCCGATCGCCCCGCCGTTCCGGCCGTGTGACAGCGATCGGTCCTGGTGTTCTTGTCCCGGTTCAGTGCCCGTTCGGGCGCCAGCTCGTGTATTTCGGGTGATCCGGCCCGATCGGCAGTGAGACATCCGCGCCGGTCTGCGCCGACTGGTAGAAGGCCGTCGCCAGTTCCAGCGCCCGGCGCGCATCGGCGATCGTCACCGGAACCGGCGCCCGCCCGTTCAAGGCCTCGTGGAACGCATCCATCTGGCCGAGGAAGCGCCGTCCGACCGGCTGGTAGTCGGCCAGCAGCCCCTCGATCCGGGCCGCCACGGCGTCATTCGCCGGCAGGACCGTCCAGGGATCGTCGCCGGGCGAATAGCAGCCGCCGCCGCTCTCGAAGGTCACGTTCTCGAAGCAGAGCCGGAAGCGGCTGATCTCGTTTTGCGCGCCCAGCGTCGCGCTGGCCGCGACCAGGGCGCCGCTCTGCATCTCCAGCGAGGCGGCGACGCAATCCTCGACCTCGATCGCGTTGACCCGCGTCACGGCGCGGGCGAACAGCTTCGCCACCGGCCCCATAAGATAGGTCAGCATGTCGTGGATATGGATGGCGTGGGTCATCAGCACGCCGCCGAGCTCGGTCTCCCATTTACCGCGCCATGGCACGTCGTAATAGGCGGCCGTGCGCTTCCAATGGGTCTCGACCGTGCCGAGATAGGGTGTGCCGGCGATGCCGGAATCGATGATGCGCTTGGCCTTCTGCACCCCGTCGCCATAGCGGTACTGGAAGACCGGCATCAGGATGCGCCCGCTCTGCGCCTCCGCCGTAAGCAGGCGGTCGGCGTCGAAGAGCGAACCGACCAGCGGCTTTTCGCAGACGACATGCTTGCCGGCGGCGAGCGCCCTCGTAACGAGCTCGAGATGGGTCGCCGGCGGGGTCGCGATATCGATGACGTCGATATCGTCGCGGCCGAGCAGCTCGTCGAAATGCTGCGTACGGCTTTCGGCCGAGAACTCGTCGGCGACCTTGTCGAGCCGCTCCTGATTGAGGTCGCAGACCGCGGCAAGGCGCCAGCGCTCGGGCCGTGGCGCATAGCCTTCGAGGATATGCGAGCGGCCGATATTGCAGCCGACCACCGCGACGGATTTCACTTCACTCATCAGGCAGCCTCTTGGGACGATGCGCTCGGCAGCCTGCCGGTCTCGGCAAGGTGCTGAGCCTTGAGGGCGATCTCCATCGCCTTGAAGCAGCGCGCCTGCGGCATCGCCGTCTCGGTCCGGTCCAAGACGTCGGCTACGAGCTGGCGGCCATAGGGCAGCTCCACAGCCGAGCAGTCGATATGCTGCATGCCGCTGCGGTCGACGAGGAAAAGATGGTCCTTGCCCGGACGGCCGGCGATGTCGACATACTTGCGCAGCTCGATCGTGCCCTGCGTGCCGATGATGGTCAGCCTGCCATCGCCCCAGGTCGGCAGCCCGTCGGGCGTGAACCAGTCGACGCGGATATAGCCGGTGACGCCATTTTGCGTGCGCAGGTGCATGTCGCCGACATCCTGCAGGCCAGGCCGGTCGGCATTGGCGCGGTTGCCGACCGAGGCGGAGAGGATCTCGGCGTCGTCGGCTGCGGCGAAGAACAGGAACTGCTCGCATTGATGCGAGGCGATGTCGGTCAGGATGCCGCCATAGCGCTCGCGCTCGAAGAACCAGCCCGGGCGCTCGGGTTTGCGCAGCCGGTGCGGGCCCATGCCGATCAGGTTGACGACCTCGCCGATCGCGCCTGCCGCCACCAGCTCGCCGGCCCTCACCGTCGCCGCCACCTCGAAATGCTCAGAATACATGATCGAGACGATCCGCCTGGTCTCGGCCTGCACCGCCTTGACCTCATGCAGCTGGGCCAGACTGGTCACCCCCGGCTTGTCCAGCATCACGTCCTTGCCGTGGCGCATCGCGGTGATCGCGATCGCGGCGCGGTCGGCGGGAACCGCAGCGCTCACGACCAGGTCGATCGCCCGGTCCTCATAGAGCCGGGCCGCCTCAGTGACACGCGGGATCTCCGGGTACCTGGCCATGAACGCGGCCGCGAGATCGTCCTCGGCCGCGTAGAAGCCGGCGCAGGTGGCACCGGTGCGCCGGAGCGCGCCGATCTGACCATGGATGTGGTCGTGGTTGATGCCGATCACGGCGAAGTTCAGCACTCTCATCGCAGGCATCCTCAGCGCTTCATGCCGGTGGTGGCGATGCCTTCGATCAGCAACCGCTGGAAGAACAGGAAGATCAGGAAGATCGGGATCAGCGACAGCACCGACATCGCAAACAACGCTCCCCAGTCCGAGGTGCCGCTCGAGTCGATCAGCGAGCGCAGGCCGATCTGCACGGTGTAGCTGTGGATGTCGCCGAGATAGATCAGCGGCCCGAAGAAATCCTCCCAGGTCCAGATGAAGGAGAAGATCGCGGCGGTCGCCAGAACCGGCAGCGAGAGCGGCAGCACGATCTTCCAGTAGATCCGCCAGGCGCTGCAGCCATCCATCATCGCCGCCTCGTCGAGTTCACGCGGCAGGCCACGGAAGAACTGGACCATCAGAAAGATGAAGAAGGCGTCGACCGCGAAATATTTCGGAACGACCAGAGGCAGCCAGGTGTTCACCCAGTCCATCTTCAGGAAGAGGACATATTGCGGGATCAGGGTCACGTGATAGGGCAGCATCAGCGTGCCCAGCATCAACGCGAACCAGAAGCTCTTGCCGAAGAACTCGAGCCGCGAGAAGGCAAAGGCCGTGACCGAGGCGGCCATGACGTTGCCGATCGTCGCCAGCACCGAAATCGCCAGCGAGTTCAGGAAAAACGTGCCGAAGCTGACCTGCAGGCCGAACCAGCCGGTCTTGTAGGCCTGCAGCGTCACCTGCGACGGGATCAGCGAGGTCTGCCCGCCGAACATGTCGTCGGCCGGGCGCACCGAGCCCGATACCATCCAGAGCAGCGGATAGAGCATCAGAACGGAGACGCCGATCAGCAGCGAGTGGATCAGCACGGAGTGCAGGATGGACCGCTCCGGCGTATCGCCGGGCGGGGCGGCATGCGCGGCGTCATTCATCATAGTGCACCCAGTAGCGCGCCGACAGGAACGAGAAAGTCGTGAAGACGGCAATGATCAGCACCAGCACCCAGGCGAGCGCCGAGGCATAGCCCATGCGAAAGAAGCCGAAGGCCTCCTGATAGAGGTAGAGCGTGTAGAACAGCGTCGAGTTGATCGGCCCGCCCGTCCCGGCCGAGATGATGAATGACGGCGTGAAGGCCTTGAACGCGTCGATCGTCTGGATGACGAAGTTGAAGAAGATCACCGGCGTCAGCAGCGGCAAGGTAATCCTGAAGAACTGCCGCGCCTTCGAGGCGCCGTCCATATTCGCCGCCTCGTACATGTCCTGCGGAATCTGGCGCAGGCCGGCGAGGAAGATGATCATCGGCGAGCCGAACTGCCAGACCGAGAGCACGACCAGCGTGTAGAGCGAGTAGTTCGGGTTGGAGATCCAGCTCGGACCGTCGATGCCGAAGACCGAGAGCACCGAGTTCACCAGGCCGTCGGCAGCGAAGAGCTGGCGCCAGAGCACCGCGATCGCGACCGAACCGCCAAGCAGCGACGGCAGATAGAACACCGCACGGTAGAACGGCAGGCCCTTGATGCCGCGGTTGAATGCCATGGCCAGCGCCAGCGCGAAGATCAGCTTCAGCGGCACGGAGAGGATGACATAGATGAAGGTCACCTTCATCGCCGCAGCGAATTTCGCGTCCCCCGTGGCCATGCGGACATAGTTGTCCATGCCGACGAATTTGGGCGACTGCAGCAGGTCGTAGTCGGTGAAGGACAAGTAGAGCGAGGCCAGCGCCGGGCCGAGCGTCAGGCCGAGGAAGCCGATCAGCCAGGGCGCGAGGAACATGTAGCCCGCGCCGTTGCCGGCGAAAAAGAAGCGGCTGAGACGCCCGGGCTTCGCCGGGCGCCTTTCTACCGCGTCACCTGCGGTAAAGGACACCATCGCGTCACCCGCGCTTGAGGATCGACGCGGCCTCGGTGACGAACTTCTTGCCGCCTTCTTCCGGTGAGACACCGAAGGCGACTTCCTGGCTGACCCGCTCCAGGACGAAGGCGACTTCGCCGGCCCCCTTGGGTGGAGATGGCGGCAGCTTGGCCGTGTAGGGGCCGAGCTTGCCGATGTAATCGACGACCTTCTTGCTGACCTCGTCCAGGTCCGGCCCGAGGAGTTCGCGCATGCCGGAGGATGCCGGCACGCCGCGCTCGACGCCCAGGATCTTTGCGCCGCCCGCCTCCGCCACGGTGAAGTTCGCCAGTTTGACCGCGATCTCGGGGTTCTTCGAATCCGAGGCGATCGACCACATCTGCGACGGCTTCAGATACTGCCCCGGCTTGCCGCCCGCCGTGACCGGGAAGGCGGTGATGTCGAGCTTGGCCTTGTTGAGCTGCTGGAGGCCGACGAACTGGTTGGAATGCGGGAACGCGGTCGCGGCATAGCCGAGCGTCAGCGTCGAGGTGTCGAGCGTCGACTTGTCGAGGGCCTGGACATCCGGCGGTACGCAGCCGCCCGATTTGCGCAGTTCGGCCCAGAGCTTGAACCAGTTGCCCGCGTCCTTTTCGTCGAAGGCGAGCTTTCCATCCTCGCCATAGAGCGCCCTGCCGTTCTGCACGAGCCAGAGCTCGAAGCCCGGCTCATGGCCGCTGGCATCCATGGTGGCGTAGAATTTCTTGCGCTTATTGCCCTTTGCGAAGGCCGCGCATTTGCTGACGAACTCGTCCCAGCTGTTGCCGAACGCCAGCGGCGCGACGCCAGCCGCCTCCCAGGCAGCCGGATCGAACACGGCGCAGGACGAGTTCACGCCGAGATTGATGCCGAAGAGCTTGCCGTCGACACTGCAGGATTCGAGATTGGCCTTGCCGAAATCCTCGATCTTCAGCGCGTTGCCCATGTACTGGTCCAGCGGCACGATCGCGCCGCGGCGGGCGTATTCGAACATGTACCGGTAGTCCATCTGGAGCAGATCCGGCGCATTGCGCCCGGCGACCCGTGTGGCGAGGCGCGGCCAGTAATCGCTCCAGCCGGCGAACTCGGTCTTGGCTTCGATGCCGGCATTCGCCTTCTTGTAAGCATCGACGGCCCGGTTGGTACGGTCGGCACGCTCCTGCGAGCCCCACCAGAACACCCTGATGTCCTTTTGCTGCGCAACTGCGGGCTTGAGGCCCAGCAGCGAAGCAGCAGCGATACCGGCGCCGGCGCCAAGCAACCCTCGACGGTTAACAGAATAGGCGCTCATCGACTTTCTCCCTCGATTGGTGCGTTTCCAGATTTTGTTTTTGTTTGAACTTATTGTTCTTGGCGCGCCGGTGCGCGCGGAAGTCTTCGGACGTCAAACCTACTTCGGGCGTCAAAGATACTTCAGGCATCAAAGCGTCTGCAGTCGTCGGAGCTGGTGTCAGGCGGCGAGCTGTATCCGCCCATGCTTGCACGAGCGCGGCCCCGATCCCAGCCCGCAAGTGCAGCGAACCCTGCCCCGTCATGCCCAACAGACGGATGAGCGCGGACGGGCATGCGCTTCGAGCGGTAGCGAGCTGGTTTTGTGGCGTTCCAACCAAGCGCCTTCCTTTGAGCCTTGATAAACTGATACACTAAGATACTAGTATGTCAAAACCGCCTTGAGCGGTGCTGCACAGGCCGAACAGGCGAGAGCGATGGAACGCCAGGGCGAGCATGAAACGGCGGAGGGGCCCGTCCCGCGGGGGCGGTCGGCGAAGTCCGGCCTTCGTCCGCCGCAGCGACGCGTCACCACGGCGACGGTGATCTACGACGAGCTCTACGAGGCCATCGTCAACATGCACCTGGCCCCCGGGACCCCCCTGCAGGAGAAGGCGCTGACCCAGCAATTCGGGGTCAGCAAGACGCCGGTGCGCGAGGCGCTGATCCGCCTCTCGGAGGACGGACTCGTCGACATCTTCCCGCAATCGGGCACCTTCGTCTCGCATGTGCCGCTCAGCGCAATCCCCGAGGCGCAGGTCATCCGGCTGGCCCTTGAAGACACGGCGATCAAGCGCACGGCCGAGATCGCGACCGTCGCCGACATCGCCCAGCTCGACGCCAAGCTGGCGAACCAGCGGATGCTGGCCGAGATCGGCGACATGGACGCCTTCCACGCGGCGGACGAAGCCTTCCACGAGGCGATCGCGCTGATCGCCGGCTATCCCAGCATCTGGAAGCTGCTGCGCCAGGTGAAGGTCCAGATCAACCGGGCGCGCCGGCTGACCCTGCCGGTCCCCGGCCGCATGGACCAGGTCATCGGCGAGCACGAGGTCATCCGCGACGCCATCGCGCGGCATGACGTCGAGGCCGCGCGGGAGGCCATGCAGACCCATCTCAACGTGGTCATCCCCGACCTGGCCCGGCTGCGCGTCGCCCATCCCGACTATTTCGTCTGACGGCCGGTCATTGCAGCCGGCGATCAAGCCCGGCGCGGTGATCCGGAGGGTTTCAAAAAACAAGAGACTGACGAGGAAATGCAGACATGACGGATGCGGCGATGACCTTGAGTGACGAACGCCATCGCGTGGCCCTGGTCGGCACCGGCCACCGCGGCGCCGGCATGTGGGGGCGCGAGCTCCTCGCCGGCTGGCGCGATTGCACCGAGTTCGTCGCGATCTGCGACGTCAACGAATTGCGCGCCAGCTATGCCCGCCAGGAGATCGGCACCAATGCGCCGATCTATACCGATGTCGACACGATGCTCGCCGTGGCAAAGCCCGAGATCGTCATCGTCTGCAGCCGCGACGACACCCATGACGACATCATCATCAAGGCGCTGGAGGCCGGCTGCCGGGTCATCACGGAAAAGCCGATGACCACGACGCCGGAGAAATGCCGCCGCATCCTCGAGGCCGAGATCCGCACCGGACGGCAGATCGACGTGACCTTCAACTACCGCTTCGCGCCGACCGCCGCCCGGATCAAGCAGCTGCTGCTCGACAACGCCATCGGCACCGTCACCTCGGTCGATTTCCACTGGTATCTCGATACCAAGCACGGCGCCGACTACTTCCGGCGCTGGCACGCCTATGAGAAGAATTCCGGCAGCCTGTTCGTGCACAAGTCGACCCATCATTTCGACCTGCTGAACTGGTACCTGGACTCGACCGCGCTCGAGGTTTCCGCTTTCGGCACGCAGCGCCATTACGGCCGCAATGGCCCGTTCCGCGGCGAGCGCTGCCAGACCTGCGCGCATACCGTCGCATGCGACTTCCATCTCGACATCAGCAAGGATCCCTGGCTGACGGCGCTCTATGACGAGCCCGCCGAGGTCGATGGCTATTTCCGCGATGGCTGCGTCTATCGCGAGGATATCGACATTCCCGATACGATGACGGCGATGCTGCGCTACGAGAACGGCGTGATCGCCTCCTACTCGCTCAACACCTTCATGCCGATCGAGGGGCACCACCTCGCCTTCAACGGCACCAAGGGCCGCATCGAGATCCGCCAGTACGAGCGCCAGGCCTTCGAGGTGCCCGACCACGACGAGATCATGCTGATGCGGAATTTCGGCAAGGCCGAGCGCATCCGCGTGCCGCATGCCAGCGGCGGCCATTTCGGTGGCGACGACCGCCTGCGCGACATGCTGTTGCGCCCCGGCCTCAAGGACCCGCTCGGGCAGCGCGCCGGGGCACTGGCCGGCGCCATGTCGATGCTGTGCGGCGCGGCCGCGATGGCCAGCGTCAAGCAGGGCCGGCCGATCACGCTCAAGGAACTGGGCGGATTGCCGGACGGCATCCAGATCTGATCCGCGCGGGGTTGGGCAGACTGCCGGGCCGTGCGCCGCAACCGGACATCGGGCCTCCCAGCGATGGCCGGCATGCGGAACGGTGCGGCGCCTACCCCCAGCGGAGCGCGGCCGTATGGACGGGCGCGTCCCAGAGCTGGATCAGGCTGTCGTCCAGCGCCGTCACCGTCAGCGAACAGCCCGCCATGTCCAATGAGGTGACGTAAGAGCCTACCAACCCGCGCGCGATCGAGAGACCGCGCCCCGCCATGACGCGCCTTGCAGCATTGGCCATCAGATAGAGCTCCATGGCAGGAGTCCCGCCGAAGCCGTTGACGAGCAGCAGGCAGGGCGTGCCGTTCTTCAGGGAGAGATCGTCGAGGATCGCGCCCATCATCTCGTCGGCGATGGCATCCGCGGTTGCCAGCTTCACGCGCCGCCGGCCCGGTTCGCCGTGGATGCCGACGCCCATCTCCATCTCGTCCTCGGCGAGTGTGAAGGTCGGCTTGCCGGCTGCGGGCACGGTGCAGGAGGTCAGCGCCACGCCCATCGAGCGGGTGCGCCGGTTGACCTCGTCGCCGAGCGACTTCAGCGCGTTCAGATCACGGCCCTGCTCGGCGGCCGCGCCGACCATCTTCTCGACGATCAGCGTGCCGGCGACGCCACGCCGGCCGGTGGAATAGGTCGAGGCCGGGACCGCAACGTCGTCATCGGTGATGACCGTCGCAACCGGGGTCTCGGCCATCTCGGCGGCCATCTCGAAATTCATCACGTCGCCTTCATAGTTCTTGACGATGAAGAGCGAGCCCGCCGAGGTGGCGACGGCGTTGACGGCCGCAAGCATCTGGTCTGGCGTCGGAGAGGTGAAGACCTGGCCCGGGCAGGCGGCATCGAGCATGCCGGTGCCGACGAAGCCGGCATGCAGGGGTTCATGGCCCGAGCCCCCGCCCGAGATCAGCGCGACCTTGCCCGGCATCAGTGCCTTGCGCCGAACGAACTTCTCCTCTTCGCCAAGCATGAGGATATCGCCGTGGATGGCGGCAAGTCCCTGGAGGCTCTCCGACAGGATGCTGTCGACCGCGTTGATCAGCTTCTTCATGGGCTCTCCCCCCGCATCTCGGCTTCGTCGTCATCGGCCCCGACCGGAATCAGCGAGACCAGGCCGCGCGCGACCCCCAGCACGATATGGTCTGCCCGGGCATTCAGGTCGGCGCTGCCGAAATCCGGCAATTCGACCACGAGCCGGCGCATCGGCCGGGCGGTGTCGACCACCTCGAGACGCCCGGGATGGGCGGCCCGGTAAGCATTCAGGAAGGCCTCGCGTTCCGGGGGCGCGAAATGGCAGACATGGAAGATCGTCTCCAGATGCTGGACCGGCACGGGCGTGACATAGGCCGGGTTGACGATCTGCGAGATGAAGCTGCGGTTCTTGCCGAGGGCTTCCGCCAGTCGCTGCCGTGTGCCGGAAGGACGGTTCTCGATGACCGCGCGCAGGATCGCCTTGTACTCGGCCAAGGGCGAAGGCACGCTGGCAAGGGTTTCCAAGCCTGTCATGCGTCCGCCCCTGGCTGCGAGAGATCGACCGCGCGGATCGCTTCCTTTGCCAGCGCCAGCTGCCCGGGAGAGACCGATACAGCCCGGACGCCGGCCCGCAGCAAGGCGGCGATGGCGCGCGGATCGCCTCCCGCGTCGCCGCAGAGGCTGACCTCCCGACCCTGCTCCACACCATGGCGCGCGACATGCGCGATCATCGCGAGCACGCCGGGATGCAGAACATCGGCATAGGCCGCGACCTCCGCCCCATCGCGCGCGGCAGCAGTCGCGTATTGCGTCAGATCGTTCGAGCCGATCGAGAAAAACGCGGCGTCGAAGCTCGCGACCGCCACGGCGGCCGCGGGAATCTCGACCATGATGCCGAGTGCGGGCGCGCCATGCGGCACGCCGTCGGCCGCAAGTTCCGAGAGAACGCCGTCCAGCAGCCCCCTCGCCTCCTCCAGTTCCCGCGCTGCCGTCACCATGGGCAGCATGATCTTGAGCGGGCCGAGGCTCGCCGCCCGGGCCAATGCGCGCAACTGGACGCGAAAAATTCCGGGATGGCGCAGCGACAGCCTGATGCCGCGCAGGCCGAGAAAGGGATTGGTCTCGCCATCGAGCGTGTAGCCGGCGATGGGCTTGTCGCCGCCGGCATCGAGCGTGCGGATCGTCACCGGCCGGCCGGCCGCCCAGTGCAGCAACCCGGCATAGGCCTCGAACTGGCGCGCCTCATCCTGCAACGCCTGCTCGACCAGAAACTCCGTGCGGGTCAGGCCGATGCCGTCGCAGGCGTCGGCCGGGAAGCCGGCGACATCGGCCATCCCCGCGACATTGACCATCACGGTAATCGGGGTCCCGTCGCGGGTCAGCGCAGGCTCGCGCTTGCGGGTTTCCGCCTGGGTCCGCACTTGGCCGAGTTCGTCTGCCCGCTGCCGCGCCGCGTCGATGCTCGCACGCGACGGTCCGGTCAGGACGAGGCCCGCCATGCCGTCGACGACGACCGTGCCGGAGACCGCCTCCCAGTCGGAGCCGATGCCGACCACCATCGGCACGCCACGCCCGCGCGCCAGCATGGCGACATGGCTGGTCGGGCTGCCGGCCCCGAGCACGATGCCGCCACCTTGCGACCAATCGATGCCGAGGAAGGCGGAGGGCGGCAGGTCCTGAGCCAGGATGACGGCGCCGGGCGGCGCATCCGTCAGCTCGGGCAAGCCGAAAAGCTGGCGCAGAACCCGGTCCCGGATATCTGCCAGATCTGCGGCGCGGGCGCGGAAATAGGCGTCGTCGGCCGCCTCATAGCCTGCGATCTCGTCCGCCAGCGCCTGGTGCCAGGCCGCGTCGGCCGGCACACCACTCTCGATTGCGGCAAAGGCCCCCTCGGTCAGGGCATCGTCCTCAAGCAGCGCCACCTGGAAGCCCACGATATCGGCGGCCTCGCCGTGAAGGCTGGCAGCCAAACCCGTGACCGCCTGGAGGGAGGCGGCAACCGCATCCGCCAGGGCCTGTCGCTCGCTTGCGACCGGCCCCGTCTTGCGCTGCATCTCGCCGACGGCGCGAAAGACCACCGCCGGGCCGAAGGCGATCCCGGTCGATGCGGCGAGGCCGGAAAGGCGGCGTTCCATCACGCCTCACTCCTCGTCGAACTTGCGTGCGACGATATCGACGAGCGCGGCCAGCGCCGCGGACGCATCGTCGCCGCTGGCCTTGAAATGCAGCACTTCACCCTTGGCCGCCTTGACGCGCATGATCTTCACCGGGCTCTTGGCATCGGTCCACGGGCCGGCCGCGCTGGTGGCCACCTCGATACGGGAGCCGAAGCGCTTGGCGGTCTGGGTAAGCTTCACCGAGGGCCGGGCATGAAGCCCGATCTTGTTGGTGAGCAGGGCGCTGGCCGTCACCTCCTGCATCCCTTCATTCCTCTCGCTACCTTGCCTCTGGCTGGCATTGGCCGACATCTCGTTCATGCCGACATCAATTCCTCGGCGGTCGCCTGCACGACCGCCAGCGTCGAGCCGCCGGACGCTTCGGTCGCGGCCATCACGGCGCCTTCCACAATGGGTGCATTACAGATGACGATGCGCTCGCGCCGCTCCTCCGGCATCATTTCCACCGCCATCTCGCTATTGGTCTCGGCCCCGCCAAGATCGACCAGGATGGCGACGCCCGCCTCCGACCATGCCTTGTCGATCGCTGCCATGATGGCGGCGACATCGGTGCCGAGGCCGCCTTCGGCATTGCCCCCGGCCGCGGCGAGCGGGACATTGTCGCCGACCATCTGGCGGACCATGTCGGCGGCGCCTTCGGCGACCTTGGCCGAGTGCGACACGATGACGATGCCGACATTCTTGCTGGCTGGCATGGTTTCAGGCTCCGATGGTATTGCAGATTGCGGTGGCGAGCAGCGCCGATGAGCGTGCCCCGGGGTCCATATGGCCGACCGAACGCTCGCCCAGAAACGAGGCGCGTCCGCGAATGGCCCTGAGCGGAACCGTCGCCTCGGCCGCGTCCTTCACGACCTCGGGAAGGCGCTTCGTGAGATCGGCGCCGCCCTGAGCGAGGGCGACCTGGAGCGGCGCCAGCACGTCGAGCATGGTCTTCTGGCCGAAATCGGACTTGCCGCGTGCCTTCACGGCCTCGATCGCCGCGGCCAGCGCTCGCGCCAGATCCGCAACCGTCGGCTCTGACGGCAGCTCCTTGCCGAGCGCCATGAACAATGTGCCGTAGAGAGGCCCCGAGGCGCCGCCGACCTTCATCACCAATGTCGTGCCGATAGCCTTCAGGGCGTCGGGCAAGGGCTTTGCCGCGATCGGATCCATGTCCGCCAGCACGGCCTCGAAACCGCGCTTCATGTTCAGGCCGTGGTCACCGTCGCCAATAGCCTGATCGAGCGCCGTCAATTCATCGGCATGGCCGACGATCGCCCCGGTCATGGCCTCGATCAGCCTCTTCTTCAGCGCGCCATCCATGGTTCACCTCACCCTCTGGCCGTCGGCATCGAAGAACAGCGGCCTGAGCAGGCTCACGCTGACCTCGTCGCTGACATCCAGTCCTTCATCGGGATCGACCAGGCTGACGATCTGCTGCTGGTTCACCGCAATATGCAGGTGGTTCTGGTCGCCGAGCCGCTCGATCCAGTTGACCTTGCCCGTCACCGCGCCGTTGCCCGCCTTGGCGATGGCGAGATGCTCGGTGCGCACGCCGATCGTGGTCGTGCTCGCCGGCGCCTCCAGATTGGGAAAGAGTGCGCGCGGCAGCAGGTTGATGCCGGGGCTGCCGAGCCGGGTGGCGACATAGATGTCGGCCGGGTCCTCATAGATGCTGCGCGGCGTGCCGATCTGCACGAGGCGGCCCTGGTTGATCACGCCGATCCGCGAAGCCAGCGTCATCGCTTCGGTCTGGTCATGCGTGACGTAGAGGATGGTCGCGCCCAGGTCCTGCTGGATATGCTTCAGCTCGATGCGCAATTCCGCGCGCAGCTTGGCATCGAGCGAGGAGAGCGGCTCGTCCATCAGGTAGATGGACGGGCTGCGCACCAGGGCGCGGCCGATCGCGACGCGCTGCATCTGGCCGCCGGAGAGTTGTGTCGCGCGGTTCTGCAGCTTGTCCTCGATCCTGAGCAGCTTTGCGACATGGCCGACCGCGCGCCGGATCTCGTCCTCCGGCGTGCGCCGTGTCGGCGAACGCAAGGGGAAGGCGAGATTGTCGAAGACGCTCAGATGCGGATAGAGCGAATATTGCTGGAACACGAAAGTGACGTCGCGCGCCGCCGGCGGCAGCGCGGTGACGTCGACGCCGCCGATGAAGATCCGGCCGTCATCCGGGGTTTCCAGCCCGGCGACGAGGCGCAAGACTGTCGTCTTGCCAGCGCCTGTCGGCCCCAGCAGCACCACGAACTCGCCATCGGCGATGGTAAGCGACAGGTCGCTCGCGGCGTGCACCGCGCCGAACCGCTTCGAGACCTGCGTCAGCGTGACTTCAGCCATGGGTGCGCCTCGTCGTGCCGGCCTCATGCAAGGCGGAGCGGATCGCCTTCCCCGTCGCCGCATCGAACAGCGACAGCCGCTCCGGCCTGAACGAGAGGCTGACGCGCTCGCCGGCGACAACCGGCATATGGGCGGGCAATCGCGCCTTGAGCTTGCCGCGCGGGGTCGCGACCGTCACGATCTGGGTCGTGCCGAGATATTCGGTGCCGAAGATCTCGCCCGGAAGGGCGCTGCCTTGCCGGCCGGGATCGCCGATGACGATCTGCTCCGGCCGCACCCCCAGCGCCAGCGGCCCGGGCGCGTGGCTCTCGCGCAGTTCCGGCAAGGTCACGGAGGCGGCATCGATGCTGACCGAGGTCGAGCCCGCAATCGCTGCGCCGTCGAAACGAACGAAGTTCATCGCTGGCGAGCCGATGAAATCCCCGACGAACATCGAGTTCGGCCGGTCATAGATCTCCTGCGGCGAGCCGAGCTGCTCGATCACGCCATCATTCATCACCGCGATCTTGTCGGCCATCGACATGGCCTCGAGCTGGTCGTGGGTGACGTAAACCGTCGTCGCCTTCAGCCGGTCGTGTAGGGCGCGCAGCTCGCCGCACATCAGATGGCGGAACTCGGCGTCGAGCGCGCCCAATGGCTCGTCCATCATGAAGGCCTTCGGCTCGCGCACGATGGCGCGGCCGAGCGCGACCCGCTGCCGGTCGCCGCCGGAAAGGCCGGATATCGATTTGTCGAGCAGATGCTCGATGCGCAGCACGCGCGCCGCTTCCTCGACGCGCCGTCTCGTCTCGTCCCTGGGCACGCCCATCGAGACCAGCGGAAAACTGATGTTCTTGCGCACGTTCATATGCGGGTAGAGCGCAAAGAGCTGGAACACCATGGCGATGTCGCGTTCGCGCGCCCGCTTGAAGGTGACGTCCTCGCCGTCGAGCTGGATGCTGCCGGAGGATGGCAGTTCCAACCCCGCAACCATCCGCAATGTCGTGGTCTTGCCACAGCCCGACGGACCCAGCAGGCAGAAGAAATCGCCATCCTCGACCGTGAAGCTGGTATCGCGCACCGCCATGAAGGCGCCGAACCGTTTCACCAGATTGTCGACCCGGATCTCGGCCATGGCTCACTCCGGGAACTTGGTGACGAAGGTGAACATGACGACGCCGATCAGGGTCGTGACGAAGGAATAGCCGTAGAGCGCAAGCGAGAAGGGCTGCAGCAGCATCAGCACGCCGGCCGAGATCAGCACCGTTGCCAGTGTTTCCATCGGTCCGCGTCGCAGCGCCTTCGGCCAGCGCGACGCGGCCGCGCCTTCGCGCTCCCGGGGATGG
Source organism: Allobosea sp. 2RAB26 (assembly GCF_052115465.1). Classification (NCBI taxonomy): domain Bacteria; kingdom Pseudomonadati; phylum Pseudomonadota; class Alphaproteobacteria; order Hyphomicrobiales; family Alloboseaceae; genus Allobosea; species Allobosea sp. 2RAB26. The sequence continues at coordinate 80,794 of NZ_JBFRGS010000009.1, read as the reverse complement.
CTCAGATGTCGGTTCATTTGCAGGTTCATTTGCGCACCGCCCCGAAGGTGATGCCGCGCAGGAGGTGCTTGCGCAGCAGCACGGTGAAAACCAGGATCGGTATCAGGAACAGCGTCGTTCCGGCCGCCACGGCCGGCCAATCCTGCCCGCCCTCCCCGATGATGATCGGGATAAAGGGCGGCGCGGTCTGCGCCGTGCCCGAGGTGAGCAGAACGGCGAAGGCATATTCGTTCCAGGCGAAGATCAGGCAGAAGATCGCGGTCGCGACGATGCCGGTCGTGGCCTGAGGCAGCACGACCTTGCGGAAGGCCTGCAGCCGCGTATAGCCGTCGATCATCGCCGCTTCCTCGTATTCGCGCGGGATCTCGTCGATGAAGCCCTTGAGCAGCCAGACGGCCAGCGAGACATTGACTGAGGTGTAGAGCAGGATCATTCCTAGCCGCGTGTCGGAAAGGCCGAGTTCGCGATACATCAGGAAGATCGGGATCGCGACGGCGATCGGCGGCATCATCCGTGTCGACAGGATGAAGAACAGCAGGTCGTCCTTCAGCGGCACCTTGAAACGCGAGAAGGCATAGGCCGCGCAGGTACCCAGGCCGACCGAGAGCAGCGTCGAGCCGAAGGCGATGATCAGCGAATTGACGAAGCGCGGCACGTAGTTCGACGGGCCGACGACCACCATGCTGCGCGAACGGGTGATCTCCTCGCAGGCGGAATTCGCAGGCGGGAGCGAGGCAAGGTAGTCCGCCGTCTGGCGCGAGCGCGTGTTGAACAGGTTGCAATAGCCTTCGATCGAAGGCTCGAAATGCAGGAAGGGCACGACCTTGGGTGGGTAGGAGATCGAATCGGGCGGCGTCTTGATGCTGGTCAGACCGATCCAGAGCAGCGGCACGATCGCCACCAGCGCGTAGAGGGCGACGATGGTGCCGGCCAGCAGCTTGACGCGACCGCTCGGCGCGACGACGGAATGGGCCGTGGAGAGAGCGCCGCTCATCGTGCCTTCACCTTGTTCAGCGCCTTCACATAGATGTTCGCCAGCCCGAACACGGCGACGAACAGGATAATTGCGAAGGCGGAGGAATAGCCGGTGCGCCAGGCCTCGAAGGCGGCGCGCTTCAGCGTGATCGAGGCGAGTTCAGTGGTCGAGCCCGGTCCGCCGGAGGTCAGAAGATTGACCATGTCGAACATCTTGAAGTTCTCGATACCGCGGAAGAGTACGGCCAGCATGATGAAGGGCAGGCACATCGGCAGCGTGATCGAGATGAATTGCCGCCAGTTGCTGGCCCGGTCGACCTCCGCTGCCTCGTAGATGTAGTCCGGGATAGAGCGCAGGCCTGCGAGGCAGATCAGCATCACGTAGGGCGTCCACATCCAGGTATCGACGATGATGATCGCCCAGGGACTCAGGGTCACATCGCCGAGCATCTGGAAGGAGGACGGCGGAATGCCGGAGAAGAACGAGACCACGTAATTGAACAGGCCGATCTGCGGCTGGTACAGGAAGGTCCAGAAATTGCCGACCACCGCCGGCGAGAGCATCATCGGGATCAGGATCAGCGTGGTCCAGAAGCCATGGCCGCGGAACTTGCGGTCGATCAGATAGGCCAGCGCGAAGCCGATGACCATCTGCAGCAGGATCGTCCAGAACACGAAATGCGCCGTCGCCTGCATGCGCTGCCAGATTTCGGGATCCGACAGGATCGTCTGGTAGTGCTCGATCCCGACATTGCGCAGCGGCGCATTGGGGCGATTGGCGCGGTAATTGGTGAAGGAGAGCTGGATCGTCCAGATCAGCGGAAACAGGTTGATCACGAGCAGGAGGATCATCGTCGGCGCGATGAAGATCCAGGCGATCGCCCTGTCGCTGAGGCCCCGGACCCGGTGGGCGATCGGGGGATAGGCTGCGCGCATCGCTGCCGCGCTCCTGATGCCGGTGACGTCGCTCGCATTCATGACTCAGCACCGTTCAAAGGCAAGGTCGGGAACTGGCTGCGCCGCCTGTGAGAGGCGCAGCCCCGGTTCGGCTGGGGGGAAAGCCCCGCTTGCGTCAGAACTTGCCGTCTTCCTTGAAGACCTTGGTCCAATCCTGGATCAGCAGGTCGAGCGCCTGTTTGGCTGTGCCCTTCTCCGCCACGACATAGTCGTGGATGCGCGCCTGCTCCGCCTGCATCAGCTGCGCGTAGGAGGGCTCGGCCCAGAAATCGACGACCTGGCCCATGGCGACGAGGAAATCGGCCGCGAAGGGCGCAGATTTGGCGAAGCCGGGATCGTTCAGCACGCCCTTGTGGCAGGTATAGCCGCCGAGCTCCCACCACTTCTTCTGCACATCGAGCGAGGCGAACCATTTGACATAGGACAGCGCCTCGGCCTGGTTCGGCGAGTAGGCGACGACCGAGAGGCCCTGCCCGCCGAGCTGCGAGCCCTTCTCCTTCTCCGGCGGATTGACGAAGAAGCCGATCTTGTCGCCGCCGACATTCGGATCCTTGTACAGGCCGGGGAAGAAGGCGAACCAGTTCATCTGCAAGGCCGCCTGCCCGGATTTGAAAGCGTCCAGACCCTCCTGCATATAGGCGTTGGAGTAGCCCGGCGGGGTGCAGCACTTGTACAGGGACTTGTAGAACTCCAGGCCCTTCACGGCGTCCTCGGAGTTGACGAAGCCGGCCATGGCGTAGGGCTTCTTCGGGTCCTCATATTTGAAGCCGAACGGATAGAGCGCGTTGGCGACGCCCATCGTGATGCCTTCCGAGCCACGCTCGGTGAAGATGGCCGCGCCATAGACCTTCTTGCCGTCGATGTCGCGGCCCTGGAAGAACTCGGCGATCTGCTTCAGCTCGGTCTGGGACTTCGGCGCCGCGAGCTCGCGGTTGTACTTCGCCTTGAATTCGGCCTGCAGCTCGGGCCTGGAGAACCAGTCCTTGCGGTAGGTCCAGCCGAGCGCATCGCCCATGGCCGGCAACGCCCAGTAGTTTGGCGTGTTCTTCGGCCATTCGGCATAGCCGGTGACTGTCGCCGGCATGAAGTCGTCGATCTTGATGCCTTCCTTGGCGAAGAAATCGTTCAGCTTCACATAGTGCTTGTTCTCGGCGGAGCCGCCGATCCACTGCGAGTCACCGATGATCAGGTCACAAAGCTTGCCCTTTGAATTGAGCTCGTTGAGCATGCGGTCGGCGAAATTCGGCCAGGGCACGAACTCGAACTTCATCGCGATATTGGTCTTGGCGGTGAAGTCCTTGGAGAGTTCGACCAGCGCATTGGCCGGATCCCAGGCCGCCCAGCAGAGCGTCAGCGACTTGCCCTGTGCCTGGGCCCCGGGGGCAGCAAGTGCCGCGCTCCCGGCAATGGTCGCGGCCAGCATCCATGTCCTGAATTGTGTCATGTGCTTCCCTCCCTTGGCGTGCCGTCACCAGCCGTCATTGGGGTGACGGGCGAACCTGCGCGACCGCGAAGGGCACAGCCGCAAGATAGGGCACAGCCGACGCGGGATGTTTCCTCACGCCGCCTCGGAACGAGCCGTCCAAGTTCAGCGATTTGTTTAGTGAACTCTCAATCACTAAACATGTCAAGCAACGACGACCCCGGACAGCATATTGCAATGCAACCGTTTTTATTGCGATGCACAAGTTCAGTGAACTGTTGGGCATGGCCGATTCGAGGCCGCGCTGGACAATCTCGGCGGCGCGGTCGGTGCCGCCGTGCTTGGCACGATCATCATCAGGCGCGAGCAGTTCCACTCCAACATCATCGGCCAGGCGGTCATCGCGCGCGACAAGACCGCGAAGCGCCAGGCCCTGGTGCTCGGCGACAGCCTCGCCATCATCGGCATCATGCTGGTCCTCGCCGCGATCGTGGTCCTGTTCGCCAGGAAGGGCCCAGGCGGCGGCGCAGCGGCCGCGCATTGAAAGGCTCGGCCCTGCCGGTTGCGATTGCGGCCAGGGTGAGAGCCTTCAGTCGGCCGCGTGGCCGGAGCCGGATTGCCGGATCGCCGCCTGCAGGGCGTCCGGCGCGACGGGCTTGTGCAGCACGCGGTATCCGGTCGAGTTCAGCTCCCGCAGCCGCTCCGGCATGGTGTCGCCGGTGACGATCAGCGCCCGGGCACGATATCCCAGTTTTTCCGCCAGGCGTTCGACGGCCTCGCTGCCGGTCAGCCCGGCCTTGAGCCGATAATCCGCGATGATCAGGTCCACCCTGCCTGCGCCCACCTTGGCATGGCGCCGGCAAAGCTCCTCGACGTCCGTCCCGGCGATGGCCTCGTGGCCCCAGGCCGTCAACAGGCTGACATTGGCGTCAAGCACCTGAGGATCATCGTCCAGGACCATGATGCGAAGACCGGGCGGGAAGGCCTGCGCCCGCGCCGGCGCCAGCCCCGAGGCCGGCGGATCGATCCGCGGAATCCGCACGGAGAATGTCGAGCCCTTGCCGGCTGTGGAGCGCAACCCGATGGGATGCTCGAGCAATGCCCCCAGGCGCCGAACGATGGCGAGACCGAGGCCAAGTCCCTGCTCGCGGTCGCGTTCCGGATTGCCGAGCTGGGTGAACTCCTCGAACACGGCCTGATGCTGCTCCTGGGGAATGCCCGGCCCGGTATCGACCACGAGAATCTCGATCGCCTCCCCGCGACGGCGACTGCCGATCAGCACGCGGCTGTCGGGGGCGTGGCGGAGCGCGTTCGACAGGAGATTGTCGAGGATGCGCCTGAGCAGTTCCGGATCGCTATCGCCCCAGGCATCGCCCGGCACCGCGCGCAGATCGATGCCGCGCTGGCGCGCCTGGGGTGCGAAGACCTCCTGCAGGTCCGCCAGCATCCTGCCGAGATGAGCCGGCTGCCGTCGCACCGGAACGAGGCCGGCATCGAGTTGCGAAACGTCGATGAGGCCGTTCAGCAGCCCGCCGAGCGAGCCGATGGCCGCGTCCAGCTTGTCGGCGATCCCACTGGCTTCATGGCTTCCGACAGCGCCGCGCCGGGCGAGCGTTCCGAGCGTCGCTGCAAACAACGCGAGCGCGTGGACCGGCTGTCGCAGGTCGTGGCTCGCCGCCGCGAGGAAACGCGTCTTGGCCTTGTCGGCCGCCGTGGCGCGGTCCCGCTCGCGCTCGAGCCCGCGCACCAGCGCCAGATTCTCGAAGCGCAGGGCGACGGTCTCCTTCAGGGTGCGGTAGGTGACCCGGCAGCAAAAGAGATAGGCGCCGATCAGGCAGAGCTGGAACAGGGCATAGACCGAATAGATCGACCCTTCCTGCATGAGACAGCGCAGGGCGAAAGGCAGGTGCATGGCGATCAGCAGGCCGATATAGGCCGGCGGATAGGCCGAGAGGGACGGCACCGCTCCGCCCGACAAGCCGGTCAGCACGATGCAGACGAAGGCGATCAGATGCGGCTGGGTCGGTTCGAAGCCGAACCAGCCGAGCGCTCCCCAGAGCAGGCTCGACAGGATCGACAGGACCGTGAAACGTCGGGCCCAGTTCGTCGCCTCGGCCTCGCCGTCAGCCCGAGCGAAATAGCGCCGCGACAGCAGCAGGCGGGCTCCGGTGAGGAGATAGGTCGCGCCGATCCAGCCGATCAGCAGGCCGACCGGCACCACCTCGCGCATCACATAGGCGACGGGCCAGGGGATCACGAGATTGGCGAGCAGGATAGAGCCGGACTGGTGATAGAGGAGTTCGACCAGAGCCGCACGCAGATGGGAGCTGGTGTCAGGCGTCAGCGCCGGGACCCGCATGATTGCTCCTTCCTGCGCCGGCAAGCGCTCACCGCGCAGGGGTGATGCCGCAGGGCCCGTAGCCAGTGACGCGCGCCCAAGGAATAGTCACGCATCATGATTCCTCGCCACACGTCCAGGACGCCGGCCGCTCCAGCCGAAGAAACCGCCTGCCGCATCATTCTGGCCGACGACCATGCCCTGATCCGCGAAGGGCTGAAGCTTCTGATCGCGACGCAGCAGGACTGTACCGTCGTGGGCGAGGCCGCGGATGGCGCAAGTCTTGCCGCATTGCTGAAGGACAGGCCGGCCGAGCTTCTCGTGCTCGACCTGGGCATGCCCGGGCTGACGAGCCTGCGCTCCATCGGCGAGCTGCGCCAGGCCTATCCGCGCCTGAAGATCCTGATCCTGACGGCGAACACCGATCCGCAGATGGCCCAGGCGGCGCTGGCGGCGGGGGCCGACGGCTATGTCGTGAAGGGCAGCGATCTCGACGATCTGTTCGACGCCCTCGCCGCCCTGCAACGGGGCCATCCCTATGTCAGCCTCCCGCTGCGTGACGCCAAGCTCCAACAAGGGGCGGGCACACCGGGCGGCATCCCGTTCGATGCGACCACATCTGTTGCGCTGACGCGGCGGGAAAGTGAATTGCTGGTCCTGATCGCCGGTGGCGCCACGACCCGCGCCGTCGCCGCACGTCTTGGCATCAGCCCCCACACCGCCCGCAAGCACCGAGAGAACCTCATGCGCAAGCTCGATCTGCACAGCGCTACGGAACTTGCAGCCTATGCGGTGCGCGTCGGCCTGCCTGTCGGTTGACGCGGCACTGCACCGCCGCCAACGCTGCCGCGGTCCCCAAGCTCCCTGCCCGCCTGCCCTAGCGGGCATAGCCCGGCCGTCGCCGCGCGGGCTGTGACGGCTGCGTAGCCGGGGCCGTCGTCAGCAGCAAGGCGGCAACAGAACGGCTTGAACGGACAAGGGCGACCTCGGGCGGGACCAGAAACCCGCCTGGCGAAGGATCGGGCCCCGCACTGTCACGTCTCCGCAGGCGGCGTTCAATACGGCAGATGCCGTATTTTCATCTCTTCGGCGCGGCTGCCGCGACCTGGGAGGCGGCCGATGCGCCGCCTCGACCGGCTTCGTCAGCGCAAGCCTCGCGCATGGTCGGCAAACGATCGCCCTCGCGCGGCGCCAAAATACGGCATCCGCCGTATTTCTCCGAGGCCTCGCCATCCATACAATCCCGGCTTTCGGCGACGGCGGCAAGCCGCGGGCTTCCGGGATCGCACGAGAACCTCATGATTGGCGGACAGAGTGATCGACCATTTGCAGCGTGCCTTGTCCCGGACCACGGCCCTTGTCGGACCGCAGTTCGCAATTGCCGTGGCGTTTTCGGCCGCCCTGTCGATCCCACTGGCCCGGGCCGACGGGGGCCAGGGCGGAGGTATGAACAGAAGCCCAGGCGGCGGGGACAGCTATAGCGGACCAGGCGGGAACGGAGGCGATTCCGGCGCCGGCGCAGGTGGCGGCGGGGCAGGCTGGAGCGGCGGCAACGGTGGAGCGGGCGACGGTGTGCCAGGGTCCGGCGGAGCCGGCGGCGTGGGCGCAGGAGCATCGGGACAAGCGGGACGCAACGGGGCCAATGGCGGCGGCGGCGGTGGCGGTGCGCACGGTTTTCTCGATGCGGGGGCGAGCTTGCCCGGCAATGCGGTTTCCGGTGGCGACGGCGGCGCTGGTGGTGCTGGCTATTCCCCCAACGGTGGGAACGATGGTGGCGGCGGCGGCGCGGGCGGCTTCGGTGCAGTGCTTGGCGCCGCGACCGGCGCGATCAATGCCGCGACGACGGGCGGTACTGGCGGCGCAGGAGGATCGGGCCACAATGATTGGACCTACTTTTACGGCCATGGTGGCAATGGTGACTCCGGCGGTATCGGCCTGGTGTTCCTGAACAGCGGAAGCTTCGTCCTCAATGCCGCAGCAACCGGCGGCTCGGGTGGAGCCGGTGGCTCGGCTACCGGATACAACGGTCCTATTGGTGGGCACGGCGGCGCAGGCGGGGTGGGGCTGCAGTTCCTGACCGGTGGCTATGTCATGATCAATGCGTCGGTGGTCGGCGGCAATGGCGGAGCCGGCGGTACGGGGAGCAGCGGCGCCGGCGGCATCGGCATTGTCGGTTCCAGTCTCGACCTGATCCTCGGCAGCGGCGCGACGGTGGCGGGCGGTCTCTCTGGCGACGGAGCGAGGCGCGCCGATGCGATCCATCTGACGGGTCCCAATAACCGGGTCGAGCTGCAGGCTGGCGCGACCGTGACGGGCAATGTCGTGGCCGGCGGCATCGCCGGCAATGTGTTCGCGTTGGGTGGCTCGGGCAATGGCGGCTTCGACGTCTCCTCGATCGGCGCGAGCGCGCAGTTTCGCGGCTTTACCGCTTTCGAAAAGCTCGGCACGAGCATCTAGACACTCACCGGATCCGGCAACCAATCCTGGTCAATCCAGGCCGGCACTTTGCGGGCTGGCGCATCGGGCGTTTTCGGTGCGTCCTCGCAGATCACGGTGGCGTCGGCTGCGACACTCGATCTCGGTGGCTTCAACCAATCGATCGACACGCTTGCGGGCGCGGGGATGGTGACGCTGGGCGCAGGAACCTTGAACGCGGGCTCCGGCAACGGCGGTTCGACCTTTGACGGCGTCATCTCGGGGACCGGTGGTCTGATCAAGGCCGGAACGGGAACGCTGACCCTTTCGGATGCCAATACCTATACGGGCGCGACCTCGGTCACCTCAGGTTCCCTGATCGTCAACGGCTCGATCACGGCATCGTCGGGGGTGACGGTCGCAGCAGGCGCGACCCTCGGCGGCTCCGGCACGCTGCCGACGACGGTGATCAACGGCGGCACGCTGTCGCCGGGCAATTCGCCTGGCACGCTGACGGTCAACGGCAATCTGACGCTGAACCCCGGCTCGACCTATATCGCCGAGGTGCAGGGCGCGGTCGCCGATCGGGTCAACGTCACCGGCACGGCCGCGCTGGCCGGCGCGCTGCGGATCGTGCCGCTCGGCGGCGCCTATCGGCTCAACAGCCCCTACACGCTCCTTTCGGCGACGGGCGGTCGAGCCGGCAGCTTCAGTCCGGTCGACACGACCGGCAGCTTCGGCGACGGCGTCACCACGGGGGTGAGCTACACCAGCACCGATGTGCTGCTGACGCTCACCCCGAAGCCGCTGGCTCCGATCGTGAACCCTATCGACCCTGTCGCGCCCACACCTGCACGCCCGCGCCTTGCCCTCGGTCGTCCGGCCAATGCCCTTGCAATCGCCTCGGCCATCGATGGCGCGGTGGCCGCTGGTGGCGACCCATCCTCGCTGTTCGGGATCTACAACCAGCCGGCGGTTGCGATCCCGGCCGCGGTGAACAGCCTGTCCGGCGAGATCCATACGGCCGCAGCGGCAACGGCGGAGGTTGCCGCCGACCAGTTCCTGCGGGCGATGCTCGATCCCTCGGCAGCAGGGCGGCTCGGCGCTGTCCTACCCGGCCCCGGCGCAGCCGCCTTCTCCGGCACGGTGCGCAAGGGCGCCGACCAGCCTGCTGGACCCTCACGGCTCGAGGCGCCGACCTATTCGGTCTGGGGCTCGGCCTTCGGCTCCTATGGTCGCACCGACGGCGACGCGGCGGTGGGCTCGAGCCGCCGCAAGATCGACGATGCCCATCTCGCGACGGGTGTCGATCTCCGGCTGATGCCCGGCACGGTCGCAGGCTTCGCCGTCTCTGCCGGCAGCGCGCGGGCCTCGCTGCCCGGTCTGCTCGGGAAGATCGATGCCGATGTCTTCCAGGCCGGTCTCTATGGCGTCACCCAGCTCGGCCCGGTCAGGCTCGGCGCGGCGGCGAGCTATGCCCGGCTCGACAATGAGGTCAGCCGCGGCATCCCGGCGCTCGGCAGCAGCCTGTCCTCGTCTTACGACACGACGGCCTGGAGCGGGCGCCTGCAGGCGAGCGCCACTCTGCTGAACTGGAACGGCTTTGGTCTCTCGCCGCTGGCCGCGCTCCAGGCGACGCGGGCGCAAAGCCCGGCCGTGCGCGAGAGCAACTGGGCCGGCGCCACTGCCGGCGCGCTGGCTTTGGCCAGGCGCAACGACGTCACGAGCCGCAGCGAGCTCGGCCTGCAGCTCGACGCCGACACCATGCTCGGCAGTGTGCCGGTCACACGGGCTATGTCCGGGCGGCCTGGGCGCATTATTTCCAGCGCGACGCCAACCTGACCGCAAGCCTGGCCGGCCTGCCCGGCGCGGCCTTCACCGCGAGGGGCGCGCAAGCCGACCGCAACAGCGCGCTCGTCGCTGCCGGCATCAGCGCCAGGCTCAGCGAACGCATCACGCTCGGCCTCGATCTCGACGGCGAACTCTCAGCCAACAGCAACCGCCTCGGCGGATCGGCACAGCTCAGGGTCAGCTTCTGAGGAAACGGATGCACTGGAGGATGGTGTCGGGGCTGGCGCTGCGCGCCCGAGCCCCCATCCCTTCACGAGCCCGTAGATCGCCGGGATCACCATCAGCGTCAGCACGGTTGACGAGATCATGCCGCCGATCATCGGCACGGCGATGCGCTGCATCACCTCCGACCCCGTTCCGGTGTTCCAGAGGATCGGCAGCAGGCCGGCCGTGATCGCGATCACCGTCATGATCTTGGGCCGCACGCGCTCGACCGCACCCTGCATGATCGCTTCCTGCAGATCGGCGCGCGTGAACGCCCTGCCCTCGCCCGCGCAGCGCGCCTGCACCGCCTTCAACGCGTGGTCGAGATAGATCAGCATGATCACGCCGGTCTCGGCCGCGACGCCGGCAAGGGCGATGAAGCCGACCGCGACGGCCACCGACAGGTTGAAGCCTTCCCACCAAAGCAGCCAGACCCCGCCGATCAGGGCGAAGGGCAGCGAGAGCATGACGATGAAGGTCTCGGTCAGCCTGCGGAAATTCAGGTAGAGCAGCAGGAAGATGATCGCGAGCGTCAGCGGCACGACCAGTTTCAGGCGTGCCTCCGCCCGTTCGAGATACTCGAACTGCCCGCTCCAGGCGACGCGGTAGCCGGACGGCAGTTTCACCGACTGATCGATCGCGTCCTGCGCCTCGCGGACATAGCCGCCAAGATCGCGCCCGGCGATGTCGACGAAGATATAGGTCGCGAGCTGGCTGTTCTCGGTGCGGATCGTGGTCGCGCCCCGCTTGCGTTCGAGTTTGGCGATCTCTCCGAGCGGGACGGTGCCGCCCGATGGCAGCGTGACCTGGACCTCGCGCGCGATGGCCTGCGGGTCAGAACGCAGATCGCGGGGATAGCGAATGGTGACGCCGTAGCGTTCGCGGCCTTCGACCGTCGTCGTCACCGTCTCGCCGCCCATGGCCATCACGACCGCGTTCTGGACGTCGGCGACCGAGAGCCCATAGCGCCCAAGCGCCATCCGATCCGGCACGATGTCGAGGAAATAGCCGCCGATGACGCGCTCGGCATAGGCGCTGGTCGTGCCCGGCACGGCGCGCAGCACCGTTTCGATCTGGCGGGCAATTCCCTCCATCTGCGTGAGGTCGGTTCCGAAGACCTTGATGCCGATCGGCGTGCGGATGCCCGTCGCCAGCATGTCGATGCGGGCCCGGATCGGCTGGGTCCAGGCATTGGAGACGCCGGGAAACTGCAGGGCCTTGTCCATCTCGGCCTTGAGGCTGTCGACAGTGACACCGTCGCGCCATTCGGCTTGCGGCTTCAGGTTGATGATGGTCTCGAACATCTCGGTCGGGGCCGGGTCCGTCGCGGTCTGGGCGCGGCCGGCCTTGCCGTAGACCGAGGCGACCTCCGGGAAGGACCGGATGATCTGGTTCTGGGTTTGCAGCAGCTCGGCCGCCTTGGTCACGGAGATGCCGGGCAAGGTCGTCGGCATGTACATCAATGTGCCCTCGTTCAGCGTCGGCATGAACTCGGAGCCGAGCTGGCGGGCCGGCCAGACGCTGACGCCGAGCGCCGCCAAGGCCAGCAGGATCGTCAGCGTCTTGGCCTTGAGCACGCCGCGGATGAGCGGGCGGTAGAGAGCGATCAGCAAGCGGTTGATCGGGTTCTTGTGCTCGGGGATGATCCTGCCCCTGACGAAGACGACCATCAGCGCCGGCACAAGCGTCACCGACAGCAGCGCCGCGCCCGCCATCGCGAAGGTCTTGGTATAGGCGAGCGGCCCGAACAGCCGGCCCTCCTCGGCTTCCAGCGAGAAGATCGGCAGGAACGAGACGGTGATGACGAGCAGGCTGAAGAACAGGGCCGGCCCGACCTCGCTCGCCGCCTCGATCAGGATCTCGATGCGGGGCTTGTCGGGCGGCGCCCGTTCGAGATGCTTGTGCGCGTTCTCGATCATGACGATGGCCGCGTCGATCATGGCGCCGACAGCGATCGCGATGCCGCCCAGGCTCATGATGTTGGAGCCTAAGCCCAGCGCCTTCATCGCCACGAAGGCCATCAGGATGCCGACCGGCAACATCAGGATCGCGACCAGCGCGCTGCGCAGATGCAGCAGGAAGACGATGCAGACGAGCGCGACGATGAGGCTCTCCTCGATCAACGTCCCCTTCAGCGTCTCGATCGCCCGTTCGATCAGCTGGGAGCGGTCATAGACCGGTACGATCTCCGCCCCGCCCGGCAGGCTCGCGGCGATCTCGGCCAGTTGCGCCTTGGCGCGTTCGATCACGCCAAGCGCATTCGCTCCGAAGCGCTGCAGCACGATGCCGCTCGCGACTTCGCCTTCGCCATTGAGTTCGGTGATGCCGCGGCGCTCGTCGGGGCCGAACTCGACGCGGGCGACGTCGCCAAGGCGCAGCGGCACGCCGCGCTCGCTCCTGAGCACGATCGCCTCGATATCGCCGATCGATTTCAGATAGCCGCGCCCGCGCACCACGAACTCGAACTCGGCAAGCTCGACGGTGCGGCCGCCGACATCCATGTTGCTGCTGCGCACGGCTTCGCGCAATGCCGCCAGCGAGACGCCCTGCGCCCGCAGCCGCACCGGATCGACCACGATGGCGTACTGCTTGACGAAACCGCCGACGCTGGCGACCTCCGCCACGCCCTCGGCGCGAGATGCGGCGAAGCGCACGAGCCAATCCTGCGTCGAGCGCAGCTCGGCCAGCGTCATCTCCTTGGCCATGACGGCGTATTGATAGACCCAGCCGACGCCGGTCGCGTCCGGGCCGAGCGTTGGCGCGACGCCGTTCGGCAAGCGGCGCGCTGCGGCATTGAGATATTCGAGCACGCGCGAGCGCGCCCAGTACGGATCGGTGCCGTCTTCGAAGATCACATAGACGAAGGAGACCCCGAAGAACGAGAAACCGCGCACCACGCGAGCCTTCGGAACGGTCAGCATCGCGGTCGTCAGCGGATAGGTGACCTGGTCCTCGATCACCTGCGGCGCCTGGCCGGGATATTCGGTGTAGACGATGACCTGGACGTCGGAGAGATCGGGTATGGCGTCGAGCGGCAACGTCCTGACGGCATGGATTCCGGCCGCGACGGCAAAGGCCGTGGCGACGAAGACGAGGACGAGGTTGCGCGCCGACCAGGCAATCAGGCGAGCGATCATGGCTTGACCTCCGGCGGATTGAGCCCGCTCAAGGCGGCCTTGAGGTTGCTTTCGGCATCGATCAGGAAATTGGCCGAAACCACGACGCGGTCGCCGTCAGCCACGCCGTCGCTGATCGCGACCCTGCCATCGCCATGCTGGCCGAGCTTGACCTCGCGCGGCTCGAAACGGCCCTCCCCACGGTCGAGGATGACGATGCGGCGTGTGCCCGTGTCGATCACGGCACTGTCGGGAACGGTGAGCGCCGGTACCCCGTCCCCCGATCCGATCTCGACATCGGCATACATGTTGGGCAGCAGCATCCCGTCGGGATTGGCGAGTTCGACGCGGACCTTGGTGGTGCGCGTCGCCTCGGCCACCTGCGGATAGATCAGGCCGACCTTGCCCTGGAAGGCCGCTTCGGGCCGGCCCCGCAGCCGGACCGTGACCGGTGCGCCGATGCGAACAGCCGCCAGTTCGCTTTCCGGAACGTCGGCATTGACCCAGATGGTCGAGATGTCGGCGAGCCGGAACAAAGTGTCGCCCGCCGCCGCCCTCATGCCCTCGACGACGTTGCGCTCCAGCACGATACCGTCACGCGGCGCAGACCAGTTGATCGTGATCGGTACCTTTCGGCTGCGCTCGATCTCGGCCACGATCTCTGCGGGCACACCGAGGTTTTCAAGGCGCTGACGCGCGCCGCCCTCCGGCGCTCCTCGCGCGGCTGCATTGAGGTCGGTCAGGAACTGCGCACCGGCAACTGCGATCTCGGGCGAATAGAGCCTGACGAGCCGGTCCCCCTTGGCCACGCGATCGCCGGTGGTGACCGGCGCGACCTCCTGGATGAAGGCATCCGAACGGGTTGCGACCACGGCGACACGCCGCTCGTCGAGCTGGACCGCCCCCGGCACCCGGATTGGCCTCGTGATGATCTGACGGCTGACAGGCTCCGACCGGACGCCGCTGCGCTGTATGCGGCCCGGAGAGAGCTTGATGACATTGCCGTCTGCCCCATCTCCCGCGTAGACCGGGAGGTAGTCCATCCCCATGGAATCCTTCTTGGGCACAGGGGACGTGTCCGGGAGCCCCATCGGGTTGCGATAGTGGAGCAGCTTGCGCTCGGCCTTCGCTTCCGCCGTTTGGGCTGAGGGCGCAGGTGGCTCGTCGAAGCTGAGATCTTCGCTCGCACGGACAGCGCTGAAAGGCCTGCCATCGGCCGTCGCACGTGGCTGCTCCGAGTAGAGCGGCTTCCCGTCCGGATCCCTATAGTAGATCACTGGACCCGCTCCTGCGGGCTCGCTCGCGGCACTTGTGCCTTCGGCACCCAACCAGGTTCGCAGGCCGGGCAGCGGAACGCCGCGATGCCCGGCCCAATAGCCTGCAGCCCCCGCCGCCAGGATGGCGGCGAGAGTCAGGCCCGTCAGGGCAATGCGTTTCATTGCACGGCCTTGAGGGTCAGCTTGTTTTCTAGCGTGCCCGCCTCGCCCTGGACCTTGGCGCCGAGCGAAAGGCGCCAGCTTCCGGCCATGGTCAGGTTGGTCTTAAGGCGATAGGTGCCCGGCTCGGTCGAAGGCAGCGCTTCGATCGGTGAAGCCATCATCTCCATGCCGTCGGGCGCCATGTCGATGCGTTTGGTGAAGATTACGGCGTCGGGCACCGGCTTGCCCGAGCGCTTGTCGATGAGCCGGACTGTGATGACGACGCCGGTGCCCTGCTTGAGTTCGCCTTGGACCAAGCGAAACTCGTAGTCCTTGATGTCTGCCAGGGCTGGACCTGCAGCCAAGGCAAGCGGAAGCGCGGCAGCAAGCGCGCGCAATAGGGTGATGACAGTCATGTTCTGGTTCCGAACCGATGAGGTGCCGGGCTTACGCACGGCTGAATGCGCAGCGACGAGCCACGTCTCACCGACCGCGCCTTGCGCGATCGGTGCCGGCGCTGCCGCGCCGGCTATGCCTCAGGTTCGGGGTGGTCGCGCCGGGGGCCCCAAGGGGCGCGAGGCGCGCGCGGCATCATCACCGGCGAGCGCCGCCAGGCCGAGGATCGGCCGCGACAATGCGGTGAGCGACGACGCCGGCTCGGCGGCAAAGCACTTCGTCAGGCAGAAGCTGAGAGCCAGGCAGCCCTTCGTACAGTCCTGCGATCTCTCCTGGTCGGGAGGGCAGCACGGCATATCGGTCGCCATCGGCATCACGGCCTCGGCATCCATGCGCGCATAGCCCGCGGTCACGGGGCTGACGACGGCCGCCAGCATGGTCGCCGTGACGAACAGGGTCAGAACCAGACGATGCGCGAGGCGCCGGAGCTTCATGGGCGCATGAGTGCCACACGGCGCCCGCGTCCGAAAGACGCCGCCGTTCAAGACATCGTCAACACCCTGCGGTCGACCGAACGCGTCGCGATGTCCCCTGCGCGTGCCACCGGCCGCATGCTCGGCCGGGCTCAGGTCCCGCAGTTTTGCCGGAACCTCAGCGCCGCAGCCTCGTTGGATAAGCAAGCCCCCACTGTCAGGGAGACCAACAGATGATGAAGACACTTGCATTCGCTGCGGCGCTCGCCGTGCTGCCCGGCACCGTTTTCGCCCAGAGCAGCGGGCCGGTCATTCCCGACCCGGCCGGCGGCACAACCCGCGATCCGGCGCTCGGAATCGGGACGGTCGAGGTTCCGCTGAAACGTGATCCGGCCGGCGGCACGATGATCGACGACTCGCCGCGCTTCCGGACCTATGTCATCGAGCAGCGCCTGCCCTCCTATAGCTATGGCCGCCCGGTCGCGGTCGGAACGATCCTGCCGGATGAGGGAATCGTCTATCGCGAGGTCCCGGCCGAATACGGCGCGCCGGGTTATCGCTACACCGTGGTGAACGAGCGCGCCGTCGTGATCGAGCCGCGCACCCGCCGCATCATCCAGATCATCGACTGACCCAGCGCAGGGTCGGGTCATCCGCTAGGTCCAATCGAGGCCCGCTCCCGCAAGGGACGGGCCTTGGTCATGGCCCGTTCCGCGCCTGTCCCGTTGGGACCGGGAGGGCGATTCCGGCCTCGCGCAGTCCGTCCACCAGCCGGTCGAGCAGATCAGGATCCCGGTAGGGCAAGGCCCGTTTGAGGTGATCGATGGAAAAGCCCGGATTGACCTCAAGCACCTCGCGCCAATAGCGCCGCGCCTCGTCGTGACGCCCGATGCGGCCATAGAGGCAGGCGAGATAGAAGCGCGACATGTCGGATCGCGGCGCCAGCGTCAGCCGGCGCTTGAAGGCGATCTCGGCCTCGTCGAAACGTCCGAGGTTCAACAGAACCCTTCCCAGGAAATGCAGCGCCAGGTCGAATTGCGGGTCGAGCCGGTGGGCCCGGGCAAAGAGCGCGAGCGCGTCTTCGTGCCGGCCCTGGAAATCCCTGATACCGCCGAGCCCGGTATGGGCGTTGGCCGAATTGGGGTCGAGTTCGATCCCCCGCTCGGCAGCGCGCTCCGCCTCATCCAGACGCCGCATGAAGGCCAGGGCAAGCGCGAGCGCGTGATGGCCTTGCGGCTCGCTGGCGTCCGTGTCGATGGCCTTCTGTGCCAGTTCGAAGGCCCGCGCGAGATTGTCCTGCGTCGCGCCGTTCCAGAGGTTGACGAACTCGGTCAAGGCGATGATCGAGAGCGCGGCATGGGCCGCCGCCAGCCCTGGATCGATCGCGATGGCGCGTTCCAGCATGCTGCGCGCCTCCGTGGCCGATACGGCGTTGAACTCCAGGATGGATCGGCGGGAGCGGACGAGCAGGTCGTAGGCTTCCGGATCGACCTTGCCGCGGCTCTCGCGCCGCTCCTCTTCGCCGGCGGTCAGTTTCACCCGGAGCGCGTTGACGATCGTGCGTGTCACTTCGTCCTGGACGGCGAAGATATCCGCGAGGTCGCGGTCGTAGCGCTCGGCCCAGAGATGCCCGCCGGTCGTGCCGTCGATCATCTGGGCGTTGATACGGATCCGGTCTGTCGCCCGGCGCACGCTGCCTTCAAGGATGTAGCGGACGCCAAGCTCCCGGCTGACCTGACGGATATCCGGCGCCTTGCCCTTGTAGGCGAAGGAGGAATTGCGGGCGATGACGAAGAGCCCGGAAACCTTGGACAGATCGGTGATGATGTCCTCGGTGATGCCGTCGGCGAAATAGCCTGCTCCGGTTCGCCGGACATGTTGTCGAACGGCAGGACGGCGATCGAGGGCTTGGCCGGAAGCCGCGGCTCGGCCCCCACGATTGTGCCGATCGCATCGCCAGCACCGTGCGGCGCCCAGCTCCAGACATGCACCGGGCGCGCGATGTTCTTGACTTCGTACCGGCCGCTATCGGCGAAATCGAGACTGACGCGGCCACGGACATGGTCGTGGACGCTGTCCGATATCGCGACGCCGCCGGGACTGGCGAGCGTCTGGAGACGGGCAGCCACATTGACCCCATCGCCGTAGAGGTCGCTGTCCTCGACCATGATGTCGCCGAGATTGACGCCGACGCGCAGAACGATGGCCCGGTCGCCCGGCATGCCGTCATTCGCGGCCGCCATCGCCTGCTGCAACGCCGCGGCACACTCGACGGCGTTGACGGCGCTGCCGAATTCGACAAGGGCGCCGTCGCCGGTGCGCTTGAAGACGCGGCCCTGATGGCGTGCGACGAGCGGCTCCAGCACCTCTTTCCAGCGCGCCATCAGCAGCGTGTGGGTGTTGCTTTCATCCTGCTCCATGAGGCGGCTGTAACCGACCACGTCAGCCGCCAGGATGGCAGCAAGCCGGCGTCTGATGGATTCGTTGGCCATGCGCCTTCCCTGCCCCCATCGGTGCTGCTTCCGGGCCTTTACGGCCGGGTTCCCCCCGCCCCGGTCCTTCGCCCTTGTTCCCGCTCAAGCCGAGCGGCTGAGCGCGCGTCGCCTCCTGCGCACCAGAACCACGCCCGGACCTCGCCTGGAACAGGGCTCAGCCTTGCTCGAGGAGCCCCTGCGCCAGCTCCTCCCATTCCTCATCGAGCGTCAGTCGTGACGCTACGGCGCCGCAGCGTCGATACCAATACTCCGCGTTCGATTGATCGCCCTCCTTGCGATGGAGATAGGCGTGCACCTGCATGCCCGCCCTGTCTTCGTGCTCCTGCGCGCGCTCATGCGCCTTGTGCCAATCGCCCTTTGCATCCCACCACAGCGCCTGCAGAGCGGCACTCAGGCCGGCAGGCGGCTGTGGTTGCGCAATCGAAGCCTTGAAGGTCAGCAGATCCACTTTTGGCCACCGTCTCGAAATCCAGGCGCGCGATCATACCCGCGCCAGCGGCCGAGCAGTAGCGTGGATCGGGCGACGCCGGGATAACCGCATCGGGTCGGGAGCGCCGCTTCTCGGGAGCTGCTGCCGCCCTCCCCACCGCCAAGTCCTCTGGCGCGGTCGCTTCCACGCCCGGCATCCGCATCGCGCCGAACAGATGGTCCGCCATCGCCGTGTCCGTCAGATCGGAGCGGCCTGCAGGGACTTGCACCAATGCGCCAGTCGATCCCTCAGAAAGCGATCGAGGACATAGAGCAATGTCTCGACATCCACTGGATATAGGGAGATGGCGTCGCGGAGGCTGGCGCGTGGGATTAAGGCAGTGGCGGGCATGTCGCAGGAGAACGAAATGGAGAGCCCGGTTTGCGAGATCACGGCGCTATCGACCCGCGTCGTCTACCAGAACCGGTGGATGACAGTCAGGGAAGACAAGATCCAACGCAGCGACGGCTCCACGGGCATCTATGGCGTCGTCGAGAAGAGCGACTTCGCACTGGTCATCCCGGTCAATGCCGATGGCTCGCTCTGCCTTGTCGAACAGTACCGATACCCGGTGAAGGGCCGGTTCTGGGAGTTCCCGCAAGGCTCCTGGGAGGGCGTCGCCACGGCCGATCCTCTCGATCTGGCGCGCGGCGAACTCGAGGAGGAGACCGGCCTCCTGGCCAGGGAGATGCACTATGTCGGGCATCTCTTCGAGTGTTACGGCTATTCGACGCAAGGCTGCCATATCTTCATCGCGCGCGATCTGCAGGCGACGGAAACGAAGCTCGATCCCGAGGAGCAGGGGCTGATCAGCCAGGCCTTTGCCCTTGAAGCCGTCATCGCCATGGTGGGAGATGGCCGGATCAAGGACGCGATGAGCATCGCAGCCCTTGGCCTCTGCCGCCTGAAGGGGCTGCTCTGACCCCGGGGCGCCGAGGCGCCATCCGCCGGAGACGCAGCCTGCCGGGCCGCGGCTGCGAGCAGCCGAAGTCGCGACATGGCGCGGCGTCCTATCCGCCACGCTGCCGAGCATCGACCTCGGGATAGTATTGCGGGGCCTCGCGCCGGTCGAACATGCCGTAGTCGCGCACGACACGCACATGGCGCAGCCTCTGTGCTCCGAGCGAGGCCTTGTCCTCAAAGCGCTTCGCCGCCATCTCGTCGCGCCAGGACAGCAGCAGGATCAGGTCTCCCGGCGTCAGCACCGCGTCGAACACATCCCATGACAGCAGGCCATCGGCTTGCGGGAGCAGGCCGAGAGACGCCGCGCACTCGGCCGCGCCGGCCCCCTCGCCGCAATTCCCCGGCCTGGGGCCCGTCACCAGCGTAACGGTCGTCCCCTCGCCGGCTTGCGTCTCGTCGAGGCGCTGCTGCCGAAGCGTCTGGCCTTCCGGGATCTGCGTGTCCCGCGTGATCTCGCCGACACGCAGGTGGTAGTCGAGGAAGATGCCGGACCGACCCTTCTCCTGCGCGAAGTGGTGGCGCATCGTCGTGCGCCAGCGGACCACTGCCTTCTCGTCACGCCAGCCCGAGAGCGAGAGCAGCCAGCCCTCGCGGGTCATGCTGCGATAGCGGATATTGTCGACGAACCCGTCCACCGCCTCCAGTTCGGGCCGCAGCGATCTGGCCACGCCGAGATAGGCATCCCATTGCTCCGGCGCCGGATGCACTTCGAAGATCACAGAGAACATCGGCTTCTCCTGGGACCCCGCTCCTGGGACCGCGCTCCTCGCATCACACGGCGGCGATGCAATCCATCTCGATATCGAAGCCGCCATTCCAGGCCGGGACGTTGATGAAGATGCGGGCTGGCGGATCCCCGGGGAAGAAGCGGCGATAGACCTCGTTGACCGCGGGGAACATCTCGACCGAGGTGACGTAGACATTGACCTTCAGGACGTCGTCGAGGGAGGAGCCCGCCGTCTCGACGCAGAGCTTCATCTGCTCCAGGACAAGCTCCGTCTGGCGCTCGATCCCGCCCGTATAGATCTCGCCTGTCTCCGGATCGAATGGCGGCGCGCCGGATACATAGATCGTATCGCCGTGCCTGGTGACCGTCGATGTCGGCGCCTTGTACCTTTCAAGATAGCTCGCGAGCGGCTCGACACGGATGATCTGTCTCTTCACGGCCGCCACTCCCGTTGCGCTATCCGATCGAAAGCGCCGCGGCGGGCATAGGAGGCGCCGGGCACCCCCTATCTCTACTCCCAGGCGACTGCGGCCGTCATTCAGCAGCGCTACGGTCGCGGCCGAAGCGTTGCGGCTTCCTCGCGCGTCGCATCGGAGTGGCATGCGACACAGAAGAAGGAGCGCATCTATTCGGCGCCGCCAATGGCAGTCTTCTCGCCCGGCTTAGGATCCGGTTTGTCGGCAGACCCCGTATCCCTGACCTCTGGATTGATCGAGACTTTGTTCAGGGAATCCTTGTCCGGCGCGCCCTGGATCGACTTCACTTTCTGTTGTTCTTCCGGCGACAGCTTGTTTCCGCGTCCATCACGCATGACGACCTCCTGTTGCTTCTCGCCGGAGAACCGCCGGGAGAGCTGGAGGTTCCTCGTAAACGGACTCCTCGCGGCAAAGAGATTGGCCGGTCGAGCGCGTCATCGGGCCGGCGTCACCTCCCAATCGACCCGATACTCATCCGACAGGGCTGGCGTCCGCCCACCGCTCACGAGATCATCGCGAGCGCTCGATCGTCCCGGCACCGCAAGGCCCGCTTCAATGCCGGATCATCGGCCCTCCCGAAAACCGCAATCCACTGCTCCAGCCGCTGCTCAGCGCGCCCAATAGGCCACGATCTTCTGGCGCTCGGCGCCCGATTGTTTCAGCTCCTCGGACTGGGCGCGCAATGTCCTGACGACGGTTTTCTCGGCCGCAGCCCAGAGATAGGTCCGTCCGTCGTCGAGCGGCTCCGAGACCAGCAGGTCGGTGAGGCGGCTGCGATCCGTGTCGCCATCGGGACAATGGAACCAGGTCGTTGTCGCCAGGGGATGGTCCGGCAAGGGCTGCTCGTGGGTTTCATCCGCCAC
This sequence comes from Allobosea sp. 2RAB26, assembly GCF_052115465.1. Taxonomy (NCBI): domain Bacteria; kingdom Pseudomonadati; phylum Pseudomonadota; class Alphaproteobacteria; order Hyphomicrobiales; family Alloboseaceae; genus Allobosea; species Allobosea sp. 2RAB26. Next base: position 59,235 of record NZ_JBFRGS010000009.1, on the reverse strand, counting down.
CTCGATGAAGACCCGGCTCGCGACATGCTCCGGCGTCTGTTCGAGAATCCTCGCGACCGCCGGCAGGCCGGTGGCATCCGCGATCAGGATCTGCCGGTCCAGCGCGTCCGGCCGGGCATAGAGCCCGCGCGGATTGTTGATCACGATCCGCTCGCCGATCTCGGCATCGCGAGCCCAGTCGCTGGCCTTGCCGCCATCATGAACCACGAGGTCGATCTCGAGTTCGCAGCGCGCGCTATCGAAGCTCCGGACCGTATAGGTGGAATAGCGGACGCGCTGGCGCTCTTCCGGGAAGACCCAGCGCCCCTCGGCATCGATCGTCGGCAGGACGAGTTCGCCGGTGCCGGGATCGGGGAAGAACAGGCGGATATATTCATCCGGGATCCCGGTCGAGCGAAAGCGCGTCAGGCCGCCGCCGGAAAAGGTCAGCCTGATCATGCCAGGCGTCAGGTAGCGGCGCGCGACCAGCGTCGCCTCGTGGAACGGATTTTCCGTCATGGATTCAACTCACCCCGGCGCATCGGACAACCAGCACCGGCGCTTCTTCCACAGGGAGACGCAGCTCGCAAGCGGCTTAGTCTTTGATTTATTTAGACTATCTCTAAATCAGCATGGTTATGGAGCCTTGGTCCGGCAGCCCTGCCGCTATGCCTGGCGGCGCCTGCGGACCCCGCATTGCCATGACCTATGCCGTCGCCGACAGTCGGGGAGCCACGACGCTCATGGCTTGGCCCCAGGCAAGATGGACTTGATCTCGAGCCGATCGAAATGCGTCACGCTGTCGGCCTTTGTCCAAAGCGCAACGCGTCCCGGCGCACTGATCGAACCGTCGCGATCGATCAGTTGCTTTCCATCGAACGAAACCTGGAAGCGGTTGCCCTCGGCATGCAGGGTCAGGCTGTGCCAGTTCGAAGACGAGACCTTGACCGTCGCACCGCGCAACTCCTCGCGCCGGCCATTCAAGACCCGGTAGAAGCGCACATTGTGCTCCAGGGCGTTCGCACGGGCGACATAGTAGTTATCGGCATCGCGGAGCCGGACTGCGATGCCGGCCGCCCGATCGACCGCACCGGATATAGCCCGGAAACGGATCGCGACTTCGACATCCCCAAGGACAACGGGCATGTAGATGGCGAGGGGGAAACGATAGTCCGCCTTGTCCTGGCTGAGTTGCGCCAGAGCTCGGTCGCCCTCGGCGGAAGCGTCCATCACGACCGCCCAAGTGCCGGTCGCTCCTCCCCCGTCCGGGCCGATGTGAACTGCGCAGGCAAGGGTCCCGGCGGCAGGGATCCGAAAGTGATCGTTTCCGCCGAGCCTTGAGCCGATGCCATCGCGAGCGGAATGGCGAGCACCAGACTGCGATAGGACCTCATGGGAGGGCTCCTTCCCAATACCCCCCTTGCGCGCGCTATGCTGCCGTCGGCTTCATCGCCGGCGGCCAACTATGCGTTTCCGCCTTCCGACGCGAAGCCCAGGCATAGAGCGCGTCATAGATGACGAAGCCGTGCTTGAGCACTTCATGGTCGTCGGGCGTCACGTCCCGTAATCCCATGGAGATCGCCAGCAACCCCGCGGATTGAGGGGTGAGATCGTGCCGATCGGTATCCGCGCCGCGCACGATCGCGGCTATCGTCACGATGGCCGGATCGCGATCGAGGCCGTGCTTCAAGACGAAGGTGTCGAAGCTGCACCCGTCGCCGACATGCGTGTATTCCACACCCGGCACATCATAGGGCGTTGCGCCCGTCTGGGCGGCCACGCTCTTCACTTGATCGGGAGCCACGAACAAGAATTCTGACTCCTTGTCGATGAAGCGGGCGATCAGCCAGGGGCAGGCAATCCGGTCGATGACCGGGCGTTCGCGAGTGACCCATTTCATGACCTCATCTCCTTCTGGTTCAGCGTGAGAGCAACGGTGGGCGCGCCAATGGCGTGCCATGCGGCGATGCCACCGGAGAGAGTGCTGGCGTCGATGCCGCGCCGTCGCAGTTCGGCGACGGCGTCGCCACTGACCTGGAACCCGTAGACGCAATAGACGACCACCGGCTTGTCCTTCGGCAGCTCGTCGGCCCAGTCGGCAATCGCCTCTGGTGCCCGGATCAGAGCGCCTGGCACCATGTCGCTGCGCTTCGCCAGATCCTCGGCGAGGCAGACGTCGAGCACGACAAGATCGTCGCCGCGGGCGATGCGGCCCCGCAGATCTTCCGGAGCGACGGCATGAGCGTTGGTTGAGACCGGCCTCGCCCAGCCCCCCTGTTGGGCGACGATGCGCCCATGACGGGCAGCGACCCGCTCCCAATGGATGTTCTTCATGAATGCGTCGACATAGGCGCCGGCCCTCGCGCCGAAATCGAGGTGATAGGCGTGCTCGTACATATCGAGCGCCAGGATGGGCACGCCGCCGGCAAGACAGTTCGTGTGGTCAGCCGCCCATTGGATCGTCAGCCGATCATGGCGTTCCGACCAGGTGAGCAGAGTCCAGCCCGAGCCGCCGGCCTGTGCCTTAGCGCAGGCCGTGAACTGGGCCCGCCACGCGCTGACGCTTCCGAAGTCGCGTTCCAGCGCAGTGGCAAGACCACCGCCGGCATCGCCCGAACCTCCGAGTCCGTCGAAATAGATCTCGTGCAGGATCGCCGAGTTGGCGGCGACCAACTCCTCCCGCTTCAACCCATTGATGTCGAAGACCGGCGCTGCGCCCCAATCGAGCGCATCAAGCCGGCTCTCGATCGCATTCAGGCGGCGAACCGCGCCGCCATAGTTGTTCTCATAGTGGCTCGCGAGCAGGCGCTCGGACAGGCCTTCGAGCCGGGGCGGCTTGAATGGCAGCGGCATGATGTGATGCGGCATGGCGTCCTCGTTCGGCAGCACGGCGCGTCCGTGAGAGGCCGAAGGCTACGCCTGTATGAAAATTGATACAACTGTTGCACTTGACAATTTCGATGATACGGTACGCTCATGAATGATGAGGAGTCTGGGGCAGAGCATTGCTGGTTGGCCTGATTCATCTGCCGGCGGCCGTTTCCCGAGGAAACCCGGCGTCAGCAGAAGGCATCGGAGCGGTCGCGGCCAAGCGCGGACAAGCTTGAAGCGTCCCCAGAGGACGTGTGCCCCGGAGGAAACGAGAGGGAAAATGGCGATGCCTGGAGTGGCAGTGGTCTGGCGCGGTGACCGCGAGGGGCGACGCGCGGCGACACCCCAGGACAACCGCTTTCATCGCGTGTTCGAGGAACTCGCCGCGATTGGCATTCACGCGGAACCGGCGGTCTTCGATGAGGAGTTCGCGGACGAGGTCCGCGATCAACTCCTGAGGGTGGACGGCGTGCTCGTTTGGGTCGATCCGATCCATGACGGGAGGACACGCGCAGTGCTCGACCCGATACTGCGCGACGTCGCAACACGCGGCCCCTGGGTGAGTGCGCATCCCGACGTCATTCTCAAAATGGGTGTGAAGCAGGTCCTGCATCGCACGAAGCATCTCGGATGGGGCACCGACACCCATCTCTACGGATCCTACGCGGCGTTTCGCGAGGCATTCCCTGAGCAGCTGCGAACGGCCGGTCCGCGGGTGCTGAAGCAGAATCGCGGCAACGGGGGCCAGGGTGTGTGGAAGGTCGAACGGATCGATCCGCTTCCCGGTGCAGCGGCGGCGGTTCGGGTGTTGCATGCGCGACGCGGCAGCGTGCCGGAAGAGCTCCCGTTGGAGGACTTCATGGCGCGTTGCGAGGCGTATTTCGCGCCCGGTGGCTGCATCGTGGATCAGCCGTTCCAACCCCGGCTGCCGGACGGCATGATCCGTTGCTACATGGGTGGCGACAAGGTCGTGGGCTTCGGCCACCAGTTCATCAAGGCGCTGATCCCACCCCCGCCCGAAGGACCGGACTCAGAAGCGGCACAGCCAGGTCCCCGGATCATGCATCCCGCCTCGGCAGAGCCGTTTCAGACCCTGAGGATCAGGATGGAGGCTGACTGGACGCCGCAGATGATGGCGGTGCTCGGTATCGAGCCCGGTTCCTTGCCGATCATCTGGGATGCCGACTTCCTCTATGGACCGCGCACGGCGTCGGGAGAAGACAGCTATGTGCTCTGCGAGATCAATGTGAGCTCCGTCTTCGCCATCCCGGACCAGGCACCGGCTGAAATTGCCCGCCTCGTTGCTGCGCGATTATCGATCAGCTCCAACCCGAGCGTCCGGCAGAGCCCAGGAGCTGCGCTGACGGTGAATTCATGAGCGGCGACGAAACCGGGACAGAGCAGCGCTGGCTGCTTCTGATCCATCAACTGCCGACCAAGCCAGCCTATTTTCGGGTGAAAATCTGGCGGCGGCTGCAAGGTATCGGTGCGGTTGCGGTCAAGAGCACAGTCTATGCGCTGCCGGCCAATGCCGAGACGCAGGAGGATTTCGAGTGGCTCTTGAAGGAGATCATCGACGGCGGCGGCGAAGCGATGGTGTGCGAGGCGCGCCTCATCGATGGCCTGTCGGACGCACAGGTCAGAGCCTTGTTCGATGCTGCGCGTGACAGCGACTACGCGGACATCGCCAAGGACGCCCGCGATCTCAGCGCTGGCCTCGACACCGAAGCGAGTGCGGAGAAGCGCGCGGACGCCCGCACGCAGCTCGGTCGCATGCGCAAGCGCCTCGCCGAACTCGTATCGATCGACTTCTTCGGTGCCACCGGCCGCCTTGCCGTCGAAGGATTGCTCGCCGAGCTCGAAGCCCGGGTCACGGAGGAGAAGGTCATGAGCAAGCACCCACCAAAAGGGGCAGACCCGATCGCCGAGCTCAAGGGGCGAACCTGGGTGACGCGCCGCGACGTGTATGTCGATCGCATCGCCTGCAGTTGGCTGATCCGTCGCTTCATCGACCCCGATGCCGTCATCCGCTTCGTGGCGGGCAAGGGCTATGTCCCAAAACCGGGCGAGCTGCGCTTTGACATGTTCGAAGGCGAGATCACCCATGAGGGCGATCGCTGCAGCTTCGAAGTGCTGCTGATCCGTGCCGGCATAGCCGATCCGGCACTGCAGGCCATCGCGGAGATCGTCCACGATATCGATCTCAAGGACAGCAAGTTCGGCCGCGAGGAAACGACGGGCATATCCAGCCTGATCGCCGGCGTCGCCATGGCGAACGCGGGCGATGAGGAGCGGATCGCGCAGGGCGCTGCCGTCTTCGACAACCTCTACCAGTATTTCCGCTCCAAGCGCGGATAATCGGAAGGACCGGGCCATGGCCAATCTGGACAGCTATGTCGCGACGCCGACCTCGAAGAGCGACAGGCCGGATCATGGCATTTCCTTCGGGGACGCGGTGCGGGTCTGGGTGCGTGTGGCCGCCTTGAGTTTTGGCGGCCCGGCCGGGCAGATCGCGGTGATGCACCGGATCCTTGTCGAGGAGAAGCGCTGGATCGGCGAGACCCGGTTCCTGCATGCGCTCAACTATTGCACGCTGCTGCCCGGCCCCGAGGCGCAGCAATTGGCGATCTATATCGGCTGGCTTCTGCACAAGACCAAGGGCGGGCTGGTCGCCGGAATCCTGTTCGTGTTGCCGGGTGCGATCGCCATCATGGCGCTGAGCTGGATCTACGCGATCTTCGGCAATGTCGGAGCCGTCCAGGCGCTTTTCTTCGGCCTGAAGGCGGCGGTCCTCGCCATCGTGCTCGAGGCGGTCTCCCGGATCGGCCGACGCGCGCTCAAGAACAACGTCCTGATTGGGCTCGCCGCCGCGGCCTTTGTCGCGCTCTTCTTCTTTCAAGCGCCGTTTCCACTGGTCATTCTGGCCGCAGGGCTGATTGGCTATATCGGCGGACGCGCAGGCTTCACAGCGTTCCTGACGGGCAACGGGCACGGCAAGCTCGGCGGCACGCAGGTCGCGGATGCCGATACGGCGCTCGGCGACGAGGTTCCGGCTCACGCTCGCCCGCCACTCAGCTGGTCGCTGAAGGTCGCCGGGGTTGGTCTGCTTCTGTGGCTTCTGCCGGTTCTCGGGCTGCTGGCCCTATTGGGGCCAGGCAATGTCTTCGCTGACATTGCGGTCTTCTTTTCCAAGATGGCGATGGTGACATTCGGCGGCGCCTACGCAGTGCTCGCCTATGTCGCGCAGCAGGCAGTCGAGCACTTTGGCTGGCTGAAGCCAGGCGAAATGTTGGATGGGCTCGGCATGGCCGAGACGACACCCGGTCCGCTGATCATGGTCACCCAGTTTGTGGGCTTCATGGGGGCCTATCGGGCACCGGGTTCGCTTCATCCCCTCCTTGCCGGCACGCTCGGGGGCCTGCTCACCACCTGGGTGACCTTCGTCCCCTGCTTTCTCTGGATCTTCCTCGGCGCGCCCTTCATGGAGACGATGCGCAGCAACAAAGCCCTGTCCGCCGCCTTGTCGGCGATCACCGCCGCTGTCGTGGGCGTCATTCTCAATCTCGCGATCTGGTTTGCGCTCCACGTGCTGTTTTCAGAGCTGCGCGAGGTTCATGGGCTTGGCGTGACACTCGACGTGCCTGTGCTCAGCTCCGTCAACATCCCGTCTCTGATCCTGACAATTGGCGCGCTGTTGGCGGTGTTTCGCTTCAAGGTCGGCATGATCGGGGTGCTGGCGGCATGCTCTGTCCTTGGGGTCCTCTATGGATTCGTCACGGGATCGATCTAGCGGCCGGCCACGCACCTGTTCGCGGCCGACGCGGTCCTGGCGTTTGGAGCCTAGGCTGCAGGCGGCCGGCAGCTCACGCGCCACCGGAGATCTTGAAGCGCATGAGAAGATGGGACCTCCCCCTGTTCGCACTGGCAGCCGCCGGACAGATCTCGACGACATGGGCGCAGCATCGCCCCGAGCTGAAAGGCTTCAGGCGCATTCACGGCACAGCGATCGAGCGCTTGATGTCAGGAAAGGAATTCAGTGACGGCGTGCACTGGCGTTACAGCTTCCAGCCCGGCGGCAACCTCACGGAATACGCGATGAGCCGCCGGCTGGATCTCCGCTGGTTCGTCAAGGGCGACGCGCTCTGCTGGCAATCAGCGCGAGGCGAGGACTGCTTCGAAGTCTGGACATCCAGCACAACATTGCAGCTTCAACCGCAAGGGCTGGGTGTGCCCTATGAGGGCAGGCTGTCGCGGCAAACGCGATAGGTCCGCCCGTGGGATGAGGTTCCCCTGCCCCCGGCTCAGAAGCGCTTGCTCGACAGGACGTCGAAGGTCTTGCCGATCGTCGCCAGGGCCTTGTCGTAATCGGCGAGCGATACACAGGCGATCAGCGCGTCGATGATGGCAAGCTGTGCGATCCGGCTCGTCATCGCCTCGGTGCGGAACTGCGTTTCGCGCGCCATCGTGTGCAGCACGATATCGGCATGGGCGAGCAGCGGCGACTTGCCGAAATTGGTGATGCAGATCGTCGTCGCGCCGGCTTCCTTGGCAAGTTTCGTGGCTGCAACCGTCTCGAGCGTGCTGCCGGAATGGGAGATGGTGATCACCGCCACGTCAGGCCCGGTCAACGAGGCGCTGATCGCCTGGACATGGGAATCGACCACGACCTTCGCCTCGATGCCGATGCGCAGCAGGCGGTAATTGGCATCCTCGGCGATCGGGGCCGCGCTGCCGATGCCGTAGAGCTCGACGCGGCGCGCCTTCAGGATCGCGGCGACCGCGGCCTCCATCGCCGTGGTGTCGAGCACCTTCATCGTGTCGTGCAGGGCCTGGAGATCGCTGCGGAAGATCTTTTCGATCACCGCACCGGTGTCGTCGGAACGGGCCAGATCCTCGTGGATGAACTGAACCGGTTGCACCAGATCGCGCGCCAGCGCGATCTTGACCTGCTGGAAGCCCCGCGCGCCGAGCTGCTGGCAGAGCGAGATGACGCTGCCTTCGCTCGCGCCGGTGCGCTCGGCCACTTCGGTGACCGACATATGCACCACCTCGGCGGCATGGGTCATGAAGAAATCGGCGATGCGGGCAGCTTTGGGCGGCAGGTTGGCGCGCAGCGCCTGCAGGCGTTCGAGTGCCCCCTCGAGACCGGGCGTGCCGGTGCCCTTGCGCCTTTCGGTGCCTGGTTCGCCGGGGGCGGCCTGGGCCGGTCCGGGATTGCGATTCGACGCCGTCATGCCGGGAAGGCCAGCATGCCGGCCGGGTCACGACAAGGCGCATTCGCCGCGATGGCGGGGAAGACCCCGTCGCGAAGCTCGAAATAGCGCAGGCCAAGGCGCCGTGCGCCCTCACCATCGGTCGCCGGGTTGTCCCCAACCATCAGCACCGCATTCCTGGACAGCCCGAGCAGCGCCAGGCCGGCCTCGAACAAGGCGGGTTCCGGCTTGCCGATGATGCGGTACGGCACGGGGCCAGTGCAGGCGAGCAGCGCCGCCAGCAATGCACCGGTCTCCGGCACCACCGCGCCATCCGGGCCGGGATGGACGAGATCGGGATTGGCAGCGACGAGCTCGGCGCCGCCGCGTACCGCATTGGCTGCAAGCATCAGGCGTTCATAGGAAAAATGCCGGTCGCGTCCGAGAAAGACGATGTCCGGCCGCTCCTGCACCGGGACAAGGCCGCGGTCGCGGGCATGGATCATGAGGCTCTTGCTAGCCATCATGGAGATGCGGGCCCGGGGCTGCCGGCGCGCGATTTCGTCGAGCGCGGTCGAGCCGGCAAGAACGATCCGGCGCGGCGCGATGGTCAGGCCAAGACGCTTCAGGGCACGCGACAATTCGAGCGGCGTATGCTCGGCATCGTTGGAGACGATGACGAAACGGCCGTCCAGGCTTTCGAGAAAGGCATTTGCGCCGGGAAGCATCTGCCGGCCGCGCACCAGGGTGCCGTCGAGATCGACGAGACACCCCTGAATGCCGTGAAGCGAGCCCATGGCGCGAATCCAAACCCTGACAGCAAGTGAGGCTCGTCCATGAACTGAGATAAATTCAGTGTCAAATTCAATATCGAATGAGATTATTTCATCATCCTGTCATGAAGCACAGCCTAGAACGAGCCCGTCGCAGCACGGGCCACGACTGAGGCCGGGCATGCAGGGCGACGTCCGGCGGCTCCAGGCAGGAGGAAGACATGCTTGAATTCCTCGTAGGCCGGCTGCTGCGCATGGGCATCACGCTTTGGGTGATCGCCTCGGTCGTCTTCCTCGCCACGCGCCTGACGGGCAACCCGATCGACTTCCTGATGCCGGAAGGGCTGGATGCCGCCTCGCGCCGCGAGATGATTGCCTATTGGGGGCTCGATCGTTCCGTCGCCGAGCAGTACTGGCTGTTCTGGCGCTCGCTTCTTTCAGGCGATTTCGGCCTGGGACTGATGGAGCGCCGGCCGGTCGCGACGATCTTCACCGAACGGCTCTGGCAGAGCGCCTCGCTCCTGGTCGCGACCCTGGCGCTTACGATCTGCATCGGCGTGCCGGCCGGTATCCTGGCTGCCGTCTGGCGCGGCCAGGGGCGCGGCAGCGCCGTGCTCTTCACGGCCCTTTTCGGCTACGCCATCCCGAATTTCGTGCTCGCCATCCTGCTGCTGCTGGTCTTCTCCTACACGCTGCACTGGCTGCCCAGCGCCGGCTCGGCCACACTCGCGCATTACGTCATGCCGACGGTCGCGCTCTCGGCCTATTTCGTCGCGGCGCTGGTCCGCTACACTCGCAACGCCATGCTCGACGTCCTCTCGCAGGACTATATGCGCACGGCCCGGGCCAAGGGGCTCGCCGAGAGCAGCATCATTCTCCATCACGGCCTGCGCAACGCGTTGATCCCGGTCATCACGGTGCTCGGCCTGCAAATCACCACGCTCGTCTCGGGAGCGGTGGTGGTCGAGACCGTCTTCGCCTGGAACGGCGTCGGCGACCTGCTGGTCGGAGCGACGCTGCGCCGCGACTATCCCGTCCTGCAATTCGGCGTCCTCGTCGTCGCCTCCGCCGTCATCGTCGTCAACCTACTGGTCGATCTCGCCTATGCGCTGGTCGATCCGCGCGTGCGCCTGGCTGGAGCCTGAGCGGTCATGACCGATACCCTCGACGCCAAAATTGCAGGTGCCAAGATCGTGCTTGCCCCGCAGCACAAGCCGCGCCGGCGCTTCGCGCGTCCGGCCGGCATGAACGCCCTGGTCGTCGCGGCCGCGCTTCTGGCGCTCGTGCTCGTCCTCCTGGCGGTGCTCGCGCCCGTGCTTGCGCCCTTCGACCCCGACCAGCAGAAACTGCTGGCGCGGCTGCGGCCCCCGCTCGGTTTCGAGCGCGCCAATCCGGCGCATTGGCTCGGCACCGATCAACTCGGCCGCGATCTGCTCTCGCGCTGTCTGTACGGCCTCAGGCTGACGCTGGCGCTCGCGCTGTTTGGAACGCTGATCGGGCTCGTCATCGGCGTCGCGCTCGGGCTCGTCGCCGGGCAACTCGGAGGCCGGGTCGATGCGCTGGTCATGGGGCTCGTCGACATCAAGCTGTCACTGCCCTTCACGCTCGTCGCGCTCCTCGTGGTTGCGCTGGCGGGAACCGATGTCGCGGTGCTGATCGGCGTGCTGGGCATCGCCTATTGGGCCCATTTCACCAGGCTTGTGCGCGCCCAGGTCCTCGGCCTGCGGGAACTGCCCTTCATCGAGGCGGCCCGAGCCGCCGGAGCGACTCGCTGGCACATCGCGACCGTCCACATGATCCCCAATATCGTCTCGCCGGTCGTGGTGATGGCGAGCCTGAACTTCTCGAACCTGATCCTGCTGGAATCCGCCCTCTCCTTCCTCGGGCTCGGCGTCCAGCCCCCCACTGCCACGCTCGGCTCCATGGTCGGCCAGGGGCGCGACTACATGGCCTCCGCACCCTGGATCGTGGTGGTGCCGGCTGCGGCGATCGTGCTCGTGAGCCTCGCCGCCATGCTGCTCGGCGATTTCCTGCGCGACCATTTCGACGTGCGCCTGCGCGAACGCTGACGCGCCGCCTCCACCTTGCCTGCCGAACCACCTTCGCTCCAACCGAAAGGGCTGAACTGATGCTCAAGACCTTGCTGAAGACCGCGCTCGCCGCCGCGCTCGCGACAACCGCCCTGACCGGGCTTGCTCGCGCCCAGGAGCTCAAGGTCGGCGTGCAGAACATGGCGCCCTGGCTCGATCCCGGCCGCGATTTCTCCAATGTCGGCTCGCAGTTCTATTTCAACGCCTTCGACCCGCTGATCGGCAAGGACGCCACCCGCGCCGAGAGCGTCTGGCAGCCGGGCATCGCCACGAGCTGGAAGCAGGTTTCTCCGACCGAGATCGAACTCAAGATCCGCCAGGGCGTGACCTTCCACAACGGCGCTCCGATGACGGTCGAGGATGTGGTCTTCTCCTTCGACCGCATCATCAACGCGAGTTTTGCGCCCTATAGCGTGCGCAAGCGCGACACGCTGCCCAACATGGCCAAGGTCGAGGCGGTCGATGCCGAGACCGTGCGGATCACCGCGACGAAGCCCGAACCGCTGTTCGAGACCCTGCTCAATGTGCAGCAGGGCATGATCGTACCTAAGAAATACATCATGGCCCTGACGGGCGATCCGAACGTCGCCGAGCCGGCCGATTTCGAGGCCTTCGCGCTGAAGCCCGTCGGCACCGGCCCCTACAAGATCACCGAATTCGTGCCGAACCAGCGCCTCGTCTATGAGCGCTTCGACGGCTTCTGGGGCGAGAAGGCGCCGTTCCAGAAGGTCACGGTGCAACGCATCCCGGAACTCTCGGGCCGGTTGACGGCCTTGAAGAATGCCGAGGTCGACCTGATCACCAATGTCCCGCCGGACCAGCTCGAGCCGATCGCCTCGGACGCGAAGCTCAAGGTCGAGGGCATGCAGACGCCGCTCTTTCACGTCGTCATCTTCAATACGCAGAACCCGAAGATGGCCCATCCGAAGCTGCGCCAGGCGCTCTCCTACGCCATCGACCGCAAGACGCTGAACGAGGCGCTCTGGTTCGGCAAGGCGAAGGTGCCGACGAGCCATAGCTTCCAGCAGTTCGGCCAGCTCTACATGCCCGAGCTCGCCACCTTCGAGTACGATCCGGCCAAGGCCAAGGCCCTGCTCAAGGAAGCCGGCTATGACGGCACCCCGATCCGCTACGACGTTCAGGCCGCCTACTACACCAATGGCCTGCTCGCCGCGCAGGCGATCCAGGAGATGTGGGCCGCCATCGGCGTCAAGACCCAGCTCAACGTCACCGAGCAATGGACCGGCTCCGATCCGACCATGATGGCGCGCGCCTGGTCGAACCCGATGTATTTCCCGGATCCCGCGGGCGCCTTCGGCATCATGTGGGCTCCGACCGGCAATTCCGCCTCGGAAGGTCGCTTCAAGGCTGACGACGCCTATATCGCGCTGTGGGAGCGCTTCCGCTTCTCGACCGACCTCGGCGAGCGCAAGAAGGCCTATGCCGATCTGATGCAGGCGATCAAGAACGACCCGCCGGTGCTGCCACTCTATCAGCCCTACGAGTCATACGGCATGAAGCGCTCGCTCGCCTGGCGGCCCCTGCCCGGGCACATCCCCTATGTCCTCGACTTCCGTGCCGGCCGCGTGACGCTCGCCGCCCGCTGAACCAACCGGGAGGGGTCGGCCCGGGCCGGCCCCTCCGTTTTCGCCCTCGTCCTTCGCATCGTGAGCCCAGCCATGGCCAAGCCTCTTCGCCCCGCCTCCCTTCGCCTCGCAATCGTCGCCGATATCCATCACGGTGAGAACAGCTTCACCAAGATGGGCAGCCAGGCCCTGCCGCTCATGGCCGAGTTCCGCCGCTTCGTTGAGGACGCGAAGCCCGATGCCGTCATCGATCTCGGCGACCGCATCTCGGACCGCGACCATGCGACCGACCTGCGACTGGAGCAGGAGGTGGCGGATGCATTTTCTGCCATCGCCGCGCCGCGCTTCCATCTCTGCGGCAATCATGACCGCGATCACCTGAGCGTCGCCGAGAACGAGGCCATCCTGCGCCAGCCGCTCGGCCATCGGACCATCGATCTGGGCGATTGGCGCCTCGTGCTCTGGGCGGCGGATTCACGGATCCACCGCCCGGGCGGCTTCATCCTGACCGAGGCCGACCTGCTCTGGCTCGCCGCGACGGTCAACGCCGCCGATCGCCCGCTCGCGATCATGAGCCATGTCCCGCTTTCCGGCCACGCCCAGACCGGCAACTACTATTTCGAGCGCAATCCCGAATTCTCGACCTATCCCGGTGCCGAGCGCGCACGCGCCGTGCTGCGTCAGGCCCGGGCTCCGGTCGTCTGCCTCGCCGGGCATGTCCACTGGAACACGCTGACGATCGTCGACGGAATCCCGCATCTGACGCTGCAATCGCTGACCGAAAGCTTCACCACCATGCCGCAGCCAGCGGGCGCCTGGGGGCTGCTGGAGCTCAGCGCGACGATCGCCTGGACGGTCCATGGCAATGACCCCTTCGTCGCGAAACTCGACGCCGCCGACACGCTTCGGCGCTGGATGACGCCGTTGCAGCCCTTTTCGGAGCATCCGGAACTGCGCCGCCGCCATCATTCGCTGGCTGCGGAGTGACGAGCGATACGATCGTGCCGACAGGCGACAGGCCAGACTGACTGCGCCTGTGCTAGAGAGCGGCATGGGGGCGGCCATGGCACAGATTGCGAATGATACGCGCTTTTGGAACCGGGCCGCGCGGAAATACGCCGCCGGTCCGATCGCGGACATGGCAGGCTACGAGCGCACGCTGGAGCGCACGCGGCATTATCTTGGGGGCAGCGATACGGTCCTCGAATTCGGCTGCGGCACGGGCACCACGGCGCTGAGGCTCGCGCCTCATGTCGGGCGCATCGTGGCGACGGATATCTCCGGCGAGATGATCTCGATCGCCCGGGGCAAGGCCGAGGCCGCAGCTTGCGGCAATGTCGCGTTCGAGGTCGCGACGCCGGCTGCGATCTCGGAGCCTGACGCGACATTCGACGTCGCGCTGGGGTTCAATGTGCTGCATCTGATCACGGCGCGGGAGGCGGCCCTGGCCGGCGTCCATCGGCTGCTGAAGCCGGGCGGGATCTTCATCTCCAAGACGCCATGCCTGTCTGAGATGAACCTGCTCCTGCGCCTCGTCGTGCCCCTGATGCAGCGCCTCGGCAAGGCGCCCTCAGTCAGCTTTCTCAGCACGGACGAGCTCGAACGCGAGATCGCGGCCGCGGGGTTCGAGATGATCGGGCGCGAGCACCACGCCTCGCGCGGCCGGGATGCCCGGCCGTTCCTCGTGGCACGGAAGCGCTGACGCCCCGCGGAACGAAGGCCGGTCGGAACCCGGCCGCTTTCACATCTGCGGAGTTTGAGCGCCTGCCCCAGCGCGACCATCCGCAGCGGCCGACGAGCATGAGCTTCAGGTGCAGATTATAGCCGGGTCCCCCTCCCGGCCGAGCGCATCCGCGCCGCTTCAAACCTGTCGACCGCAGCCTCGCTTGCCTGGATTCGGTCGTTGGATTCTCCGGGCGTCCCGGCAGCGCGCAGGACACCGTGCCGACAACAAAACTTCTGCGCCATCCGATAATCGGAGAGGATCTCTGTCGATATCGCCGTGCATTTGAAGACCTTTTCCGGATAGCGCACGCTAATTTGGCGCCATCCCAATGTTCTCGAAGGCAAAGGCGTTGCTTCCATGAGTCTGTTCGCTTTGATCCGCTGGCCGGTCTTGGCCATGTCGGCAGCGTTGATCTTTGCAGGTCCTCAGAAATCAGCCGCAGCCGAAACGCTGACCATCGCGCAAGGAAACGACATCCTTTCGCTCGACCCGGCCAATCACGGCAATAACAGCACCGAGTCGGCGCTGGTGAACATCTACGATTACCTCGTCAACAAGGATTTCAGCCAGGGACAACTGCGCTTCACCCCGCGTCTCGCCATCTCCTGGAGCAGCGATGACAATATCCATTGGACGGTGAAGCTGCGCGACGACGTCTACTGGCACAACGGCGACAAATTCACCGCGCAGGACGTCAAGTTCACAATCGAGCGGTCGCAGCAGGACAAGAAGCTGATCAGTTCCGGCAAGTTCCGCCGGATCAAAGCGGTCGAAGCCCCCGACGACACGACCCTGCGGATCGAAACCGACGGGCCCGATACGCTGCTGCTGCACGCCTTCGTCGGCAACGGCGCCGGCATCCTGCCCAAGGCGGCGTTCGAGAAGGCGGGCAAGGACGAGTTCTTCAAGCAGCCGGTCGGCACCGGGCCCTATGTCTTCAAGCAATGGGTCAAATCCGACCGCGTCGTCCTGGCGAAGAACCCGCGCTGGTGGGGCGGCACGCCGAAATGGGATGGCGTCCTCATCCGCTCGATTCCGGAAACCACGACGCGCGTGGCCGAGCTCCTGACCGGCGGCGTCGATATCGCCGTGAACGTTCCGCCGGAAGACATCGCGCGCCTGAATGACAACAAGGGCACGCGCGCCATCACCTTCGACATCGCGCGCAACCTCGCTTTGCATGTCCGCACCGGCAAGGACCGCGTCACGGGCGATCCGCGCGTCCGCGAGGCGATCGACCTCGCCATCGACCGCAATGCCATCGTGCAGCAGGTGCTGGAAGGGCATGGCGGGGCGACGCGCGGCTTCTTCCCGCCGGCGATCCCGGGCTTCGCCCCGGAGCTGAGCCGCGACATCCGCTTCGATCCGGAACGCGCGAAGGCGCTGCTGCGCGAGGCGGGCTACAGCGACCGCAAGCGTCCCGCCATCAAGATCAGCACGCCGAGCGGCCGCTATGTGAAGGATCGCGAGATCGTCGAGGCGGTCGCCGGCTATCTCGAGGATGCCGGCTTCCGCGCGCAGGTCGAGGTGCTCGACTGGACCGTCTACAATAACAAGGTCGTCGGCGACGGTTTTGGCGAGCTCTATCTCTGGGGCATGGGCTCCTACACCGACGCCTCGACCCTCTTCGTCGACAATTTCAAGCGTCACTACGACTGGTCGGACGAGAGTTTCGAGAAGCTCGCCGCCTCCGTTCGCCAGGCGAAGAGCGAGGCCGACCGCATCGCCATCTCGCAGCAGGGCCAGCAAATCGTCGCCGAACAGCGCGTCCGCATCGGCCTGCTCTTCCCGCAATCGATCTACGGCGTCAGCGATCGCATCATCTATACCGGGCGCTTCGACGAAATGATCGCGGCCGAGGACGTCTCGCGCCCATGAGCGGACGCTCTCCCCTCAAGGCGCTGCTGCAATTCGTGCCGGTGCTCTACATCGTCTCGCTGATCGTCTTCGTGCTGGTCTATCTGACAGGCGATCCTTCGGCGCTGCTGATCCCGGAGGATGCAAGCGAAGACGATCGCCTCACGCTGGTCGCGGCGTGGGGGCTCGATCGGCCCTGGTATGTCCAATATCTCCGCTACATGGGCAATATCCTGACCGGGGATTTCGGCGTCTCCTATCGCTACGGCACCGATGCCCTGCCGGTCGTGCTCGAACGCATTCCGGCAACCCTGACGCTGACGGCGGGCGGCCTCGTCGTCGCGATCCTCATCGCCCTGCCGACCGGCATCTTCGCTGCGCTCAAGCGCAACAGCATGCCGGATTTCGCGATCTCCGCCGTGACGATCCTCGGCAAGGCGATGCCGAATTTCTGGGTCGGCATCATGCTGATCCTCGTCTTCGGCGTCTGGCTCCGGCTGGTTCCGGTCTCCGGCAGCGGCAGCTTCGCGCATCTGATCCTGCCGGCGCTGACGCTGGGCACCGGCTTTGCCGCCGAGCTGACCAAACTGATCCGGTCCAGCCTGCTGGAGGTCATGGGCCAGGACTATATCCGGACCGCCCGGGCCAAGGGCGTGCCGGAGATCCTCATCATCCTCCGCCATGGCCTGCGCAATGCGCTGATCCCGGCCCTGACCATGACCTCCCTCCATGCCATCGCGCTGCTTGGCGGGGCTCTGGTCACGGAGACGGTGTTCTCCTGGCCGGGTCTCGGCCAGCTCGTCGTGCAGGCGGTCTACACCAAGGACATGGCGGTCATCCAGATCGCCGTGTTCGTCATCACCATCATGGCTCTGACGATCAACCTGACGACGGACGCCCTCTACCGGCTGATCGATCCCCGCCTGCGGCATTGATCGACCCGAGATGAAAACGATGCAGATATCCCTCCCGCTTCCCCGTATCCCGCGCCTGCCGCGCGTGCTGCGCTCGCTTCTGTCGAACAAGGCGGGCCTCGCCGGCCTTGCCATCGTCGCCGCGATCGCCGTCACCGCGCTGCTCGCCGACCATCTCGCGCCGCTCGACCCGCTGCGGCGGAACCTTTCGCTGAAGCTGCTCCCGCCGGCCTGGCTCGAGGGCGGCAATCCGCGACATCTGCTGGGTACCGACAGCCAGGGGCGGGACCTGCTCAGCCGCATCATCTTCGGGGCGCGCACCTCGCTGACGGTCGGCCTTGCCGCCGTCGCCCTCTCCAGCCTGATCGGCCTTTCGCTCGGCCTGCTCGCGGGCATGGCGGGCGGCAGGGTCGATGCGCTGGTCATGCGCGTGATCGACGCGATGCTGGCGATCCCGACGATGCTGTTCATGCTTGTCGTCGCCCTCGTCGCGGGAACGGGGCTGGTGCCACTTGTCGTCGTCATCGCCGCGACCAATTGGGTCGGCTGCGCGCGGATCGTCAGGGCCGATGTGCTCAGCGTGAAGGAAATGGACTATGTCGCGGCGGCGCGGTCGATCGGCGCGCGCCCGCTCGGCCTGATCCTGCGGCACATCCTGCCCAATATCCTGTCCTCCTTCGTGGTCGTCTCGACCATGAATGTCGGCACCGTTATCCTGGCGGAATCCTCCCTCAGCTTCCTCGGCTTCGGCATCCAGCCGCCCGAGATCTCCTGGGGGCAGATGCTGAGCGAGGGACGCCAGTACCTGGCGACCAGCTGGTGGGTTGCGACCTTCCCCGGCATCGCGATCACGCTGACCGTGCTCGGAGTCATACTGCTCGGCGACTGGCTGCGCGACCATCTCGATCCGCGCCTCGATTGAGCGCGGCCCCCTCCGTTCACTTGCCTGAGAACTCCATGACCATCGTCGACCAGAACGCACGCAAGCCCCGCAGGCTCCATCTCGGCCTGTTCCACCAGCCGATCGGCCGGCATCCGGCGGCGTGGCGGCAAGACACCGCGCAGGGCCATCCCGAGGATATCGACTGGGCGATCCGGATCGCCCGCAAGGCCGAGGAAGGACTGTTCGACATGTTCTTCGTGGCGGACAACCTGGCTGGCCCGGAGCCCGGCGCGCAGGGCAAGGCCGGTGGGCTCGAGCCCCTGACCCTTCTCTCGGCGCTGGCGGTTGCGACCTCGAAGATCGGCCTCGTCGGCACGATCTCGACCAGCTTCGCTGAGCCTTACAACGTGGCGCGGCAGCTCGCATCGCTCGACCATATCAGCCATGGCCGCGCCGGCTGGAACGTCGTCACCACCCAATCGGACCGGGCGGCCGAGAATTTCAGCCTCACTGCCCTGCCCGATCACGCCGCCCGCTATGAGCGCGCAGGGGAGTTCGTGCAGGTCGTACGCGGCCTCTGGGACAGCTGGGCCAATGATGCCCTCATCATGGACCGGAAATCCGGCACGTTCCTCGATACGCAGCGGGTGCGCCTGCTTGCGCATCAGGGCCCGCATTTTTCGGTCCGCGGGCCGCTCAACATCTCGCGGCCGCCACAGGGCCACCCCGTCATCATCCAGGCCGGCTCCTCGCGCGACGGCATCGGGCTCGCGGCCGCCGAGGCGGATCTCGCCTTCACGGCGCAGGACACGATCGCCGACTCCCACGTCTATCGCGAGGCGCTGAGCGAGGCAGCGAAAGCCGCCGGACGCAAGGCACCCAGCCTCCCGATCCTACCCGGAATCATGCCGATCGTCGGGCGGACCGATGCCGAGGCGCGCGAGAAATTCGCGGCGATGCAGGAGCATACCGACATCGCCGCCGGCATCCGGCAGCTGTCGGGGCGCTGGGGTTATGACCTGTCCGGCCATCCGCTCGACGGGCCCGTGCCGGAGCCGGGCGAACGCATCCATGGCGAGAGCCGGGTGCGCCTGCTCCTGAACAAGGCGCGCGCCGAGAATTACACGCTGCGCGAACTCGCAGCGCTCGCCATCGCCTCCCATGGCCATCGCATCATCATCGGCTCGCCCCAGACGATCGCCGACGACCTGCAATCATGGTTCGAGCAGGGCGCTGCAGACGGCTTCAACCTGATCCCGGCTTCGATGCCCGACGGGCTCGACGATTTCGTCGATCTCGTCATCCCCGTGCTTCAGGAGCGAGGGCTGTACCGCCGACATTACGAGGAAACCAGCCTGCGCGAGCGCTTTGGCCTCGACCTCCCCCGGCTCGCCGCATTCACGAACTGAGCTGCTGGCGCCGAGGCGCGCTGATCGCGAGGCGGATAAATTCCTTCCGTCTCGCCCGCCGATTGGGGAACTATAGATTTCCAAATCACCCTCAGTATAGCCAAATATACTTATTGCACCGACAGTATTGATTGCGCAACCGGTTCGGATACGAATGCCATGGGCGCTTATTCCCGCTCAACGACAAATTCCGGAACCGTGCCATGACTGACTTGATCGTGCGATCGTCTCCCTTTGGTGGGATAGCAGAGGTTTTGATCGAAGGGCTTGTTGCCGAGTACGACGGCCGATACGGGGCCAACAGCAGGCCAGGCGGCGCGCGCACCGAGATCCTGCGCTACCCCCCAGAGGCCTTCGCCCCGCCTTTGGGAGATTTCCTGCTCCTGCGGCGCGGCGACGAGACCATCGCGGGCGGCGCCTTCATGAGCCATGACGACGAGACAGCCGAGCTCAAGCGCATCTGGACGCGGGACGATCTGCGGCGGCAGGGGCTGGCACGGCAGATCGTGCTCGCGCTCGAAGAGGCGGCGGCCGAGCTCGGCTACACCCGGGCCTATCTCACCACCGGGTTCCGGCAGCCGGAAGCGACGGGCCTGTATCTGTCGCTCGGCTATCGGCCGCTCTTCGACACGACAGTCGACCCGACGCTCTATCGCTCCCTGCCCTTTGAAAAACATATCGGGGCGAAGGCCGGCACCGCCGGCAGCACAGCGATCTATCCCCCGGCCGCATCGCTCGACGAAGCGACGGCCCGCGTCGCCATCGTCAAGGCCGAGCAGGAGGCGAAGATTGCGGCCAGGCTGGCGGCCCATCGCGCGGCGACGGCACAGGTAGCAGCGGCTTGAGCGGCGCAGACGCAGTCTCGCCGGCAGCATGACGCTGCACGCCGCAGCGCCTGCCAATCAGGGGCAAACGGCTGCCGAACATAGGCGACCGGCCATCGCGCCGGTCTTCGGTGGCATGCGCCACCTCTCCTGGGAGTGAGAGCATCATGGGAACGCAGAACGACCACTTTGCAGCGCTGGTCGGCAACACGCCGCTGCTGGAGCTGCGCCGCTTTGCGGAAAGGCTGGAGATCGCCTCCCGCGTCTTCGCGAAGATCGAGTATCTGAACCCGGCCGGCAGCATCAAGGACCGCACGGCCTGGGGCATCATTCGCGAGGCCGAGGAGAAGGGGGCGCTGAAGCCCGGCCAGCTCATCGTCGATCTCACCAGCGGCAATACCGGCATCGGCCTCGCCGCCTTGGCAGCGGCCCGCGGCTACCGCTCGAAATTCTACCTGCGGAACACGATCAGCGAAGACAAGATCAGGCTGCTTCACCAATATGGCGCCGAAACCGTCCTGATCGACAACAGCGTATTCCTGGAAACCGGCGCCATCCACGCGATCATCGACCGCGTCCGCCGCGAGAATCCCGATGCGTATTACACCAACCAGCGGGGAAACCCGGCAAACCCTCGCGTTCACTACGAAACGACCGGGCCGGAGATCTGGCGCGAGACCAAGGGCGAGGTCGACATCTTCGTAGCCGCGGTCGGTACCGGCGGCACGATCTCCGGTACCGGCCGCTTCCTGAAGGCGCAGAAGCCCGGCGTGAAGGTCGTCGTCGTCGAGCCCGGCGCGGCCTCGATCCCCTCGGCCGAGACGCCCTACCCCGACAGCATCGAGGGCGTCCATAAGGTGACCGATGTCGAGGTCGCGTACCTGCCCGAGAATTTTGACGCTGCCGTCGTCGACGAGGTCATCGTGACCGACACGGCGCAGGCCCGCGAGTTCGCCCGGGCGCTGGCACAGGAGGAAGGCATCCTGGCGGGCACGTCGTCGGGAGCGGTGCTGTTTGCCGCCGCCACACTCGGCCGGCGCCCCGAAAACGCGGGCAAGACGATCGTCGCCATCGTTGCCGATAGCGGCGAACGCTATCTCAGCCCGCCCAAGCTCGGCCCAACCGTCGCGCAGACGGAAACGGCGAGCCCGCCCTCGCTCCCGGTCGCCGCTGCAGCCTACTAGGATTCGGGGCGGCGGGATTTGAGGAACCTGATTTTCGTCACCACAGCCCCGAACAGGAACAAATCATCGCCTTTCCGCAATCAAAACGCACAGTTTGTTTCATTGATACAAATAATCATCTGAGCAATAATCTTGAACGTGAAGAGTAATCCTAACGTCTTCACCGCGGGATTTGCTGGAGTAGCTTGCGCCGCGTCAACAACGCTAAAAGCACCACGATCGCTCGTGGGCTCCTCTCTTGCTTTGGAGACGCGAATGCCCTTCCCGCTTGAACTGACAACGATCGGCCGGCAGCCCCCTTGCCGTCGAAGGCTATGATTTCGGAATTTTAGGCGGGCGCTCGTCGCTGCCGCGGACAGAACCGCGACAGCGGTCTCCCGATGCATCGGCCCTTGAAGCGGGACGCGGTCTTGCCGCTGCCCGAACGACCTCCCCCTGGATTTCGTGATGTCTCCGATGCGCCGTTCTCCAGCGGCACAGCGGCCGGGCGAACGCGCGAAATCGAGGCAAGCCCCTCTCCCCAGCCCTTTCCCATCCGTGAGCCGCCAACCATGTCCGACCTCACCGAATACCTCGCCCAGAAGCGCGACGCCCTGTTGCGCCGCAAGGCTCATGCCCGCACGCCGGAGGCCCGGCCGCAGCGGCTGCAAGCCCGGGCCACGGCCGAAGGGCGCAGCGGCGTCCGGCGCATCCGGATCCGCGACTTCCAGGTCGTCAGCGACAGCCCGCCGGATTTCGCCGGCTACGATCTCGGCCCGAGCTCGCCGGAACTGCTGCTCGGCGCGCTGTCCAGCTGCCTGACTCACACCTACCTGATCCAGGCCGCCGACCAGCAGATCGATCTGCGGGATGTTTCCGTCGAGGTGCAGGGCCAGCTCGATCCCCGCGCCGGCACGCCCGGTTTCGAGACGGTGCCAGTTTACCCGCACGACCTCTCCTACACGGTGCGGCTGACCACCGATGCAACCGATCTGGACGCCCTCAACGCCGCAGTCGAGCGCTTCTGCCCGATCCTGAACCTGCTCCGGCGCGGCACGGATGTGCATGGAACCGTCGAACGCGTCCCGGCCAGCCGCGCCGCCGCCTGATCTTCTCGCCCTCCCTGCACGTAGCCGCTCACCGCAGCGGCAAAGGAGCAAATATGAGCCTTGTCACCAGCCAGCCCACCCGCCGCGCGCTCCTGCGCGGAGCCGCCGCACTCGCCGCCGCGCCGCTTGCCGGTCTCGCCGGGCATCACGCCTTAGCCCAGGCCGCACCGCTGGCGCAGCGCCAGACGATCAAGCTCGCCTGGGGCCAGACGGCCGTCTGCCAGTCGCCGATCTCGGTCGCGCTGAAGCAGGGCCTGTTCGAGAAATACAACATCGCGGTCGAACCGGTGAATTTCAGCGGGCCGACAGATGCGCTGCTCCAGGCGATCGCCACCGGCCATGCCGATGGCGGCATCGGCATGGCGCTACGCTGGCTGAAGCCCCTCGAACAAGGTTTCGATGTCGGCCTGACCGTCGGCACCCATGGCGGCTGCATGCGACTGCTCGTCGCCGAGAATGCCGGCATCGGCAGCCTGAAGGACCTGAAGGGCAAATCCGTCGCCGTCACCGACCCGGCGAGCCCCGTGCGCAACTTCTTCGCCATCCGCCTCGCCGAGATCGGCCTCGATCCGGAGAAGGATGTCAGCTGGGTGCAGTACCCGCAGGACCTGTTTGGCGAAGCGCTGAAAAAGGGCGAGGTCCAGGCGCTGGCCGGCGACGACCCGCATCTCTATCTCATCCGCGAGCGCGACAAGCTCGTCGAACTCGCCACCAATCTCGAGGGCCAATACGCCAAGTCGACCTGCTGCGTGCTCGGCCTGCGCGGCGCCCTGATCCGCGACCAGCCCCAGGTCGCAGCTGCGGTCTCCCGCGCCATCGTCGAGGCCCAGGCCTGGACAGCTGCCAATCCCGACAAGACGGCCGAGATCTTCGCCCCCTTCGTCCCGGCAAAGGTGACGCCCGAGACGGTGGCGGCAATCCTGCGCAGCCACACCCACGACCACCACTCCACCGGAGCGGCGCTGCGCGACGATGTCGCGCTGTTCACCGAACAGTTGAAGCTCGTCAACGTGATCCGCAAGAGCACCGACGCCAAGGCCTTCGCGCAGAAGATCGTGCCCAATGTCGCCGTTTGAACAGACAGGCTCCGCGGCAACCTTCGACCGGCCGCCCCTGCAGGTCGATGGCTGGGTGCTGGCGCGGGGCGCCCTTGCCACACTGGCCTGGACCGCTGTCGCCGCGTCCGTCACCCTGCTCGCGAACAGGAAGGTCGGCTTCGCCGAACCGCTCTATGTCGACCAGACCAATCTCGGCCTCGTCGCATGGGCGGTCCTGCTGGCGATTGCCACGACGATCGGCGCCGTCTGGCCGCCGCTCGGCTCGCGGCTCGGCCGGGCTGCGCCCTGGCTCGTCGTGCTCGCGCTCTTCGTCGGAATCTGGGACCTGCTGACGGCCAAGCTCGGCCTGCTTCCGGTTCCCTTCTTCGCGCCGCCCTCCGCGCTGGTCGAGGTCTATGCCGAGGACTGGCCGCGTCTGGGCGAAAGCGTGCTGCATTCGCTGCGGCTGCTCGCGCTCGGCTTCGCGTTCGGCACGATCTCCGGCTTCGTCACCGGCGTCGCGATCGGCTGGTCGCGCGGACTCGGCTACTGGGTCCACCCGGTGCTGCGCTTCCTCGGGCCGATCCCGTCGACCGCGCTCTTGCCGATGTCCTTCTTCTTCTTTCCCTCGAGCTTTTCGGCGGCGATCTTCCTGATCGCGCTCGCCACGTGGTTCCCGGTCACGGTACTGACCTGGTCCGGCGTCGCCAGCGTCGACAAGGCCTATTACGACGTCGCCCGCACGCTCGGCGCCCGCCGCTCGTTCCTGATCTTCAAGGTCGCGATCCCGGCCGCCCTGCCGCATGTCTTCGTCGGCCTGTTCATGGGGCTGGGCGCCTCCTTCTCGGTGCTGGTGGCGGCCGAGATGATGGGCGTCAAATCGGGCCTCGGCTATTACCTGCAATGGGCCCAGGGCTGGGCCGCCTATGCCAACATGTATGGCGCGCTGATCGTCATGGCGCTGATCTTCTCGAGCCTGATCACGCTGCTCTTCGCCGCGCGCGACCGGCTGCTCGGCTGGCAGAAGGACGTGGTGAAATGGTAGCCGCTCCACTCACATTCGCTGCCGATCGCACCGCGCCGGCCGCGCGAGGAGCCGATCTCGCGATCGCCGGTGTCTCGCATGCCTTCGATCTCGAAGGCCGGCCGCTGCCGGTGCTCGACGATATCGACCTCGACGTTCGGGCCGGCGAATTCGTCGCCCTGCTCGGCCCGAGCGGTTGCGGGAAGTCGACGCTGCTGCGGCTGGTCGCCGGGCTCGAACAGCCCTCGCGGGGCCGGATCTCAGCCGCGGGAGAGTTGATCACGGCGCCCGACCCGTCCCGCGTCGTCGTCTTCCAGGACCCGACGCTCTATCCCTGGCGCACCGTCTGGAGGAATGTCGCCCTCGGGCTGGAGGCGCGCGGCCTGCTCGCCGCACAGAAGAGCCGCGTCGACGATGCGCTGCGGACGGTCGGTCTCGCCGGGTTCGAACGGGCCTTTCCGCGCCAGCTCTCCGGCGGCATGGCGCAGCGCGCAGCTCTGGCGCGGGCGCTCGTCAATGATCCCAGCGTGCTGATCCTCGACGAGCCGCTGGGCAAGCTCGACTCTCTGACGCGGATCGCGATGCAGACCGAGATCGCCGAGCTCTGGCGCCAGCGCGGCTTCACCACGCTGCTCGTCACCCATGACGTGGAAGAGGCGCTGTTCCTGGCCCAGCGCGTCATCGTGCTGAGCGAGCGCCCGGCCCGGATCAAGGCCGAGATCGTCAACGACCTCCCCTATCCCCGCCATCGCGGCGACCCACGCCTTGCAGAACTGCGCGGGCAGGCTCTCGCCCATCTCGGGCTCGACGCCAGCTGGTGATCGCCAGGCGAAAGCCCTCTCTCCATCACAGGACCCTATTCATGTCTCGCGTCACCGGGCTCACGCTCGCCCTCGTTCTTGCGGCCTCGACCTTCGCCGCCTCGCCAGCCTTCGCCCATGCCCATCTCAGGACCGCGTCGCCGGCCGAGGGCGCGACCGTCGCCGCCCCGGCCGAGATCGTGCTCGGCTTCACCGAGGCCCTCGAGGTCAAGCTCAGCAGCATCACCGTGCGCGACGCGCAGGGCCACGAGGTCCAGCTCGCGCCGGCGGAAGCCGTGGCGGGCGACGGCAAGGCGCTGAAAATCCGCCTGAAAGCGACGGCGCCGGGCCCGTACACGGTCGAATGGGCGGCGATCTCCGTCGATACCCATCGCGTCACCGGGCGGTACCAGTTTACCGTCAGGCCCTGATGTGACTGCCTTCATCGAGGCGGCACTGCCGGCGATCCGCTGGCTCCATCTCGCCGCCTTGCTGTCCAGCCTCGGCACCGAAGCCTTTCGCCTGCTGGCGTGGGGACGATTGGGCGCCTCGCCGGAGGCTACCTCGTTGCTGCGAAGGCTGGCCCGGTTCAGCCGGGCCGGCGTCGTGCTGTCCCTTGTCAGCGGCGGCGCCTGGCTCTGGTTCCAGGGCAGCGCCATGCTGGGGAACGCCGTCGCGAGCCGGGAGGCGGCGCTCGCCATCCTCCAGACCCTCTTCGGCGGGACCTTGCTGCTGCGCCTCGCCCTGCTGGTCGTCTCGCTGTGGATGCTACGCAGCGAGGGACGCGGCCGCTGGCTCGCCCTGCCCCTTCTCGCAGCGGCCGCCTTCCTGCAAGGCGGGCTCGGCCATGGCGCGGCAACCGACGGCTGGGTCACGATCGCCCTTGGCCTGCATGTCGTGGCTGCAGGGCTCTGGCTCGGCGCGCTGCTGCCGCTGCTCGCGACGTGTTTTCTCCTGCCCTCGCAGGCGGCTGCCATCGCACGCCGCTTCACACCGCTCGGCCTCGCCTGCGTGCTGACGCTTGCCGTAACCTCGCTGATGCAGGTGCAGGCGCTTCTCGGCACGCTGGCGGCGACGCTCGGCACGAACTACGGGCGGCTCGCCTTGCTCAAGCTCGTCCTGTTTGCGGTTCTGCTCGGGATCGCGAGCGCCAACCGCTTCCGTTTCGTACTGCAGGCGGAGGCCGGCGGGTCGATACGCGGGTTGCGTCGCTCTCTCGCCCTTGAGACGGGGGTCGGGCTTGCCATGGTCGCGGCTGCCGCCGCGCTCGCAAGCCAGCCGCCGGGTATCCACGAACAGCCGGATTGGCCCTTGCCGCTGCGACCTATTCCGGGCCTGTGGGACGATGCCTATCTGCGCGACGGGCTCCTGCGCCTGCTCGGCCCGATCGCCATCACGGCCGCGCTCTTCATCCTAGCCGTCGTGCTGCGCAAGCTGCGCTGGCCGGCGCTCGCGGCTGGAGCCGCAGCACTGGTCTATATCCAGGTGCCGCCATGGCGCCCCTATGTCGTCGCCGCGGTGCCGACGAGCTTTCAGCTCTCACCGACCGGCTATTCCGCGCGCTCGATAGCGGCCGGTCGCGCGCTGTTCCAGCGCGACTGCACGAGCTGCCATGGCCTCGACGCGCGCGGCCGCGGGCCGGTCGCGGTCGCGCAGGCGGTCTGGCCTCCGGACCTCTCGGCGCCGCTGATCGCGGGCCGCCCGGGCGGGGAGCTGTTCTGGTCGATCCGCCACGGCGCCGGGCCGATGCCGGCGGCAACCGGGCTCGGCGATGCCGAGATCTGGGCCTTGATCGATTTCATCCGGCTGCGCGCCGGCGCACGCATCTATGACCGCTCCGAGATGCGCTTTGCCGGGGCCGCCCGCATGCCAGGTTTCGTCGCCGGCTGCCAAGAGGGCGTCATCCTGGCTCCGGGCGATGGTCGGGTCCTGCGCCTGTGGATCGAGGGCACGACCGCGCAGGTCCAGGCTGACGGCGCGGCGGCCCGCTGTCCGGTCGAGGACCCGGAGCCGCTGGCCACTGCGCTCGCGGAACTGACCGGCGGCGGAGAGCCGCCCGCGCAGGTTCTGATCGACGCCAATGGCTGGCTGCGGCGGGCCTTCGGGACCGATGCCAACGCGTCACCCGATATCCTCGCCACCGAACTGAAGCTCATTCGGGAGCAGCCCTACGATGGCTCCAGCCATCACTAGCGCGTGGGCGTGGGCGCCACGCGAATGCGCGGAATGCTGGCGCACCAGCCAGGGAGCGCAGCAGAACGCAACGGATCCACCAAGAGCGCCCGTACGCGACAAGCCCGACTTTCTCCGGGCAGAAGCCGCCGGTACACGGCCGGGTTGCTTGACTCCCCAATCGCAGAATGTTCCATCTTTGTTCTCATTGAGAGAATGAAATATGCCAGACGATCAGGGGACCATCACGGTCATCACCGATCAGGATATCGACGCGGTGCTCTGCGAGGCCAAGGGCGACGCGCGCGAGGCGATCCGCATGCTCCTGCATGATCTCGCAGTCCTGGCCGCCGACGCCGAGCGGCTGGTCTCGAAGGGTTTTGTGCGCCGTCGCGCGCCGTGGAAGAGGATCGGATGATGGTGACGCGCACACAGAGGCATTTCTCGCCCTATGACGCGGAGAAACTCCTCGCCCTGGTCGAGAGCGCCCGGCGCGAGATAGGGCAGTATCAGGCGACGGTACCGCTCAACTCAGCGATACACACGGCACTGAAGGCTTTCAGGGATGCCGCGACCTTGCTCGCGGATACGGCACGCGGTGATGTCGGGACGGGGCGCTCCTTGCCGTCGCACGCGAGATCAGAGCAATCGTGAGCGATACCGGCGGGCGATAGACGTCCGCCTCCCTCGGAACCTGCTCTTCGGCAGGTCATGACGCAGGTTGCGCGTGGCGCAAAGATCATCGTCCTTGGAAGGATCGCGCGTCGGCGCTGGGTATGATCGATCCAGCACTACCGGAGGTGTATATTGATGCATCAGCGCCATTCGATGGCAACTCACAGTTGTGATGATAAACCGGTTGTAATCGTCGGCCAGTGACGCTTCACGTTTGGTCTCGACAACCTTGTCTTTTCGGTCAATTCTTTCGCCGGGTCGTCGGATCGAGCATCCGCCTGCCCGCAAGACGCAATCTTCAGAGGATGCGGCTATGGCGACGGGAAACGTGAAATGGTTCAATACTGAGAAGGGTTTCGGGTTCATTCAGCCTTCAGACGGCGGCAAGGATGTGTTTGTACACATCACAGCCGTGAAAGAGGCCGGCATGATGACTCTGACCGAAGGACAGAAGGTCGCTTTCGACTTGAAAACCGAACGCGGCAAGACAGCGGCAGGCTCCCTCCAGCTTCTCTGATCACCACCTGACGTCTTTTGCGTCGAAACGGCTTGCCACCTGACGGCATGTCCTGACATCGCATTAGCAGCGCGGTCAGGCAGCGCTTGGAAGGCCAGGACATCCATCGATCAGGCGCGCCGGGCGGATTTTACGCCCCCGGGCAGGCTAGCCCACGTGGGTGAGACGCTGTGGAACCGGGAACCCGGCCCTGCGAACCTTCGGTCAGCATAGCGCGATCGCTGTCGATGGAACTACGCTTGGCGCCGGAGCCGGCAGGACGGCCCGGGATGCCGAATTCGAACCGCCGCTGCCGCAGATTGCTTGCGAGGCTATGGCTGAACGTCACAGTTCCGGCGTGCAATGCCGTCACTCAGCTGCGCTCAGGCGCCGTTTGATCCTGCTGAAGGCGATGGGCGTGATGCCGAGATAGCGCGCGATATCTCCCTGGGAGAGACGGCTCAACAAGCCCGGCTCCAGCCTTAGCATGGCCCGAAATCGCTCTGCGGCGGAATCGCAGAGCAAGGCCTGCTCGCGCCGCGATTTGCGCTGCCTCACCCAATCCGCGAACTGGCCGTAAGCGCGCTGCAGATACGGGTTCTCGGCGATCCGCTGCTGCAACCATGGCAGGGGAACCCGGATGATTGTCGATGGTTCGAGCGTTCGTGCGCCGAAGGCCGGCCCGTTGCCCTCTGCCGCGAACAGGCCCTGATCGGCGATGAAGCTCTTGATCCGTTCATCGCCCTCGGGCGTGACGTAGACCAGCTTGATGAGCCCTTCCGTGAGAATGAACAGATCGGCCGGCGCATTGTCCGGATCGAACAGGACATGGCCCTTGGGACAAGCCCTGGCGGTCCAGAGCCTGTCGCCCCAAAGTTTGTCCTGCAAAGCAAGTTCCCGGAGCTGACTCAGGAGTCGGCCGGCCGGAGAACCTCGCTCATCTAAACCCGGGTTCATCAGGAACGCTCGAAAGCATGGCAGGAGGATCGACGACAGACACAAAGGAGACAAGACATCGGAATGCGTACCCCGCTTTCTCGATCCTCGAAAGTCGTTCTGACGGGCGGCACCTCGGGCATCGGAGCCGAGATGCTGGAAAAGCTCCTGTCCGCCGGGCACTCCGTCATTGTGCTGGCACGAAGCGCAAGCCGGCTCGAGCCGCGCAACGGACTGGAGGCGATCGATATCGACCTGGCCGATCCTGCGGCCGTCAGGGCGGTGGCAGCCGATATCGCGGCGCGCCATGCCGATCTGAGCGTGCTCATCAACAATGCGGCGCTCCAATATCCCGTCGCCTTGACCGATCCCGATTTCGATCCCCTGCAGATGGACGCCGAAATTGCGGTCAACCTGCTGGCCCCGGCCTTGCTGACCCACGCATTTCTGCCGGGTCTGAGACGGCAGGGCATGGGCACCGCGATCGTCAATATCTCCTCGGGACTGGCTCTCCTCCCGAAGCAGCGGACGGCGCTCTATTGCGCGACCAAGGCGGCGCTGCACAGCTTTTCCCAGAGCCTGCGGTACCAGCTCGAAACGGACGGGGTGGCGGTGATCGAGGCGATCCTTCCCCTGGTCGAGACCCCGATGACAGCGGGGCGCGGCAGCGGAAAGATATCGGCTCGCGATGCCGCGGAGGCGATCCTGGCGGGCGTCAGGTGTGCGCGGCCGGAAATCCATGTCGGAAAGGCGAGGCTCTTGCCGCTGACATCCAGGCTGGCGCCCGGGCTCAGTCGCAGGATGATGCGCGGCTCATGAAGGGGCTTCTGAAAGTCGCGCTTGTCCTTGCGCTCGCGTTCGCTTCAACCGCGCTCATCGTCAAATCGACAGGTCTGGTCTCCGAGCGCAGTGCGCTGGCCTTCATCGAGGCCGCGAAGGAGATCAATCCGCTCTATCTGGGGGCGGGTGTCGTCCTCCTGCTGGCGATCGACCTCTTGATTGCAGTGCCCACGATGACGACGATCCTGATCGCGGGATATGCGATGGGCCCGCTCCTGGGCGGAGCCTCCGCCACCACCGGGCTGATGCTGCTGGGGCTCGGCGGATATGGGATGGGGCGCCGCTTTGGTAGACCCGTCCTCGCCAGGCTTTTCAAGGATGGCGAAAAGCTCGCGGAGATCGAGCGAGCCTTTGCGAAGAACGATCTGCTCACGCTGTTTGCGTGTCAGGCGCTGCCGATCCTGCCCGAGCTCAGCTGCACCATTGCCGGAATGACCCGGATGCGGTTTCGACGTTTCCTGTTCGGCTACTGCGTCGGCGTCATACCCTTTGCCTTCATCGTCGCCTGGGCAGGTTCGAAGAGCACGCTGAGCAATCCCGCACCGGCGATCTATGCTGCGATCACCATCAGTGTCGGACTTCTGCTCGCCTGGACGCTCATCCGCCGGCGATCTGCGCGAGGCCTGTGAGCCATGACGATGCAACGGTGGGCGGGCAGCGGGCGGCGCCCCCTTTCCCGGAACCTGCTCCACCGATGCTCGTTCTCTTCCCAGAAGGAGAACAGCCATGTCCGGAGACAAGCAAACCATCATCGATCTCGAGACGCGCTTCTGGCAGTCCATGGTCGACAAGGATGCAAAGCTCGCGAAATCGATGATTGCCGAGGAATGTCTGATCACCGGCCCGATGGGGGCGATGAAGATCGACCCCGCCAAGTATGAAGCCATGACGGAAGAAGGCCGGTGGACGCTGCGGAGCTTCAAGCTCAGCGATGTCGATGTGATCATGCCGACCGACGAAGTCGCCGTCATCGCCTACAAGGTGCATCAGAAGGGCGACATGAAGGGCAAACCCATGGACATGAAATGCGCGGATAGCACGACATGGGTCAGGGACGGCCAATCCTGGAAATGCGCGCTCCACACCGAGACGATGCTGGAGAATGCCTGAGCGCGCTGGTTTGACTGCCTGGTGGCGAGCCGGTTTGTCCGATCACCGGATCGCCATGGGCGAATGCCGCATGCTGGAAGCTGCGGTCATCCGCGCTCCCGACGAGGAGCATGGCATCCGAGACGATCACCGAGAGGCAGAACCCCGCTATACCTTGCGCGCAATTTCTCCTGCCTTCGACATCGCGTAAGAGCGAGCAGGACGGGGCTCGGTCTGCATCGCCCCAGCGAAGGATAGGATATTGGCCTTTCTGACTGAACCGGAGCCGCCGCGTGGCCGGCCGATGGAGGTTGTCCCCGGCATCTCCCGTATCGTCGCCAATAATCCGAGCCTGATGACCTATCGTGGCACCAATACCTATCTGATCGAGGATGGCGACGGCTTCGTGGTTCTCGATCCCGGCCCCGACGATGCCGGGCATCTCGACGACATCCTGCGCGCCACGGGCGGTGCGGTTTCTGCGATCGTGCTGAGTCACACCCATTCCGACCATCTCGGCGCGACCGCCGGCCTGAAGGCCCGCACCGGCGCGAAGACATACGCCTACCATCTCAGCGCCGATGACGCCTTTATCCCCGATATCCTGCTGAAGGACGGCGACACCGCATTGGGGATGACGGCGATCCACACGCCCGGACACGCCTCCGACCATCTCTGCTTTGCCTTCCGGGACGGGATCCTGTTCAGCGCCGACCACGTCATGTCCTGGTCGAGCAGCATCGTCGCGCCGCCGGGCGGTGACATGGCCGATTACGTGGCCAGTCTACGGCTGATGCTGGCGCGCGACGACAGCCTGTATCTGCCCGGGCATGGGCCGCCGCTGCCCAATCCGCAGCCCTATGTCGCCGAGCTGCTGGAGCATCGCCTCAGGCGCGAGAACGCCATTGCCGATGCGCTAAAAGCCGGACCGCTGGGAACCTGGGATCTCGTCGATCGGCTCTATTCGCAAACCGATCCCTGGCTGCGCCGCGCCGCCGAGCGCAATGTGGCGGCGCATCTGCTCAAGCTCAGGGATGAAGGGCGCGCAGCAGTGTCGGATGAGAAGTGGATCTCGGTCTGACGAGATCGGGGCCTCCGACCATCGAAACGGTTCGCAGCCGTTTCTCCTGAACTGCCGAATGTGGCGACGCGACGAATGGTTGGCCCGCGTCCGTCACCGCTCGATCAGGCGGCGCTCGGTACGGGCGGCCGCCCATTCCACGAACGACTGGGGGCAGTGCGTGGCCCCATAGGCGACCGACGCTCTGCGCCATTTGAGTATGAGCTTTCTGCCCGTAGGATTGGGCGAGCGACATCCAGTTCCAAAGCGGTATCGGTGAATGCGAGTTGCGCTCCTCATCTCCTGCATCACGATGATCTCCGCGGCCAATCTCTCGCCCGCGTCAGCGCAAGCCCCGGAAACAGTTCTCGTCCGGGACGTCATCACGTCCGCGTTCTACGCCCGCACGGGCGGGGATTGCTCAGCGCAGGGCAACTGCAGGCAAAGATCGTTCGTGACAGCGCCCTACTTTCAGGACGGCTTCAATTTCGCCAAGCACAGAGCACAGCCCGTTCTAGCAGCGCTTCCGGGCCTAGAGCGGAAGGGCGGCAGTTGGAGCTGGGAGCTAAAGCTCCCCCCGGGTTATCGCCTCTGCAAATTTCTCTCGCGGCGGGTCCATGCCATTCCCGGAGCCGTCGTGATTTTGTCCCGCTCGTTCGACGGCATCAAAGTCTTCGCCTGGCTGCCTTCCGATATCTCATTCTATGAACAGCGGTCGGAGATTATCGATCTCTCTATAGACGGCGTACGTGAAGACTTGTTCGCCGCAGCAGAAGCCAAGAGAAAGTGCGGCGGGCCGAGGACGACGACCCTGCTGACCCCGGACTATGGCCAGGGAGCGTCCAACTACCTGGCTTTGCGCACAGATACCCGGTGGAATGCCCTCTTTCGGCCAGTCGTGGACGTCGAACAGCTTCGCCTGCCAAAGATGAAGGCTACGGACATGAACTGGCCTCATGCGCCCCCTTACGCAAATGGGGAAGTCGTCCGAGGGAACACTGACTGATCTTGACGGCTATTGCCGGTGGAGACAGCATTGGCGCGGGGACATCGGCATCTCTGGAAGGACAGGGAACGCAGCAAGTCGGTCTGGCGGCAACCGGGGTTCAATCCCGAGCACGAATGCCAGCAGCGGGTTTCGAACCCCGCTCGATGTCCCCCAGCAAGGCTTCGACTTCATGCTCCCCGGTGCTCCCTTGACCACCCGCGATCCCGCCAGCGTCTTTGCCGCGGCCATGCAGCATTTGGCGTCCGGCAGACCGCAGATCGCGCGCCGGATGATGAAGCGGGCCGCAGATGCCGAGCATCGTCCCGCGATTTCAATGTACGGCTCGTTCGTGGAGCACGGCATTGGCGGGGCGCCCAACCCTCACAAGGCGGTCCTTTGGCTCAAGCGAGCCGCGAGCTTGGGCGATCCGGCCTCTTGCCTCCGGCTCGCGGAATTGCGACTTGCCTCAGGCTCCGAAGCCGAGGCGAAGTACTGGCTTTATAAGGCCCCTTCCCATCCCCCGGCGCTCTTGCTCCTTGCGAAACTCTTCAGCCGAAGCCGCTCCGCGCGGGCAACGGCGCGAGCACGGAATGCTCTCGAGAGGGCCGTCGCCTGTCAGGAATTGCTGACGGACAATGAAAGAGCGTCGCTCGATTTGCTCCGGGCGCAATTCAGGAACCGAACGCCGGATGCCAGATGGTCCCGCGTCAATCGCAAGCAGTTGGAGCTGGTCCACGAAGAGCTCATGGAACCGGTATCGAGGTGAACCGCCAGACCGCTGCAACGAGGCGCGAGCCGGCATTCTGCTCGGTCTCCGGCTTAGCCGGCGCTCCACCGCGTCCCGCCTGGACCTGCAAACGCCCCAGGTCCCGCGCCCCTCACCGCTCGATCAGGCGGCGCTCGGTGCGGGCGGCCGCCCATTCCACGAAGGTCTTCGGGCAACTCGTGGCCGCATAGAAGATGAACGGGTCGGCCTCGGCCTTGGCATTCTCCAGAAGGTGCCATTCGCCGAGATAGAAATTCGCCTCGCAGGTCTGTTCGCCATGCGTGATCGGGTCTCGGCTCTGCGTTGCCGCGCGCAAGACGTTGCGGTCGATCTCGCCGCGATAGAACTGGATGATCGGGGCTGGCCAGACAGTCATGTCGACCCCCTTGGCCGCCGAGGCGAGCCGCCCCCCTCGCCCCGAACGTGCGGAGACGATGTGCAGCCACAGGGCGGCATAGGCGTCTTCGGGCTTCAGCGTGAGAGCCCGTTCCAGGTCCTGAATGGCCTTCTTGGGCCGGCCGTCGAAGAAGGCAAGCCAGCCGCGATAGCGCAGTATGCCGGCATTGTCCGGCTCCATGGCGAGCGCCTGATCGATCCTAGTGATCGCGTCGCGCTGCCGGCCCATGGCGTCGAAGATACCAGCCAGATCGACCAGCGCCTGGGTGCTGGATGGTTGCAGGCGAACCTGGACTTCTGCGTCTTCAAGCGCCGCGTCAAGCAAGCCGAGCGCGAGTTCAGTCTGTGCGCGCCAGCCATAGATCGCGGGCATAGGCGGCGCCGTTGTGGCGCTCGCGCGTGTGAAGAGGTCGCGCGCGGCTTCCCAGTCTCGCGCCTTGCGCCGCGCTTCGCCCACGACAAGGAAGGCGTTCTGCTCGACCTCGGGAAGACCGGCCGGGGACAGGGCCGCCTGGGTCCTGCTGACCAGCGTCAAGGCCCTCTCGCGCGCAGCCTTGTCGTTGCCGACCGCGACGGCATGGGCGAGATGGCTGCGCGGATCGCGCGGATACTGGCGAACGAGCTCGGCGGAGCGTGCGAACCATTCGGCATCGGTCTTTGGCACTTGCTCCGGCGGGATGGTCAACCGCGCCAGGGCGACGTCACCAAAGCCCGCGCGCGGAATCGAGAGGAATGTCAAGGCTGTCAGGCCGAGTGCGACTGCAAGCGCGGGGCGGGCCCAGCGCGGACGCCGCGTCCCGGCATCCCAGGACCGCAGGATCAGGGCGCCGAGCATGGCCCCGGCAAGAGCACCGCCGCCATGGCTGGCATGGTCGAGCTCTCCAGCCGCGAGCCTGCCGCCGGCGAGGAAGGTTGCGAGCAGGATCGCGACGCAGAATGCCTGCAGCCAGAGCCGGCGGGCATCGTCGGCAAGCCGGAGGCTCACCACGAGGCCCGCAGCGATCACGGCCATGATCGCGCCGGAAGCCCCGGCACCAATCAGGATTGCCGGGTTCACCAGGATCGAACCGAGAGCCCCCGCAAGCCCTCCAAGCAGGAAGATGGCGAGAAGCCAGCCCCTCCCGAGAACCGGCTGCAGGAACCAGCCGGCAAGCGCGAGAATGACGACATTGCCGATCAGATGCGCCGCGCTCCAGTGCAGGAACATGGCGAGGACCAGCCGGTACCATTGCCCGGCCTGAATGGCGAGTTCGCTGGAGACGCCGCCGAACAGCACGATGGTCACGCCGGTGACGCCAAGGCTCTGGGACCGGACATAGGTTTCGGCCAGTTCGCCGATGAAGACGAGGATGAGGAGAGCCGCCAGCGCCAGCGTCGCCCAGGGGATGGGCCGGAGACCGGCGGACAGCGCGGCTTTCCGCGAAGCGTCGTCCGAAATGCCAGGTTCTGCACCAGGAGGCTGCTCAGATGCGACCTCCCTGGCCCCGTTCACGAGGCGGAGCACCGTGGTTCCCGCGGCTTCGTCGTAGAAGGCATCGCGCCCCCGCGCGATCGCGTACAAGGCGGCGATCGCCGCCATGGCGAGCGGCAGGTTGCCGAGGAAGCCCAGGATGGATGCCAGATCGTTCGGAAGCGGCACCCCTGAGCGAAGGGCTGCGAACAGCAGGAGTGCCATTGCCAGAGGCGCCACGCCGGGCAGCGCGAACAGACTGTAGCGCCGGGCGAGCGCGGCGCGGATCTCTGCTGCAGCGACCGGCTCGTCCCATCGCGGCAGGACGCGCAGGGACAAGAGATGGCGCCCGAGGCTCGGCACGCCGCGGACCTCCAGCAGCCACCGCATCAGCGCCAGCAGCGGCCATTGCAGGACCGACAGGTCGAAGGCCAGCGTCATCTGATCCTCAGCGCTCAGCGCATAGCTGAGCGAGGTCGTGACGCTTGAACCGGTCTCCTGCCGCGACAGCGTGTAGAACCGGGCGGTCGGCTGCTCCAACAGCGATTTCGTGCAGATGCTCTCTGAAGTCGGCCGGAAGCCGGCCGGGATCTCGATCGTCGCGGGGCGGCCTTGCGCGGGCCGGCAGTCCGTCATGAAGCTCGAGCCGTCGATCAGCGCCCCGTTCGAGAGCGGGAACAGGACGGCCGCCAGTGCCTGGGTGACGATCATCACGACGACAAGATCGATCAGGAAGGCCAGGCCGCGACGCAGGACGCCGCCCTTCACCCAATCCGGTGCGTCCCCCATGCCCCCATCCCGATCATGGCCGGCAGCGTTGCGCTGCTTTGGTCGGCCGCAAGTTCAGGTTGTCATGAATAGGGCGCGCCGCTCAGCTTGTCACGGTCTCGCCAAGTCGGCAGGCATGCGCCAAATCTACCGGCAAAGGATTGACTCCATTGCCTTTATTTCTCCGCCTTGCCCAGCAGTTGCGAGGCCGCCAGAAGCAGCGAGGTGATCACGATCATGATGGTCGAGATCGCCGCGATGGTCGGGTCGATCTGGTCGCGCAGCGCCATGAACATCGCGCGCGTCAGCGTCGAGTTGTCGCCGCCGGAGACGAAGAGCGAGACCACCACCTCGTCGAAGGAGGTCAGGAAGGAGAGCAGGGCCGAGGTGACGATGGCGAAGCCGATCTGGGGCATCGTCACCTGGAGGAAGGCCTGCGCCCGCGTCGCGCCCAGGCTGCGGGCAACGCGCTCCTGGTCGAGATCGAAGCTCTTCAGGGCCGAGCCGACGATCATCATCACGATCGGCACGGCAAGCATCGTGTGCGCGAGCACGATGCCGAGGAAGGAATTGACCATCTTGAGCTGCACGAAGGCATAGAACAACGCGACGCCGACGAGGATGACCGGAACGATCGTCGGCGTCAGCAGCGCCAGGATCACGACCCCGCCGAAGCGCAGCCGCGAGACATGCAGCCCATAGGCCGCAAGCGTGCCGACCGGCGTCGCCACGAGCGCCGTGCAGATGCCGGCCTTGAGCGAGGTCCCAGTCGCCGCCATCCAGCTCTGCGAGGAGAAGAACGCCTCGTACCAGCGCAGCGACCATTGCCGCGGCGGAAACTCCAGGTATTGCGACTGGGAGAACGACATCGGGATGACGATCAGCGTCGGCAGGGCCAGGAAAGCGAGCACCAGCACGCCGAGCCCGTAGAGCCAGAGCCGCGACCGGTGCGTGATCTGCGTGTCGCTGGCGGGGCGATCGAACCAGCTCATGTTCAATGCCCCGCGCCGAAGAGGCCGGCGCCGCGCGAGAGCCGGGCGGCCAGGACGAGTACGACGAGCGTGATCACCAGCAGCACGACACCGAGGGCGCTCGCCGCCCCCCAGTTGAAGAACAGCTCGATATCGTTGGCGATGCGGTTCGAGACCATCGTCACCTTGCCGCCGCCGAGCATGGCCGGCGTCACGTAGAAGCCGAGGCAGAGCACGAAGACGAGCGCGGAGCCCGCGGCAAGACCGGGCAGCGACAGCGGAAAGAACACGGTCCAGAAGCCGTGAGCCGGGGTCGAGCCGAGGCTGGAGGCCGCCCGCAGCAGGTCGCGGTCGATCGCCCGCATCGTTCCGTAGAGCGGCAGGACGAGGAAGGGCAGCATGATATGGACCATGCCGATCAGCGTTCCCGCGACATTGTGGACGAGCTGCAGCGGCTCACTCCAGAGGCCGAGCTCCATGCCCCAGGTGTTGATCAGCCCGCGGCGCTGCAGCAGCACCAGCCAGGCATAGGTGCGCACCAGGAGCGAGGTCCAGAACGGCAGCAGCACCGCGATCATGCAGAGATTGGCGGCGCGCCGCGGCAGCTGCGACAGGAAATAGGCGAGCGGATAGCCGAGCAGGATGCAGATCGCCGTGGTCAGCAGGCTGATCTCGAAGGTCGTGCGGAAAGTTCGGCCATAGGAGGGCTCGGCCAGCATGCGCCGGTAATGCTCCAGGCTCGGTGCGCCGGCATCGTCGAGGAAAGACAGGCCGAAGAGCCAGCCGACCGGC
This sequence comes from Allobosea sp. 2RAB26, assembly GCF_052115465.1. Lineage (NCBI taxonomy): Bacteria > Pseudomonadati > Pseudomonadota > Alphaproteobacteria > Hyphomicrobiales > Alloboseaceae > Allobosea > Allobosea sp. 2RAB26. The sequence continues at coordinate 20,599 of NZ_JBFRGS010000009.1, read as the reverse complement.
AGCAGCACCGTGATCGTGACCAGCAGCAGCGCAGGCGCGGCCAGCGCCGCCAGCCCGAACCGCTCGCGCCAATGGTCGCGGCGCAGCGCCGCGGCATGGAAATCGTCGCCGGCCCCGCCGGCAATGCTGAGCCCGGGCGCGCTCACTTGCGCGCCCTCCCCTCGTCGCCCAGCAGGACGGTGTCGCTGACGGCGATGCCGACCGCGATCGGCGTGCCGCGTGCCGGCGGCGCGGCATCGTCGCCCCGTGTCGCCATGCGCAGGCTGACCAGGCTGCCATCGCCCAGCACGAGCTGCAGCAGCAGCGTGTCGCCCTGGTAGATCGCGCTCTGGACCGTGCCCTCGAAGCGGTTCATCGCCTCGGTTTCGCTGCCGTCGAGGATGCGTAGCCGTTCCGGGCGCAGCATCATCACGCAGTGCCGCTGCCCGGCCGGGACCTTGGGCGCCTGGATGACGGCGCCCGCCGCCCGGCAGATGCCATCGGCGACAGCGACATCGAGAAACGAGGATTCGCCGATGAACTCAGCGACGAAACGGCTGCCGGGCTGGTCGTAGATCGCACGCGGCGTGTCGATCCGCGCGATCCGACCGCGATCGAGCACCGCGATGCGGTCCGACATGGTCAGGGCCTCGCGCTGGTCATGCGTGACATAGACGGTGGTGGTGCCGAGCCGGTCATGGAGCTGGCGCAGTTCGATCTGCATGCGCTCGCGCAGCTGCTTGTCGAGCGCCGAGAGCGGCTCGTCCATCAAGATGATGCGCGGCTCGAAGACAATGGCCCGGGCAAGCGCGACGCGCTGGCGCTGGCCGCCGGAGAGCTGGTTGATGCTGCGCCCGCCATAGCCGCCGAGCTGGAACATCTCCAGTGCGGCCTCGACGCGCCGGGCGATCTCGCTCGCCGCCACGCGCCTCAGCCTGAGCGGGAACCCGACATTGCGGGCGACGTCCATATGCGGAAACAAGGCGTAGTTCTGGAAGACCATGCCGATCTCGCGCTTGTGCGGCGCAAGCCGGACGACCTCGCGCTCGCCGAAGCGGATGCTGCCCTTGTCGGGCCGCAGGAAGCCGGCAATCGCCATCAGCAGGGTCGTCTTGCCCGACCCCGATGGGCCGAGCAGAGTCAGGAACTCGCCGGGCCTGACGTCGAGATCGACATCGTCGAGCACCGAGACGGCGCCATAGGCCTTGCTCAAGCGCCGCACTGCGATCGGCAGCGCCTTGCCTGCGGGTGAGACGAGCGGGGCTGCCGCGATGGCAGCCTCCCGCTCGCCGGAGTCGGCCGCCAGTCTCATTCGGTCAGCATGTTCTGGTAGGCTGCCGAGGCCTGGGTCTCGAACTTGGTGTACCAGTCGAGGTCGATCGGCACCTGCTTGGCGGCATTGTCGGGATGCGACGGCAGTGATTTGGCATAGGCCGCCTCGATCGTGCCGAGGTCGTAGGCTTTCTTGTTGGTCGGCCCGTAGGTGATGTATTTGGTGAACTCGGCCTGGTATTGCGGCTTGCTGATCTCGGCCAGAAACTTCATCGCCAGGTCCTTGTTCGGCGCACCCTTGGCGACGGCGAAGCAGTCATAGTCGAGCAGCGCCTGGTTGAAGGTGTAGGCGACCTTGGCACCGTCCTTGGCGGCGACGTCGAAGCGCCCGTTCCAGCCGGTGATCATGTCGACCTCGCCATCCTTCATGAGCTGGGCGTGCTGGGCGCCGGAGCTCCACCAGACCGCGATATGCGGCTTCAGCTCGCGGATCTTCTTGATCGCGCGCTCGATGCCGCCGGGCTGCGACAGGACCTCGTAGACCTTTTCCGGCGGCACGCCGTCGGCCATCAGGGCGGGCTCGAGCGCACCCGCCACGCCCTTGCGATAGGAGCGCTTGCCCGGGAATGTCTTGACGTCCCAGAAATCGGCCCAGCTCTGCGGGCCCTTCTCGCCGTAGGTCTTGGTGTTCCAGGCCAGAACCGTGGAAAAGACGTCGCCGCCGACGCAGTAATCCTGCGCGGTGCCAGGCACGAAGCTCGAGGTGTCGATGACCTTGTAGTCGAGCTTTTCGAGAATGCCCTCGGAGCCCGCGCGCGCCGCGCTGCCGGAGCCGCTGGCGACGACATCCCAGGTCACGGCGCCGGCCTTCACCTTGAGGCGCAGGTCGGCGATGCTGCTATAGGTCTCTTCCTTGAGCTTGATGCCCAGCGCCTTGGCGGCAGGCACGAACAGCGCCTTGCTCTGCGCCTCCTGATAGGAGCCGCCGAAGGACACGACGGTGAGCTCCTGCGCCAGGGCCGGCATCGCTCCGGCCAGGCTCAGGAGAAGGACGAGGGTCGATCGCGACGGCAGGATCGGCGGGCACTGCATGTCATATCTCCTGAGCTGAGGGGCACATGTCCAGCGGCAGTCGCGCAGTCGCTGTAGCGACCCAGCTTCCCACCATTGAGAGCGTGCAGAGTTTGTTGAAATTGGTCTGGCCAGAAGGTCCATTCTGAGAATTGGGGAAGGCCAATCCGCAGAGACGATTCTGCTGGCTCATCGGGCCAGGCGATCGCGCCAGCGGTAATAGAAGACCGATGGTGCGAGGAACCAGGGATTGCCGCTGTAGAAGGGCCGCGTCGGGAACGGCAGGTCGTCGAGCGCCGTCTTGCCCTCGGCCAGGCCAAGCACCTGCTGGCCGAGCCGCATGCCGAAATAGCTCGCCGTGCCGACGCCCGCCCCGCAATAGCCCATGGCGTAGTAGAGCCCGTCATGGCGGCCGACATGCATCAGCTCGTCGAAGGTATAGGCGACGAAGCCGCACCAGGAATGGCTGATCCGTGTCTGCGCCAGCTCGGGGAAGATCGCGCTCATGTCGGCATGGAGTTTGGGCCCGCTGCGCCGCGGATCCGTCTCGCTCAGGGAGACGCGGCCGCCGAACAGGATGCGCCGCCGATCGGGCGACGCGCGGTAGTAATAGACGACCTTGCGGGTATCGCTGACGATGCGGTTGCGCGGGATCAACTTGTCCATCAGCGCCGGCTCCAGCGGCTCGGTCGCGATGATGTAGCTGCCGATCGGGATGACGCGGCGGCGCAGCCAGCCGGTCGCCGGCCCGGTATAGCCGTTGGTGGCGACGATGACGTCGCGCGCCCGGATCGTGCCGCGCGGCGTCTCGACCAGGAAGTCCTTGCCCTGGCGGGTGATCGCGGTCGCCGGACAGAACGGCACCAGCTCGGCGCCGGCCGCGAGGACGCGTTCCAGCAGGCCCTGGTGATAGCGCGCCGGATTGACCGAGGCATGGCCGGCATAGACCACGCCGCCATGATAGAGATCCGAGCCGATCTCGTCGCGCTGCTCGGTGCGCGGCACGACATGGCAGGGCACTTCGAGGCCCTTGGTCTGGTTGTCGACGCGCTGCGCCAGCATCTCGTACTGGCCCGGCGAATGGGCGGCGTGAAAGCGCCCCACCACGCCGAAATCGCAGTCGATCGCCTCTTCGCGCACGAACTCGGCGATCCAGCGCAGCGAGCGATGGCCTTCCTGCAGAATGGCAAAGGCCCGCTTCTCGCCGTGACGACGCGCCAGGGCCGCGAGGCCGGGCTTGATGCTGGTCGAGATCTGGCCGCCATTGCGGGTGCTGCAGCCGAAGCCGGCCGCCTCCGCATCGAGCACCACCGTGCTGCGCCCGCCCCTGGCGGTCTGGAGCGCGGCATGCAGGCCGGTATAGCCGGAGCCGACAACCACGACATCGGCCTGTTTCGGCGGCTCCGAGCGGGGCAATTCCGGCCGCGGGACTCCGTCCCACCAATAGGGTGCCGCCTTGAAATCGGCGGTAAACAGCTCAGTCGACATTCCGTCGTTTCCCCCCGGGCCCGTTCAGAGCCGCGCCACAACACTCTTGAGCTTGCAGTAGCTGCGCAAGCCCGCCATGCCCTTGGCCCGGCCAAAGCCGGATTTACGGTTACCGCCGAAGGGCATGGCGATGCCGCCGGCGAAGAACTCGTTGATGTAGACCTGGCCGGCATCGACGGCGCGCGCGAAGCGCCAGGCGTTGGAATGGTCACGGGTGTAGATGCCGGCGACCAGCGCATAGGAGGTCGCGTTGGCCGCCGCGATGGCCTCCTCCAGATCCGCGACGATCTGCACTGTCAGGACCGGGCCGAAGATCTCCTCCTGCACCAGCGGGTCGTCCGGGCCGCGGGCGAGAATGATGGTCGGACGATAGAACCAGCCACTGCCGCACTCGGCTGCGGGAACGATGCCGCCGCCGATCAGGATGCGGTTGCCGGCCGCGCGCGCCCGCTCGACATGGGCCTCGATACGCGCGAGCTGCTGCACCGAATTGATCGGCCCTATGCCGGCTTCGCCCAGGCCATGGCCGAGCTGCATCGCTGAAACGCGTGCGACGAGCCGGTCGAGAACCTCGTCCGCGATAGGTGCCTCCAGGATCAGCCGCGAGCCGGCCGAGCAGATCTGGCCGGCATTCTCGTAGATCGCGCCGAGCACGCCCTCGATCGCCAGCCCGATCTCGCAATCAGCCATCAGCGCGACGGGGGATTTGCCGCCGAGTTCGAGCGCCAGCCGCGTGACATGCTCGGCCGCCGCCCGCATCACGCGCTGGCCGGTCGCGACCGAACCGGTGAAGGTGATGTGGTCGATGCCGGGATGGGCGACGAGTGCTGCGCCCGCCTCCGCTCCCGTGCCGGCGACGACATTGAGCACGCCGTCGGGCAGGCCGGCCTCATGCAGCAGTTCCGCCAGCATCAGCGTGGTGAACGGCGTCTGCTCTGCCGGCTTGACGACGAGGGTGCAGCCGGCGGCGAGCGCCGGCGCGATGCCGCGCGCGGCCGTCGAGAGCGGATAGTTCCACGGCACGATCTGCGCGACGACGCCGACCGGTTCCTCGATCGTCACCCCGAGATAGTCCGGGCCAAGCGGCACGCTGTCGCCATGCAGCTTGTCGGCGGCCCCCGCATAATAGGCGAAGGCACGGATGACGCCGCCGACATCGCCCTCGGATTCGGCGAGCAGCTTGCCGGAATCGAGCGTCTCGACCACGGCGAAACGCGCCGCCCGCTCGCGCAGCAGATGGCTCGCCCGCATCAGGATCTCGCCGCGAGCCGCCGGCGTCATCTGCGACCAGGGGCCAGACAGCGCCGCTCGTGCCGCCGCGACCGCCGCCGCCACCTCCTCGGCTGAGCCCGCTGCGACGCTGGCGAACGGGACGCCGCGGCCGGGGTCGAAACTCTCCATCTCCCGCCCCGAGACGGAGGCAACGAGCCGGCCGCCGATGAAATGCCCGCGCGGCAGTCCCGCCAGTGTGCCGGTGCGTCGCGCTTCCTCGACCAGCTTCTCCCGGTCGAGGGTCACGCCGACACCTCGGTCACGTGATAGGCGGCCCGGTCCAGCCAGCTGGGCTCGATCTCGACGCCCCAACCGGGCTCGGAGGGGATTGCGACCATGCCGTCGCGGGCCTTGGGCGGGTTGCGCAGCAGCCCCTGCTCCCAAGGGTAATAATCCGGCCCCTCGATCGAGAACTCGACATAGGGACCGGCATTGGCGAGCGCGCCCATGACATGCAGGGTGAACACCGTCACCAGCGACTGGTTGGCGGAATGCGGCGTCACCGGCAGGCCCGCCTCGGCCGCCCAGCGCGCCACCGTCAGCATCCGCCCGACCCCGCCGAGATAGCAGATATCCGGCTGCACCACGTCGACGACGCGCCCGTCGATCATCGCCCGCCAGATCGCGAGGTCGCAATCCTGCTCGCCGCCGGTGACGTCGAGATCGAGCGCCTCGCGGACCTCACGCGTCCAGGCATGTTCCCAATAGGGACAGGGCTCCTCGAAATGGACGATGCCATGGTCCTGCAGCATACGGCCGACCGCGATCGCGCTTGCCGGCGTATAGCCGCTATTGGCATCGACCAGCAGCGTCGCCGCGTCGCCGAGCGCGGCGCGGACCTGCGGCACGATCGCCTCGGTACGGCCGGGCCATTCATCGAGGTCGCGGCCGCATTCGCGCCCGACCCGGAACTTGAAGGCGCGGTAGCCATGGGCGTCGCGCAACCGGGCCAGGCGCTCGGCTTCAGCCTCGGGAGTGATCTCGCCGCGCTTCATGCTGGAGGCGTAGACCGGGAACGGGCGCGGCGTGCCGCCGAGCAGTTCGCAGACGCTCTTTCGCTCCTTGCGACCGCGCAGGTCCCAGAGCGCCGTGTCGAGCCCGGTCAGGGCCCGGCAGAGATAGGAGCCCGGGAACTTGTGCTCGCGCTCGCCGATCGTCGCGACGAGGTCGTCGACCGCAAAGGCGTCCCAGCCGATCGCCCAGCGGGCGACCTGGCGGTGGAAGACCGTCGCGGTGATGTCGGCATTATAAGGCGAGAACTGCCCCCAGCCCTGACTGCCATCCTCGCAGGTGGCACGGACGAAGCCGACATCCGGCGTCGTGAAGCTTTCGAGACGGGTGATCTTCATTATTGCCGCCGCCAATCCATCGCCATGGCCCAGCGCGATTGCCAGGCGGCGTGGGCCCAGAAAGGGACTTGAATTGGACTGAACCCAAGGTCCATTCTGGCGAAAGCAGCAGTCCAATCCCGGAGATCGCGACCGGTGCTGGCTTGGGCAGGATCACTGGGAGCGACATGGTCAAACGCGAAGAAGGCGTCCTGCTGCAATCGATCGTGCTGGATCGCGAGGGGCCGCATGGGCTCAGCGTTCAGGTCTGCGTGGGCTTGCGCGAACTCATCCTGAGCGGCGCGCTCAAGGTCGGCGAGCGGCTGCCGGCGACGCGCACGCTGGCGCAGGAATTCGGCGTGGCGCGCACCACCATCGTCGAGAGTTTCGAGCGGCTCGCGGCCGAGGGACTGGTCGAGACCCGCGTCGGTGCCGGCACCTATGTCAGCCAGGCGCTGGCGAGCGAGCGGCCGGCCCCAGTGACCGCGGCGGTGGCCGTGCCGACCGCAAAACTCAGGCTGGCGCAGGCCATGGATTCCGCCTCAAAACTGTTCGGCACGCGCCTGCCGCACCAGCCGCGCGCCTTCACCACCGCAATGCCGGCCTTTGACGCCTTCCCGATGGCGCAATGGGCCAAGCTTTCCGGCCGGCACTGGCGCAAGGCCCGCCAGCAGGTTTTGGGCTATCCCGATCCCCATGGCGAGGTGGTGCTGCGCCAGGCGATCGCAGCGCATCTGCGGCTCAACCGCGGCATTGCCTGCGAATGGCAGCAGATCTTCATCGTCGCCGGCGCCCAGCAGGCCTTCCAGCTGCTCGCCGCGACGCTGATCAATCCCGGCGACAAGGTCTGGTTCGAGAACCCGGGCGCGATCGGCGCCCGCAACAGCCTGATCCTGTCGGGTGCCGATATCGTGCCGGTGCCGGTCGACGAGGCCGGGCTCATCGTCGAGGCAGGCCTGCGCCGCGCGCCGGATTTCAAGCTCGCCTTCGTCACACCCTCGCACCAGCAGCCGCTCGGCGCCAAGATGAGCCTGGAACGGCGCCTGGCCCTGCTCGAGGCGGCGCAGGCGAGTTCCGCCTGGATCATCGAGGATGACTGGGACGGCGAGTTCTGCTTCCAGGGCGCGCCGATGGCGACGCTGACCAGCATCGATCTGACCGGCCGTGTGATCTATGTCGGCACCTTCTCGAAGACGCTGTTTCCCTCGCTGCGCCTCGGCTTCCTCGTCGCCCCGCCGCAGCTCGCCGAGCAGATCGGCATCTGCCTCGACGCCTATTCGCCGGGCGTGCCGACGGCGCTGCAGGGCATCGTCGCCGACTTCATCGTCGAGGGTCATTTCGCCACCCATGTCCGGCGCATGCGCAAGCTCTACCAGGAGCGCCACCAGGCGCTGATCGCTGCGGCGGATGCGCATCTGGCGGGCGCTCTCACCGTCGTGCCCACCCATACCGGCATGCACACGATCGGCTTCCTGCGCGAGGGGCTCGATGCCGTTGCGGTGACGCAGGCCGCCGCCCGGCGCGGCATCACGGTGGCGCCGATCAGCCGGTTCAGCCTGGAGCCGGTGGAGCGCGACGGGCTCGTGCTCGGCTTCAGCGGCTTCACGCCGGCGCAGATCCAGGTCGGCGTGCTTGGCCTGCGCCAGGCGATCGACGATCTCAATTCGACCTGACCCTGGGCCTGATCGCCGGTCTGATCCCCACCGATTGGACTGGCGCTTCGAACAGAATGGTCCTTAGCGACAAGCCCAATCCAACCTAAGACATCGGCCCGAAAAGTGGATCGCGGTTTTCGGGGAAAGCCGATGCAAACACATCGCGAGCCTGATGTTCAGGCAGCGCCGGAAGCGGCAGGGAGTCCATCTTGGAGGAATGGGATGTCATCGTCATCGGCGCGGGCTCGGCCGGTTGCGCGCTGGCCGGGCGCCTCGCATTGGCCGGGCGCGGCCGCATCCTCGTGCTGGAAGCCGGGCCGCGCGACCTGAGCCCCTGGCTGCATCTGCCGATCGGCTACGGCAAAACCTTCTACCACCCGCGCCTGAACTGGATGTACCGGACGGAAAGCCAGCCCGCCCTCGCCGGCCGCCAGATCTACCAGCCGCGCGGCAAGGTCGTCGGTGGGTCGAGCGCGATCAATGCGATGGTCTATATGCGCGGCCAGCGCGAGGATTTCGACGGCTGGGAGGCGATGGGCAATCCCGGCTGGGGCTGGCGCGAGGTGCTCGCCGCCTATCGCCGCATGGAGGACCATGCGCTCGGCGCGTCAGAGTGGCATGGCGCGGGCGGCCCCGTGCATGTCGAGGACATCGCCTCGGTCGTCCACCCGCTGACCCCGATCTTCGTCAAGGCGGCGCAAGAGGCCGGCCTGCCCTTCAACCCCGATCTCAACGGCGAAAGCTGCGAGGGCGCCGGCATCTACCAGATCACGACGCGCGGCGGCCTGCGTGAATCGGCGGCACGCGCCTATCTGCACCCGGCCCGCAAGACCGGGCGCGTCAAGGTCGAGACGGGCGTGCTCGCCTCGCGCATCCTGTTCGAGGGGCGCCGCGCCGTCGGCGTCGAAGGGCAACGCGACGGCCGGCCCGTCAGCTTCCGCACCGCCGGCGAGATCATCGTCGCGGCGGGCGCAATCAATTCGCCCCAGCTCCTGCAGCTCTCCGGCATCGGCGCGCCCGCGCTTCTCGCGCAGCATGGCATCACGCCCTTGCACGCCCTGCCGGCGGTCGGCGCCCATCTCCAGGACCATCTCTGCTACGACCATGTCTACCGGTCCAGGCGGCCCAGCCTGAACGAAGCCTTGCTCTCCTGGCCCGGCCGCATCGGCATGGCGCTGCGCTATGCGCTTCACCGCAGCGGCCCGCTCTCGCTCAGCGTCAATCAGGGCGGCGGCTTCTTCAGGACGCGGCCGGGGCTCGAGCGTCCGGACATGCAGCTCTATTTCTCGCCGCTGAGCTATGAGCGCGCCCTGCCAGGTGTACGCGCCCTGATGAAGCCCGATCCGTTCTCCGGCTTCAGCACCAGCGTCTCGCCCTGCCGGCCACGCAGCCGCGGGCATGTCGCGATCCGCTCGGCCGATCCCCATATCGCCCCTGTGATCGAGCCGAACTATCTCTCCGATCCGGAGGATATCCGCGACATCCTCTCCGGTGCACGCTTCCTGCGCCGCCTGGCATCGGCGCCTAGCTTCGCCGCCCTGATCGAGAGCGAGATCCGTCCGGGGCCGGATTGCGCCGATGACGAGGCGCAGCTCGACGCCATCCGGCAGCAAGCCTATTCGGTCTTCCACCCCTGCGGCACCTGCCGGATGGGGCCCGATCCTGCGGATTCGGTTGTCGATGCCAGCCTTCGGGTGCATGGCCTCAGCGGCCTGCGCATCGCCGATGCCTCGATCTTCCCGACGATCCCCTCGGGCAACACCAACGCTCCGGCGATGATGGTCGGCGAGCGTGCGGCCGAGATCATGCTGGCAGAGTGACGCGCACTGCGGAGGACCTTCCGTCGCTGGCGTGAGCGGCGGCGCCGCACCGGGCTTGAGATTCAAATGGCGCGCGAGACGGTGGCGACCACATCCCTACACAGGTATGGTGCGCAGAGGGGCCGCCATCGTATCCCGCTCTTCCGCTGTACCTTCAGCAACCACTCACTGGCGGCGCTCCTCACGCCGATCGGTGCGGCCGGTGCGGCGAACGTCGCGTCGCTCCCCGCGCCCGGTGCGCCTGTCGCCGCGTCGATCCATGCCCGCGGTCTCGGCCTCGGAAGGTGAACTTGTCAGGACTGTGGCAGCCCCTGCGAGGCCCAGTGCAGCCGCCGACCACAAGAAGGAAAGGGCATGTCGACGAGAGATCACGTCCGGATTGAAGACTTCGCTCATGGCAAAACTCCTTTGGATCGATGAACCGTCTTTGCTGCCCCCTTGGCCACCCCTGGCCGCCCCCCCTGCCGCTCCAGAACACCATGTTTGACGCACGGCCCGCCTGCGGCCGCGGCCTGAGGCGAGACAACCGTCCGCGTCTTTCATGGCAGGCCGGTTATGGGCCCGGCCAGCGTCTCGCACAAGATTATTCGCACGCGCCCGATGACCCCACCCCATTTCGACCAATCATCGCCGCTCCGAATACGAATTGCGCGACCGCCGATATCAGAGACACTCCAGCATCCCCGCCCCGATGACCCTTAAGGCAAGATCACGGATCGACTGACCTGACGTCATCGAACATTCGCGTTCATAATTGGCTAAGTGATCAAATTGTCGCTATCGGGAATATTTGACATACATCAGTAAATTAGGCCGACCACTCGGGTTCACCGCCGCAATTTGATGTGCAACAGATAGACTGGCCTATCCCTGACCTCGGAGGACACCATGCGATTAGGACTTGTATCCACCGCCGTCCTTGCAACCTGCCTGGCGACGTCGGCCCTCTCGGCCGATCTTCCCAGCCGCCAAGCGCCGCCTCCCCCGATCGTCTACGCTCCCGTCTTCACCTGGGCCGGATTTTACATCGGCCTCAACGCCGGCATGGGCTGGGCCGACTCGGGTAACATCACCGTTACCGGGCCGACAGCTGGCTCTTCCGGAATTCTGGGCGGTAATAGCGGCGACGGCGCGTTCGTCGGCGGTGGCCAGATCGGCTATAACTGGCAGTCCGGCGCATGGGTCTACGGTCTCGAGACCGATATCCAGTATGTCGGATCGAACGGCCGTATGTCCTGGGGGCAATTCACCTGGTGGGCAAATAATGGCGGTGGTGACGGCGGCTATTTCGGCACCGTGCGCGCCCGCATCGGTTATGCCTTCGATCGGACCCTGGTCTACATCACGGGTGGTCTGGCCTATGGCGGCCTGAACAGCAACCCCCTGACCGGCAACACGACAAGCAACGCCGGCTGGACCATCGGTGGCGGCGTCGAATACGCCTTCACCAATAACTGGACGGTCAAGCTCGAAGGTCTCTACGTCGATACCGGCGAGGGCCGACAGACCAGGGTCTTCGAAAACCCCGCGGGCGGCGTGCTCCCGGCCGGAATCTATACCGCGACCACCAGTGGCGGTGGCGGCGGCGGCATCGTTCGCGTCGGCGTGAACTACAAGTTCTGAGCCGGGTACTCTGGATCTGCAAACAGGCCGGCGCAGCGCCCCGGCCTGTTTCTGCCTCTACCCAATCTCGCAGAACGAAGACCGAGTTTCGCCCCCCCGGGGGCTGGCTACTGTCCGGACAGCCTCCCGCCAAGACGAAATCCGCAAGCTGCCGACATGTTCTGGTGCCGGCGGCCCAGATGTCTTCGTGCTCACGCTGATCGACCAACTCATCCCCTACCGGCGCTTGCCCGTGGCAAGAACGCCGGATTCACTTGAAATCGCCCAAACACTTGAGTGAATTGAATCTTCGGATACGTTCACTGTTCTGCCCTCCCCCTAGGGCGGGCAGAACAGTGAAAGCAGGAATTACCGACCGAAAGCGGGGAGACGATCGTCAGAGGAAGAACCCGCGTCCGGATCGTGAATGTGGGTCGTTTCAGATAGGGGCCGGACGGTGATGGACCGGCTTGGTTGCAGATACTTGAGCGCGAGGACGGCATGCGACACGGAATGATCGCCCTATCCGCAATGGCGCTGGCGCTGGCTCCGGCCAGCGTCTTTCTCCCGGGCCTCGGCGCCGCATTCGCCCAGCAGGCCGCACCAGCGCCACAGGCTGCACCGGCGCAGGCAGCGGACACGGTCTTCACCCGTGCGGAGATCGAGCCGCTGGTGAAGCCGATCGCGCTCTACCCCGACCCGCTGCTCGCCCAGTTGTTGCCGGCCTCGGCCTATCCGCTCGATATCGTGCAGGCGGCGCGCTGGATCGAGCGCAACAAGGCGGCCGTCGAGAAGGCCGACTTCACGGCAGCCGACGCCATGAACTGGGATGCCAGCGTCAAGGCGCTGATCCGGTTTCCCGACCTGATCAAGCAGATGAACGAGAACCTCGACTGGACGAGCGATCTCGGCGACGCCTTCGTCTACCAGCCGACGGATGTCGCGGCCGTCATCCAGGATCTCCGAGCCCAGGCGGCAAAGGGTGGAGCCCTGAAGTCGACGCCGCAACAGACCGTCGTCCAGAAGACCGAGGGATCCAGCAACGTCATCTATATCGAGCCGGCGGAACCGGAGGTGATCTATGTTCCGAGTTACGACCCCGGCGTCGTCTACGAGCCGGTCGCCTCCGCCGTCCCGGGCGCGCTCCTGACCTTCGGGACGGCCATCGCCGTCGGCGCCGTGATGTACAACAACCCGTGGAACTGGGGCACCGGCGCGGTCTATCCGCCGCGCTGGCCGGGTTATCCCGGCTACCGGCCCGGCTATCCCGGCGCACCCGGGCGCGGAAACATCAATATCGGCAACGAGATCAATATCGGCGGCGGCAACACCATCGGCAGCGGGAACAACATCGGCAACACCAAGCCGTGGCGGCCCGACCCTGACCGGTATCGGCCCGGGCAGGGCTCCAAGCCCGGCCTCGCCCGCCCCGGCGGCCCAGGCCGCCCAGGCGGTGTTGGCGGACCGGGAGGCCCAGGCGGCGTTGGCCGGCCAGGCGCCCCGGGTGGCGTTGGCGGCATTGGCGGCCCCGGGCCGGCTGGCGGCGTTGGTGGTCCCGGAGGGCCCGGCGGCATCGGTGGCGTCGGCGGTCCAGGGGGCCCAGGCGGCGTTGGCGGCATCGGTGGCCCAGGAGGCCCGGGCGGCGTCGGTGGAGCATTGGGCGGTGCGGCGGCAGGCGCGATCGGCGGCGCGGCGGCTGGGATGATCGGCCAGCGTCCGTCCCAGCAACCCGACCGTCCCGATGCGCGGCCCGGCCAGGATCGCCCCCAGGGCGGGGCCGGACAGGGGCGACCGCAGGCCGACGCAGGCCGACCCGCCACGCGACCATCGGGCCCCGAGCGGCCCTCGGCCCGGCCTCCGACGGCACAGGCGCGCCCTGCGGCGCCGCAGGGCGCGAGACCTCGCCCGACACCAAGCCGGACCGCCTTTGACGGCATCGATGCCGGCCGCGGCGCGGCGGCCTATGGCAATCGCGGCGCAGCCAGCCGTGGGCAGATCAGCATGCCGGCGGGCCGCGGCGGCGGAGGCGGACAGATCGGCGGCGGAGGTCGCGGCGGCGGCGCTCACATCGGCGGCGGCGGCCGTGGCGGCGGTGGACATATCGGCGGCGGCGGTGGCCGCGGGGGCGGTGGTGGCGGTCGCGGTGGACGGCGCTGATTGGGGGACATGATCATGGCACATCACGCTCGGTTTTCAGTCCCGGTCTCGCTCGCTGTCCTGTTGATGGCGGGTTCTGCCGCAGCCCAGCAGAGCTTCCCCTCACCCGATGCGGCGTCCGCTGCGCTGGTCGAGGCGGCGCGGGCGCGCGAGCCCGGCGTGCTCGATCGGATCTTCGGGCCGGGGGCCCGCGACGTGCTGAGCACGGGCGACGCCACGCTGGACCGCGAGCGACTCGACCGGTTCAACGAGGCTGCGGCGGAATCCGTCACGCTGACACCGCGCGGCGACGCCGATCGGATCCTGACGCTTGGGAAGCGCAAGTTCGAGTTCCCGATCCCGATCGTGCGGCGCGGCGAGGCCTGGATGTTCGATGTCGCGGCCGGTCGGGACGAGATCCTCAACCGCACCATCGGCGAGAACGAACTGCGCGCCATCGAGGCCTGCCAAGCCTATATCGGCGCCCAGCGCGAGTATTTCCGCACGGACCATGATGGCGACCAGGTGCGCGCATATGCCCAGAACCTGATCTCGACGCCAGGCACGCAGGACGGGCTGTACTGGCCGAGAACCGGGCAGGCCGATGTCAGCCCCCTCGAGGGCGCCCTGAGCGAGGCCCTGCTGGATCGCGGAAACCGGACCTATGCCGGCTATCGCTTTCGCATCCTCAAGGCACAAGGACCCTGGGCACCTGGCGGCGCGCATTCCTATGTCGTCAACGGCAACATGATCGCTGGCTTCGGCCTCGTGGCCTGGCCGGCCGAATGGGGCAAGACCGGCGTCATGACCTTCATCTGCGGACATAACGGGGTCGTGCTGCAGAAAAATCTCGGCCCGAAGACCAGCGCGATGGCGGAACGCCTGCTGCGCTACGACCCCGACAGCAGCTGGGCCCCGGTCGAATAGGCGGGGGTGCGCCGGCAGCATGGCCGATATCGGCGAACGAACCAGCCGCGGCCGGTGGCCGCTGCATCGTCTCGACAATTCCAAGTAACCGGGGAGAAAGTGAGGGCCTGTTCCGCTGCTGTAACGATGAAGCCCCCGTGGTTCGCACCGGCCTGACGCCGCGCACATCCAGGATTCGTCATGCATCGCTCGGTTGAACTGCCTGCCTTGATCCTGGCCGTGGCCTGGCTGGTCGTCCTCATTCGATCGCGAGGGCTCGCGCTGGCCGTCCAGCTGCTGATTGGCCTGATCTACCCGTTCCTGTGGTTCGCCTATGGGCTGATCGACGCGCCCCTGCCCATTCTCGTGCCATACGTCCTTGCGGCAGGGGCGGTGGTCTACACGCTTCGGGGCGATAGGGGCCCGCTCGTCTTGAAGTCGTCCTACGTGATGTCTGCGACACTCGGGGTGCTCACGGTCGCTCTCCTCGAATACTGGCAGCACCTGCCAGCAGGCTAGTGGACGTCACCGCGAGACGACTTGCGGTAGCGCCTGCGCCTTTGGCCCCCGAGTGGATTGCGCGCGCTGGAGCGGTTCCCGCGAGCCATGGAGTTCCCGTTCTGCCACCGGTGCCGTGGCCCCGAGAATGAACAGCCTGGTGCCGAGGTTCCGATCCCTCCTGCCGTGCCGTCGTTCCCGGGCACCGGATCAACTGGAGAGACGAGGGCGCCCCTTGAAATTGGCGATCAGCTCGGCGAGCGGGATCAGCCGATGCGAAACCATACCGCCAACCGGGGCGGAAGGGCTCGTGAAGATCGCAAAGCCAGTGGCCTGAACAACCGGGGCAAGCTCCGGCAGCGAGAAGGCCATCTTCATCAGCTCGAACGTCTCGCCGGCATCGGCGACGCGCCCAATATGCAGCCGCACGGCCTCCGCCGTCTCCTGGGGCGATGCGCGAAGCAATTGCCCAAAGGCATCCGCCGCGGCCCAGACAGCGGCGTAGAATGCCAGCGTGTTGTCGAACATGCGGCGGGCATCGCCATGACCAGACGCGGCGCTGATTTCAGCGGCGGAGTTGAGCATGCTGATGAAGGCCTCCAGCCGGCCAGCAATCTTGGTCGCCTTCGACCGACGGGAAAACTCGTTGAACATCGTCGCGTCCATCGTTTGGGCTGAGGACGCGATCATCCGCGCAGGCGAAATCGGACAGACCGCAGCGTAAATTTTCATTGTCGAAGCTGCGCTAACACAGCGCTTCGCGCTGCAATTTGCGCCTTCACGCCAATAAATTGCTATTCTCGGCCAAGTGCCCACAGCGCTTGCCCACCAGCATCGCAAGGTCAGCTGCAAGCGTTCGGCCCGCAAACCTGCAGGCATGTCCGGCAGCCATGCGAATACATGAATCAGCAGAGTCCCTTACGCGCGATATCTCAACGTCCACAATAAGGTGAGGACCGCTCTCGCGACCAGATTAGGGGTCTTCCCTGCTAAGGTTTCGTCCTGTCGGCCAGCGATCTGCCTGGCCGTCATCTGCGTCCACAACAGGTCTCGGCCAAGACGATTGAGGAATGGCCCGCACTGTTCCACTCTTGTTGGCGGGGGGATGGACGGCGATGCTGGATGCGAACGAGTTTGGGGATGCGGTCGCCATGCTCTATGAGGCCGCCGCCGTTCCGGAGGTCTGGCCGACGGCGATCGCGCGGCTGGCGGAGATCGCCGGCTGTACCGGGGGGCTTCTCTTCGTGCATTCCCGACAGGGCACAAACTGGGTCGCGTCCAAGGAGTTTTCGTCGGTCTTCCAGCGCTTCCTGGATCAGGGCTGGATGGACCGGAACGCCCGCATGGCCGGCCTTCTGGCGCATGGTGGGACCGGGTTCGTGACCGATCACGACCTCTTCACAGAGGACGAGCTGGCCGAGACCGCGCTCTACCGCGATTTCCTGCGGCCAGAGGGCTATGGCTGGGGCACGGCAACCCATGTGCGTTCGTCCTCGGGCGAGACCATCGTCTTCACGCTGGAGCGCAAATTCGAGCTGGGCCCGGTCTCCCGCCGCGAGACTGAACTGCTCGACAGCGTCCGCCCGCACCTCGCGCGGGCCGCGGTTCTGGCCTCGAAGCTGCAGATGCAACGCGCCCAGGTCAGCCTCGATTCCTTCGAGAAGGCCGGTTCTCCGGCTGCCCTGGTCGGCGCCGGCGGCGCGCTCTGCGCAGCCAATCCGGGCTTCGAGGCGCTGATCGGGCAGATCGTCGTCAGGGCAAGGGACAAGATCGCGCTTGAGGATACCCGTGCGAACGCGCTGCTGCAAAAGGCGCTCGCCGATCTCGGGCAGGACCGGGTTGGCGACACCCGCTCGATCCCGGTGCCCTGCCGGGGGGATCGCCCCGCGTTCATCGTCCATGTGCTGCCGGTCCGCCGCCTGGCGCGGGATATCTTCTCGCGCGCCCAGGCCCTGCTCGTCATCACGACGACGGCCCGAGGCCTGCGGATCGAAGCCTCGCTGCTGTGTGAGCTCTACGATCTGACCCGGGCGGAGGCAGCCGTCGCCGGCGGGCTCCTGGAGGGCCGCACGGTCGAGCAGCTCGCGCTGTCGCGCGGGGTCGGCCGGGAGACGGTTCGCGGCCAGGTCAAGGCGGTGCTGGCGAAAACCGGCAGCCGCTCGCAGGCCGACTTCATCAGGCGGCTGGCTCCGTTGACGCTGTCGGCCTGAGCAGCGGCCCAAGGCGCGCATCGCCAAGCCGGGCGGTGCCGGGATTTCGGTCGGGCCGCCCTGCCCCCGCCTCCTGAGTTGGGGGTGAGCAACAGCCTGCCGATGGCCGGGATGGCTTGGTCGGAGACGGTGCAGAGGGCCACGCGATCGGCGGCCCTCCTCTTGTTCACCTTGGCCCTCCGGCCAGGGCCGGTATCGCCGGGATCATTCTCGCGGGCTGTTGGCCAGGCGTCCGGTGTCCGGCCGGTCCAGATCGAGATGCCGGGTTTCCGGGATCAGGAAGCCGGTCAGCAAGGTGATCGCAGACACGACCATGAGATAGACGAGGAACAGCGAATGCTGGCCCTGCTGGGCGAGATAGGTGTTCACATAAGGCGCGGTGCCGCCGAAGATCGCCGTCGCCAATGAGAGTGGCCCGCTCACCCCGGTCGCCCGGATCTCGGTGGGAAACACCTCGGCCCAGACCGCCGTGTTCACCCCGAACAGGCAGGCCAGGATCAGCAGTGCCGCGATCATCGCCGAGAGCAGTCCGCTGAACTGGTTGGTGATCATGCCGTCCAGGGTGAAGGTCAGGGCGATGAAGCCAAGCCCGAACAGGATGATGAAGGGCCGCCGTCCGAACCGGTCGGCGAGCCAGCCGACCAGCGGGATCGCGGCGAAGAAGACTGCTTGCGCGATGAGGCTCGCCGTCAATGCCGACTTTGCGTCGAGGCCACGGCTGATCTGGGCGAAGGTCGGGCTGTAGATCAGCCAGGTGTAGAACATGATCGAGCCGCCGGCGGAGAGGCCGAAGACCACGGCGACGCCGCGCCAGTTCCGTGCAAGCGGGGCCAGGCCCGTCGTCTTGGCGGCCTGCTTCTGCTTCTTCTCGAAGCTGGCCGTTTCCGTCAGCTTGCGCCTGAGGTACAGGCCGTAGAGCCCGAGCAGGCCCCCCATCGCGAAGGGGATGCGCCAGCCCCAGCTTTCCAGGGCCGCCCGTTCGAGATTGGCATTGAGCAGGAGACCGGTGCAGGTCGCGATCATCGTGCCGAGCACGACGCTCATCCACGACGTGCTGCCATAGAGCGCGCGCAGGTGCGCCGGTGCGCGCTCGACCAGATAGGTCACCGATGTGCCCATCTCGCCGCCATGGGCGATGCCCTGGGCGAGGCGTGCAACCAGCAGGACGACGGAGGCAAACAGGCCGGCCGAGGCATAGGTCGGGGCGCAGGCGATGACGACGCTGCCGCCGGCCGTCACCAGCATGGCGAGCGTCAGGCTGCGCTTGCGGCCGACGCGGTCGGCATAGAGCCCGAAGATCAGGCCACCCAGCGGCCTGGTCAGGAAACCGGCCGCGAATACGGCCAGAGCCGCGAGCAACGCGGCCGACTTATCGTTCGACGGAAAGAATTGAAGCGCGAAATAGGGAGCGAAGATCGTATAGATCGCCCAATCGAACCATTCCAGCGTATTTCCGAAATTGACTGCGATCAGATCCTTGATGCGACGTGAAGTCGGGGCGCGATCCGCCAGGGATAGCTCGGCCGTTGACATGGAATTCCCCTCTTATTGTTTGGTTCTTCGGTTCAAAAATCGGTGAAACCGTCAGCGCAAGGTGGAGCGTCCTTCCAGCCCTTGCCGCGCGTCTCCGTCGGCGCCCGGAACCCGCATCTCGAAGATGTCATTGACCACCGTGTAATCAAAATAGCCGAGGCGAGCGATCGGCTTGATCTTCTCGATGTCGAGTTTTCCGTTCGGCAAGATGACGGCGTCATCGATATGGATCTTCTCGACCTGGGCGAAGATGATATCGATGGAGCCGACGGGAGAATTGCCTTTGATCCGGTGAGTGCTGACATATCTGCACTCGAACTTGACCGGGCTTTCCCTGACCATCGGAATGCGGGCGTTATCGGCATAGTCCCGAGTGACGTTCAGGCGATCGAACTCGCTCTCATGCGCGGGCAAGGCCATCGCGCTGATGTTCACGGCCTCGCGCAGGTCGAAGGTCGCCATGTTCCAGACGAACCAGCCCGTCTCCTCGGCATTGAGGACCGTGTCCTTGCGGCGACCGTCTGGATACTGGTTCGCTGAGAACATCACCATCGGTGGGTCGAAGGTGAGGTTCTGCCACTGGCTGTAGGGTGCGATGTTCTCGACGCCGGCCGCGCTGACGCTCGACAGCCAGCCGATCGGCCGCGGCACCGTGCAGCTCTTGAAGGGCGAAAACGGCAAGGGACTGGGCTCGAGATGGGGGGCGTATTTCAAGGATCATTCCTCCGGCGACGACATTGAACATCGATAATATGCGACCGATATATCGGATGAATAATGGTTTGGAAAGCCGGCGCGGATGAGGTAGGCGGAATCGAACGCCGCTGCGGATCTGCGCAGCGACACAGCACGGCGCGGAAGGGTGAGATGAACCAGTCGGAAGAAGCCGTCGCCGTGCTGCAACGCCTGATCGTCCGGGGCGAATTGAAGCCCGGCTCGATGGTCTCGGAACGTCATCTGATGGAGTTGACCGGGCTCGGCCGGACGCCGGTGCGGGAGGCGATCCAGCGCCTCGCCCTCAGCTACATGGTGCGGATCCACCCCAACAAAGGCATCGAAATCCCCGGCATCTCGATCGAGGATCAGCTCAGCGGCCTGGAGGTGCGGCGCGCCAACGAACTGCTCGCGGTGGAGCTTGCCTGCGCGCGCGCAACGCAGAAGGACATTGCCGCGATTGAAAAGTTGGCGGCCGTGCTTGATGGCGAATTCACGCTGCAAGACTATTCAGAAACGGTCGGGCTGACTCACGCGCTGATCATCGAGGCGGCGCATAATCCCTATCTCGCGGCCCTGATGACGCCGCTGCAGTCCCTGTCGCGGCGCTTCTGGGTCATGCATGTGCGCGACGAGCAGCAGGAGATCGCGCGCGGCAAGCGGCTCCACCAGCAGATCCTCAAGGGCATCGCCAGCAGGGATGTGGCCGCAGCCAGCACGGCGTCGCTGATGCTCAACGCCTACCTCGTGGAATTCGCCCTGGCCGTCGTCGGACGGATGGCAACGCCACGATAGGCCCGGCGAACCAAGGGAAGGCCGGCGAGGGTCAAGACGGTCATGGCCAGACAGAATGTCCGTGCGCCGCGCTCCACCGTCCGCGCGGAGCGAGAGCGTGAATTCCCAACTCGGCTTACGGCGTTGGCGTCCATACGCCGGTTCGGTGCAGTCGGGATGAGGAGCGGAGTTCTAGCAGGCTGTTGAAAAAGTCTGTAGCGGGGCGGCGTTTGGCGTGATTCACTCGGCTTGAGGAGTTGGCTGGGGGCATTTGATGCGCGGGTCGGATGAGCGCTCTGGATCGCTGTTTTCCTATGTGGATCTGGAGGCTCGGGTCGGAG
>NZ_JBFRGS010000008.1:0-328287 GCF_052115465.1 Allobosea sp. 2RAB26 | reverse complement strand
GGAGTGGTCGCGGCAGCTCCAGCGTTTGGAGCTTCCCTGATGTTTTGAGGGGCTTTTAGGGGCGTTTTCCCTCAGGAAACGCTGAAACACCGTATTTTGACGCGTGGAGAGCACCGGCCTCCCAGGCATGGTCCTTGCTCATGATGTCCCTGCCAACCCGGAGGCAGGGACGCAATGTCCGTCTTTCCACCCGCCCAATGCTGCATTCGAGCAGCGATCGCTCAACGACGGTAGCAGCGATTTCTCAAGCTTCTCCCCCAGTCCGCAAGTCTTTGCGATCAGCAAGTCCTGGCAACCGGCAAGTCTTGGCAATCAGCAAGGTCTCGCGGCCCCCACGTTTTTCGCACGCAGGCGCGGCCGTCTGGAGGCTCGTCGGCCGATGAGCCCGCATTCCTCCAATCAAAGCGCGAAGCAGGAGACGACATGCCTAGTGAACGCTGCAGGGTCTTGATGGTCTATCCGCGTTTCAACGCGGGCTCGTTCTGGAACTACAAGGCGACATGCGAGCTCGCCGGAGCGCTCCATCCCGCCGCCCCCCTCGGATTGATCACGGTCGCTGCACTACTGCCGGCGGCGTGGGAGATCCGTCTCGTCGACCTGAACACGGAGGAACTCGCCGAAGAGAATCTCGGCTGGGCCGACCTCGTGATGACGGGAGGCATGCTGCCGCAGCAGGAGGGTACCCTCGCCATCATCGAGCAGTGCCGCATGCACCGCAAACCGGTCGTCGTCGGCGGACCCGACGCAACCTCCACGCCGCATGTCTATGAGGCCGCGGACTTCCTGGTGCTCGGGGAGGCGGAGGAGATCATGGCCGGTTTCGTGTCCGCCTGGAGATCGGGGGCGAGGACCGGCGTCTTCAGGTCCGAAATGGGCAAGACCGATGTCACGAGGAGTCCGACGCCGCGCTTCGATCTGCTGAAATTCGAGCGCTATCTGCATGTCGGCATCCAGTTCTCGCGCGGCTGCCCCTTCAATTGCGAGTTCTGTGACATCATCGAGCTCTATGGGCGCGTGCCGCGTACCAAGACGAGCGCGCAGATCCTGACCGAGCTCGAGGCGCTGCATGCACTCGGCTATCGCGGCCATGTCGATTTCGTCGACGACAATCTCATCGGCAACAAGAAGGCGCTCAAGCAGTTCCTGCCCGACCTCAAGCGCTGGATCACCGAGAAGGACTTCCCCTTCGAATTCTCGACCGAGGCGTCGATCAACCTTGCCGATGATTCCGCCCTGATGCAGGCGATGAGCGAGGCCAATTTCTTCACGATCTTCGTCGGCATCGAGAGCCCGGACTCCGAGACGCTCATCTCGATGCAGAAGAAGCAGAACACAAGGCGCAGCCTGCAAGAGAGCGTGCACAGGATCTACCGGGCGGGGCTGTTCGTGAATGCCGGCTTCATCCTCGGGTTCGACAGCGAAAAGGGCAGCGTCGCGCGCGACATGATCGCCTGTATCGAGGATACCGCGATCCCGGTCTGCATGGTCGGCCTGCTCTATGCCCTGCCCAACACCCAGCTGACGCGACGCCTGGAGCGCGAGGGCCGGCTCCAGATACCCGATGAGACCGCTCCCGCACTGCAGTTCGGCGATCAGTGCACCGCTGGCCTCAACTTCGAGACCAGTCGCCCGCGTCGCGCCATTCTGGCGGACTACGAGGCCGTTCTGGAGGCCGTCTATGCGCCCGGGGCTTTCTTTGGGCGGGTTCGGCGCGTCGGCCGGATGCTCGACTGCACCAATCGCCGTCTGGAGCTGCCGAAATCCATGGAATGGCAGGAGCTGAAATCGTCCTGGCGTCTGCTCTGGCGCTTGTCGACGATGAGGGGCGGCGTCAGGCGCGAGTTCTGGAAGACACTGGTCGACTGTCTCGCGCATAACCGCCGGGCCTTGCCCTATGTGATGATGATGGTCGCGCTCTACGTCCATCTCGGCCCGTTCTCTCGCCAGGTGATCGCCCAGGTGCAGCAGCAGATCGACGATATCGACAGGGGGCGCCACGCGCAGATTCGAGTGAAGCAACGCGAGCCGGAGGTGATGGCCGTGGGCTGAGGGGCGCTTCGCAGTTACGACCTCGCCTTCCGCCTGATCACTGTCTGGCATGGCTATGTCGGCCGCTCCTCGCAGGGCGGTGAAGCGTCCTTGAAATTGGACGCCGCGGCACGGGAAACTGGCTACTGAAAGCCCCGATCGGCCCCGTGGCGCGCCTTTCGCCGGAACAAAATCATAAATCCCTTCAAATGCTAACGACCGTTCACATCGTGCGGCTGTGCCCGTCTGGTCCCGTCCGGACGTTCTGGTAAGACCGGACTGTCGCAGCGGCAGGTTCCTGCTTCGTGCTCGCGGCGGTGGTGGTCATGGAGGCTTCGCCGGTGAGGCGGAGCGCGGGCGATCGGCCCGGGAGGGAGCGCTGCTTGCCTGGTGTAGCGACGATACTGACCCGGGCGAGGGTTTCGGGCCATGCGCGGGGCATACGGGCGAGGCGCATGTGCGGCGTGATCGTGGAAGCCGCTCCCGTGATTTTCAGACGATGGGTCGGATGCTTGCTGCTCCGCGCCTCCGGCGCGGCAGCGCGTCAAGCGGCGGACCGGGGAGCGAGCGGCGGCGCGAGACGGCGCTCGCTGCCGATCTGATGTGTGTTCTGGCCGACGGCGCCCTGACGGGCGCTGAGTGAGACGACGTAAGCGACCTCGCAATCCGGGGTTGCATCAAGGATTGGGGCGCTCGGCGCCTGGGGGGATTTGGGCTTCGCCATGACCGCAGAGATCGAGACGGGGCGCCGGGTTCGGCTGGCCGGAACAGGCATCGATGACGGGGCTGCTCCCGTGGTCAACCGGGCGGAGCGGGTTGCCGCGCCGGTGCGCCACTGGCGCAGGCGTCGCGCAGTGCTGCTTGCCTGCACGGCGCTGGTCATGCCGGTCATGCTGGTGGCGACGCAGCGGCCAGCGCTGGCACAGTACACCGGAGCCAATGGCGGCAATGGCAGCGGCGCGCCGAATGGCGCTACCGCAGGCGGCGCCGGAGGCGGCGGCGCCTACGGAGACGGCAGTGCGACGGCTCCCGGCGGCGGCGGCGGAAGCACCGGTGGTCAGGGGAATCGAGGCGGGAGCGGTGGCGGCTCCGACGGTGCCGGCGGCGGCGGCGGTGGTTATGCGGCGGGCGCCGGTGGTGGCGGCGGCGGTGCCGGCGGTGCGGGTCTGACCCTTAACGCCGATCTGAACAACAGCGCCGCCATTACCGGCGGCAAAGGCGGTAATGGCGGCGGCGGAAACTACAATTCCGTGCCGAACTACTCCTATGGCGGTGGCGGCGGTGGCGGCGGCGGTGGCTCCGGCATCATCGCCGGAACCGGCGCGAACCTCACAAATTCCGGCACGATCACGGGCGGCAATGGCGGCGGCGGCGGCTCATCCAACGGAGCAATCAATCCGTTCACCGACCCCTCCGGCAACGGAGCGGGCGGCAGAGGCGGCAACGGCATTACCGCGACCGGCTCGGCCGGGCTGACGATCACGAATACAGGCACCATCAAGGGCGGCGGTGGCGGCACCGATTTCCAGAACGCCCAACCCTACCGGCCACAGGCCGGCGGCTACGGAATCATCGGGCAGAACCTGACGATCATCAATAGCGGCACGATCGCGGGTGGCGCCTTGGGCGGTGCCGGAGGCCTGAACGGCGCAGCGTCGACGGCCATCATCATCACCGGCGGCACCAACAGCATCAGGGCGCTCGCCGGCAGCTCGATCGGCGCGATCGAACTCGGCGGCACCACCACGCTGGCCGGCGTCTTCAACAACACGATCCAGGTCAATGGCGGCGTCGCCATGTCGGTGAGCGGCGCGACCGCGGCCGATGATGTCACCGGCATCACCACTCTGACAAACTACGGCACGACCACGATCGGCGCCGGGCGCACGCTCAGCGCCCAGACCATCAACAACGCCGCGGGCACGATCAGCATAGGCACTGGGGCGACCCTGAAGGGCATCGGCAATACGCTCAACAACAATGCGGTCATCGATGTCGGTGTGGGCGGCAGCGTCATCGATGCCGGCGCGATCAACAACCAGGGCGGCGGCACGATCAATTTCAATGGCCCGACCGGGTCGGCGGTGCTGTCGGCCGGCCAGGGCATCAACAATGACGGGCAGATCAAGGTGCTCGGCGGCGATGTCGCCGTCATCGGCGACATCAACAACCAGAATAACGGCACGCTTTCGCTGACCGGCGGCAACATGACCGGTATCGGCACGCTGACCAATAGCGGCACCGCGACGGTCAATGTCGCCGCGGGCTACAATCTCGGTGTCGGGACGTTCACGATGACCGGCGGCAGCGTCACCGGAACAGGCTCGATCACGGCCACGACTGCCTTCAACCTGTCGGCCGGCACGATCGGCGCCAGCCTCGCGGGCGCCGGCGCTCTGGCAAAGACGGGTGTAGGCACGCTGATCCTGACCGGCACCAATACCTATACCGGTGGTACGACGATCTCAGCCGGCACCTTGCAGCTCGGCAACGGCACGACCGATGGCACGATCCTCGGCTCCGTGATCAATAACGGTACCTTGGCTTTCAACACCTCCGGCAGCATCAGCTATGGCGGTACGGTCACCGGCACGGGCGCTCTAACCAAGGCGGGCAGCGGCACGCTGACGCTCACGAGTGCCATCGGCAGCACCGGCGCGACAAACATCAATGGCGGCACTCTGAAACTGGGCGCCGGCGGCGCCCTCTCCAGCGACAGCCTGCTCAACATCAACAGCGCGGCGGGCGTCTTCGATCTCGACGGCCGCACGCAGACGATCGGTGGGCTCGACGGCTTGGGCGAGGTCAAGCTCGGCAGCGCTGGGCTGACGGTCTTGAGGACGTCCAGTTTGTCGAGTTTCGCCGGCGTGATCTCCGGCACCGGGTCGCTTACCAAGAGCGGGGCCGGCCAACTCGTCCTGACCGGCGACAACACCTATACGGGCGGGACGACGATCTCCGGCGGGACGCTTCAAATCGGCTCGGGCACGACAACCGGCTCGATCCTGGGCAATGTCGTCAATGACGGCATGCTCGCCTTCAGCCGCAGCGACGACTACATCTTCGCAGGCAACATCTCCGGCTCCGGCCAGGTCACCAAGACCGGCAACGCCAAGCTCATCCTGACAGGCAACAACACCTATACCGGCGGTACGACCGTCAGCTTCGGGACGTTGCAGATCGGCGACGGCACGACCGATGGCAGCATCGCCGGCAATATCTATGTCCGCACCAGCCTTGTCTTCAACACGGCCGGCACGAGCAGTTATGCCGGGGGGGCCTTGGACGGCGGCAGCGATCGCGGCACCTTCACCAAGGACGGTGCGGGCACCTTGACGATCACCGGGGAGAACACCCATCGGGGCGGCACCAAGGTGGTCGCCGGCACGCTCAAGCTCGGCGGCAACAACCGGCTGGGCAGCGATGGCGACCTCGAGGTCCAGTCGGGCGCGACCTTCGACATGGATGGCAGGGCACAGGGCCTCGCCAAGCTCGAAGGCGCCGGCACGGTCCAGCTCGGTACGGGCGGCGCACTGACGGTCGGCAACGCCGATGCCTCCTCGACCTTCGCCGGCGGCATCATCGGCGGCGGTTCGCTGACCAAGGCGGGGACGGGCACGCTCACGCTGACCGGCGCCAACGGCTTCACCGGCGGCACGACGATCAGCGGTGGCACATTGCAGATCGGCGATGGCAGCGGCACCGGCTCGCTCGTCGGCAATGTCGTCAACAATGCCGCGCTCGCCTTCAACCGCACCGGCAGCCTGAGCTTCGCCGGTGACATTTCCGGCACGGGTGCGTTGACCAAGAGCGGGGCGGGCACGCTGATCCTGACCGGCGCGGCCAGCCATGCCGGCGGCACGACGATCAGCGCCGGCGCCCTGCAGATCGGCGACAGCGGCACGACCGGCGCGATTTCCGGCAACATCCTCAACAACGGCGCGCTCGGCTTCAAGCGCACGAACGACCTTAGCTATGCTGGCGTGATCAGCGGCAGCGGCTCACTGACCCAGGCCGGCAGCGGCACCTTGACGCTGACGGCGGTTAACACCTTTTCCGGTGGCACGACCATCACCACCGGCGGCACGCTGCGGATCGGCAATGACGGCACGAATGATGGTTCGGTCGGTGGCGCTGTTTTCAATGACGGCTCGCTCGAATTCGACAACCTGAACGCTGCCAGCTTCGCGGGCGTGATCTCCGGCAATGGCGCGCTCCGCAAGCTTGGCAGCAACACGCTGACCCTGACCGGCGCCAGCACCTATTCCGGCCCGACCTCCATCGCCGCCGGCACCTTGCTGCTCGGCGGCAACAACCGGTTGAACACGAGCAGCGATGTCTCGGTCTCCTCGGGAGCGTCCTTCGACCTTGGCGGCTTCTCGCAAGGCATCGGCGCCCTCAGCGGTGCAGGCGAGGTCAAGCTCGGTTCGGGCGGGGCGCTCAGCGCGGGCACGACCACCGATTCGATCTTTGCCGGCGCCATCAGCGGCGCGGGCTCGCTGACCAAGACGGGCACGGGCCGCCTGAGCCTGACGGGCGACAACACCTTTACCGGCAGCACGACGATTGCTGCCGGCACGCTGCAGATCGGCAATGCCGGAACGGCTGGCGCGCTTGCGACCGATGTCAGCAATAGCGGCGTCCTCGCCTTCAACCGCATCAACGAATACATCTTCAGCCACGTCGTTTCCGACGGCGTCGGCGCGGGCTCGGTCGAGCAGAACGGCACCGGACGAACGATCCTCACCGGCACAAACACGTATACGGGAGGCACCACCGTCAATGCCGGTGCATTGCAGATCGGCAATGGCGGCGCGGCGGGTTCGATCGCGGGCTCGGTCACGGTTGCGTCCGGCGCCGAATTCGCGGTCAAGCGCTCCGATATCTATGCGATGCCCAATGCCGTCAGCGGCGCAGGCAGCTTCGCTCAACGCGGCACCGGCACGACGGTCCTCGGCGATGGCATGACCTATAGCGGCGGCACCGTGATCGAGGCCGGCACGCTCAAGGTCGGCAGCGGCGGCGCACAGGGCTCGCTCGGCAGCGGCGCCATCGCCAATGCCGGCGCCCTCGTCATCGACAAGAACAACGCGATCACGATCGCTGGCGCGATCAGCGGCACCGGCAGTTTCGAAACGACCGGTGGTACCGGCGGCACGGGCGTCACCAAACTCTCGGGCGCCAGCTCCTATACCGGCGCGACCACGGTCAGCGGCGGCACGCTGGAGGTGTCGGGCTCGCTCGGCAACACGGCGGTCACGGTGCAGAGCGGCGCGACGCTGGCCGGTGCAGGCACGATCGCCGGCGCGGTCACCATCGCCAGCGGCGGGCGCCTGGCACCTGGCGCCAATCCCGGCACCCTGACCACGGGCACGCTCAACGTCGGTGCGCTGACCTTGTCCTCCGGTTCGCAGCTCGATTTCGATCTCGGCCTGCCCAATCTCCCGACCGGGAGCGGCAGCGATCGCGTCGACGTGACCGGCAATCTCACGCTGGCCGGCACCCTCAATGTCGCGAATGCCGGCGGCTTCGGCGGCGGCATCTACCGCCTGATCAACTATGGTGGCACGCTGACGAATAACGGCTTGACGCTGGGCACGCTGCCGAGCGGCGTTTCGGCCGGCGATCTCTCGGTGCAGACCTCCGTCGCGAGCCAGGTCAACCTGGTCAACAGCAACGGCCTCACCCTGAAATTCTGGGACGGCGGCGCGGCGGGCAACGCCAATAACGGCGCGATCGATGGCGGCGCCGGAATCTGGAGCGCGACCAGCGGCAACTGGACCGACCAGAACGGCAGCATTAACGCCCCGGCGGCGCCGGCCCCGGGCTTCATGGTCTTCCAGGGCACGAGCGGCATCGTCACGGTCGACACGAGCCTCGGCACGGTCTCGGCGACGGGCATGCAGTTCGCAGCGGACGGTTACAGGATCGAGGGCGGTACTGTTACCCTCAGCGGCGCGCAGGCGATCATCCGTGTCGGCGACGGCACCTCGGGCGGCGCCTCCTATGTCGCCACCATCGCATCGAACCTGACCGGTGCGAGCGACCTGGTGAAGACCGATCTCGGCACGCTCGTCCTTTCCGGCGCCAACAGCTACACCGGCAACACGCTCCTGAACGCTGGCACGCTCTCGGTCTCGTCCGACGGCAATCTCGGCCAGGCGGCCGGCGGTCTGGTCTTCAACGGCGGCGTCCTGCGCGTGACCGGCACGAGCTTCACCGCGACCAGCCGGGCTGTGAGCTGGGGCAGCAATGGCGGTGGCTTCGACATCGCCGATGCGGCCAACAGCTTCACCCTGAGCCAGGCGCTCAGCGGCGCCGGCGGGCTTACCAAGCTTGGCGCGGGCACGCTCGTCCTGACCGGAGCGAACAGCCATACTGGCGGCACGACGATCTCGGCTGGTACCTTGCAGGTCGGTGCCGGCGGCACGACGGGCGAGATCACCGGTGCTGTCGTCAACAACGGCAGGCTCGCCTTCAGCCGCTCGGACAGCGTGACCTTCGCAGGCGCCATATCCGGCTCGGGCGCGCTGACCCAGATGGGGTCGGGCACGCTGATCCTGACCGGCGTCAACAGCTACACGGGTGGCACAGCGATCAGCGCCGGCACCTTGCAGATCGGCGATGGCGGCACGACGGGGGCGATCAGCGGCAATGTCGCCAATAGCGGCACGCTGGCCTTCAACCGATCCGACATGGTCGCCTTCTCCGGCCAGATCTCCGGGGCAGGTGCTCTGAAGCAGCTTGGAACTGGCACGCTCGACCTGACCGGCGTCAACACCTATTCCGGTGGCACGACGATCACGGCCGGCATGTTGCGCGGCAGCGCAACCAGCTTCGGCAGCGGCGCAATCCTGAACAACGCCGCCCTGGTGATCGACCAGGGCAGCGACGCCCAGTTCGCCAACGCCATCAACGGTATCGGCCGCTTCACCAAGACGGGCACCGGCTCGCTCAACCTGACCGGCACCAGCACGCTGTCGGGCCCCACCACGATCGCGGCCGGGCGGCTCGCCGTGAACGGCTCGCTCGCCAATTCCGCCGTGACCGTCGAAAGCGACGCGACGCTTGGCGGCAATGGTACGATTGGCCGACTGAACGTGCTCAGCGGGGGTATTGTCGCGCCAGGCAACTCCATCGGCACCTTGACCGTCAACGGCAACGTAAGCTTCGCGCCGGGTTCGATCTATCAGGTCGAGGTGAATGGCGCCGGCCAGTCGGACCAGATCATCTCGACCGGCACGATCACGGTCTCCGGCGCCACGCTCGCGATCGCGGCCATCTCGGGCGCGATGCCGCCCTCGGCGCGCTTCAAACTCTTCGATGCAGCAGGCGGCGTTTCCGGCCAGTTCACCTCGGTGACCAGCAATTTCGCCTTCCTGACCCCGGGCCTGAGCTACGATGCCGCGCAAACCTACCTGACGATCGCGCGCAACGATGTCTCCTTCGGCAGCGTCGGCCAGACCCGCAACCAGACGAGCCTGGGCACGGCAGGCGAACGGCTCGGCACCGGCAATCCGGTCTATGATGCCATCGTCAAGCTCGATGCCCCCTCGGCGCGCCAGGCGTTCGACGCCCTGTCGGGCGAAGTGCACGCGTCGGCGCAGGCCATCCTGGTCGAGGACAGCACTGTGGTGCGCGGAACGGCGATCGATCGCCTGAGGTCGGCGTTCGGGACCGTCGCGGCGGCGCAGCAGCCGGTCATGACCTACGGCTTCACGGCCGATATGGCAGCGCCCGTCACCGGGCCGATGCCGCGGCTCGTTCCCAGCGACCGTTTCGCGGTCTGGGGGCAGGGCTTTGGCTCCTGGGGCCGTAATGAGGCCCAGGGCGGCGTGTCGAAGCTCTCGCGCTCAAGCGACGGCTTCCTGCTCGGCGCCGATGCCGCGGTCTTCGACAACTGGCGCGTCGGTTTCTACAGCGGCTACAGCCGTTCGACCTTCGAGGCGAAGGGCCGGATCTCCTCCGGCAACAGCGACAATTATCATCTTGGTCTCTATGGCGGCGGCCAATGGGGCGCTTTCGGATTGCGCGCCGGTGCGACCTATAGCTGGCACGACCTCACGGTCGATCGCACCGTCTCCTTTACCGGTTTCTCCGACCGGCTGAGGAGCGACTACAATGCGGCAACCGCGCAGGTCTTCGGCGAACTGGGCTACCGCATCGATGCCGGGCGCGTCGCGCTCGAGCCCTTTGCCGGCCTTGCCTATGTCAACCTGCAGAGCGACGGCTTTACCGAGCGGGGCGCGGCGGCGGCTCTTGTCGGCCGCAGCTCCGACATGAGCACCGCCTTCACGACTCTGGGCCTGAGAGCATCGACGAACGTGACCGTGAACGGCATGGGCCTGGAGTTGCGCGGTGCGCTCGCCTGGCGGCACGCCTTCGGCGACGTCACGCCAGCCTCGCTTCTGTCCTTCGCTGGCGGCACCCCGTTCAGCATCACGGGCATCCCGATCGCGAAGAACGCGGCCGTCCTCGATGCCGGGCTCGACCTGGCCGTGTCGCCCAATGCGACGCTCAGCCTGTCCTATGGCGGCCAGTACAGCGCCCATGCGATCGAGCAGACTGTCAAGGGCACCTTCGCCGTCAAATTCTGACCGGGCGGATCCTGCCAGACCTTCAGCAAGAGGTGCCCTCGGGCGCCCCTTGCTTCGTCGCGGTCAGCGTAGATCGCGCGGCCTTGCCGCCTCACGGCGCCGCTTTGATCCCAGGACGCCCATTAGGGGCATCGGACCAGCCCTTTGGCGTATTGACGCTCGATGCAATCGATTACATCCTGCCGATAGTCCCGATTAATACGGGACAAGGGAGGAAACGATGATCAACAGCATCACAACCCGCAGGGGACTTCTGACGGCTGCCGCAGTGCTGGCGATGAGCGGCGCGGCGAGTGCACAACAATCCTACAAGATCGGGCTGTCGAATGGATGGGTCGGCAGCGAATGGCGCACGCAGATGATCGAGGAGGCCCAGGCCGCGGCCGCCGCCTGGAAGGCGAAGGGCGTCAATGTCGAGGTCGTGGTCCAGAGCTCGACCGTGGATGTGCAAGGCCAGATCGGCCATGTCCGCAATTTCGTGAACCAGGGCGTCAACGCCATCATCATCAACCCGAACAGCCCGACGGCCTTCGACCCGGTCTTCGCCCAGGCCAAGGCGCGAAACATCCTCGTCGTGTCCACCGATGCCGAGGTCTCGTCCAAGGACGCGATCTATGTCGGCATCGACCAGAAGGACTGGGCGGTGAAATCGGCGGAGTGGCTCGCCAAGGCGCTCGGCGGCAAGGGCAATATCGTCACCATCAACGGCATCGCCGGCCACCCCGCCAATGAGATGCGGGTCGCGGGCTATCGGGAGGTCTTCGCCAAGCATCCCGACATCAAGGTGCTGAACCAGGCCAATGCCGACTGGGACCAGGCCAAGGGTCAGCAGGCGATGCAGAACCTGCTCGCGACCTATCCGGCGCTCAACGGCGTCTGGGTGCAGGACGGCATGGCGGATGGCGCCTGGCGCGCGATCGACGCTGCCGGCAAGAAGGACCAGACCGCTGCGACCGGCGAGATCCGCAAGGACTTCCTGACGCGCTGGTCCGAGCAGAAGCTGAACTCCGGCGCCTCGGTCAATCCGCCGGGCGTGATGGCCTCGGCGCTCAACGTCGCGGTGCTGCGCCTGATGGGCAAGGAGTTCAAGGATGGAGTGTTCAAGGGGCAGTATGGCAACGCCATCTACATCCCGATTCCGTTCGTCGACAATGCCAGCCTGCCGGCGGCTCTGAAGCAGGCGGAGGGCAAGCCGGGCTACTGGTCTGTCACTGCGGTCGTGACGCCCGACGAGGCCCAGCAGTACTTCAAATAGCCATGGCTCTCCTCGAGGCCCGGGGCGTCGGCAAGCGCTTTGGCGCCGTTGTTGCCCTTTCCGACGGGCGGCTCAGGGTCGAGGCGGGCGAAATCCACGCCCTTCTCGGCGCCAATGGCTGCGGCAAGAGCACCTTGTGCAAGACTGTGGCAGGCGCCGTCGCGCCTGACGCGGGAACCATTGCGATCGATGCCGAGCCGCGGCATTTCCGCGGCCCGCGTGATGCGGAGCGCGCCGGCATCGCCCTGTTCTACCAGGAGCTCAGCCTCATCCCGCAGCTCAGCGTCGAGGCCAATCTCGGCCTCGGCCATGAGCCGCGCACGCGGCTGGGCTTCGTCGACCGTCGGAGCTCGCGGGCGAGGGCGCGTGAACTGATCGCTCTCTTCGAGGGAGTCGCGGGACCGGACCTGACACCCGAGGCGTTGATTGCCGATCTGACGCCCGATCTGCGCCAGATCGTCGAGATCCTGAAGGTGCTTGCCCGCGAGCCGCGCCTCCTGATCCTGGATGAGGCGACGGCGGCACTCGACGGGCGGCAGGCCGAGCGACTCTTCGAAATCCTGCGCCGGCGCAAGGGCGAGGGGGTCTCGACCCTGATGATCTCGCACCGTCTCGACGAGGTCTTTGCCGTCGCCGACAGGATCACGGTGATGCGTGGCGGCGCGACAGTCGCCGAGCTCGCAACGGCTAAGACCGATCGTAATACCGTCGTGCGGCACATGGTCGGCGAGACAAAACTTCGCCCCGCTGCCGGACGGCGCCCGCCTGCGGCACAGGCACAGGCAGGGCTGGTCGTGGCCCAAGTCTCGAACCCGCGCCTGCGCGATGTCTCGCTCAGGGTGGCGCCGGGCGAGATCGTCGGTCTCGGCGGGCTGCAGGGACAGGGGCAGTCGGCCTTCCTGCAAGGGCTGTTCGGCGTCCTGCCGTTTTCCTCCGGTGCGGTCACGCTCGCGGGCGAGGCCTTCATGCCGGCCCGACCGGCCGATGCGATCCGGCGCGGCCTCGCCTATGTCTCCGGCGACCGTGGGCGCGACGCGGCCCTGAGCGGCCGCTCGATCTTCGAAAACCTGATCGCTGCCGTCCTCGTCCGCGAGAAGCGGGCGCTCGTCCGGCGGAGCGTGCTCGTGCCGCGCGCCGCGCAGCATGCCGACAGCCTCAGGACCAAATATGCGAGCCTTTCCGCAGCGATCGGCACGCTGTCGGGCGGGAACCAGCAAAAGGTCTTCATCGCCCGTTGGCTGGCGACCGGGCCGCGCGTCGTCCTGCTCGACGATCCGACCAAGGGCATCGATCTCGCCGCCAAGGCCGATCTGCTGGCGATCATGCGGCAGCTCGCCGACGCGGGGGCGAGCATCCTGATCTACTCCTCCGAGGACGCCGAATTGCTGGAATGGTGCGATCGCGTCGCCGTCTTCAACGCCGGGCGGATCGTGGCCGAACTCGCCGAGAACACGCTGGATCCCTTCCATCTGACGCGCGCCTCCTATGGAGAGGTGGCATGAGCGCAGCCCTGATCCGCAGCCGGCCCTGGATGCTGACGCTCGCCGCGCTGATCGTACTCGTCCTGGTCAACACCGCCTTCCAGCCATCCTTCGTCCAGCCGGCGGTGCTGCAATCGAATCTCACGACTTTCCTGCCGCTGGCGCTGGTCGCCATCGGCCAGACCTATGTCGTGCTCAGCGGCGATATCGATCTCTCGGTCGGCGCGATTGCCGCGCTCGTCAATGTGGTGACGGTCAGCGTCATCGCCGCGATCGGCGGCGAGGGGATGGCGGCCATCTTGGCCGGCATGCTGGCGGGGCTGACGACCGCGCTGCTCTGCGGGCTCGTCAATGGCCTGCTCGTCGCGCTGCTCCGGCTCCAGGCCATCGTCACCACCTTCGCGACCGGTATCGTCTTTGCGGGGGCGGCGCTCTTCGTGCTGCCGCAGGCCGGCTTGCCGGTGCCCGAGCGATTCTGGCGCAGCTATGGCGCGACGCTGCTCGGGCTGCCGGTCGTGCTCTGGATCCTGCTGGCGGGGCTCGCCTTTGCGCTCGTCTTCGCCCGCCGGCCCTTTGCCGCGCATCTGCTGGCCGTCGGTGGCAGCCGTGTCGGTGCCTTCCAGACCGGCCTCAGGCTGGAGCGCATCCGCATCGGCGCCTTTGCCCTGTCCGGCCTGTTTGCCGGTTTCGCGGCCCTGTGCCTGACCGGGGAGACGGCGAGCGGCGATCCGCTGCTCGGACAGAGCCTCGCGCTCTCGTCGATTTCGGCCGTCGTGCTCGGCGGCACGGCGCTCTCCGGCGGCTCGGGCAGCCCTGTCGGTTCGGTGCTGGGCGCGCTGGTGCTCGGCATGATCGGCAATGTCATCTTCTTCGCCGGTCTGCCCTTCGCCTGGCAGACCCTGGTCCAGGGCGTCATCGTGCTCGCCGCACTGGCCGGCGGCGTGCTGGTGACGCGGCGATGACGGTGCGGGCCCTTCTCACCAATCCGCTGGCGCTCGCCGCGGGGGCGATCGCGCTGCTGCTCGCCATCGGCGAAGCGCTGTCGCCGGGTTTTGCCCAAGGCGACCAGATCGTCCGCCTGACGACAGTGGCCGCGATCCTCGGCATCGTCGCCGCCGGTCAGAACCTCGTCATTCTCGGCGGGCGCGAAGGCATCGATCTGTCGGTCGGGCCGATGGTCTCGCTCGGCGCGGTCATTGCCGGCAATGTCATGGCCGGGCAGGACGCCGCCATCCTGCCGGCGGTGCTGGCCGCCTGCGGCGTGACCTTCGGCATCGGGCTGGTCAACGGGCTTGGCGTCACCCTGGTCCGGATTCCGCCGCTGGTCATGACGCTCGGCATGACCGCGATCATCCAGGGCGGCCTCGTCGTCTATTCGCAGGGCGTACCCTCCGGCAATGCCGCGCCAGCCCTGATGGCCTTCGTCAATCGCCCGTTGCTGTTCGGGCTGCCCGGCATCCTCCTGGTCTGGGCCGTCATCGCACTGGCGCTCGGCTTCGTTCTGCGCTGCACGGCCTTCGGGCTCGGCGTCTACGCAATCGGCGCCAATGAGCGCGCCGCCATGCTCGTCGGGCTGCCCGTCGCGCGCATCCGCTGCCTGCTCTACGGCTTCTCAGGCCTGTTCGCCGGCCTCGCGGGTGTCTGCGTCATCGGTTACACCGGCAGCTCCTTCATCAGCATCGGCGATCAGTACGTCCTGTCCTCGATCATCGCGGTGGTCATCGGCGGCACATCGCTCGCAGGCGGCGCCGGGGGCTATCTCGGCACGGTGCTCGGGGCGCTGGCGCTCGTGCTGCTGCAGAGCGTGCTGACGACCTTGCAGCTTGAAACCTATGGCCGTCAGATGATCTTCGGCCTGACGCTCCTGGTGCTGATGCTGCTTTACGGCCGTCAGGCCAGGCTGCGGGTCTGATCATGAGCGTGCCCACGATCGCCACGGTCGCAGAACTCGCCGGCGTCTCGACGGCGACGGTCTCGCGGGCATTGCAGCGCCCCGACAAGGTCCAGCCGGAGACCCGTCGGCGCGTGCTCGAGGCCGTGGCGGCGACAGGTTTCGTGCCGAACTCCCAGGCGCGCAATCTCCGGAGCCGCGCGACCCGCACGGTCATCCTGCTGGTGCGCGACATCTCGAACCCGTTCTATCTCGAGATCTACAAAGGCGTCGAAGAGGCGGCCATGCGGGCCGGGTACAAGGTGCTGATGGGGGATGCGCGCGATGACGACGAGCGCATCACCCACTATGTCGACATGGTGCGCGCGCGCCACGCAGACGGGCTCATCCTGATGGTCGGTCGCTTCCCGGACGCCCTGAAGACGGAGCTGTCGCGGCTGCCGCCGATCGTGATCGCGCTCGAGACCTTTCCCGAGCTCGCGCTGCCGACCGTCTCGATCGACAACATCGCTGCGGCCCGGCAAGCCGTCGAGCACCTGCTCGGGCTCGGCCACCGCCGCATCGCCCATATCACCGGGCCGCTGCCGGAGCGGCTCGCGGTCGACCGGCTGGCCGGGTATCGGAGCGGCCTCGCCGCAGCGGGCATCGCGGCCGATGAGGCGCTGATCGTCGAGGGTGATTTCAGCCTGGACGCCGGCCGCCGGGCCGTGCGCCGTCTCAATGAGACCGGGACCGGTTTCACGGCGCTGTTTGCGGCCAGCGACCAGATGGCATTCGGTGCGATCAGCGAATTGCGCGCTTTCGGGCTTTCGGTCCCCACGGATGTCTCGGTCGTCGGCTTCGACGATATCGTGCTCGCCGACGCCTTCATGCCGCCGCTGACCACGATCCACCAGCCGCGTTTCGATATCGGGCGGCAGGCGATGGCGCGCATGATCGGTCTCCTCGGCGAGGAGCCGGCCGCCGCCAATCTGGTGATGGAGACACGCCTCGTCGTGCGCGGCTCCACCGCTCCTGTGCCACTCTGCCCGAACCCCAACCCGAGAACGAAGGAATGAGACGATGAAAGGTCCAGCCCTGTTCCTCGCGCAGTTCGTCGGCCCGACGGCGCCTTTCGACAGCCTCGATGGTCTTGCCGGCTGGGCGGCCGGGCATGGCTATGTCGGCGTCCAGATCCCGACCAACGATCCGGCGCTGTTCGATCTGGCGCAGGCGGCGCAGTCGAAATCCTATTGCGAGGACATCGTCGCCAGGCTCGATCGCCATGGCCTCCAGGTTACCGAGCTATCGACCCATCTCCAGGGCCAGCTGGTCGCCGTGCATCCGGCCTATGACCTGCTCTTCGACGGCTTTGCGCCGGCAGCTCTGCGCGGCAAGCCTGCCGAGCGGCAGGCCTGGGCCGTGGACCAGCTGAAACTTGCCGCCCAGGCCTCGCGAAATCTCGGCCTCGCCACGCATGCCACCTTCTCCGGTGCATTGGCCTGGCCCTATGTCTATCCATGGCCGCAGCGGCCGCAGGGCCTCATCGAGGAAGCATTTTCGGAACTGGGCCGACGCTGGACTCCGATCCTCGACGCCTTCGACGAGGCCGGCGTCGATCTCGCCTACGAGATCCATCCCGGCGAAGATCTCCATGATGGCATCAGCTTCGAGCGTTTTCTTGAATCGGTTGGTGAGCATCGACGCGCCACCATCCTCTACGATCCCTCGCATTTCCTGCTGCAGGCGCTCGACTATCTCGCCTTCATCGACATCTACCACGCGCGCATCCGGGCCTTCCACGTCAAGGATGCCGAGCTCAACCCGACCGGCCGTTCCGGCGTCTATGGCGGCTATCAGGGCTGGGTCGAGCGGCCCGGCCGTTTCCGTTCGCCGGGCGACGGGCATGTCGACTTCGCCGGTATCTTCTCGAGGCTGGCCCAGTACGACTATCAGGGCTGGGCGGTCGTCGAGTGGGAATGCGCCCTGAAGCACCCGGAACAGGGAGCAGCCGAAGGTGCTGCGTTCATCCGCAGCCATATGATCCGCAGGGCCGAACGGCCCTTCGACGATTTCGCTGCGAGCGGCGCCGACAGCGCGACCAACGGCAAACTCCTGGGGCTCACTCGATGAACGCGCGCATTCGGCTCGGCATGGTGGGAGGCGGCGAGGGCGCGTTCATCGGCGCAGTGCACCGCATGGCAGCGCGTCTCGACGGCGAATACGAGCTTCTCGCCGGGGCGCTTTCGGCCACGCCCGAAAAGGCCCTGCGCTCGGGCCTTGCGCTCGGTCTCGACCCGGCGCGGGTCTATGCCGATTTCGAAGCGATGGCGCGGGCCGAAGCGCGACGTCGCGACGGCATCGAAGCCGTGGCCATCGTCACGCCGAACCACATGCATGCTCCCGCCGCGCTCGCCTTCCTGAAGCGCGGCATCCATGTGATCTGCGACAAGCCGCTGGCGACGAGCCTGAAGCAGGCGCAAGGCCTGAAGGCGGCGACGGACCGTGCGGGCGTGGTCTTCGCGGTGACCTATAACTATTCCGGCTATGCCATGGTCCGCCATGCCCGGGCGATGGTCGCAGCCGGCGAGATCGGCCGCATCCGGGTCGTCCAGGTCGAGTACCCGCAGGAGTGGTTGACGGAGGCGCTCGAACAGACCGGCCAGAAACAGGCGGAATGGCGCACCGACCCGGCACGCTCCGGTGCCGGTGGGTCGATCGGCGATATCGGCACGCATGCCTTTCATCTGGCGGCCTTCGTCTCGGGGCTCGCTGTGACGGAGATCTCGGCCGAACTCACCAGCTTCGTGGCCGGCAGGCGTCTCGACGACAATGTCCAGGTCATGCTGCGCTACGAGAATGGCGCGCGCGGCAGCCTCTGGGCGAGCCAGGTCGCGCCGGGCAATGAGAACGGCCTGCGGCTGCGCATCTATGGCGACAAGGGCGGGCTCGAATGGGCGCAGGAACAGCCCGATCAGCTGAAATGGTCGCCCTTTGGCGAGGTGCAGCGCATCGTCACGCGCGGCTCCGGCGGCGCCAATGCGGCAGCGCAACGTGTCACCCGTATCCCCGCCGGACACCCCGAAGGCTATCTCGAAGCCTTCGCCACGATCTACCGGGAGGCCGCCGCCGCCATCCGGGCGCGCCAGGCCGGACAACCCATCCCTGGCGACTGCACGTTCCCGACGCTGGAGGACGGGCTTCGGGGCATGGCCTTCATCGAGGCCGCGGTCGCCTCATCGAAGGCAAACGCGCGCTGGACGAAACTGAAGGGCTGAAGGAGCTGCCACCCTGCGAGCCGCGTGCGGCTGGATCAGGGGGAGATTCAAAGCTCCCCCTGGCGCTGGTCTGGGCGTTCGCTTCGGTGAGGTGCCTTGGCGGGAACAGCTCATTGCTGCAGTGGGTTGCTTTCAGAAGCTCACCCTGATCTGGGCCTGGCCGCCGAGGCGGTTGGTGGAGCCGGAGAGTTCGCCGTCGAGGCGGGCGCCGAGCGTGACGGAGGGGCTGAGCCTGAGGTCGAGCCCGGCGGCGAGCAGCGCGCTGTTGCGGGCGGGCCTGGCACCCTCGACCGCGAAGCCTGAGCCGGTCAGGCCGGCGATCGAGGCGGAGAGGTTGGCGTCACGCTGGTAGTAATGCGCCCAGCTCGCCCGGAGATAGCCGGCGACAGGCAGCCCGTTCAGCCCGCTGGCATAGTCGAGCTGCAGGCCAAGCTCGCTGCGCGAGGTGATGTCGTTGCGCCGGGCCACGTTGAGCGCGCCGGCATTGGCGCCGGCCCAGTTCGCCTCGGTCAGCGCCGGGCTGCGCGCCTGGATCGCCTGCAGCGCCGCCAGCGGCGAGAGCGTCAGGCCGTTCCAGTCCAGCACGGCGGCGCTCGCCTGCAGCCGGCCGCTCCAGGCGGTGGTGGCATAGGACGAGGAGAGCGCGCTGCCGAGCACCGGGATGCTGCGCTTGATCTCGTTCTCGAGCCGGCCATAGCCGAAGGCAGCGGCAAGATTGACCGGCCCGAGCCGGGTCGTGCCGTACAGGCCGGCCTGGAAGACATCGGCCTCGGCCTTGCCGAGACCGCCGGCGAGCGAGGACCGGGCGCTGCCGCCGGAGACCGCAAAACCCGCAACCGTGCCGGGCATGATCCTGAAATCGGCGCCGACGGCGAGATGGGCATCGTCGAGATCGCGCTTGGCCGAGCCGGTTCGGGCCGAGCCATCGCTGCGGCCGACCGAGCCGAAGGCTGCGCCCCAGACGGTGTATGGCGGCGGATCGAGGAAAGCCGGCGCGGTCGGTGCGTCGGCGCCCTTGCGGACGAGGCCGGAGAAGGAGGCTTCGCCGGGAGCAGCCCCGCGCTGCCGCGGCCCGCCGCGAAGGGATCGAGCA
This sequence comes from Allobosea sp. 2RAB26, assembly GCF_052115465.1. Classification (NCBI taxonomy): domain Bacteria; kingdom Pseudomonadati; phylum Pseudomonadota; class Alphaproteobacteria; order Hyphomicrobiales; family Alloboseaceae; genus Allobosea; species Allobosea sp. 2RAB26. The sequence continues at coordinate 308,685 of NZ_JBFRGS010000008.1, read as the reverse complement.
TCGCACGCAGGAACTGGTCGGCGGCCGAGACCGCCATCGCCGGTGCGGCGGTATGGGCCTCGCCCGAAAGCTGGTTCACCGCCCCGGGGATCGCAGCCGCCGGCAGGTTGTAGATGCCGAACAGCGCCGACGGATCGGCCCCACCCGCCACCGCCCGGTCGAGGCCTGCGGCCACGGAATAGGCGTTCAGCGGAGCCGTGACGCCGAGCGTCGTCATCGCCTTGGGCGTCAGTGTCAGGAGCACGTCATTTGCGGTGTAGCTTACCGCGCTGGTAACGCCGTCGCCGAAGGACGCGGTGACATCGGTCGTGCCGAATGTGCCGCTGCGGCCGCCGGCCGCCGAAAGCAGGGTATAGGCACTGTTGAAGGTGTAGGGGCCACCCAGCGGCACGATCCGCAGCGTGCCGGCAAGCGTTGCCGAGCCGGTGACGTTGACCCGGTCGGAGACCGCGCCCTGCACTTCGGCAATGTAGGTCGAGCCGGCGCCGAGCGTCAGGTTGCCGTTGACCGTGATCGTTCCGGGCGAATTGCCAGGCGCGAGCGTGCCGTAAACTGTGGTGCCGGGCACTTGGCCGGAGCCGCCGAGCGTAGCGCCCGCATTGACGGTCAAGCTGGAGGATGAGGCGATGGAGCCGTTCACCACCAGCGTTCCGACAGTCACGGATGTCGGGCCTGTATAGGTGCTGGTGCCCGAAATTGTCGTCGTGCCGGCGAAGTTCTGCTTGAGGCTGCCCGCCCCGGAGATCGTCCCGGCAAAGACCGCTCCGGTGTTGTCCTCGGTCGTCAACGTCTGGCCGCTGGCGATGATGACCTGCGCGCCGGTAACACCCGACAGGAAGCCGATCGTCTCGCTCTGTGCAACATCGAGGGTCGCGCCGCTGGCGATCTCGACACGCCCGGCGTCACTGATCGCCTGGCCGCCGGTGATGGTCAGGGTGCCAGCGGTGATGAAGGTCGTTCCGGTATAGGTATTGGCGCCCGAAAGTGTGAGCGTGCCGCCGCCGGCCTTGACCAGGCTCCCGGCGGAGGAGCCGTTCGAGATGACGCCCTGCAGCGTCGTCGTCGCGCCGCTGGCCACGTCGATGCCGCCGGAACCGGTGATGCTGAACGTCCGCGCCGCCGCCAGCGTGGTGGTGGCCGTGACCGCCAGCGTGCCGCCGTTCGAGAGCACCAGGTCGTTGGCGGCGTTGCCAAGATTGTTGCTGGCTCCGATCGAGAGCGTGCCGCCGCTGATGGCGATATTGCCGGTGAAGTCGTTCGCGGCGGACAATACGAGGGTGCCCGCGCCGGTCTTGTTGAGCGCCGTGGAAACGCCGCCGCTAATCAGGCCAGTGCCGCCGATAGAGCTGCCATAGGTCACCGTCCCGCTCGAGACGCCGATATTCGCCGTCACGCCGCTGAGGTAGATCGCAGCGCCGCTGACGCTGCCGGCTGCGCCGGGCGACCCGCTGAAACTGCTCGGGCCCTGTCCGACGCCCTGAGTGCCACCAGTCCCCCCGGTGACCGAGACGCCCGAAATCGAGGAATCGAGGATGGTCAGCGAGCCGCCGGTGGCGACATAGATCGCGCCCCCGCGTGCCGCGCCGCCCGCGCCGCCGGAGCCGCCATCCGAGCCTGGGCCTTGCGAGCCGTTGTTGTTGGTAACGCCATCGCCGCCCTGTGCGCCATTGCCGCCATTCGCATTGCCTGCACCGCCATTGTTGTTCGGCGTATAGGCCGTGCTGCTGGTTGTGCCGGAGCCGCCGCCGCCGCCGCCGCCATCGCCGAATGATGCCCCCGCAGTGCCCGCGGTCCCTTGCATGCTGGCATGGCCGCCGGTGCCGCCGAGGCCGCCCGCGCCGCCGCCGCCGGTGGCGCCGCCATTATTGGCTGCGCCACCGGCGCCGCCATTGCCGCCATTGACTGGATCTGCCGCCGCGTTCTGTGCCACGCCGCCATTGCCGCCCGCACCGCCGGTCGCCGCATTGCCGCTGAAGCTGACTTCGGCGATCGTGACGATGGCGCCGCTGCCGACCAGAAGGCCTCCGCCCGCACCGAGGCCGCCGCCCCCGCCGCCGCCCGAGCCATACGCGAGCCCGCCGCTGTAATAGCCGTTATACCCGTTCTCGCCTTTGCCGCCGCGCGCGGCGGTGTTGGTGATCGCGAGATTGGAGATGTTGACGGTCGGCGCATTGGCGCCATTGACCTGAATGCCTTGAAAGGCCGCCGCACCATCGATCGCCTGGTTGTTGCCGGTGATGTTCACCGTGACATTGGCGTTGCTCGCCTGCAGCTGGGTGAGCGAACTCGTCAGCGTAAAGCCATTGGTGATGTTGATCGTCGTGGTGGAACCGGCTCCCGCCGCGGCGACGACCGCCACGGCCGCGTTCCAGTCGCTCTGGTTCGCGACATCGATCGCCAATGCCGGCGTTGCCGCCAGGGCTCCGAGCATGGCGAGCGCCGATACGCTGGCCAACCAGGCCCGCCGTATGCCGGAATGGTGGTGTTCGCGGCCCGTAGACATGCCCGAGTTCGCGCTTACTGCCGGCGCCTGGCGCGCAGTCGATGCCCAGAAATTCATGCTGCGCCCCCCAAAGGCACCGTCCAACGCGATTCGTCCGCTGGTCCCGTCGTCACCGAGCAAAGGACCAAAAAACGAATGGCGAATAGCCATTGTTGACGAGAAATATCCGCGGGAATACGGAAGCTGAGCGCAGATACAAATCAGCAACACTTACCGTGAATGCTGACGTTTCGGCATCTTCACTGCACTTGTCTCAATGAGGCGGCGTTGCGTCGGAACCGATCCGTTTCGCTATCTTGGAGCGGCCGCTGTCTGCAACAACAACTGCTTGCTCGTCATCGCTCTGATCCACCACCCACGGGCGGACTGAAACAGCGCGCCGGGCCACCACGGCAGTGTCGATTATTCCGCGTGGGGTGACGGTCGCGCAGCTCTTCGACAAGGGAGCCAGGATGTTTCCGACGCTGAAGCGCTGTTCCCATCCGCCGCCGCGCGCTTCCCGCGCTGAACGAATAGCCGTTCAGGCCTTGGCCTCGCTGGTGGCGAGGTAGTCAAACACGACCTCGCCGAGGCCCAGCGTCAGGTCGGCAATGTAGTGGCTCGCCGAGACCACTTCGTGGACGGGCAGCCGCGCCACGTCACACATCGCATGCTCGAAGAGCTGCAGGGCGGCCGGGCCGGACCATGCCCCCTTCAACGTCACATCCTCCATGTAGTAGCGCACCAGCTCGCAAATGCGCGGCGAGCCGTCGACATGAGGGATGATCTTGATCATGAAGGCGGGCTTGGCCATGGCCTTGGCAAGTGGCGCCAGATCGAGCTCGCGATGCTTGTAGCCCATGGTGGCGGTCGCGCAGAGGACCGAGCCGTAATGCAAGGTGCCGACGAGCGTCTCCTGTTGATGCGTCAGCTTCGGCGTCGCCAGTTTCTTCGGAAAGCCCCAGATCTCGCGCCCGCCGGCAATGGGTGAATTGTCGTCGAGATACATGGCGTGGACATAGCTGCCTTCCTGCACCTCGCCCGACGCGGTGGTGAAGAGCACCGGGATGACCTGCCCGGTCTCGGTATAGTCGCCGAAGCCGGTCGAATCGGGCATGCGGATGAACTCATAGGCCACGGTATCGCCGATGACCTCAAGCGGCTCGGGCACGAACGCGCGCAGCCGCTCGATATCCGTCCGGTAGTTGATGACGACGAATTCGCGATTGTAGAATTTGTAGGGCGGCTTCGGGTAGGCGGGATTGTTCAGTGGCATCGCGAAAGCATTGGCGCGCACGTCGGCGATCTTCATGACGCTGTGTCCTCGCTGCTCGTTGTCGGTCTGAAGCCTGCTGCGACATGCTCGCAAGCCACTAACTGCGCTTTCGCATCGCCAGTTCAGCCAGATCGAAGGTGGCGACGCCATCGGGTGTCGCCGCGGGCCGAAGCACCTCGGGATAGCTCAGGGTGAAGCACGCGTCTTCGTAGCCCGATGCCCAGTGCTCTTCCATGGTCGCGCGCGAAAACTCGTAGTCCTTGGAGGAGCCCTCATAGCTCTTGGAGCGGTAGATCAGGTGGACGATGTTGTGGATCTTGTCGTCGGCTTCGGCGATCAACGCGAGAACGTCAGGATCGGCGTTGGCCAATGCCGCTTTCGGAACGTATTCGATCAGGTGCCGCAGCGCGCGCCGCAGGCTCTGGTTCTTCCGGAACTGATCGGTCGCTGCGCGGGTCCGGCTTGAGAACCGGATATCCTTCAAGCGCGAATCCTGGCTGGCCAGATCCTTGGGAAACTCGCCCTTCGCGCTCCACAGGTCGACCTGAAATGCGAGCGTGTCCTGGCGAGGCCGGCTGTCCAGAACCCATTGCAGCGGAGTGTTGGAAACAAGTCCGCCGTCCCAGTAGCTCTCGCCATCGATCTCGACGGCGGGGAAACCCGGGGGCAGGGCCCCGCTGGCCATGACATGCTCTGCCGCGATGACATGGGTCGCCGTGTCGAAATAGGCGAAATTGCCCGTTCTCACATTCACGGCTCCTACGCTGAAGCGCATCGGGCCGGCATTGATGCGATCGAAATCGACGAGCCGCTCCAGCGTCGCCTTGAGCGGGCTGACATCGTAGAAGCTCTCTGCAGCCGCACCGCTATCCGAGGACAGGAAGGGCGGGATCGGGCGCGGGCTGAAGAAGTCCGGCGCGCCGCCCATCAGCGTGGCGAAGGCGCGCGTCTGGTTGAGCCAGCCGTGAGCGAGATCGCCATTCCACGCCATCGCTCCCAGCATGGACGAGAGCAAGGCGGGGAAACCCGGCAGCGGCGCGGTGATCGCCTCCCAGAAGGCACGCAGCGCATCCACGCGCTTCTCCGGCGGATTGCCGGCGATCAGGGCGGAATTGATCGCGCCGATCGAGATGCCCGCCACCCAGTCAGGATGCAGTTCGGCTTCGGCCAGGGCCTGGTAAACTCCGGCCTGATACGACCCGAGCGCTCCTCCCCCTTGCAGAAGCAGCGCGATACGCTCGAACGGTGGGCGTTTGGGCATGCGGCGTACCTTGTTCATGGGGCGCAATGGCCAGGCATCTTGCATTGAACCGCTCTGCGATTGGTTCAGATTTTCATGCCGGTTGATGGGTTTCAAGAGCTGCTGATCGGGGCGAACGGGCCTTGGCTGTTCTCCCGGTTGGGGACAGCGCCAGTCCGAGGGGATCGGGCTTTTCGCTCGCTCAGGACAGTTCCTTCGCGCCGGCTGGCGTTTCGATCAGCGCACGATAGCGCAGATCATCGCCTGGTATGATGACAGGCGGACGGTCGATCCCGAGCGTCTCATAGAGCGTCGAGAGGGCGGCCGCGTCACGGTGTGCGAGCGTGAATGAGCGCAGCCGTGCACCGAGATCCGCAATCGCAGCCATCGCGCGCGGCTTGCCCCGCCTGTCGATGATGGAGGGGGCTGCTCCGCCAAGGGGCAGGGCGCCGTCATCCGGGATCGCGAAGTCAAAGGAGGGGGCGGACCATGGCAGCGAGACCTTTCGCCCAAAGATGTCTTCGCGGCCTCGAAGGACAAGGTCGATGGCGCTGGTTCGCGCGACCCAGCCGCGCAGGCGGCGCCCCGCATCCCAATCGGCTTTGACGGCGATGCGATCGTCGAGGCCGAACCAGCGTGCGCGGCCAGGCACCTGCGCATCCGGGTCGAGCGCGACGATTTCCAGATAGACGGTCCCGCCGAGCTGCAGCAGGTGATTATGGGTGCCCATATAGGCATGGCGCTGCCCGAAGGGGACATCGAGATCGAGGCAGGATCGAACATGGGCGACGCCTTCGACCAGCGTCGGCGCAATCACGGTGAGATGGTCGAGCGTCAGCATGTCCTGGCCAGCGGGCAAGGGGGTGGGGTTTCGTTCACGATTGTTCGGAACGCGGTCAAATCCGGAAACCGGGAATGCCGGCTGACGATGTATTTGGGGTGGTTCCCGCTCATGGATTCGAACCACAATTCCCTGAGCCAGAATCAGGTGTCCTGCCGTTAGACGAAGCGGGATCGTCTAACCCTGCTGTCGCCCGGCACTATGCGCGGAGAAATACACCAGGCATCCTCGGTCCGGTCTGAATACAAAGTGTTGCATGGCTCGCGGCTGCACATCAACGGCAATTGGCGTTGGGAGGCTGACCTCGGCCCAGCGAAGGGATCGAGAGAGTCAGGAGACGCCATGTCTGCCGATCTGCTGATCGAAAAATTTGTCGCGCTTTGGCCGGATTCGCCATTCGGGAGGGAGGATTATTACGCCTGGCAGATCACCCAGAGGGCCGCGGAACTGGTCGGAGCGGCGCTCAGCGCTCTTGATGACGGTTACGGGCGCGAGGGCGATATCGCCGTGCACCGGACCGCGACCATCGAGAACGGGGCTGTCCTGAAGGGGCCTGCGATCATCGGGCCGGGCTGCTTCCTGGCCGCCGGCGCCTATCTGCGTGGCGGCGTGTTCCTGGACGAGGGCTGCATCATCGGGCCCGGATGCGAGCTCAAGTCGAGCTTCCTGTTCAAGGGGGCCACGCTCGCGCATTTCAACTTCGTCGGCGACTCGATCCTGGGCGCGGACGTCAATCTCGAAGCGGGTGCGATAATCGCGAACCACCGCAACGAATGGGAGGCGAAGGCTATTCGCTTCGTCTTTGGCGGAGGGGTCGTCGAGCCCGGCGTCGAGAAGTTCGGGGCGCTCGTCGGGGATCATGTGCGGGTCGGTGCGAACGCGGTCATCGCGCCCGGCGCGATCATCGGCCGGGGGACCACAATCCCCCGGTTGACGCTTGTCGATCAGGCTCCCGGCCTCTGAGGGAGGGGCGGTCAAAGCCGGACGCTTGAGCCGCCGCCTTGTGCCTCTCGACCGAGCGGCGCTCGCAAGGGCCGCGCGGTGCAAAGGTCGCTTACGCCGCCCCGCTTTCGGCTGCGGGAAGCGCGGTCGGGCGTTGCGTTCCGTTGAGCAAGGCATGCACCGGATCATCGCCTGCGAAGCCGGCCTGGGCCAGTATCGCATCGACGATCGGCTTTTGCGCGCCATAGCTGAGGAGCTGGCTGCTGAGGTCCGCGATCGGGCCGCCATGTCCGGCCGATCCTGCGCCGCCAGCGCCCATGGCGCCGAGCAGGCCGCCCGCACTGAAGATCTTGATGTCGGAGATCTTCTCGATCGGCTTCATCACCTGCGCGAGAGCTTCGGGAATGACGGCGATGCGCTGCTTCGTCAGCTCGAAATCGACCATCTGCGGCGAGAGCGAATTGCGGGCTTCGTTGAGCGCACGCTCGCGCTTCGCCTCCGCCTCGCCGAGTTCGATGATGCCGCCCGCACGAACCTTGGCGGCCTCGGCCTCGGCCTGTGCCTTGGTCAGCATGGCCGCAGCGAGATTCTCGGCGGCCTCGCGTTCGGCCTCGGCCTTGACCGTGATACCGGTTGCGGCCTGCTCGGCATCCTTGCGAGCGTCGATGACGGCGATCTTCTTGGCGCGTTCGGCGACCTCGACGGCGCGCGCGGTCGCGACCTGCTCCTCGGCGGTGACGGCTGCCGCCTTGGCTTCCTCCGCCTTGGCCTTGGCCTGTGACTCGGCTTCGCTCTTCTGTGCAACGGCGATGGCGGCGTCGATCCTGGCTGTCTCGGTGATGCGCGTCGCTTCGGCCGCGCTTTCGGCGATGCCGCGCTCGGCCGTGATGCGGGCGGTCTCCTTGGCCTGGCGCGCCTCTGCCTCGTTCTTGGCGACGCCACGTTCGGTCTCGAGCCGGGCCGTCTCCTCGGCCAGGCGTGCGGCCTGCTCCGCACGGGCCTGTTCCGCGCGCGTCTCTGCCGTCTTGTTGACGATGTCGCGCTGCTGGTTGAGTTCAGCGTCGCGTTGCTCGCGCTCGATCGTCAGGCGCTGCAGCGTTGCCTCACGGTCCTTCGTCGCGATGGCCACCTCGTTCTCGCGCACGATCTCGTTGCGTTCGCGGCGCCGCTCCTCGGTGACGCGGGTCAGCGCGGTCAAACCCTCGGCGTCGAAAGTGTTGTTGGGGTTGAAATGCTTGATGTCGGTCTGGTCGAGCCGCGTGAGCGAGACGGATTCAAGCTCGAGGCCGTTGGATTGCAGGTCGGCCGCGACGGCATCCTGCACCGCCTTCACGAAGTCAGAGCGCTTTTCCTGCAGGTCCTTCAGGCTCATGGTCGCGGCAACCGAGCGCAGCCCGTCGACGAACTTGGCTTCCACGAGGGTCTTCAGCAGGTCGGCATTGTTGGTGCGGTCGCCCAGCGTCTGCGCCGCCAGGGAGATATTGTCCGCATCCGGTTTCACCCGCACGTAGAACTCCGCGGTGATGTCGGCGCGCATGCGATCGGCCGTGATCAGCGACTCGCCTTCGCTGCGGTGAACTTCAAGGCGCAACGTGCTGAGCTGCACCCAGGAATAGGAATGGAAGATCGGCAGGATCACGGATCCGCCGTCGAGGACGACCCGCTTGCCGCCTAGGCCGGTACGGACATAGGCCTTGTCCCGGGTCGAGCGCGTATAGAGCGCCGCCATGACCACGCCGATGCCGATGATGAGCACAATCGCCGTTCCGGCAATCGTGAGGACGGAAACATAGTCCATGAACGTATTTCCCCTTACCCAGCTTCAGTCTGCGCGCCGAGCTCATCGGGCGCAGGAATGGCCTCGAACAACCCATTGGAACCATCGACCACCAGAACGCTAGCCCCTTGCGGGATGAGGTGGCCCGCGGCGGCTTTCGCCCGAAGGACGTGGATGTTGCCGTGCAGGTCCCTCACGCGGACCCGCCCCGGCTTGCCCTGGTCGAGCGGGCCGAGCGTCACCGTGCCGGTCAGCCCGATCAGGTCGGACTGGCTGATGGCGTTGGATTCATCGCCCGGGATAATCCGCGCCGTCCAACGCGACAGCGCACGTGTCGTCGGCAGCGCCACCATCACGGCGAGCAGGCTCGCAAACAGTGTCGGCAGCGGCGAAAGGAGCGCCTGGGCCACGCCCTGAATGGCGAATCCGGCGATGGCGAACGAGGCCAGCCAGATCATGATCAGCACGAGCAGCGGCACGCCGCCCCGGTTGAGCCAGGACATCCAGGCATCGAGCGGGCCGTGCTCGCTATGGACGCCGTGATGGGAGAGCCCGTCATTCACCAGCGACGAGATCGACATCCCCACGACCATCGCGAGGATCTCGATGGCGACGATGCCGACGAGGATCAGCGCAGCGATCGTGAAGGGATAGAGGCCCGGCGCAGTCAGTGCGCTCATGAACCGCTGTGCCCTTTATAGCGGGCCAGCCGCTCCTGGATTGACCTCTCGCGTTGCAGGCGGGCCAGTTCCTCGACCTCGGAGGCACCTGTCTCCGGCCGCCCGGAGACACCGGTGACGCGCTCGATCGCGTTCAGCGATTGGGCCAGCCGGTTGTCATTGCGGACCGAGGCACTCACGCCCTGGCTCGCATCCTCCGCGCCTTTGCTCTTCTTCAGGGCGGCGAGCCGGGCAACGGCATCCTGCCGGGCGGAGTTGACAGCCTGGAGGGCCTTGCCCGCCTCCTCGATCTTGCCGGCAGCCTCGGCCAGCGCCGTCTCCAGCGCCGAGCGCTGTGCCTCCAGGTCGATCTGCAGGCCGATGACGGGTGTGACCAAATCCTCGCGCCCGCTGGCCAGGCCGACTTCGATCTTCCCTGCGAGATCCTCGATCTCGTCGTTGATCTCGGCGATCTTCGCCTTGAGGCGGTGCTCTTCGGCGCGTGCCTTGCCGGCGCCCGCCCGCGCATCCTCCGCGACCGCGTCGATCTCCCTGATCGACTGCTCGACGGTGACGATGGCGTTGGCGCCTTCAAGGGCATCGACGGTGCCGTGGGCGGCGCCTGCGATGATACGCCCGATGCGCGATAAAATTCCTTCGGTGGCCATGACGGTCTCCTTCGGTGCGATGGCAGCAGCGATGCCGACGAGGATGAGAGTCTCGTCATCCCGCAGCACCAGCCGTGCTTCGGCGTGATCCGACCAACCCGGTACGTAGCCGGCAACAGAATAGGGAATGAGCCTGCGCCCCTCGATGGTGGAGAGGCTCAGATGTGTGGGGGTCTTGATGGCATAGAGCCGCCCATCCAGCGGCAGGTCGGCGACGACGGTTCCACTGGTTCGGCCGGCGTGATCCCGCAGGCCGAGCGTCACCAGCCGCGCCGGTAACCGCGTCTGTTCGCGGATGGTGGCGTAAGCCTGCTCGTGCAAGGCGACGAGATTCGCACTGGCGCCGCGATCCCGTTCGATCTCGTCGAGAATGCGCATCATCTCGGCATAATCCGCGAGCGTTGCGCGGATCGCGCGCATGTCGTCCGGCGAGGGGTCCAGGACGTAGCTCATGGTCGACTGATAGCGCGAAACCATGCCGAGGATATAAAGCACTTCCTTTGTGCTTTCAAGGGACGCCTACGTAACGTCAGCTATGACCTGCCGTTGGTGCGCCGGTCATGAATACGGCCGGGCGCCGATGCGGAACAGGTGCTCGCCCGGAAGAGGGAAAATGCGGGCGCAGATGCGCCGGGGATGCCGCCAAGAGCACCCTGATATCGCCAGCAGCGCGGGCGCGAGGCCCCTCTTTCGCAATACATACAGAGAGACCTTCAGGACTCGGTGCTCAACAAGAGTATGGCGCGTCGCGCCTAGGATACTCTGTTGGCACCGGTGTCTGGCGACGTGCGCCGATTGCTGCCCTGTGCCATGAATTGCAGGCCGCGGTGAGGGCGGCGGGGCCACGCTAACCCGGAAGCCAGGATGACCAGGATTCTTCATCGCTCCCTGAATGGGCGGCTACCGCGAGCGGTTGCGGGGCAGGGCATCACGATCACGGATGCCGAGGGGCGCAGCTATATCGACGGTTCCGGTGGGGCCGCCGTCTCCTGCCTCGGCCATGGCCACCCGGAGGTGCTTGCGGCGATGCGCGCCCAGATGGACCGCATCAGCTATGCCCACACCTCCTTCTTCACCACCGATGTCGCGGAAGAGCTTGCGGAGCGCCTGATCGACCTGGCGCCAGCAGGGCTGGACTACGTCTATCTCGTCTCGGGCGGTTCGGAGGCGGTCGAAGCGGCGCTCAAGATGGCGCGGCAATATTTCGTCGAAATCGGCCAGCCGCAGCGCCGCCATTTCATCGCCCGCCGGCAGAGCTATCACGGCAATACGCTCGGCGCGCTCGCGGCCGGCGGCAATGCCTGGCGGCGGGCGCAGTTCCAGCCGATCCTGCCACAGAGCCACCATGTCTCGCCCTGCTATGCCTATCGTGACCTCAGGCCAGGCGAGACGTCCGAAGCCTATGCCGAACGGCTCGCCGACGAACTGGAGGCGAAGATCCTCGAACTCGGCGCCGAAGAGGTGATCGCCTTCGTAGCTGAGCCGGTGGTCGGCGCAACGCTGGGAGCTGTCGGGCCGGTCGCGGACTATTTCGCGCGGGTGCGCCGCGTCTGCGACAAATACGGCGTGCTGCTGATCCTCGACGAGGTGATGTGCGGCATGGGCCGCACCGGCACGATGTTCGCCTGCGAGCAGGACGGCATCTCGCCCGACCTCGCCACCATCGCCAAGGGGCTGGGGGGTGGCTATCAGCCGATCGGCGCCGTGCTGCTGTCGCAGCGGATCTATGACGCCTTCGCCCAGGCTCAGGGCTGTTCCAGCATGGTCATACCTATATCTGCCACCCGCTCGCGGCGGCGGCGGCGAACAAGGTCGTCGAGATCATCTCGCAGCCGGAAATGATGGGACACGTCCGCCTGATGGGCGAGCGCCTGCAGGCTGGGCTCGACGCACGGCTCGGCCAGCACGCCCATGTCGGCGACATCCGCGGGCGCGGTCTGTTCCGCGGCATCGAGATCGTTGCGGACAAGGAACCAAGGCCCCCTTCGATCCGGCCCTGAAGCTGCATGCCCGGATCAAGAAGGAGGCGATGGCGCGCGGCCTGATGAGCTATCCGATGGGTGGCACAGTGGACGGGCGGCTCGGCGACCATGTGCTGCTTGCACCGCCCTACATCATCCAGCCTGACGAGATCGACCTTATCGTCGAGCGGATCGGCGCGGCGATCGAGGCAGCGGTGCGCAGCTGACTGGCCCGATGCTTCAGCCTTTCCGTGTTTGCATCGGTCCCAAAAACCGGAACTTTTTCGGGCCAGTGATTTTGAGAACCGGCATCCTCCGGCGCTGCCTTCAACGAGATTGACAATGACGAACTCTCCTTGCCCACCGATCACTGACGCCGGCTGGCCGGACCAGATTGCCGAGATGCGAACCGGTTTTGCCGGCGCGCTCAATGTCTACCGAACGATGGCCCATCATCCGGAGCTGCTGAAGGCCTGGGCTGCGCTACGCCAGCATGTGGTGAGGGACAGCGCGCTCGGCGCCGTGCGTTCGGAGCTGGTTATCCTGCGCGCCGCGCACCGGATGGGCTCGCCCTATGAATGGGCCCATCATGTCAGCCGGTCCCGGGTTTTGGGGATGAGCGATGCGCGTATCGCCGCGATGCGCGGGATGCCGGAGGGCGAGGACGGGCTGGTCGCCCGCGCTGTCGACGCGCTCTTCGATCAGCGCCGCCTGCCGGCCGAACTCGAGGCCGAGCTTGCGGAGGCATTCGGGCGCAAGGCGGTCTTCGACCTGATCGCGACCGTCGGATTCTATTCCGTGCTCGGCTATATCCTGATGACCTACGACACGCCGATCGACGGGCCGGTCGCAACGGAAATGGCGGAACGGCCCTTGTCCGGCGCGTAGCAGGACTAGACCGGCCTTTGCGCGCGCCTCGATCAGGCGTGAGCTTTCGTCCAATGCGCAGCCGTCGCATCGAGGGTGGCCGCGATCACGGCGCCGACGCCGCGGTCGTTCAGGCGGTAGAAGATCCGCCGGCCGACGCGGCGCGTCGACACGATCCTTTGAAGCCGCAGGCGGGTCAGCTGCTGGGAGACCATGGCCTGGCTCAGGGACAGGGCGGTTTCGAGTTCCGCGACCGAGCGTTCCTGCTCTGCAAGCAGATAGAGCAGCTTCAGCCGGTTCTTGTGAGCCAGGACCTTGAACAGCTCGCTGGCCTGCAAGGCCCTGGCTTCCAGCGTCGCGGCTGGTTCCGGGAGGGAGGTCGCTCTGTCGTCCGGCATGGCACCCGATGGTCGCGCGATCAGGAAGTTCGCTATATCCATTGGAATATAACCGACCGGGCAGGTCGTTGTCCACGCAGCTCTTCCAGGCCATCGCTGGGAAGGACGATTTGCGCGCAACCGTTACTTCATGACTCTAACGAAGAAGCCAAGACATCGCATTGTATTTCCGTCTGAATAACGGGGAGGGCGGAGAGCTGTCTCCTTGGCCGGCACGCCCCAAACGGATCGAGGCCTGCGGCATGCCGCAGGCCTCGACGGTCACGTCCGAATCCTGTCGGTTACCGGAACAGCGCCAGCGACTTGGACAGGGTGATCCAGACACCCCAGGCAATCGGGATGCCGACGACGGCCCAGGCGAGCAGCGCCGTGCCGTCGAGCCCGCCCTTGCCGATGCCGAAGGAGCCGTAATGCAGGCTGGCGCTGGCATTGGCCGACTTGGCCTGGAGGGCGGCGACTTCCGCGTCCTTCATGAACCATTTCGTCGCAACGGGGCGCACGAGCAGGTTGCAGATAAAGCCCAGCACCAGCATGCCGGCCAGAATATACATCGTCCGGTCATAGACCTGCGCACGGGGCACGCCCGCATTGATCTGCGCCTCGCGGATGTAGTTCACGACCACCGGGCCGACGATGCCGGCCGTCGACCAGGCCGTCAGCAGGCGCCCGTGGATCGCGCCGACGAACTGGGTTCCGAACATGTCGGCGAGATAAGCCGGAACCGTCGCGAAGCCGCCGCCATACATCGACAGGATGATGCAGAAGAAGCCGACGAACAGCGCCAGCGAGCCGGCATGCGCCGCCCAGGGCGAGAGCCCGTAGAGCAGCATGCCGAGGCCGAAGAAGGTGGCATAGGTCAGCTTGCGCCCGAGCTTGTCCGACAGCGAGGCCCAGAAGAAGCGGCCGACGATGTTGAACAGCGAGAGCAGGCCGACAAAGGCCGCGGCGATCGTCGCGATCTGCTTCTTCTGCTCGGCATCGAGCGCGGCAAAGCCGATCTCGGGCTTGCCGATCAGCGATCCCGCGAAAATCTCCTGCAGCATGGGTGACGCCATGCCGAGCACCCCGATGCCCGCGGAGACGTTGAGACAGAGCACCGCCCAGACCAGCCAGAATTGCCGCGTCTTGTGCGCGTCCTTGAGATGGACATGGCCGGACGTGATCATCGCGTTCTGCGTTGCCGGCGGCGTCCAGCCTTCCGGGCGCCAGCCGGCGGGCGGAATGCGGTAGCCGAAGGCACCTGCCATCATAAAGGCGAAGTAGATCACGGCCATCACGACGAAGGTTTGCCAGACACCGACGGAGGTCGGCGTCTTGAAATAGTTCATCAGGATGTCAGCCAGAGGCGAGCCGATCATCGCGCCGCCGCCGAAACCCATGATCGCCATGCCGGTCGCCATGCCGCGCCGGTCCGGGAACCACTTCACCAGCGTCGAAACCGGAGAGATGTAGCCAAGGCCAAGTCCGATGCCGCCGATCACGCCCGAGCCCAGCCACATCAGCCAGAGCTGGTGGGTGTAGACGCCAAGGGCCGAGATCAGCAGTCCGCCACACCAGCACAGCGCCGAGACGAAGGCAGCCTTGCGCGGGCCCGAGCGTTCGAGCCAGCCACCCCAGATCGCTGCCGAAGAGCCGAGCAGCACGAAGAACAGCGTGTACATCCAGCCGAGATCGGCGACCTTCCAGTCGCAGCTCGTCGTGAACAGCGAGCCGATCAGCCCGACATCCGCCGCGCAGGCGACGGGCTTGGTGATGCCGATCGCTTGGCTGAGCGGCAGCCAGAACACGCTGAAACCATAGGCCATGCCGATGCATAGATGGATGCAGAGCGCCGCAGGCGGCACCAGCCAGCGATTGAACCCCGCAGTCGCGATGATCCGCTCCCGGTCCAGCAGGCCGGGCGACGGTGCGACTTGCCCCAGATCTTGTGCGATGCTCATCCCAGTCATTCTCCCCGAGCGTTTGGCGTCCTGGCCGGTTTCCGCACCGGCTTCTTCCGACACCGGCCTTCCCTCGAAGGGCCGGTGGCATTCCGTGAACAGCAGAGATGTCAGCGTCCGGCGGGCGCGCCCTTGATCTTGGGCAGCGCCTTGCGCAGCAGCGGTGGCAATCCGGACGGGTTTGCAGCGAAGGCTGCGATGAAGTCGTCGCGCATGCGCCGGCTCCAGAACTGGTTGATATGGTCGGCGATCGCGGGCACGGCCTGCTCGTCCGGGTAGGATTGGAAGAACTCGGCGATCTGGCCGCCCATGTGCGCGAGCTTGGCGCCTTTGCCTGCCAGCACCGCTTCGGCATGCGAGGAGGGCATGTTGCCTATCGTGCTCATGACGTGTGGGCCTCCCGCTCATGCGCGAGCGTGCCAGTGAAAAGCATGGCAGCATCGCTGCGCGCGATGCTGACCAGGGTGAGGCCGAGGCGCTTGGCCCGCTCGATCGCCAGGGATGTTGGGGCCGAAACCGAAACCAGGGTTCCGGCTCCGAAGATCGCGGCCTTCTCGACCATCTCGAATGAGGCGCGACTGGTGACGAGGACGAAGCCGTCATCGGTGCCATGGCCGGCACGAAGCCGGGCGCCGATCAGCTTGTCCAGCGCGTTGTGACGGCCGACATCCTCGCGCGCAGCCAGAATCTTGCCCTCGCTGTCGCACCAGGCCGCGGCATGGACGGCGCGCGTCCGGCGATGCAGGGGCTGGTGGCCTTCCAGTGCGGCGAGCGCTGCCCGGATGGCGCCAGGTGTCACCGGGGAGCGGCTGCGGGACACCAGTTCCGCCACCGGCAGATCGGCCAGGGTCTCGACGCCGCACAGGCCGCAGGAGGTTCGGCCCGAGAGATTGCGACGCCGGGCCAGATGCTCGCGGAAACGGCCGGGCGCCAGATCGACCGAGACCACGATGCCGTCTTCCCGCGGCGTGACCCGGATCTCGCGGATCTCGTCAACCCCGGCAATGATGCCTTCGGTCAGGCTGAACCCGACGACGAAATCCTCCAGATCGGCCGGGCTCGCCATCATCACCGCATAGGGCAGGGTGCCATAGACGACGTTCACCGGCGTCTCGACCGGGACCTCGGCGATCGCGAACGGCTGCGGGCCTGAGTCGAACCGCAGCGGTTCGACCTGGACGGCGCAGGAGGCCGGGGACTGGGCGGGCGAACTATTCTGCGGCATCCGGCAACCTGCCCGCGATCAGCCTGAGCGAAACGTCTTCCTCCCGGTTCCGCTCCTGCCATTGCGAATAGTAATTGGTGCGCCGAACCTCGACGGCCGTGACCTTGTATTCCGGGCAGTTCGTCGCCCAGTCCGAATAATCGGTGGTGATGACGTTGGCGCCGGTCGAGGCATGGTGGAAGGTCGTGTAGACCACGCCCGGTTGCATGCGTTCCGAGACCTCGGCCCGCAATGCGATATCGCCCGAGCGGCTGGCAAGCGAGATCAGATCGCCCGTCTGGATGCCGCGGTTCTCCGCGTCGAACGGGTGAATTTCGAGCACATCCTCATCGTGCCAGATCGAATTCTCGGTCCGGCGCGTCTGAGCGCCGACATTGTATTGCGAGAGAATGCGGCCGGTCGTCAGGATCAGTGGGAAGCGCGGGCCGGTGCGCTCCTGCGTCGGCACGTATTCCGTGATCATGAACTTGCCCTTGCCGCGCACGAAGCGGTCGACATGCATCAGAGGCGTCCCGTTCGGGGCTTTCTCGTTGCAGGGCCATTGCACCGAACCCTGCTTGTCGAGCTTGTCATAGCTCACCCCTGCGAAGCTCGGCGTCAGGCGCGCGATCTCGTCCATGATCTCGCTGGGATGGGCGTAGGCCATGTCATAGCCGAGCGCATTGGCGAGATCGATCGTGACCTGCCATTCCGACTTGCCCGAAAGCGGCGCCATGACCTGGCGGACGCGGTTGATCCGGCGTTCGGCATTGGTGAAGGTGCCGTCCTTCTCCAGGAAGGACGAGCCCGGCAGGAAGACATGGGCGTATTTCGCAGTCTCATTCAGGAAGAGATCCTGGATGACGACGCATTCCATCGCAGCGAGACCCGCCGTGACGTGCTGGGTATTGGGATCGGACTGCGCAATGTCCTCGCCTTGGACATAGAGCCCCTTGAACGTACCCCCGACCGCCTCGTCGAGCATGTTGGGAATGCGCAGGCCCGGCTCGGTCTCGAGCGGCACGCCCCACATCATCTCGAAGATCTGGCGGGTCGCATCGTCGGAGACATGGCGATAGCCGGAGAACTCGTGCGGGAACGACCCCATGTCGCAGGAGCCTTGGACGTTGTTCTGGCCGCGCAGCGGATTGATGCCGACGCCCTCGCGGCCGATATTGCCGGAGGCCATCGCGAGGTTCGCCATCGCCATGACGGTGGTCGAACCCTGGCTGTGCTCGGTGACGCCGAGCCCGTAATAGATCGCGCCATTGCCGCCGGTGGCGAAGAGGCGCGCGGCGGCGCGGACCTCGGTCGCCGGAACGCCGGTGAATTCCTCGCTCGCCTCGGGCGAGTTGCGCTCTTCGGCGATGAAGCGGGCCCAGATCTCGAAATCGGTGAGGTCGCAGCGCTCGCGGACATAATCCTCGTCGATCAGCCCCTCGGTGACCACGACATGGGCAATCGCATTGATCAGCGCGACATTGGTGCCGGGCTTGAGCTGGAGGTGATGCTCGGCCTTGATGTGCGGCGACTTCACGAGGTCGATCCGGCGCGGATCGGCGACGATCAGCTTGGCGCCCTCGCGCAGGCGCTTCTTCATCCGCGAGGCGAAAACCGGGTGACCGTCGGTCGGGTTCGCACCGATGACGATGATGACATCCGCCTTGGCCACCGACTTGAAGTCCTGGGTACCGGCGGAGGTGCCAAATGTCGTCTTCAGACCGTAGCCGGTCGGCGAGTGGCAGACGCGGGCGCAGGTATCGACATTGTTGTTGCGGAACGCGGCGCGCACCAGCTTCTGGACGAGGAAGACCTCTTCATTGGTGCAGCGGGACGAGGTGATCGCACCAACCGATTCCCGCCCGTAGCTGGCCTGAATCCGCTTGAACTCGGACGCCGCGTAGCCGATCGCCTCCTCCCAGGACACCTCGCGCCAGGGATCGGTGATCTTCTCGCGGATCATCGGCTGGGTGATGCGGTCCTTGTGGTTCGCATAGCCCCAGGCGAAGCGGCCCTTGACGCAGGAATGTCCCTCGTTCGCCTTGCCGTCCTTGTAGGGAACCATCCGCACGACGCGGTCGCCCTGCATCTCGGCCTTGAACGAGCAGCCGACGCCGCAATAGGCGCAGGTCGTGACCTTGGAATGCTCCGGCTGGCCCATCGCGATGACGGAGTTTTCCATCAGGGTCGCGGTCGGGCAGGCCTGGACGCAGGCGCCGCAGGAGACGCATTCGGAGCCGAGGAAGTCGGTTGGGCCGGCCGCGACGCGCGACTCGAAGCCGCGTCCGGTGATCGTCAGTGCAAATGTGCCCTGCACCTCTTCGCAGGCGCGGACGCAGCGGTTGCAGACGATGCATTTCGACGGGTCATAGGTGAAATAGGGGTTCGAAGCGTCCTTGCCGAGGAACAGCGCGTTGGCCGCGCCGTCCTGCTTCGCGAAGACGTGGTTCTCACCCTCATAGCCATAGCGCACCTCGCGCAGGCCGACGGCGCCGGCCATGTCCTGCAATTCGCAGTCGCCATTGGCCGAGCAGGTCAGGCAGTCCAGCGGGTGATCGGAGATGTAGAGCTCCATCACGCCCTTGCGCAGCGTCGAGAGCTGCTCGCTCTGCGTCCTGACCACCATGCCGTCCTCGGCCGGTGTGGTGCAGGAGGCCGGCGTGCCGCGCCGCCCCTCGATCTCGACCAGGCAGAGCCGGCACGAGCCGAAGGGCTCGAGCGTATCGGTGGCGCAGAGCTTCGGGATCTTGGTGCCGAGGCTCATTGCCGCGGCCATGACGGAGGTGCCGGCCGGCACCGTGACGCTCTGTCCGTCGACCGTCAGCGTGACCAGCTTCTCCGCCACGCGGATCGGCGTCCCGAAATCGATCTCCTTGATCAGGCTCATCAGATGCTCCTCATTCGGCGGCCATCGGCAGCGGTGGCCGGTCGAAATCCTCGGAAAAATGGTTCAGCGCGCTCAGCACGGGCATGGGGGTCAGGCCGCCCATCGCGCAGAGCGAGGCGTCGGTCATCAGGCGCGAAAGATCGCGCAGCACGGCGATGTTCTTCGGGCGCTCCTCGCCTGCGATGATGCGGTCCATCACCTCGACGCCGCGCGTCGCGCCAATGCGGCAGGGCGTGCACTTGCCGCAGCTTTCCTTGGCGCAGAACGCGAAGGCGAAGCGCGCCTGCTTGGCCATGTCGACCGTGTCGTCGAAGACGACGATACCGCCATGGCCGAGCATCGCCCGGATGGCCGCCAGCGCCTCGTAATCCATCGGCGTGTCGAGTTGGCTCGCAGTCAGATAGGCGCCGAGCGGACCGCCAACCTGGACGGCGCGGATCTGCCGGCCGCTCAGCGTGCCGCCACCAAAGCCCTCGATGATCTCCCGCAGCGAGATGCCGAAGGCGAGTTCGATCAGCCCGCCACGTCTGACATTGCCGCCGAGCTGCACCGGCAGCGTGCCGCGCGAGCGACCCATGCCGAAATCGGCATAGGCCTGGGCGCCATGGGCCAGGATCCAGGGCACGGCCGCGAAGGACAGCACGTTGTTGACGATCGTCGGCTTGCCGAACAGGCCTTGCAGCGCGGGCAGGGGCGGCTTGGCCCGGACGATCGCCCGCTTTCCTTCCAGGCTTTCGAGCAGCGACGTCTCCTCGCCGCAGATATAGGCGCCGGCCCCGAGCCGGGCCTCGAGGTGGAAAGCATGTCCGGAACCGAGGACCGAGTCGCCGAGCAGGCCGGCATGCTCCGCCTTCAGAATGGCGCGGCAGAGCGTGCGATAGGCATGCGGATATTCCGAGCGCAGATAGATGTAGCCACGCGTCGCGCCGACGGCGATTGCCGCGATCACCATGCCCTCGATCAGGAGGAAGGGGTCGCCCTCGATGAGCATGCGATCGGCAAATGTGCCGGAATCGCCCTCATCGGCATTGCAGACGATATATTTCTGATCGGCCCTGGCGTCCTGGACGGTCTTCCATTTGATCCCGGTCGGGAACCCGGCGCCGCCCCGGCCGCGCAGGCCCGACGCGCGAACCGTCTCGACGATCTCGGCCGGCTGAAGCGCGAGCGCCGACTGCAATCCGGCCAGGCCGCCATGGGCGCGATATTCCGGCAGGGAGAGCGGATCGGTGACGCCGACACGCTCGAAGGTCAGGCGTTGCTGGCGCTTCATCCAGTCGAGTTCGGCGACCGGGCCAAGGCGCAGCGTATGCGCATCGCCATGCATGAAGCCTGCATCGAACAGGCCGGCTACCCCTGCCGCGGTGACCGGGCCATAGGCGACGCGGCCCTCGCTGGTTTCAACCTCGACCATCGGTTCCAGCCAGAGCAGGCCGCGCGAACCATTGCGGACGAGTTCGATCTCGATGCCGCGCTCCGCGGCTTCTCGCAGGATCGCCTGCGCGACCGCTTCGGCGCCGACCGACAGGGCGGCCGCATCGATCGGCACGAAGACGCGGATGCCGGGGGGCGGGCTGTTGGTGAACTCCTGGCTCATCGCTGCCCCCTCGAGCCGGGCTGCGTCTCGCAAAGCGCAAGCAGGCGCGCAGCGTCGACGCGCCCGATCAGTTCGCCATCCACCAGGGCCGAGGGCCCGAGTGCGCAATTGCCGAGGCAATAGACGGTCTCGACCGCGACGGGGCTGTCGGGAGACGCGTGATCGACCGCGATGCCGCCCGCCTGGGCAAGATGCGCGACGAGGTCTTCGCAGCCGAGCGCCTGGCAGGCCTCGGCCCGGCACAGCTTGACGACGCGGCGCGGCGGCGGCTCGGACCGGAAGTCGTGATAGAAGCTGATCGTGCCATGAACCTCGGCCCGCGACAGATTCAACGCTTCCGAGATCAGCGGAACGGCCTCGGCGTCGATATAGCCGAACTCCTCCTGCAGCGCGTGCAGGATGGGCAGGGTTGCGCCTTCCAAATGAACGAGCCCGCCGACGATTCGACGTGCTTCGTCCCGGTCCCATGCCGGAAACTCAGCCATATTTCCTCCAAGCGGGCCGTTGAACCGGCCGTCATGCTTGTGGTCAGGGTGGCCAAGGCTGGAACGATTTCAAATCGTTTGTTCCAACTACGTGATAGTTTCTAGCTATCAAAAAGCAGCGTTCCCGGGATGCTTGCCGCATCTCCTTGCGTGCCAATCCATAGAACGCGGCCAAACGATTATAGTTCCCTCCGGGAGGAGCTGGATCTGCCGTCTTAGATAGAACTCAGCTATCTCACGATGGGCAGGCGAGGCAGGCCGGCCTCGCTGATCGGGCGCGACATCATCAGCAGGTTTCGCGCCAAGGGCGCGAAGGGCTGGCGGTCCGCCACGATCAGCCCGATGGTGCGCTTGGCGTCCGGCTCCACGAGCGGCAGGGCCTTGGTTCCGAGCGGTACCCCGAAGAACTCGAGCAGCTGCAGCGAGACGATGCTCGAGACGCCCTGGATCCCGGCATGAGAGCACAGGTTGAAGATCGAGTTGGTTTCGATTGCCGGCCGCGGCGAATGTCCGACGGAGCGAAAGATGCCGTCGATGATCCGTCGGTTCTGCATGTCGGAGGTCAGCAGGCAAAGCTTGAGCTCCGCGGCTTCCGCCCAGGTGATGGTGTCCTGCCGCGCGATCTCGCCATCCTCGCGCGTCAGCAGCACATAGGATTCCAGGTAGATCGGCTTCGAGATCACGCGGTCGAGAGGTTCATTGTCGAGATAGGTCAGGCCGACATCGAGCTCGAAATTGTCGATTCGGCTCTGGATCTCGGCCGAGGTCAGCGACAGCACGGTCAGGGAGACCGCCGGGTAGCGCTCCGAGAACGGCGCGGTGATGTGGGCGATCATCGGCAGGGCTGTCGGAATGGCGCCGAGCCGGATGCGACCGCTCACGCCCTGCCTGAGCTCGGCGATCGATTCCTTCAGCAGGTCGGCCTCTGCGAGGATGCGGCGGGCATGGGCGAGGACGACCTCGCCCTCCTTGGTCAGCCCCTGAAACCGGCGCCCCCGCTCGACGATAAGCACGCCGAGTTCTTCCTCCAGCTGTCCGATGGCGGTGGACAGGGTGGGTTGGGAGACGTGGCAGGCCTCGGCTGCGCGTCGAAAATGCTTCTCGCGGGCAAGGGCGTCCAGATAGACAAGCTGACGAATGATCATTGCAGCTAGGCTAGCGCGGCGGTCGTTCGGTTCAATCTGAAAATGTGCCGATCTGCCCGCGAAAGCGCTCAGACCTTCCGGAACTCCATGCGGTAGATCACCGCTTCGCCGGTTGCGGGATCATGGCCGGGCGCTCCGCTGATCACGAGTCTGTCCCCGGCCAGGATGTAGGGCCGGATCAGGTCGATCTGCCAGGTCGGGTTCCAGGCCGCGTCGACATGGTGGGTGACCTTGTCGTCCTCCAGCGTATAGGCCGCCGCATAGGCAAGCATCGAATCGAACAGACCGATCTTTTCCTCGGGCGATGGCGCAGACCCGACGGGCTTCTCCCTGTTCCGGTCAAGCACGAGCGCCATCATTCGACCGTCGGGCTGATAGGAAATGTAGCCGACCGGATCAGACCCCATGGCGTCGGTCACGACCCCGGTCGCGACAGCCTCGCGCGTCCAGGAGATCATTTTCCAGGTGCCCAGCAGAGCTTCGGCGTCGGCCATGCCAGTCTCCAACGACGCTTTCGCGAGTTGGTAGCCATCTTGCTCGGGGCATTCGATAAAGCAAATGGGGCTTAGGCGTGCTGCGCTGCGACGGGGCGCTCGATGCTTTTTCATTCCGGCGACGGAACAATGTCCACTCGCCGACGTTCCCTGTTCCGGTGTGATGCGCGGGGACGCTATGGGTAAGGCCGAACAATCTGCAATGGGCGATGAGCGTTATCGCATCCTGGTCGAGGCCGTCACGGATTATGCGATCTACATGCTCGACCCGGCAGGCACGATCGGCAGCTGGAACCGCGGGGCCGAACGCTTCAAGGGCTACACGGCGCTGGAGGTGCTTGGCACCAATTTCTCGCGTTTCTACACCGATGCCGATCGCGCGAGGGGACTGCCCGCGTTCGCGCTGGGCACGGCGGCGCGCGAGGGCCGCTTCGAAAGCGAGGGCTGGCGCGTCCGCAAGGACGGCACGACCTTCTGGGCCAGCGTCGTCATCGATGCGATCTATGGAACGGACGGCGAACTCCTCGGCTTCGCCAAGATCACGCGCGATCTGTCCGAGCGGAGAGAAGCCGAAAATGCCCTGCGTCGAAGCGAGGAGCGCTTCCGGCTCCTGGTGCAGGGCGTCACCGACTACGCCATCTATATGCTCGATCGCGACGGCATCGTCAGCAACTGGAATCAGGGTGCCGAGCGGATCAAGGGCTATGCGCCAGACGAGATCATCGGGCAGCATTTCTCCCGTTTCTATACGGCCGAGGATCGCGAGAGGGGCGAGCCCCAGCGCGCGCTCGACACGGCCATCCGCGAGGGCAAGTTCGAGAAGGAGGGTTGGCGCCTCCGGAAGGACGGAACGCCGTTCTGGGCAAGCGTGGTCATCGATGCGATCAAGGGGGACAATGGCGAGGTCATCGGCTTCGCCAAGGTCACCCGGGACATGACCGAACGGCGACGCCATGAGCAGGCGCTGGAGGAGGCGCGGCAATCGCTGCTTCAAAGCCAGAAGACCGAGGCCATCGGCCAGCTCACCGGCGGCGTTGCGCATGACTTCAATAATCTGCTGGCCGCCATCCTCGGCAGCCTGGAGCTCATCCGCAAACAGGCCTCGAGCGAGAAGGTCGCCGCTCTCGCCGATAACGCGATCGAGGGCGCGCGCCGGGGCATTTCCCTGACACAGCGCATGCTGTCCTTCGCGCGCCGCCAGGAACTTTCTCCCACGACGGTCGACCTGCCGAAGCTGGTCTCGGGCATGTCGGAGTTGCTCCAGCGCTCGCTCGGTCCGCTCGTCAGTATTGAAACGCGGTTTCCGCTGGCGCTGGATGCGGCGCGCGTCGATCCGCATCAGCTCGAACTGGCGCTGCTGAACCTGACCATGAATGCGCGGGACGCCATGCCAGGTGGCGGGACGATCATCATTGCGGCGCGCGCTGAGGATATTGCGGCGGCCGGGCGCTCGAACCTGGCGCCAGGGTGCTATCTCTGCCTGTCGGTGAGCGATGTCGGAGAGGGAATGGACGAGCAGACGTTGGCACGCGCGACCGAGCCGTTCTTCACGACCAAGGGGGTCGGCAAGGGCACCGGGCTCGGGCTCTCCATGGTCCATGGCATGGCCGAACAGTCCGGGGGGGGATTCGTCCTCAAGAGCCGGTCCGGAGAGGGGACGACGGCCGAAATCTGGCTTCCCGTCGCAGAGCGATTGCCGACGCAGGAGGTCTCGCCCGATGCCCGATCGTATCCGGCGGATGACAAGCCCCAGCGCTCATTGCGGGTGCTCGCCGTCGATGACGACGCACTCATCCTGATGAACACGGCGGCCTTGCTCGAGGATCTTGGACACAGCGTGATCGAGGCGGCCTCGGCCAGGGAGGCGCTCGAGGTGCTGGACGGCGGCGCAAAGATCGATCTCGTCATCACCGACCACGCGATGCCCCGGATGACGGGCGCCCAGCTCGCCGAAATCATCAGGGCGAAATGGCCGGACCTGCCGATCATCCTGGCAACCGGCTATGCGGAGCTGCCAACCGAGCAGGGACAGAAAC
Organism: Allobosea sp. 2RAB26; assembly: GCF_052115465.1. NCBI lineage: Bacteria > Pseudomonadati > Pseudomonadota > Alphaproteobacteria > Hyphomicrobiales > Alloboseaceae > Allobosea > Allobosea sp. 2RAB26. Next base: position 283,786 of record NZ_JBFRGS010000008.1, on the reverse strand, counting down.
TGCCCCGGCTCTCAAAGCCGTTCTGGCAGGTCGATCTCCAGCGTGCAGTCGACGCGGCAACAAGCTGAATTCGGCACGCAGATCCGACTGCGCCGCGGCCCAATACTAGCCAGCGAGTGCTGCCGTCGTGGTTGCCACATCCTGGCAATCGGAGTTCGTGGCGGCAACTTCCAGCGCGGCGATGAAAAGCGCGCCCTTGTCCGTCACATGCGTGATCAGCACCTCGACTGATCGCCCGTCATTGCAGACCAGTCTCAGGCGGTCGGCAAAGACCAACGGATCCCAGGCATCCAGATCGCCGATCAGCTCACCGGACAGGAGGCCGTCCGGCTGGGTCACCATGCGGTATTCCAGCGGAAGCTGTGCTCCGCTCTTGAGTACGATTTTTCCTGCAACTGGCATCGCTGCTCCTGTTCCGGGACGGGCGAAACTTCGGCGCGGTCCCTGAGATAATTTTCTCAAGAGTACCGCGCCTCGCCCGTCGATACGATAAAAAACCAATTGGTGCAGTGACTTATAGCGAGGCGTGCGCACCGCCTGCTCATTTCGAGCCGATGGCGCAATGGGAACAAATGAGTAAGTGGCGCATTCTGATGAGAGTGATGCTTTTGCGTCGATTGAGTGATCCGGGGCAGCGCAGGGTCGGACAATGAGCGAGACAACGATCAAGGGAACAAGCCTCAGCCGCGGCGAGCGACTTCAGGTCATGCTCGACGAGGACGAGCTGCGGGTGATCGATGACTTCCGGTTCAATAATCGCATGCCGACGCGTGCCGCGGCCGTGCGGGAGCTGCTCAGGCGAGGGCTGGAGGCCGTCGGTTACACGCTCGTGCCGGGCGCAAAATCCAGCTCCTACGGCGTGATGAATGGCGGGGACGGCGAAGGCGAGGCCCAGGCCGGATCAGAATGAGGGCGCCTCTTCGTGCCTGCGCACGGACGCATCGTGAGGCGCAGAATCTTTTCGGACCGATGGAACCTGACGGGGGGCATCGCAGTTGAGTGTCGCCAGTCGATTGTCGGTGTCGAAATCCTTCGTCTCCCCGGCGGACTGCCGGCGTGTCTATCTCCCCGTTTTTCCTTCCACTCTGCTCAGTCTGGCGGCCCCGCGATGATCCTCTCAGTGTCAGTTCATGCCGAATGCCGCTAGGAACGCTTGCACGCTCGAGACATCACGCAGCGCAATGAGCAGGGACCTGACTGTGACTACAGACGTGGAGCGCGACCGCCGCCTGATCCAGAGCGTGCTCGCGATATCCGACGATTGCATCAAGGTTCTCGACCTCGACGGCAAGCTGACCTTCATGAGCGAAGGCGGCATGCGGGTCATGGAGGTCCCCGATTTTGGGCCGATCGCGGGCCGCGCCTGGACCGATTTCTGGGAGGGCAAGGATCGGGCAGAGGCGATCGCCGCTGTTGCAGCGGCCAGGGCCGGCGGCACCGGCCAATTCGAGGGCTTCGCCAGGACGATGGCGGGCACGCCCAAATGGTGGAATGTCCGCATCACGCCCGTCCCCGGGCCAGATGGCAAGCCGGAGCGGCTGCTGGCGATTTCCCGCGACATCACGGCGCAGAAATCGGTCGAAGAGGCGCTGGTCGCGACCGAAGAGCGCTATCGCACCCTGTTCGACAGCATCGATGAGGGGTTCTGCATCATCGAGTTCTTCGATGGGCCGCATGGCGCGCTGAGCGACTACGTCCATATCGAGGCCAATCCCGCCTACGCGGTTCATGCCGGCATTCCCGATGTCGTCGGAAAGAAGCTCCGCGACATGGTGCGGGACGAGGCCGATGGCTGGGTCGAGCTCTATGGCGGGGTGCTCCGCACCGGCCAGCCGATCCGCTTCGAACGCGAGCTCGTCGCGACCGGCCGCTATCTCGAGCTCTCGGCCTTTCGCATCGAGCCGGCCAGCGCGAAGCAGGTCGCCGTGCTCTTCCAGGACATCACCGGCCGCAAGAAAGCCGAGGCCGCCTTGCAGGAGAGCGAAAGCCGGTTCCGGACCCTGTCGCAGTCCATGCCGAACCATGTCTGGACCGCGACACCGGACGGAATGCTCGATTGGTTCAACGAGCAGGTCTATTCCTATTCTGGCACGGGCGCGGGCTCGCTCGACGACGAGCGCTGGGCATCGATCGTGCATCCTGACGATCTCGCGAGTGCGGCCGCCGCCTGGGAAAATGCGCGTCGCGACGGGATCGGTTACGAGACCGAGTTCAGGCTGAGGCGCCATGACGGGGCCTTCCGCTGGCACATCGCCCGCGCCGTCCCGATCCTCGATGAGAACGGCGCGGTGGTGCGCTGGATCGGCACCAATACCGATATCGACGATCAGAAGACGGCCGAGGCGGCGCTATCGGACCTCGCCACGACCTTGGAAGATCGCGTCGATCTCCGCACGGCCGAGCTCGCCAGGGCGCAGGATGCGCTGCGCCACAGCCAGAAGATGGAGGCGATCGGCAACCTGACCGGTGGCGTTGCACATGATTTCAACAACCTGCTGCAGGTGATCAGCGGGAACCTGCAGCTGCTCTCGCGCGATATCACCGGCAATGAGAGAGCCGAGAAGCGGGCCGCGAACGCCATGGCAGGCGTGGCGCGCGGCTCAAAGCTCGCCGCTCAACTGCTGGCCTTCGGCCGCCGGCAGGCGCTGGAGCCCAAGGTCGTCAGCGTCGGCCGGCTGATCCGCGGCATGGACGATCTGCTTCGCCGCACGCTCGGTGAAGCCGTCGAGGTGGAAACGATGATCGCCGGCGGGCTCTGGAACACATTGGTCGATCCGACCAATGTGGAGAATGCGCTGCTCAATCTCGCGATCAATTCGCGTGATGCGATGGACGGCCAGGGCCGCCTCACCATCGAAGCCGGCAACGCCTTTCTCGACGACGCCTATGCACGCGCGCATTCCGATGTCTCGGCGGGCCAGTATGTCATGGTGGCGGTGACCGATACGGGCTCGGGCATGAGCCCTGAGGTCATGGAGCGGGTCTTCGAGCCGTTCTTCTCGACCAAACCCGAAGGCAAGGGCACAGGCCTCGGCCTCTCCATGGTCTACGGCTTCGTCAAACAGTCCGGCGGCCATGTGAAGATCTACAGCGAGGCCGGCCACGGCACGACGATCCGGCTCTATCTGCCACGCTCGACCCAGGTCGAGGATATGCCGGTCGAGAGCGAAACCGGCCCGGTCAGCGGCGGCAGCGAGACCATCCTGGTCGTCGAGGACGACGAGGCCGTTCGCGACACGGTGATCGCACTGCTGGGCGAACTCGGTTACCGCGTCCTGAAGGCACATGACGCGCAAAGCGCGCTTGCGGTCATCGAGAGCGGCATACCCATCGACCTGCTCTTCACCGATGTCGTGATGCCGGGAGTATTGAAGAGCCCGGAACTGGCGCGCAAGGCCAAGGAGAGGCTGCCGGAACTCGGCGTGCTCTTCACCTCGGGCTACACGGAAAACTCCATCGTGCATGGCGGGCGGCTCGATGAAGGCGTCAACCTGCTGTCGAAGCCCTACACGCGCGAGGCTCTGGCCAGGAAGATCAGGCAGGTCCTGTCGCATGGCGGCAGGAAACCGTCTGGCGACACGCCGGAGCCGGCAGTCAGCCCGGCACTGCTCGCTGCATCCGAGCCCGCGCGGAAACTCACGGTCCTCGTTTGCGAGGATGACGCCATCATTCGCATGGATACCGCCGATCTGGTCCGCGAGCTCGGCTATGTCGCGATCGAGGCCGATAGCGGGCGCGAGGCAATCGATATCGCGTCGCGGGAGGAGATCGACATCCTGCTGACCGATGTCGGCCTGCCCGACATTTCGGGCATCGAGCTCTCCCGGAGCTTGCGTGAACTCAAGCCGGCGATCGCCATTGTCTTTGCGACGGGGCGGGACCAGGTCGAGGGTCTTGATGCAGAGCCGCGCACCGAGCTGCTCAAGAAGCCCTATAGTCTGGACCTGCTCGGGCGGGTGTTGGGACGCGTCACGGGCTAGGCATTATCCTATGGCATGGGGCAGGAATGGCCGCTATGCCCATGGCTATGGAGAAATGTCTGAGCCGCATATCCGGGCGTGGACGGCCAATCGTGACCGGTCTTTTGACATAGACGCGTCGTCACGATTGTGTTTCCGCTCGTTTTTTCCGGGCGGGGTTTGATGCGTCAAGATTTCTCTGAAGATATCGCCGCGATCTCGTCCATTGCCGCGGTACCGAGCATTCTGGAAGTGGTGTGCCGGACGACGGGCATGGGCTTTGCCGCCGTCGCGCGGGTGACCGAGGATCGCTGGGTCGCCTGTGGCGTTCGCGACGAAATCGCGTTCGGCCTGCAGCCCGGCGGCGAGCTCAAGATCGAGACCACGATCTGCAATGAAATCCGCGACCATCGCGAGATGGTCGTCATCGACCATGTCGACGCGGACCCCGTCTATTGCCGGCATCATACGCCTGCGACCTATGGCCTGCAGAGCTATATCTCGATGCCGATCATCCTGCCGGATGGAACATTCTTCGGCACGCTCTGCGCGATCGACCCGCGGCCGCATGTCGTCAGCACGCCCGCCATTACCGGCATGTTCAAGCTCTTCGCTGAGCTGATCGCCTTCCACCTCGACGCCCACCAGAAACTCGCTGACAGCGCGGCCAGACTGGTCGGCGAATTGCAGAACACCGAGATCCGCGAGCAGTTCATCGCCGTGCTCGGCCATGACCTGCGCAATCCGCTTGCCTCCATCCATTCCGGCCTTCGCATGGTGCTGAAGAGCGATGACATGGCGAAGGTGCGCACGCTGGCGACGATGATGCAGAGCAGCGTTGGCCGGATGTCGCGCCTGATCGACGACGTTCTCGATTTCGCACGCGGGCGACTGGGCGGCGGGTTCATTCTCGAGCGCGGTGCCGAGACGAACCTGAAGCCCGCGCTAGAGCAGGTGATCGGCGAACTCCAGACCGCATATCCCGATCGCGAGATCGCGGCGGCGCTGCGGTTCGACGGCGTCATCGACTGCGACCCGGCGCGCATCGCCCAGATGGCGTCGAACCTCATCGCCAACGCATTGAGGCACGGCGCCGAGGACGGCCCCGTGATCGTGGACGCTCATCGGTCTCCCGACTATTTCGAGCTGTCGGTCTCGAATTCCGGAGAGCCAATCCCGCCTGAGATCATGGCCGAGCTCTTCAAACCCTTCGTGCGCGCCTCCGCCAGATCCCACCAGCAGGGCCTCGGTCTTGGCCTCTATATTTGCGCGCAGATCGCCAAGGCGCATGCAGGCACGCTGGATGTCATCTCGACATCCGAGGGCACGCGGTTCAGATTCAGGATGCCGCTCACCCTCTGAGCGACCCGGGTTTCGATCGGCGCCTATCGCCTCCGGGATGCCCGCCGGTGATGCGCGACAGAAATTGCCCCTTGCCCCGAAAAAGGAGTTCGCGCCCGCGATGGAGCGGACGGCATGATCCGCCCCTCACTGGGGTGTGGACACATCGACGCCGGGCCATATTCGGATTGAGGCCGGTTTGCCGAAAGCGCACCATGGCGTGATCAGTCAAATGGTTTGAACGGGGCTACGGAATGGAAATCTCCTTCAGGGGCAAGAAGGTCGTCGTCGCAGGCGGCAGCCGCGGCATCGGGCGATCCATCGCGCTCTCTTTCGCGGCGGCAGGCGCCGATGTGGCGATCTGCGCTCGCAATCCCGAGGGGCTCAGCGCCGTCGAAGCCGAGTTGAAGCGGCATGGCGGGGCGGTTTTCAGCATGGCATGCGATCTCGGCGAGGGCTCTGCGGCCGCGAGCTTTGTGGCTGACGCTGCTCGCGCGCTCGGCGGCATCGACATCCTGATCAACAACGCGTCGGGCTTCGGCTCGAAGGATGACGAGAGCGGCTGGCTTGCCAGCATCAATGTCGACCTGATGGCGACCGTGCGCGCCACCCAGACGGCGATACCGTTCCTGGAGGAAGCGGGCGGCGGCGCCATCATCAACATCTCGTCGATTTCCGGCCTGACGGCGGTGCCGCGTTCGCTGCCCTACGCTGCCATCAAGGCGGCCGTGGTCAACTACACCATGGGGCAGGGGCGGGCGCTCGCACCGAAGCGCATCCGGGTCAACGCCATCGCGCCGGGCTCGATCGCGTTTCCGGGCGGCTCGTGGGAAAATCGCAAGACGACCGATCCGCAGCTCTACGAGCGCACGCTCGGCAGCATTCCCTGGGGGCGCTTCGGGGCGCCGGGAGAGGTCGCCAATGTCGCCCTGTTCCTGGCGAGCGACATGGCAAGCTGGGTGACCGGGCAAACGATCGTCGTCGATGGCGGGCAGTTGCTGACCTGACGCAGCCGTGAAGACCTGACGCAGCGGTGAAGACCTGGGCCTGACGAAGCTGCATGAAGCGCAGCCGGCAACCCACCTTGCCACCGGATCATGGCTGCACCGACAGGCAAGCGGCGAGCGTCGCTCGCCTCAAAGCGAGCATTCGCCTCGGGGGGAGAAGCCTGAGGCGATGGCCCCGCCTGTCTATCTGCTTTCGGAAACAGAACTGGCTCGGCTCGGTGTCGTCACTCTTCCGGTCGCGAGGTCGGGATGAGACCAGGCCAGTAGAGCGCGTCGCTGGTCGGTCGCGCACCGAAAATGGCTTGGCCGACCCGAACGACATCGGCGCCTTCTTCGATGGCGCACTCGAAGTCACCCGACATACCCATCGACAACTGCACAAGGCCGGGATCGATGCTGACGGCGCGGTCCCGCAGGGTCCGCAGCAGCCGGAAACAGGCGCGCACGCGCTCGGAATCCGCACTGAAGATTGCCAGCGTCATGAGGCCGCGCGGCTTCAGGCGAGGGTACTCGGACAGACGTTCGACGAACGACACAAGATCGTCGGGATGCAGGCCGTACTTGCTGGCCTCGCCGGACGTGTTCACCTGAACGAAGACGTCGAGGTCGCGCCCCTCGGCCTCCAGCCGGCGGTTGAGCTCATCGGCCAGCCGGACGCTGTCGAGGGCATGGAACTCCGTGGCGAAGCGGGCGAGATACTTGACCTTGTTCGTCTGGAGGTGACCGATGATGCTCCAGCGGATCGGCAGGTCGCCAAGCACCGACCGCTTGTCCCGGGCCTCCTGAAGCTTGTTCTCCCCAAAGCTGGAGATGCCTGCAGCAAAGGCGAGCCGCAGGATATGGGCGGGAACCGTCTTGGTGACCGGCAGCAGATGCACATCGACTGGATTTCGCCCGCAGCCCTGGCACGCTGACGCGATGCGCTCCTGAACGGCTTTCAGGTTCATCGCAAATGCTTCGGCAGGGTCATGACCGAAGCGGGCGATATCCTCGGCCGAAAGGGCGCCCGTCGATGGTGCATTCATATCGAAGCAAGCTCCAGATGAGACCGCCGGGCAAGTCTTGCGAAGACCTTGCCGAGGGCGGCAACCCGACGATCCCGCCTTGATGCAGGTCCGTTATACCCAGATGAAGTGTAGTCCTGGCACATGCGACTGTTGATCTGCGGCGGATCGCTTCGTCGGTATTTATCTTGAAAATGGCCTGCTGCACCCATCCACTTGCAGAGGATAAGGCCGGCCATTTGCGGTGAGCCRGACTGCCCCGGTCTACGCGCTCTTCACAGTCCGGAATGCGCTCGAGAGCTGCTTGACTGCGACCTCAAGCTCGGCCGGAGTGTAGGCCGCGAAGCCCATCAGAAAGCCAGCCTCGCCATTGCCAGAAGCATGAAGGGCCGACAGACCCAGAAGCTCGACGCCAACGCGCTGCGCGGCGTCGATGGCCGCACGCTCTGAAAGGTCGCCGGTCAGCGCGCACGGCATCTGGAGTCCACCGATCGGAACCCGAGGCTCGACGAAAGCCGAAAGCTCCGTCCGCACGAGGCTTGCCAGGATTTCGAGCCGCTCGGCGTAGACATTACGCATGGCGCGAACATGCGCTCCGAAATGTCCTCCCTCCATAAAACGGGCGAGTGTCAATTGCGCGATCGAGGCGGTGTGGCCGTCCAGGAGCGTGCGCGCAATCGTCATTGGCTTGACCAGTTGCGGGGGCAGCACGACATAGCCGACCCGCAAGCCTGGAAAGAGCGATTTCGTGAATGTGCCGATATAGACGGTCCGGTCATGCTGATCGAGACCCTGAACGCAGGCCATTGGTTTGCCGGCGTAGTGAAACTCGCTGTCGTAGTCGTCCTCGATGATCCAGGCCTGATGCTTCGCTGCCCATTCGATCAGGGAGAGACGCCGGTCGAGCGCAAGTGTCGCGCCCGTCGGAAACTGATGGGACGGCGTCAGGAAGACGGCCTTGGCCTTGCGCGGATCGTCACGCAGTTGCTCGACCAGAATTCCCTGATCGTCGACGCGGATAGGCGCAGATTCCAGACCGGCTGCATCGAAGGCCTTGCGTGCCCCGTAATAGGCTGGATCCTCGATAAAGATGCGGTCTCCAGGATCCAGCAGCATATTGGCGCAGAGCGCCACTGCCTGTTGTGAGCTTGTCAGGACCAGCACGCGGTCGGGATGAGCGCGGGCGCCTCTCTCCAGGTTGACATAGTCTGCAATAGCGCGTCGAAGCGGCTCCGCGCCCTGGGGATCTCCGTGAAGAAGCGCCCGCGTGCCGGTCTCCTTCAGCACCTGCCGCTCCAGGCGTTGCCAGAGCGCGAGCGGAAAGCTGCGCGTCTCGGGTACGCCCGGGGCAAACGGCCGGGGAGATAGCTGCTCGCGAACGCCGCCACCGCGGAAGATGGCCGCTCCGCGTTCGCTGAGGTTTGAAGCCGGGCTACGCCGCAGTGCGCCGCGATGAGAGAGCCTGAGGCCAGGAGTGAACTCGGTCATCTCAGCCACGAAACTGCCGCTGCCCACCCGCCGGTCGATGAAGCCCTCGGCATGGAGCTGGGCATAGGCGGCCTCGATCGTGTCGCGGGAGAGACCGAGCGATTTGGCGAGCGCCCGCGAGGCCGGCAGCGGCTTGCCGGGACCCAGCGCACCATCGAGGATCATCTGCCGCAAAGCCCGTTGAATACGCGCGTGAAGCGGCAGTTCCGCATGGGCGGGATGGGCAAGCCATGCCTTCACCGATTCCAACTGAGAATGCTTGAACAATTGGTCTGACTTGCTCGAAGAAAGTGGAGGGGATGAACAGACCATTGATCCGCTAGGAGTCAAGCCGCCTCGCTGGCCCGGGCCAGGCGGGTTTTCAGGATAACGACCACGATCATGCCGCCTGTCTCGTCACCACCATCGCTCACTCCAAGTGATCTCGCGCCTCCGATCGTCGCGGGACTGATCTCTGTCATCGTCAACTATGGGGGAACCTTCATTCTGGTCTTTCAGGCCGCAAAGGTTGCGGGGCTCAGCCCGGAGCTGACGGCATCCTGGGTCTGGTCTGTTTCCATCGGCGTGGGGCTGACGGGGATCTATCTGAGCTGGCACTTTCGCGAGCCGATCATCACGGCCTGGTCGACGCCGGCGGCGGCGTTCCTCGTCACGGCACTCGCCACGACCCCTTATGCCGAGGCGGTCGGTGCTTACCTGATCTCGGCGGCCGCATTCGTCGCCCTCGGGCTGTCGGGCTATTTCGAGAAGGTCGTCAGGCTGATCCCGCCGGGCATCGCATCAGGCTTGCTCGCCGGTATCCTGCTGCAGTTCGGCATCGGCGCGTTTGGCGGTGCGAGCGTCGATCCTCTGCTGGTTGGGCTTCTGATCATCGCCTATCTCGTGCTGAAGCGCTTCATCCCTCGCTATGCTATCGTTGGCATTCTGGTGCTCGGCCTCGCCTTCTTGACTGTGAAGGGACGTGTCGATCTCGCGGGGCTTCAGTTCAAGCTTGCGGCTCCGGTGTTCACTGCGCCGGACATTTCGCTCAATGCGCTCTTGAGCGTCGCGTTGCCGCTGTTCCTGATCACGTTGACCGGGCAGTACATGCCGGGGATGCTCGTCCTGCGCAATGACGGCTTCAGGACCAGCGCCAATCCGATCGTGACCGTGACAGGTCTCGGTTCGCTGATCATGGCGCCGTTCGGTTCCCACGCCTTCAACATCGCAGCGATCACCGCAGCGATCTGCACGGGCAAGGAAGCGCATGAGGATCCGTCCAAACGGTGGATCGCAGGAATCGCCGCAGGCGTTTTCTATGTGCTTGTCGGCGTCTTCGGCGTGGCTCTGGCGGCGGTCTTCATGGCATTCCCAGCGACCTTCATCACGACGCTCGCAGGGCTGGCGCTAATGGGCACGATTGGCGGCAGTCTCGCCAGCGCTATGGCCGACCAGAGGTCGCGTGAGGCGGCGTTGATCACGTTCCTTGCCTCATCGGCCAAGATCAGCCTGCTCGGCATCGGCGGGGCGTTCTGGGGGCTGGTGATCGGGCTCGTCGCCTATGTGATCCTGCATGGCCGTTTGCCGCGCCGTGAGTCTGTCGAGGGCGCTCGTCCGTCGGCAGTCGGCAGAGGCGGGGCAGAGTGAGGGCATGCGGACTTCGCCTTCGTCAATGTCGGCCGACCCGAAACGTGATCCTTCTCGTGCAATCCCACGCCTCAGCTTTCGAGCAGAAACCGAACCATCTCACGCGAATTATCGGGGCCGCCGCGTCAGCTGCCCAGACGATCGCCACACCACCAAGCATGTCCACTACCATGGACAATCCGGTGTTCGGCAATCGTCTGACTTTTGCCGCTTCCGAACAGGCACCGCGTGACGGGCTTGCCGTTTACGACCGCATCGGTCGGCTTCTGACGAGCGATGCCTTACGCCAATATGCGCACCTTCGGCTCACGAGCCCATTGCCGGGTCCGGGGGGCTCCAGGAGGATTTCGGCCTTGTCGCCGAGCCTGACCATCGACTGTCCTGAGGTCCAGTCAGACACGCCAGCCACGTTCGTCGCTGCGGCGGGCGGAGACGGGAAGAGGCCCGGCAAGATCGGGCTGGAGGCGACACTCGAAACAACGGCGCTCCCCACAGATTTGCCGACGCGGAGATCAGATTTCCGCGTAGCGTCGCTGTGGTCACTCCGTGAATTCCGCGGTGCGTGTGCTCCCGGGCCCGGTCGCAAGGGCTGCGAAACGCTCCTCCGTGAACAGTTCCTCGATCGTCTGGAGCGTCTTGGTGTAGTGCGCGACGAGCAGGGCACAGGCCTCTTGCGGGGTGCCGTTGAGCACCGCCTTCATCAGCGCCTCGTGCTCGCTCTGCCCATTGCGCGGCATCCTGCCAAAGGCGTGCGAGATCGAGATATAGCGCGAGGCATGGTCGGCCAGGATCTCGCAGAACTCGAGCAGCCAGGGCGACCCGCAATTCGCCAGCAGCGCCCGGTGGAAATTGCGATGGGCGTCCTCCCAAGCGGCGCGCTCCGCAGGGAGATCCGAGCGATAGCGCGAGAGCCGGTGGAGGGCGAGCACGATGCCTTCCTCCCAGCGCTCGTCACGATGGCTGATCGCTTCCTCGAGCGCCCTGGTTTCGAGCCAGCAGCGCGTGCGGACGAGGACCCGCCAATCGTCGAGGGCAATCGTCGGCACCGAGAAGCCACGCTGCTCGTGCCGCTCGACGAGGCGCTCCGATGACAGCCGCGACAGGGCCTCGCGGACCGCATTGCTGCCGACGCCATAGGTCGAGGCAATCCCCTCGATGCGCAGCTTCTCACCCGGCCTGAATTCGCCCTGGATGATGTCGCTGCGCAGTTTCTGGTAGACCGTCGTCGACAGCGTGGTCTTCTCGGCAGCTTTTGCCATGGTCGTGTCTGTCCTGCTGCCGCTCACCGGGGTGCCCTGGAAGAGATGGTGTTACTCGAACGCTGCCAGAAGACGAACCTGTACTGCATCCAGGACACGACGCCGAACATGAAAAGCCCGAGCAGGCTGAGATAGATGATCAGCGAGAAGACGCGCGGGGTGTCGAGCTGCGATGCGGCAACCCGGATCAGCTCGCCGAAGCCCTGGCCCCCGCCGAGGAATTCGCCGGCGATCGCGCCCGAGACCACGCTGATCGCCGCGATCTTCAGGCCGGTGAAGAACTGCGGCAGGCCGGTCGGGATCTTCAGCTTGACCAGCGTCTGCAGGCGCGAGGCGCCGATGCTCTTGAACAGCATGCGCGCATTTTCGTCGGCCGCATGCAGCCCGGCCGCGGTGCCGACGATGATCGGAAACACCGAGATGAAGGCCGCCAGCGCGACCTTCGACATGATGCCGAAGCCGAGCCAGGCGACGAAGAGCGGAGCGAAGGCGAGCTTGGGCATGGTGTCGACCGCGACGATGTAAGGCATCACCGCGCGCTCGCCGAAGCTCGTTTCCCCGACCACGACGCCGAGCGTGACACCGATCGCCAGCGCCACGACGAAGCCCACGAGGACCTCGCTTGCCGTGACCCAGAAGGCTGGCAGCATATAGTCCCCGGCCATCAGGTTGCGCCCGACGAAGCCGATATCGCGCAGCGTATCGCCGGGGGTAGGCAGGATCAGCGGCGAGACGATCTCGGCGGCGGTGATGCCCTGCCAGAGCCCGAGGAAGAGCACGAGCAGCCCAAGCATCGAGGCCCAGCGCGGGGCCTTGGAAATCCACGAAACCTTTTCGATCCAGACCGTGTCGGCGGGCAGGGCGGCTGCCAACGGCTTCTCCGCGACATGGCTCAAAGGAATGCTCCCTTGTCGAGAAGGCCGCGGATCACACCGACATACTCGCCGAAGAGCGGCAGCGTGGTCATGTCGAGCGTCCTCGGCCGCGGCAGGGCGATGGGGATGCTGCGCACGATCCGCCCGGGGCGCGACGACATCACATGCACGATGTCGGAGAGGATGACGGCCTCGGCGATGGAATGGGTCACCAGGAAGGCCGAGGCGTTGCGCTCGCGGCAGATGCGCTGCAGCTCCATGTTCATGAAATCACGGGTGATCTCGTCGAGTGCGCTGAACGGCTCGTCGAGCAGCAGCACATTCGGCTCCGAGATCAGCATCCGGCAGATCGCGGCGCGCTGCGCCATGCCGCCCGAGAGCTGCGAGGGGTAGGTGTCCTCGAACCCTTTCAGCCCGACCAGTTCGAGCAGGACGCGAGCACGCGCCGCGGCCGTCTCGGCTGCAGCGCGCCCTTCGCGGACTTCGACCGGCAGCAGGATGTTCTGGAGCGTCGTCCGCCACGGAAACAGCGTCGCCTGCTGGAACATCATCCCGATATCGGCACGGGCGCCCAGCACCGGTGTCCCCGCGAGCATCACCCGGCCCTTCGAAGGCGGTGTCAGGCCCGCCATGATCTTGAGCAGCGTCGACTTCCCGCAGCCGCTCGAGCCGATGACCGAATGGAACTCACCTTCCCGGAGAACCAGATCGACGTTCTCCAGCGCCACCACGCGCTCGCCGTAGGATTTCGAAACCTGCGCGAGTTCGTAGACCGGCCGAGGTCGCGCCTCGGCCGATACAGTCGCCGCCACCGTCATCGCGGAGCGTTCCAGGCCGTGACGAGATCGTTGGAATAGGCCTTGGTCAGGTCGGCCAGCGGCTTCTTGAGATCGCCCGAGGCAACGAGCGTCTGTTGCCACATCTCCCAGGCGGCGGGGTGGTTGTAGCCAAAACCCTTGGCGGGATCGATCGGACTGGTCAGCTTGTAATAGACGTCGAGCAGAGCCTCGGCGAAGGGCATGTTTTCCAGCTGTTGCGGATTGCCCATGCGGGCATGTTTCAGGGTCGCGGCCCGGTTGGCCGGGTCGATCCCGAATTTGGTGCCCCTGACCAGCGCGCGGCCGAAGCGCTCCAGCATGCTGCGGTTCTCGTCGAGATATTTCCGCGTCACCACATAGCCGTTGCCGAAGAAGGACTGGAACGGCGGAGGTGTCAGCGAGCGCAGCTTGACACCGCGCAGTGTCAGCGTGGCCGCGCCCGCGGTGTCGGAGGCATAGGCGTCAATCGCCTTCTGCATGAAGCCGGCGACGGCCATGCCGCCCTCGCCAACCGTGATGAACTTGTAGTCCTGGCCTTCCTTCATGCCCTCGGCGTCGAAGATGGAGCGCACGAACGCGACCTCCGCCCCGTCTGCCGTACCGACGCCGATGACCTTGCCCTTCAGGTCGGTGGGCTTCTGAAACGGCGAAGCCTCCGGCACGACGAGGTTGAATTGGCTGCGCGTGAAGTAATTGTAGATGTAGACGAGATCCTGGCCGCGCTCGCGTGCCGCCATCAACGGCCCAGGGCCGGGATGGGCGAGCTGCGCCTGGCCCGCAAGAAGCGCCTGGATGGCCTGGGCCGAACCATTGACGCTGCGCGGCTGGATCTTGAGCTTCTCCTCGGCGAAATAACCTTCACCGATCGCGGCATAGAGGGCGAAATAACCCAGCCCGCCCGGGCTCGGATAGACGATCGTGAGCTCATCCTGCGCCTGCGCATGAACACGCGACGCTGCGAGCGCAAGCGGCAGGCCCGCCGCCGCTGCCATGAACTGCCTACGTTTCATCCCGCTCCCCTTGCGTTTTTCTGATACGGATGAGCGAACGATGCATTATCGGTCAGACGTGTCAAATAAATTCAGATTATCTGTTGTGTGATAAAAATATGCAGATTTATCTGGACAGGATCGAGCCGGCCCATATGCTGTCCCGATCGTGACCCAGCGCATGGCTTCCCAGATGACGACACTCGCAGACTTCGCCGTTCCGGCGCCGACCCTCCAGTCACTGCCGATCGAGGGCTCCTCGGCGCGCTTCCCGATCCGGCGGATCTACTGCGTCGGTCGCAACTATGTCGCCCATGTCAGGGAGATGGGCGGCGACGAGACCCGCGATTTCCCGCTGATCTTCCAGAAGCCGGCCGATGCGATCGTCCAGAACGGCGGCTTCGTTCCCTATCCGCCGATGACGGACGATTTTCACTTCGAGCTCGAGCTCATGGTGGCGATGAAGTCCGGCGGCTACAACATCCCTCAGGACGAAGCGCTCGAGCATGTCTTCGGCTACGGCATCTGCCTCGATATGACCCGCCGCAAGCTGCTCGACACGCCAGACGGCCCGCGGATCCCGTGGGAGCTTAAGAAATCATTCGATCACTCGGCGCCCTGCGGCCCGATCTACCCGGTCGGACAGGTCGGCCACCCGTCGACGGGCAAAATCCGCCTGGAGGTCGATGGTGTCGCACGCCAGGATTCCGACCTGTCCTTGATGATCTGGCGCACGCCCGAGATCATTGCGACACTCTCGAAATATTACTCGCTTGAGCCCGGCGATGTGATCATGACCGGTACGCCGCATGGCGTCGGCGCGGTCCTTCCCGGCAATGTTCTCGTCGGCAGCATCGAGCGCCTCGGCGCGCTCACCGTCACGATCGGCGCGCCGCCGCTGGCGGGCTGACCGATTGCGCCTGGGCGGAACAAGCGCTGGCCCGACCGTGTTTATCGCGAAGCTTCCTGCGGAGGTTTTGCCATGCAGCTATCGGCCAAGGACAGATTGATTGCGGCCCTCGTGGCCCAGCTTCATGCCGAACGCGAGACGAGGGATGCGCTCGCCTTTGTGATAGCGAATGGCCAGCGCGACCGGGATGTCCTCACCGCCATCCTCACGGATCCGGTGCCGGCCTTCACGCAGGCTGACTTGGCCTACGCCGAAGAACTCGTGCGCCGCTATCACAACCGCCGGGAAGCGGCTTGATGCAGGAAGCGCTGGGCAAGCAGTAACGCCATGGTCGCCGGCAAGCCATCCCGCGCCCATGGTCGGCTGCGGATCGTCAATCCCGGAGATCTGACGATCCGCAGGGGCCGGCGCGGCAGGGGCTTTGCCTATCTCGACGCCACTGACGAGCCCGTCCGGGACGCGGCCTTGCTTGAGCGGATCCGCTCACTTGCAATTCCGCCCGCCTATCGCGAGGTGCGCATCGCGGCCGATCCACGGGCCCATCTCCAGGCGGTCGGGCGGGACGAGGCCGGGCGGCTGCAATATCTCTATCATCCCGAATGGGAGCGGGTCCGCGAACGCCGCAAGTTGAAGCGATTGCGGCTGCTGATCGACGCGCTGCCCCGTTTGCGCAAGGCGGTCGCCGATGATCTCAAGGCGCGTTCGCTCTGCCGCAGGAAAACGCTGGCTTGCGCAGTCGCCATCATCGACCGCTGCCATCTGCGCGTTGGCGGCGAGGCCTATGCGAGGAGCAATGGCAGCCATGGTGCCTCGACGCTCCTCAAGCGCCATGTCGCGTTGACGGCCTCGCGGATCGACCTGCTGTTTCGGGGCAAGGGCGGAAAACAGATCGCATGCTCGCGGCAGGATGGCCCGCTCGCCCGAGCACTTGCCCGGATTGCGCAGTTGCCCGGCCGGCGACTGCTGCAATACCGGGACGAGGACGGCAAGGTGACGCCGGTCCATGCCGGCGACATCAACGCCTATCTCCGCGAGATCTCCGGCCTCGCCATCAGTGCCAAGGATTTGAGGATGCTGGCGGGGAACGCTGCGGCCGCCGAACTGCTGCTGGCCAGCCAGATCATGATCCGCGATGGCAGCGAGAAGCGTCAGCTCGCCGAGATCATGCGCGCCGTCTCGGAGCAACTGGCGAACACGCCTGCCGTGGCGCGCAAGAGCTATGTCCACGCCATCGTGGTGAAGGCCTATGCCAACGGGAAGCTCGCGGCCTCCTTCGAGAAGGCGCGCGCCAGGGGCGGCTGTTCCCGGATCGAGCGGGCGCTCGCCTCGCTGGCTGGGTGAGGTGAATCGCCGCCTCATGATCAGGTCGAAACCGATCCTGCCATAGGGCTTCGGCCATCTGGCTCAGGACGGCTGCCCTATTCCCGATCTTTTGCGTTGCGAACAAAACGCGAAAAATGATCGAATATGAGACATGTTCGCTCTCGATTCGCTGGCGCCACCAAGCTATCTCGACAGGCTCAACCCCGCGCAACGCCGCGCGGTCGAGCACGGCGTCGGCACGCAGCCGGGTCCCTTGCTGGTGATCGCGGGGGCGGGATCCGGCAAGACCAACACGCTCGCGCATCGTGTCGCGCATCTGATCCTGAACGGTGCGGACCCGCGCCGCATGATGATGCTGACCTTCTC
Organism: Allobosea sp. 2RAB26; assembly: GCF_052115465.1. Lineage (NCBI taxonomy): Bacteria > Pseudomonadati > Pseudomonadota > Alphaproteobacteria > Hyphomicrobiales > Alloboseaceae > Allobosea > Allobosea sp. 2RAB26. Next base: position 266,821 of record NZ_JBFRGS010000008.1, on the reverse strand, counting down.
CCGACGCGCTGCAGCCGAGATGGCGAGGCGGGTGGAGCGCATCGCGCGCGACGTGCTGGGAGAGGGGGCTGCCGTCATGACCGACGCGCTGACCTGGGCCGGGACCTTTCACAGCGTGGGAGCAAGGCTGCTCCGGGATTACGCGCCGGAGCTTGGGCTCGATCCGCATTTCACGATCCATGACCGCGAGGACAGCGCCGACCTGATGAACCTCGCTCGTCACGAGCTTGGCTACTCGAAAACGGAAGGGCGCTTTCCCAAGAAGGGCACCTGCCTTGCGGTCTATTCGCGCTGCGTCAATGCCGAAGAGCCGGTTGAGGCCGTGCTGGGTGTTTCCTTTCCCTGGTGCGCATCATGGGCAGGGGAGCTGAAGCAGCTCTTTTCAGCCTATGTCGAGGCCAAGCAGGCCCAGAACGTCCTTGATTACGACGATCTTCTGCTGTGCTGGGCCCAGGCCGCAAGCGAGCCCAGCCTTGCCGCGGAGATGGGCGGACGTTTCGACCATGTCTTCGTCGACGAGTATCAGGATACCAACAAGCTGCAGGCCTCGATCCTGCTGGCGCTCAAGCCCGATGGCCAGGGGCTCACTGTCGTCGGCGATGATGCGCAATCGATCTACTCGTTCCGCGCGGCCGAGATCCGCAATATCCTCGATTTCCCCCAGGCCTTCAGCCCGCCGGCTGAGGTCGTCACGCTCGATCAGAACTATCGTTCGAACCAGCCCATTCTGGCCGCCGCGAATGGGGTGATCGAGCTCGCCCGCGAGCGCTTCACCAAGAACCTCTGGACCGACCGCCAGTCGGGCGGCAAGCCCCAGCTCGTCAATGTTCGCGACGAAGCCGACCAGGCGCGCTTCGTCGCGACGCGCGTGCTGGAGAACAGGGAGGCGGGGCACACGCTCAAGCAGCAGGCGGTGCTCTTTCGGGCCTCGCATCACAGCGGCCCGCTGGAGGTCGAGCTGACACGGCGCAATATTCCCTACAAGAAGTTCGGCGGGCTGAAATTCCTCGATGCCGCCCATGTCAAGGACATGCTGGCGATGCTGCGCTTCGTCGAGAATCCGCGCGACAGGGTCGCCGGGTTCCGCTTGCTGCAGCTGCTTCCGGGCGTGGGGCCGACCTCCGCGCAACGCGTGCTCGATCAGGCCGGCACGGCAGATGATTTCGCAGCAGGCCTCGCGGAGCTGTCGGCGCCGGCGCGCACGGGCGACGCCTGGCCGGATTTCGTTGCGACATTCCGGGCGCTGCGCTCAGGGATAGGCTGGCCGGCAGACCTCGAACGGGCCCGTCTCTGGTACGACCCTCACCTGGAGCGCATTCACGAGGATTTCACCACGCGTCGCGCCGATCTGGTTCAGCTGGAGCAGATCGCCTCCGGCTATCCGTCCCGCGAGCGCTTCCTTACTGAGCTCACCCTCAATCCGCCCGACGCAACGAGCGATGAAGCGGGGCCGCCATCGCTGGACGAGGATTTTCTCGTCCTCTCGACCATCCACTCCGCCAAGGGGCAGGAATGGAAGTCGGTCTTTGTGCTGAACACGGTGGATGGCTGTCTTCCCAGTGACCTCGCCGTCGGGGAAACCGCCGAGATCGAGGAGGAGCGCAGGCTGCTTTATGTCGCGATGACGCGTGCCAAAGACGACCTGCATCTGGTCGTGCCGCAGCGCTTCTTCACCCATGGCCAGGCGGCGCGCGGGGATCGGCATGTCTACGCCGCACGCACACGGTTCATCCCGCACGCTCTATTGCACCTGTTCGAGCAGGCGACCTGGCCCATCGATCAGGCTCAGGCCGCCATGCAACACCGCAGCGGCGTGAGAATTGACGTGTCGGCGCGGCTCAAGAGCATGTGGCGCTGAAGCATAGGCCCCAAAGTCGGGTGGATTGCGGTTTTCGGGCAAGCCTATGCAACGGCAGACGGCGCGATCGCGCGGCGCAGGTGGTGCAGGCCCGCATTTTGCTTGTTCCCCTTAAGCTCTCGGTAACCCTGAAACCGCAGCCTTCATGGCTGGCCTGACTCAAATTTCACTCGGAGTGCCTCCATGGATGCCTTCACGATGGTGATCGTTGCCTGCATTTCCGGCGAAGCGACCTGCACCGCCGCCCGGATCAGCGAACAGGGTTTCACGACGGTGCAGGCCTGCGAAGCCCGCATCGACGACATCGCGCGCGCGATGACGGTGGAGTTCGGAAAGCGACCGGAATTCAAGGGCCGGCAGGTCACTTACGACGTCTCCTGCATGGACAGGGAACAGCTCTGGCACAAGCTTGGGGTGACCCAGGCCGAGACCTGATTGCGGCCGTTCGCGACGCAGGCGGCCTCTCGCGGGACACCGACGTCCGGATGCCGATCGGTGGAACAAACCGGAATCGAGCCCGTTCCTGATCACAGAACCCTCAGCGAAGGAGATCTGTGATGATGAAGAAGCTTGCTCTCGCCGCGACCCTGATTCTCGTGCCCGTCGCGTCATTCGCCCAGAATCCGCAGGGCGCGCAGGGTGGTGCAGCTGCCGGCGCGGCGACAGGCGCCGTGGGCGGGGCGATCGTCGGCGGTCCGGTCGGTGCTGTTGTCGGCGGCGTGGGTGGCGCTGTCGTAGGCGGCATCGTCGGCGACAATACCCCCCGCTTCAAGACCTATGTGGTCGAGCAGCGTGTGCCGTCCTACACCTATGCCGAGCCGCTCGCGGTCGGCACCGTGCTCCCGAATGAGGGCGTGACCTATCGCGAAGTGCCGCGCGAGTATGGCGCGACCCAGTACCGCTATACGGTCGTGAATAACCGCACTGTGCTGGTCGAGCCCGGCACCCGCAGGATCGTTCAGATCATCGAGTGATCAGCACAATCGTCCAACCGTTCGGCCCGCCAACGGCTTCCGTTGGCGGGCCGTTTGCTGCCTGGCGAACGCGTGGCCTTGTCCGCGATGTCCGGCCCTGGCTCGGTCCTGACTCCTATGCATCATCGAACCGAAAGATCCTCGCAGCACCGGCTTCGTCGCGCAGGCCCTTGTAAGTCGCATGGCGAAGCTTGCCGTCATCGGTCCAGCCGCGGAATTCGATCTCGGCAACCAGCACGGGCGAAACCCAGCGCGCGGCTGTCCGCTGGATGGCCAGGGGTGGTCGCGGAACGAGTCTCGCGTCGAGCCGCGCCTTCAAGGCGGCGCCGGACAGCTCGGTGAAGCCGCTGCCAACCCCGCCGACATAGACCAAGCCGTCGGCCTTTTCCGCAGCGAGCAGCAACCTGCCGATTCCTCCAAAGCCGATCGAAGGCTCATATCCGATGATGACGAAGCGCTCCGACTGGATGCACCTGATCTTGAGCCAGTCACCATCGCGGCCGGAGCGATAGGGTGCATCAAGGCGTTTTGCGATGATGCCTTCGAGGCCGAGCTTGCAGGCGAGGGTGTAGAACGCCTCTCCGTCGGCAATCACGTCCTCACTGAGCAGGATACCGGGAGACGCGCGGTCGATTGCATCGGCCAGGACTTCGCGCCGCTGCGAGAGCGGCAGATGCCGCAGATCCTGTCCATTGAGGTACAGAATATCGAAGGCAAACAGGACCGCGAGTTCGGCGCTGCCCTTGCCGTCTCGCCCGCCGAGCGCTTGCTCCAAGGCCGCGAGATCCGATTTTCCGCTCCGGTCGAGGATGACGGCCTCGCCATCGAGGATAGCACTGTCGACGACGATCTGTTTCGCCGCCGCCACGATCGCGGGAAAGCGGGCCGTCCAATCCCGGCCGTCTCGCGTAAGCAGGCGCACCTCGCGCGAAGGCTCGATATGGACGGCAAGCCGGTAGCCGTCCCATGCCACCTCGAAAGACCAATTGGCCCCCTTGGGCGGCTTTGCCGCCTCACTGGCAAGGCATGGCTCGACATGCTGCGGCATGGGATCGTCATCTTGCGTGCTGTCGTCAGGGAGACGGGCCTCCACTGGTATGGCAACGGGCGACACGACCGTGCCCTTCAACGCCTCCGAACCGGGGCCGGACCGCGACATCTGGCGCGCGCGCATGACGGGTTCTCCTCCACCGCAGACAAACGCCGGGCAGCGGGCACTCGTTCCGGCGACGTGGAACTTCGTGCCGCCTCAGCAGTTAGGATATGGTGGTGATATGGGAGTGCTGACATGGGTTCGTTACCCCGCGCTTTTCATCCCAAGCGGAAACCCGGACGACCTTCCGATCGACGGCCGCTGAGTGGTCGCCCCCGGCCGGCTGCCATCATGCCGACCGAGCTGTCACGCGAGATCTGTGAGGACGAGGACGGCAAGCATTATGCGGTCATCGTCTGGCGGCTTTATCCCGGTCTGCGCAGCATCACCTACACGCTCGATAGCGGCGCGCTCGTGAACTTTGTCGATGAGCGCAAGTTCGAGGTCGCCAGAACCGGTCTGATCATCACGCGGCTGGAGTGAATTCGACCAAGTGTTGCCGCATCCGGCAAATGACATTGCCGGAAGCGCTCCAAGGTTTAGGTTGCTCCCTACAGGGAGGTGCTTTGCATGTCCGATACCCTTTCTAGATCAGAACCAGTGACGGTGACACTCCGCACGCACGAAGACTATCGTGATGCTTGTGAGCGCGTTGGCCAGTTGGAAGGCATCAGGCCGAGCACCGCCCGAGATCGTCAGCTCGCTGCGCTTAGAACGGCCATCCACGCCTACGAGCCGCGGCAGACGCCATTGCGGACATCGCCATGACCACGTGAGGCCTGGTTGAGGTTCCCGCGCTTGGCAGGGCAATGCGACCAGCCCGTCAACGAAACGGAAGACGAGACAGAGCCGTTGCGACGCTCTGGCCGGGCAAGCCCTGTTCAGGCGCTCGGGTGCCTGGGGCGCATAAGGGCAGAACCATCTCACGATAACGTGTTCCCTGTAGCCGCCAGTCGACGCCGTTTCTGTCGTGAACGAATGCAGCCGCGCGCCGACGTCCATCACGGTTCCGGTGCTTCTTTGGTCGCGTGGTGCGGTGCAAACTGGAACCATCATGGACGCCCGCTCGTTCCTCGCTCGCGTCCGCTGAAATGCTATGGGGGAATGTCATGGCGCCGCGCGCTGTCTGGAAAGGCGTTCTGAAGATCGCCGAGGTGAGCTGCCCGGTTTCGCTCTACACGGCAGCCTCGACCGCCGAGCGGATCTCGTTTCACACCTTGAACCGCAAGACCGGCAACCGCGTCCATCGTCAGTACATCGACGAGGTCTCCGGCAAGCCGGTCGAGACCGAGGATCAGGTCAAGGGCTACGACAAGGGCAACGGCGATTACGTCCTGCTCGAACCGGAAGAGATCGCCGCCGCGATCCCGGAAAGCGACAAGACCCTCACGGTCGAGACGTTCCTGCGGTGCGACGAGATCGACGAGATCTTCTTCGACAAGCCCTACTATGTCGCGCCTGCCTCACCCGTGGCGTCCGAAGCCTTCGCGCTGATCCGCGAGGGAATGAAGGACCAGAAGTCGGCCGCGCTGGCCCGAACGGTCATCTTCCGCCGGATGCGATCGATCCTGATCCGTCCTCAGGACGAGGGCTTGGTCGCGACGACGTTGAACTTCGACTACGAGGTCCGCTCGGCCGAGGACGCCTTCAGCGAGATCCCGGGCATCAAGATCGACGGTGAGATGCTCGACCTCGCCGAGCACATCATCAAGACGAAGGCTGGCAGGTTCGATCCCAAGCAGTTCGACGATCGCTATGAAGCCGCGCTGGCCGAACTCGTCCAGGCCAAGATCGAAGGCCGCAAGATCAAGCCACAGAAGCGGCCCGAGCCCTCGAAGGTCGTCAGCCTGATGGAGGCATTGCGTCAAAGTGCCAAGGCTGGCGGCGGCGAAAAGCCCGCCGCGGCGAAGCAATCCCCGCGCAAGAAGGCGAGTTGATTATTTGCGCCGCGGTTCCAGGCTGCGCTTGAGCGCGTCCATGATGTTGACGACATTGCCTTCCGAGGCCGGACGCGGCGATGTCCTCGTCGGTTTGCGGCCCTTCTCCTTGGCCTTGATGACACCAAGCAGCTCCTCCTGGACCGGATCCTTGGCAAGCTCCGGCGACCAGTCCTTGGTGCGGGTCGCGATGAGCTTGTCCATCAGGGGACGCAGGTCAGAGTCCGGTGCGGCCTCGCCGATCCCGGCGAAATAATCTTTCTCGGGCCGGACCTCATCGCCATAGCGCAAGGTCCACAAGACGATGCCGTTATCGCGGGCGTCCAGCAGCACGGCCCGTTCGCGCCGATAGAGGACGAGCCGCGAGATTCCGACCGTCTTCGTACGCTTCATCGCTTCGCGGATGACGGAGAATGCCTCTTCCCCGACCTTTGCATCGGGCACGAGGTAATGAGGCGTGTCATACCAGATCCAGCCGACCGATGATCTTGGAGCGAAGGTCTGGATGTCGATGGTTCGGGTGCTCTCCAGTGCCACGGAGTCGAGTTCATCGTCTTCCAACATGACATAGTCGTCATCGCCCCTTGGATAGCCCTTGACCTCGTCCTCGTCGCTGACGGGCTTGCCGGTGACCGCATCGACGAAGCGACTTCGTATCCGGTTTCCGGTCTTGCGGTTGAGCGTATGGAAGCGGACCTTCTCGTTGTCCGATCGGGCCGGCATCATCGCGACTGGACAGGTCACGAGGGACAGCTTGAGATAGCCCTTCCAGAACGTCCGCGGCGCCATGGTCACATCTCCCGACACACCCGGTGAACGCGGTGGCGTGGCTGATCGTTCCCCGGCGCCGCTTTCGGCAACCCGTCAGGCAGCCGTGGCGCGCCTGCCCAGCTTCTTGATCGCGTCGGAGAGCGAGCCTGCCGCGTCGTCATAGCCTTCCCAAGCCTTGGTCGTCTTCAGCAGGCCCGGCACGGTCCGCACGGTAAAACGCTTGGGGTCGAGATCGGCTTTGACCTGCGGCCAAGTCAGCGGCATCGAGACCTGAGCGCCCGGCCGTGCCCGCGGCGACAGGGGGGCGACCGCCGTCGCCATGCGGTCATTTCGCAGATAGTCGAGGAAGATGCGGCCATTTCTGAGACGCTTGGCCATATTGACCACGTAGCGTGAGGGCTGTTCGGCGGCGAGTTCCGCGCAGATATGGCGAGCGAAATCTTTCGCCGCAGGCCACTCGATCTTGTTGCGCTTTCCAGCCGCCAAGGGCGTGACGACATGCAGTCCCTTGCCGCCTGTGGTCTTGCAGAAACTGGCCAGTCCAAGCGCATCCAGCCGTTCGCGCATCTGGCTTGCGGCCTCGATCACCTCACCGAATGTCACGCCGGGCCCTGGATCGAGATCGAAGACCAGGCGGCCCGGCGTCTCCGGATCTCCGGGCGCGCAGTTCCACGGGTGAAGCTCGATGCCGCCGATCTGGGCCGCCGCCGCCAACGCCTCGATCCGATCGATCTGGAGATAGGGCTTCTTGTCGCCAAAGACCCGGACGAGTTCGAACAGGTTCGAGGTTCCCATGCCGGCGTGGCGCTGGAAGAACATCTCGCCCGTAATTCCATCGGGCGCGCGCACAAGCGAACAGGGCCGGCCCTTGATATGGGGCATCATCCAGTCGCCGACCGCCGCGAAATATTCGGCCAGTTCCTGCTTGGAGACAGGCCGGTCATCCCCCGCATTCGGCCACAAGATCTTCTCGGGGTGGCTGATACCGACCCCCATGACAGTGGCCCTCTCGCCCCGACGGCGCGAGGATACCTGTTTCGGCTGCGGCGTCTCGGTGCCTTTCGGATCGGCGGGGAGGTCGGTTTCCACCTCGTCGGCGGGCTTGTCTTCGCGCAAGCCCTTGAAGGCGGCCTGACGAGCCATGCCATCCCCGGTCCAGCCGGCAAACTCGATCTCCGCGACAAGTTCGGGCTTCAACCAGGTGACCCCGGGCTCGCGCTTTGGAGAGCCGGCCCCTTTGAAGGGCGAGGCTGTCGCGGCCGCCGCCTTCAGCTTTGGCAACAGCGCCTGCACCTTGGCGGCGCTGTAGCCCGTACCCACCCGTCCGATATAGACAAGATCCGACCCTCGATTGACGCCGACCAGAAGCGACTTGAATTTGCCGGCCGTCGTGGACCATCCGCCGATCACGACCTCGTGCCCGGCGCGGCATTTGGCCTTCGTCCAGCTGTTGCTGCGCCCTGACACATAGGGCGCATCGACCGCCTTCGAGACGATGCCTTCCAGGGAGAGTTGGCAGGCCGATTTCAGGATGGCGTCGCCGCCGGTCTCGAAATGTTCGACATAGCGCAGGATGACGCCGTCGCCGTGGTCGTCGAGAGTCTCCTTCAGACGCTCCTTGCGCTGCAGGAGTGGCAGCTCGCGGAGATCGGCCCCGACGCTGAACAGCATGTCGAAGGCGAAGAAGATCAGATCCTCCGTCCTGCCCTCCGAAATGGCGGCCTGGAGGGCGGCAAAATCCGGCGTGCCATGCTTGTCGAGCGCGACGATCTCGCCATCGATGATGGCATCGGGCAGGCTCTCTCCCGCCTTGGCGATCGTTTCAAAACGGGAGGTCCAATCGAGCCCCTTCCGCGTCTTGAGCGTGACGGTCCCGCCCTGGACCCGCATCTGGATGCGATAGCCATCGAACTTGATCTCATGCACCCACCCGCCACCATTGGCGGGACGCTCGACACTTCGGCATAGCTGCGGCGCGATGAACGGTGGCATGGGGGCCGGGCGAGATCTCTTGGGAGATCCGGATCGTTCCGGGCTTCGTCTGCGCTGCGCGGCCAGACCCTTCCGGCTGTCCCATTCGGCGTCAGCGGCGAGGGCGTCCTTCGCGAGGAGGAATGGCTTGGGCGAACGCCCCTTGCCGGCCGCGATCGCGTCCATGCTGCGGCCGGAGGCAACGGACGTGTCGGCCTTCAAGACCGCATCACCGTCGCCATCCACGGAATGCGCGTCCCGGTGCTTGATCAGCAGCCAGTTGGTGCGCTTGCCGCCATCCCGGTCATGACGCATCCGAACGAGGACAAAGCTGCCCTCGAGGCGCTCGCCGTCCAGAACGAACTTGAGTTCGCCCTTTTCCAGTTGGCGCTCCGGGCTGATCTTGCCCTCCGGCTGCCAGTAGCCGCGATCCCAGAGCAGAACCGTCCCCCCACCATATTGCCCCTTGGGTATGGTCCCTTCGAAATCTCCATAGGGCAGGGGGTGGTCTTCCACCTCGACTGCGAGGCGCTTGTCGCCAGGATCAAGCGAGGGGCCCTTGGTCACCGCCCAGGACTTGAAGACCCCGTCCAGTTCCAGGCGCAGATCATAATGAAGCCTGGTCGCATCATGCTTCTGGATGACGAAGCGCAGGCGGTTCGATTTCGAAACCGCAGCGTCTCCGTCAGGCTCCCTGGTCTTCTCGAAATCGCGCTTCTGACGATACGCCTTGAGCTTTTCCAAGTGACACTCCGCGTTCGCGGCTGAGCTTGCACGCAAGATGCACGTCCTGGCGGCACTCCGTGCAAAGACATCACAGGAACAGGCGCGGGAAATGATTGTTCCGAAACTTCGAGACCTGCGACGTCAGGGGGCGCGTGAGGTCCAGCTGAAGCGCTATCGTGCGCGCCCGAACCATGAACAAGCCATCCTGATCGTCAATTAACACCGGCACCTTAGGATGATCCGGAATGGATGTGAGGATCTGGAATGCAGTCGAGTTCTGTGAAGCGTGAGCCAGGCGACCTGTCCATCGTCGTTCCCGCCCAATCCGGACGGTCAGTACGCGTATCGGGTGGCGATATCATCCGCATCGTCGATCCGAAGGGGCAGCAGGTCGCCGATCTCTGGGCCTTCGTCACCTCGCCCCGACTCGACTGGCTGAGCACGGCCCAGACCCGAGACATCAACGAGCGATTGTTTCCCAAGGTCGGAGAGAGCTTCTACAGCGACCGCGGCGTTCCGTTTCTGACATTGGTCGAGGACGGGTCCCCCGGTCCGCACGACATGCTGTTTCCTGCCTGCAACCGTGAACTCTACGAGCGGGCCGGGCTGCACGATCACCCAAACTGCAGGGACAACCTGCTCTTGGCACTTCAGGAAGAGGGCGTTGCGCTACCTTTCGTACCCGATCCGGTCGACCTGTTCCAAAACTCGCCTCCGCAACCAGACGGTCGGCTTGAGGTTCTCCCGTCGATCAACCCGCCTGGCGGGTATGTCGTCGTTCGAGCCGAGTGCGATCTTCTCCTGGTCGTTACGGCGTGTTCGGTCGATTTCCATCCGACAAACGGCGAGTGCTGTACAGAAATCGAGATCGAAGTCGTTCGCAGCTCACGCACTTCGTGATGGGGTGACCAGATCGCCATGCACTGGCCAGCGGGCTCATTTGACGCAATGATCGAGCGCGGGCTGGTGAATGATCCTGCCAGCCGCGCAATCAAACGCGCACTATGGGCCAAACATAAAGGCCCTGGCTCCATGGGAGGAGAATTCCATGCTCGTCGGCGTGCCCTGCGAAATCAAGGACAATGAAGCGCGTACCGGGCTCGTCCCGTCATCCGTCCGGGAGTTGGTCCATCATGGTCACCGGGTCATGGTCCAGTCGGGCGCAGGTCTTGGTGCCGGCATCACCGATGAGGACTACGTCGCGGTCGGCGCCAAGATAGTCGACGGGCCGGAGATAATATTCGCAGAAGCCGAGATGGTGGTGAAGGTCAAGGAACCCCTGGCCCAGGAGCGAAAGCGTCTGCGGCCCGGACAGATCCTGTTCACCTATCTGCACCTTGCTCCCGATCCTGCGCAGACCCGCGATCTCATTCAATCCAAGGCGATCTGTATCGCCTACGAGACAGTCACTTCACCCTCCGGCAGCCTGCCGCTTCTGGCGCCGATGTCCGAAGTGGCGGGCAGACTCGCACCTCAGGTCGGCGCACATGCCCTGGAGAAGGCCCAAGGGGGACGCGGCATCTTGCTGGGCGGTGTGCCGGGAGTCCCGGCAGCGTCCGTCGTGATTCTCGGCGGAGGCGTGTCGGGCACGCATGCGGCGACCATCGCCATTGGCATGGGAGCGCAGGTGACGGTCGTGGACCGGTCGGCGGAGCCGCTGAAGCGCCTGGCCACCCAGTTCGGCAATGCGATCACCACCGTCTTTTCCACGCAGGCGGCGATTGAAGAGCTCGTCAGGCAAGCGGACCTGGTGATTGGTGCGGTGCTGATCCCTGGCGCGTCGGCGCCCAAGCTGGTCAGCCACGATATGATCCGCACCATGAAGAAGGGCGCCGTCGTCGTGGACGTGGCCATCGATCAGGGCGGCTGTTTCGCGACCTCAAAGGCCACCACGCACTCCGACCCGACCTATATCGTCGATGGGGTCGTGCATTACTGCGTGGCCAACATGCCTGGCGCAGTCGCGCGCACCTCCACCTTCGCGCTCAACAATGCGACATTACCCTTCGTGCTGGCCATCGCCAATCACGGCTGGCGCGAGGCTTTGAAGCAGGATCCGCACTTGCGCCAAGGTCTCAACATATGCGTCGGGCAGGTCACCTGCGAGCCCGTGGCAAGGGCTCAAGGCCTGCCATTCGTCGAGCCCCTCGCGGTCATTGATCGCGCATGAATGCAAGCAAGGTTCCGGTCTAAAGCATCGGCCCGAAAAGTGGATTGCGGTTTTCCGGGCAAAGCCGATGCAAAGACAAAGGGTTAGATCATCGGACTGGATACGATCTCCGGTCCGATGATCTAGCAGGGCAACGCTCGCCTCGGCGCGACAATGCTTGTCGGGAATCTGGCCCCTGGGGCGCGGATTGTCGGTTCAACGCGCCTTCAGCTTAGACGGACACGCCGGGAACCATTTGGCGCGGTCATCCACGCATGGATGAACTCGGATCGGGAACGATCTCTGGCTGCAATCCGATCGTCGCGTAAGTCTCCGGCAGATTATTGGGAACATCGCGGCATCTCGCCACTTATGGAGGAAAGGCCGCAGGAGCCGGACGACAATGGCTGACGCGCATGGATTTCGCAGGCCTGTCGTGGAGCCCAGCAAGCCGCGGCTCCTGCATGTTCTGGGCCCCGGGCTGATCACTGGCGCATCTGATGACGATCCAAGCGGGATCGCGACCTATTCCCAGACCGGGGCGCAGTTCGGCTATATGACGACCTGGACGCTCGTCTTTTCCTATCCTTTGATGAGTGCCATTCAAATCATCAGTGCGCGGCTGGGACGCACCACAGGACATGGGATCGCAGGAAATCTGCGTCGGCATTATCCCGATTGGCTGGTCTATGGCGGCGTAACCCTGCTTCTTGTTGCAAACATCATCAATATTGGAGCGGACATCGGTGCGATGGCAGATGCCTTGCGCCTGCTCGTGGCTGGTCCGCAGCTCGTCTATGTCATTATATTTGGCATTGCTTGCATCCTTATGCAGGTTCTACTGGAATACAAACGTTATGTCAGTGTGTTGAAATGGCTGACGATCGCCCTTTTCGCTTATGTCGGAACCCTGTTTTTTGTAAAGATCGATTGGTTGGAATTGGGGCGGAGTCTTATACTTCCAAGCATATCTTTAAGGGCTGATTATTTGACTGCAATCGTCGCGATACTGGGCACGACGATCAGCCCTTATCTGTTCTTTTGGCAGGCCTCCCAGGAGGTCGAGGATATCATGGCGAATCCGAAGCGCGAACCGCTCAAGGAGGCGCCCCGGCAAGCCGATGACGCCAAGGCGCGCATACGGCTCGATACTTTTGTGGGTATGGGATTTTCGAATGTCATCGCGCTGGCAATCATGGTCACGGCCGCAGCCACGCTGCATGCCAATGGCGTGACGGACATTGAAAGCTCTTCGCAAGCGGCGGAAGCATTGAAACCCGTCGCTGGCGTCTTTGCCGAAGGACTTTTCGCGCTTGGCATTGTTGGGACCGGCCTGTTGGCCGTCCCCGTTCTCGGCGGATCAGCAGCCTATGCCGTCGGCGAAACGCTGCGCTGGCCGACGGGGCTCGATCGCAAGCCGAAGCATGCGAAGGCGTTCTACGTCACAATTGCGGTGGCAACCCTTTGCGGAGTGGCGTTGAATCTGACGCCGATCAATCCGATCAAGGCGCTCTACTGGAGCGCCGTCATCAACGGCATCGTGGCCGTTCCGATCATGGTGCTGATGATGGTGATGGCAACCCAGCCACGGGTGATGGGCGTACAAACGATCGGCCGTGGACTGACCTTCTTTGGTTGGCTTTCGACCGCTGTGATGGCCGTCACCGCCATTGGAATGGTGGCTACCAGCCTCCTGTAGCACGGCGTGCACAGGGCGAAACGCGCGGACAACACGTCTGCAATCGCGGCAGCGGCCTGGCACACTGGCGGTAAGGAGCGTTGGGCATCTCTCCAAGGCTCCCTCTGCCGGCTTCGGCATATCGCTTCAAACCGCAGCGCCGCCGGGGGGCGCCCTGTGGACGACGCAGTCATCGACATCTGGGTGGGAAACCACGGCGAGGTTTCAGTGTCGCATCGGCTCAGCCTGGACTGGTTGAACTTCCTGTTGGCGGATTTGCGTGGGGGCCTTGGGCCCTATGTCAACGTGTTCCTCCTGACGGATGTCGGGTGGGATCAAGCGACGATCGGGGCGCTCCTGACCGTAAGCGGGCTGATCGGCATTGCCTTTCACGCCCCTATCGGCGCCTTGATCGATGCCACGCGGGCCAAGCGGGCCCTCATAGTCGGCGGGGCCTGGGCCCTGGCGACGCTGGGCGCTGCCATTGCGACGGTCCCGACACTAGCGGTTGTCTTCGTCGCGGACGTCAGCATGGCGCTGTTGGGGGCCGTCTTTGCACCGACGATTGCGGCGATCACGGTGGGAATGTTCGGGCCGCGCGGCATTGCCCGGCAACTTGGGCGCAATGCCGCGTATGACCGCATCGGCAATGTGTTCATTGCTGCACTTGCTGCGCTGATCGGCACCCATTTCGGGCAACGCGGCGTCTTCTACATGCTTCCGCTGTTTGCAGGATTGGCGACGATTGCCGCGCTTTCGATTCCCGCGAGCGCGATCGACCATCGATTGGCCCGCGGTCTCGAAGGACCGAGCCGCGACCGGGGCGGTCCCTATGCATGGCGACGGCTGTTTGCCGAGCGGCCCTTTGCGGTGCTCGCGATCGGAGCTGCATTGTTCCATTTCGCCAATGCGCCGATGCTGGCCCTTGCGAGCCAGACGCTTGCCTTGGAGGCCAAGGGCTTCGAGACGGCCGTGACGTCCGCGGCGATCATCGTCGCCCAACTGGCGACGATCCCGATGGCTTTCCTTGTCATGCGGGCCAATCTCATCGGTGGGAAGTGGCTGCTGACGCTGGCATTCGCCGCTGTGCCTCTGCGCGGCATCTTGTTCGCGCTTGTCGATGACCCCTACTGGATGATCGGCTTCCAACTTCTCGACGGAGTCGGCGCAGGGCTGTTCGACGTGTTGCTGCCGCTTATTCTTTATGGTGCCGTCCGTGGCAGCGGTCGTTACAATATGGCTCGCGGGATCATCGGCACGATTCAGGGCATTGGCGGTGCGTCGAGCTATGTGTTTGCCGGCAGTCTCGTGGTCTGGGCCGGATACAGCGTTGCCTTTGCCGTGCTGTCCGCAGTGGGGCTGGTCGCGCTTATCCTGATGGTGATGGCAATGCCGGAAACGGTCCCCCGGATCCGGGCCGCGCAGGCTGCCGGCGGTCAAGGCGTCCGAACTTTTCCGCCCGACCGGAGTTGCTAGCTCGCCGTGCCGGCAGACGTCAGCGGCGTTTGGAGAAATCGGATGCGGATTGCGCAAGTTGCACCGCTGGCCGAGTCGGTTCCGCCGAGACTGTATGGCGGGACGGAGCGGGTCGCGTCCTGGCTCACCGAAGAGCTTGTTCGGCAAGGACATCAGGTCACTCTGTTCGCATCGGCCGATTCAACGACGTCCGCCGAGCTTGTCGCTTGCGCACCGCAGGGCTTGCGGCTTGCGGGCATTCGCGATCACACCGCGAGCCATCTTGCCATGCTTGCGAAGGTCCGGGCGCGTGCGGCTTCCTTCGACATTATCCATTTCCATCTCGATCTGCTGCAGCATGCCTTGTTCACGGATCTCGCGCACAAATGCGTGACGACGCTGCATGGCCGCTTGGACCTGCCCGATTTTCTCCCGGTCTATGAGGCCTTCCCCCAGATGCCGCTGATATCGATTTCCGATTGCCAACGGAAACCGATGCCGGCAACTGCGAATTGGCTGGCGACCGTCCATCACGGATTGGGTCCGGGCCTTTGCCCATTCGACGCGCGGGGAGGGGCGTATCTGGCCTTCCTCGGGCGCATCACGCCGGAGAAGCGACCGGATCGCGCGATCGAGATCGCCAAGCGTGCCGGCATGCCGCTCAAGATCGCGGCGAAGGTCGATCCGGTTGATGAGGAGTATTTCAGGACCCGGATCTTGCCGCTGCTCGATCATCCCTCAATCGAGTTCATCGGGGAAATCGACGAGGCGCAGAAATCTGCGTTCCTCGGCGGCGCTTGCGCCCTGCTGTTTCCGATCGATTGGCCAGAGCCGTTCGGGCTTGTGATGATCGAAGCGATGGCGGCGGGAACGCCGGTTATCGCTTGGCGCAACGGTTCCGTGCCTGAAGTCGTAAGGGATGGCGTATCCGGGATCCTCGTCGACTCCATCGCTGAAGCCGTTGCCGCTGCAAAGCATAGCGTTGCCATGGATCGCTTCCAGGTCCGGCGGTATTTCGACGGCCATTTCACCGCCGCCCGGATGGCGACCGACTATCTCGACGCCTTCAACCACTTGCTGCGTTCGTCGGGGGACGCCCGAAGGGCCGCAGAATAGACGCAGAACCATGACCCAATCCGCGCGGACCTGCCAGATCTCCAGCGAGGAGGAGCAGTGGGATGAATGAGCACAGCGTCGCCGCAGGCGAGCGCCAGATCCCGCCTCTGCAGGAACAACTGGCCGAGCACGCCCTCGATGCCCACCCGTCGCTCGTAGAGCGCCCATTGCGCACACTGAAGGCAGGCGATGCGTTCGCTGTTCTCGACAGCTATGGCGACCTCGGCATCACCCCCGACACGTCGGAGGGGCTATTCTCCAGCGACACCAGGCATCTTTCGCGGCTGCAACTGTTCTTCGAAGGGAAGCGGCCCCTCCTTCTCAGCTCGGTCATCCAGGACGACAACGCGTCCTTGACGGTTGATCTGGCCAATCCTGAGATTACCCGGAAAGATGGCACGACGGTCATTCCACGTGACGCGATCGCCATCGAGCGGACCAAGTTTCTCTGGAATTCCGTTTGCTATGAGCGTGTCGGATTGCGCAATTTCGACCGCATTCCCCACGAATTCAGGCTTTCCCTGTCTTTCGCGGCAGATTTCCGGGATCTCTTCGAAGTCAGGGGCATGAAACGCGCTCATCGCGGCGAGTTCGATGTCACGGTGTCTTCACAGATTGTGCGGTTCCTCTATCGCGGCCTCGATGACCGGGTGCGCAGAACCGTTCTTCGTTTCGAACCGGGACCGATTCAATTGACGCAGGACTTTGCGTCCTTTCAATTTTCACTCAAGCCCGGGGAGCGAACCTCGCTTCTCATCGCCATTGCCTGCGATATGCTTGACGCGCCGAGCCGAGGCGTGAGGTCCGAAGCAGATGCGCCCGGCGTGCCGCCTCAAGGCTTTGCCAAGGCCTATCAGGACGCTCGCCGGGATCTGCGCGCGCTGACCTCAAACATTGCCAAGGTCGAGTCCAAGAATACCCACTTCACGGATATTGTCTGCCGCTCGACGTCGGATCTTTACACGCTCATGACCCGGAGTGCCGACGGAGTTTACCCCTATGCTGGCATTCCGTGGTTTTCGACGATGTTCGGGCGCGACGGCATTATCACGGCCATGATGTTGCTGTGGACCGATCCCTTGGTGGCGCGGGGCGTACTGCTCCAGCTGGCGAAGGCACAGGCCGTCGCCGCTGAACCCGAAGCCGATGCGCAGCCGGGCAAGATCCTGCACGAACGGCGAAGCGGAGAGATGGCCAATCTCGGTGAGGTTCCGTTCGGCTTCTATTACGGCTCCGTCGATGCCACCCCGCTATTCGTTATGCTGGCAGGCCAGTATTTTGGTCGCACTGGTGACCGGGCGACGATCGAACAGATCTGGCCGAACATCGAGGCCGCACTTCAATGGTGCGACACATTCGGAGATCGCGACGGCGACGGATTTGTCGAATACTTTCGCGAGACCGAAAATGGCCTGGCCAATCAAGGCTGGAAGGATAGCCACGATTCGATCTCGCATGCCGATGGCTCCTTGGCTCAGGGACCGATCGCCCTCGTCGAGGTTCAGGCCTATGTCTATGCCGCGAAGCAAGCTGCAGCCACGATGGCGAGCGCTCTCGATCTCGGTGAGCGCGCCCACGCGCTACGGCGTGAAGCATCGATCTTGCAGGAGCGGTTCGACCGCGCTTTCTGGTGCGAGGATATCGGCTCCTACGCATTGGCGCTGGACGGAAACAAGCGGCAGTGTCGCGTTCGGTCTTCCAACGCCGGTCATGCTCTGTTCGGTGGCATCGCCTACCCCTCGCGGGCGGCGCAGGTCGCCCAATCACTCATGAGTGAAGGGGGGTTCAGCGGCTGGGGCATTCGCACGCTCAATGTCAATGAAGCCCGCTACAATCCGATGTCCTATCACAATGGCTCTGTGTGGCCTCATGACAACGCGCTGATCGCCCTCGGCTTTGGCAATTACGGCCTGAAAGCCGAGGCTGCACGGCTGTTCGAGGCTATCTTTGATGCCGCTGCCTATCAGGAACAGCGCCGCCTGCCGGAGCTCTTCTGCGGCTTCCTGAGACGGCGTCGACGTGGACCGACTGCCTATCCCGTCGCCTGCTCGCCTCAGGCCTGGGCTGCAGCCGCGCCCTTCGCGATGCTGGCCGCTTGCCTCGGGCTGCAATTGCCGGCGGCGACGAACGAGGTCAAACTCCTGGATCCCGTGCTGCCTTCGTTTCTCGACGATGTGACAATTCGCGGGCTGAGACTTGGGGCCTCGCGATTCGATGTGCGCGTGCATCGGCATGAGAGCGATGTCACGATCAATGTCCTGAAGCGGTGGGAAGACAGCAACGCTCGCGTCGTTCTGGTCAAAACCAAGTAATCCGGGCACGGGGGCTGCGCCTCCAGGACGAACTCGCCGGCGACCGAGGTTGCGCGGGTCGGTGTCCACGCTTTCCGCGCCGCAGGGAGTAGGCGATGCCTGCATTGCCTCGGAAGAAGAGGGGGGGTCTTTCTGGCAAGCGTCGCTTCAAATTTCCGACGTGATTTCAACCCCTTCGAGGCAAGAGTGAACGATCCGCTTCGAATCTGAACCGGATTCCATTTTCCGGCCGGATGTTCTAATCACACGCGATGGATACCGTCGCGCCACATGAACTCTTTCCCCATGTCCGCATCGTAATGGGCATGATCATCGGCCTCGGCATCACCCGGATGCTGACCGGCATCGCCGGTTTCATCCAGCATCCCGATCGTTATCGCGTCTCGATGCTTCACATGCTCTGGGTCGGCTCGATCCTGCTGGAACTCGTGCTGTTCTGGTGGTGGGAATTCGGGCTGTCGCGCATCCACAACTGGAGCTTCGGCGTCTACATCTTCCTGATCGGCTACGCGATCGTGCTCTATTTGCTGTCGGCGCTGCTGTTTCCGGACAACGTCGCTGAATATGCCGGCTACGAGGACTTCTTCATCAACCGGCGGCGCTGGTTCTTCGGCCTCATGGCGACGTCCTTCGTTCTCGACGTGGTCGATACCCTGATCAAGGGCACGGAGCGCTGGACCCAGCTCAGCGGCGATTACTTGATCCAGGTACCGATTGGCCTGGCTCTCTGTCTCGTTGCCTGTGTTTTCGCGCAACGTTGGATCCAGATGTCCATGGCTGCCGTGCATCTTGCCTATCAGGGCTATTGGATCGGGCGCATCGTCTACAACATGCAGTGACGACGCGGCCCGATCGGAACTTCAGCCGGAACGAGCCGGGTCGCGACTGCAGGCGACCTTATGGAAACCTTGCGCGCCAGTGCCTGAGCCAGGGCGCCGGCAAGGCCGGCAGCAAGGCGCTCGACCGCTCCTCGGCAAAAGGCAGGTTGATCGGCAGTGCGAGGGTTGGGTACGGTGAGCCATCGTCACTGCATACTGGCCTTATGCTGCAAACCTCCGCTCGACTGCCTGATCGGCAGTCCCTTTCCGGCAATGCCGTGCTCGTCGGACAGAAACCGGGCCGGTCATTCGTCGAGTGAAGGGCTGCTTCCCCTCCCGGTAACGTGTTAGGTTCCCGATCGATGGACGAGACGACTCAACAGCTCATTGAGATGCTTGAGGGCTCCCCGGTCCTGGTCGCCCTGTATGACCAGTTCGACCGGCTTCGAAAGGCGAACCGAGCCTTTCGCCAGGCCTATTCCATCCGCGCCAGCGAGGATCCGTCCTGGTCGGAGATCATGCGCCGGAATTTTTCGGCGGAAACCGGGACGGTCGTTCGAACCAAGAATTTCGAGGAATGGCTGATCTCGACGCAGTCGCGGCGAGGCAAGGTCGGGTACCGCGCCTACGAGACCGATCTGCATGACGGGCGGTGGCTCTGGATGACCGAGATGGTCAGCGATGACGGCTGGATGCTCTGCATCGCGAGCGTCACGACCGATCTCCATTCCGACAAGAGAACTCTGCGCCAGGACCGGGACAGTGCGGTCAAGGCCTCGTACACGGACGAACTGACCGGGGTCGCCAACCGCCGGTTCGTGATGGCCCGGATCGACGACATGCTGCTTCAGCGGCGCCTGGACAGCCGCCTGACGGGCTGCCTGGCCGTTCTCGATATCGACCATTTCAAGGTCATCAATGATCGCTTCGGGCACGCGGCTGGGGATGAAATCCTGTGCCGATTTGCCAAGGAGATCCACGCGAATGTCAGGCGCTCCGATTGTTTCGGCCGGGTCGGCGGCGAAGAATTCGTCCTGGTCATGCCCAGGACATCCGCGGACGAGGCCGCGCTGGTCCTGGAACGCATGCTCATTGTCGTTCGGGCGATGAAGCCGCTCGGCGGCCATGGTGATTTCCGCTGCACCTTTTCGGCAGGCATCGCCGAGACGGACCCGACGGATGTATCGCTGAGCCTGTACGCGCGTGCCGACAAGGCCCTCTATGCCGCCAAGTCGAGAGGCCGAAACTGCATTGTCGCGGCCGAGGGCGAAGCCGAGCGATCCCCCCAATCGATCGCGCCGTAGCGCGCAATTCTCATTCGCAACCGGGAGACCCTCGCCATCGGTCGCAACGTCGCGCGAGGATGATTTGGCGGGCGCGCGGGCCGGGCCATGACGGCGGATGCTGGACTGAAAATGCGCCGGCGGGCATGGCGACTGTGAAGCGGGCCGGCGGATCGGGACGCCGCGGGCAGCGCAGATTCCACGTTTGGAATCGGCTAGTTGGCCAAAGCATCTCTATCGGAATACTAGGCCATTCCTGCAGTAAAGGATGGTCGATTATTGAGGTTCACCGGTGTGGATTGTTGTGCAACAATTGTGAGGTGAAATGCTGACCTCGGAGGACACCATGCGACTAGGACTTGTATCCACCGCCGTCCTTGCAACCTGCCTGGCTACGTCTGCCTTCTCCGCCGATCTTCCCAGCCGCCAAGCGCCGCCTCCCCCGATCGTCTACGCTCCCGTCTTCACCTGGGCCGGATTTTACATCGGCCTCAACGCCGGCATGGGCTGGGCCGACTCGGGCAACATCACCGTTACCGGGCCGACAGCTGGCTCTTCCGGAATTCTGGGCGGCAATGGCGGCGATGGCGCGTTCGTCGGCGGCGGCCAGATCGGCTATAACTGGCAGTCCGGCGCATGGGTCTACGGTCTCGAGACCGATATCCAGTATGTCGGATCGAACGGCAATATGTCCTGGGGGCAATACACCTGGTGGGCAAACAATGGCGGTGGTGACGGCGGGTATTTCGGCACCGTGCGCGCCCGCATCGGTTACGCCTTCGATCGGACCCTGGTCTACATCACGGGCGGTCTGGCCTATGGCGGCCTGAACAGCAACCCCCTGACCGGCAACACGACAAGCAACGCCGGCTGGACCATCGGCGGCGGTGTCGAATACGCCTTCACCAATAACTGGACCGTCAAGCTCGAAGGTCTCTACGTCGATACCGGCGAGGGCCGACAGACCCGGGTCTTCCAAAACCCCGCGGGCGGCGTGCTCCCGGCCGGAATCTATACCGCGACCACCAGTGGCGGCGGCGGCGGCGGCATCGTTCGCGTCGGCGTGAACTACAAGTTCTGAGCCGCGCATCCTGGATCTGCAAACAGCCCGGACCATGCGCCGGGCTGTTTCCGTTTCTTCGGCCTCGCGGCGGGCGGGGCGGGACTGGGCAATTCGATCGCATCGTGTCGATCGAGATGAGAGCCGGGGATTCGAGCGACGCCCGCCGATCGGCAGCATCGCAGGCGAGATGATCAATGGTGCCAATTCTGCGGCGCACCAGGCAGATCTCCCGTGACCTCGACATGGGCGGCGCCGGTCGTCGACGGAAATTCCCGATAGGAGAACCTGAGATCGAGGAGATGGCCATCATCGGTCAGCAGCTGCACATCCGCGCGGCCGAAGACGGTCTTCAGTGCGGGAAAGGCCAACCGGACCTCGCCGCAGCTGGTCACTCCGATCGGATGCTGGAAGAAACCTTCAAAATCGTAAGATGCACGGCCGATCTTGATGCCGTTGCTCATCAGGGCGCCTCGCCCCGAGATTCCACCGAGATAACGCATGATCGTTTCACTTCACGGTTCATAGGCGTGACTAGGCCTGCTTATCCTTCTCCAGGGCAGCTGTAAGTTCGATCGGATCCACGAGGATGATCTGCGAGGAACCGCGTGAAAATTCGATAGCCGGGATCTGCAGCATCGTGGAGGTCCGGCGGAAGGCTCGGAACGACACGCCCACGATCTCTTCCTCGTCGGTGACGACCCGATAGGTTCCGGCCGGCTGAGGATCCGACAGCGCGCTCAACCTGAAGGGATGGCTGAACGTGATCTCCGTTTCGGTGGTCCGGTCCGTCATGATCCGCACCTGTCATTCCCTGCCAATGCTATCAGAGCCGCCGGCTCGGCTCTCTTCCGGACGCCACGGTTATTTCAGGTTGCCGAAATGGTTCGTTTGCGTAACGCCGGCGCGGATCTGGAGTTCTTCGATCGCGCGCTCGTGACCATCGGCGCCGCGCACCCGATATTGCCGCTGTCCGTTCTCGCTCGCCGGAAGTACCCGAATGATCTCGTATTTTCCGACGCCGGTTCTGTCGAAGAAGCCAAAAGCCAAGCTGATGACATCGCCTGCCTTATAATCGGTTGTCATGACGTGTGTCCTCGATGCCCGATCCGTTGCGCGCCTGCTCATGCGTCGGCGAAGCCAGGTGACCGATGAAGGCCGCTCCGTCGTCGCGATGGCCCATGATCACAAGATCCACGACGTCTCCGTCATCCTGAATCAGATGAATCGGAAAGGCGAACTGGAGAGGGTCTGCCCGGCTCAGGTTCGCGACAAGATGCCCGGAGCACATGTCCTTGGCAGTCCGTGACGTTCTGAAGCTGAATGATGCCGGCTGACGCGTGCCGTTGCGCCAGATGATCTGGCCATTGCCTTGCAAGACGAAAATCCAGTGCCGACCGGCGCCACAATGACACCGCGACCCGCTCTCGGTTCAGTGCGAAGGGAGGCGACAATCCACTACGCGCTTCTTTCAGTCGCTAAGCAAGTGCGAAGGCCGCGTCATCTTCGCACATACATCGATCCAGGCCCTCGGTCGATTGTCTCAACCCTGATTTGCTTGATGATTTCAATTCTGCCGGTCTGGCCGAAGGCATGACATATGACGACATCGATGCTTACTTTGAGCCAGGCGCGGGCGGAATCTTTTTCCAGCCTGCGTAGCCGGTTTCTCTCGCGAGCCCGTGCCCGGAAGACTTCCTAGCGTTCCATGGCGCCCATCAGCGCAGCGATCCTGATCGTCGCGAAATTGCAGAACGTATCGGAGACCGCGTAGGGCAGGACGATGTGGTCGTTATGGCGTATCGCGCCGCAGGTGTAGACGACGTTGGGAACATAGCCTTCGCGTTCGGACGGCTCCGGCCGAACCAGCGGCTCGCGGGACCGCGCGAGAACCTTCGACGGATCCTGCTTGTCGAGAAGAACCGCTCCGATCGCGTATTTCCGGACGGGCCCGACACCATGGGTCAGTAGCAACCAGCCCTCGTCGAGCTCGATCGGCGACCCGCAGGTGCCGATTTGGACGAACTCCCATGGGAATTGCGGTTTCAGGATCACGACACCGCCGTTCCAGGTGAAAAGATCATCGGAATAGATGAGATAGAGGTTCTCGTTGTCCTGCCGCGCGATCATGGCGTAGCGCCCGTCGATCTTCCGAGGGAACAGCGCCATGCCCTTGTTCGTCGCGGCCGTCCCCCGCAGGGGTGACAGCCGAAAGGACAGGAAATCGCTGGTCTCGATCAGTTCGGAGCGGATCGCCCGGCCGTTATAGGCCGTGTAGGTCGCCCGAAACACCGTCCTCCCATCTTCGTCGAACGCGACGAAGCGCGCGTCCTCGATGCCGTTCGACTGAGAGGCGGTAATGGGAAAGATCACCCGTTCGCTGATGTCGCCATCGGGCGAAAAGACGACCTCGACATCGTCGCCATCGAGACGCGCCATCCGGTTGCGCAAGGTGGCGATCGAGGCCAGGCGCGATGTCGGATCGACGCTGACGCTGCCATCGCTGGCGATCGAGCCGGAGCGGAACGTCAGGGACGAGATATGGCCCTCGCCAACGGCGCGTACGCTCAGGATGAAGCGGCGCCCGCCTGGAGGAGCGCCGGACTGATCGGGGTGGGAGACGATGCTTGGATTGAAGAGAGCCGCTGCCTCGAACGAATATTCATGGAGGAAATAGGCGCCGACGAGCTGACGCTGAATCCTGGTGAAGTCGCAATGCGTCGCGAAGGCGTCCTCCATTTCGTCGGCGCGCTGCTCGAATTTTTCCAGCAGGTTGCGGTGCCGGCCTTTGAAATTCTCCAGCACGTCGGCGAGCAGGCCTTCGGCCGTATCGCAATCCAGCGTCAGGACCCGGTCGACGATATGGTTCGCCCGGGTCTTGTCGACGGGGTTGAGGTCCCTCGGCTCGGTCGTGGGACCGAACCGGCGCACGACGACTCTGGAGGGATCGGGGCGCAAATACAGGGCCTGGCGGTTCAGGAAGGCGGGTTGGGACAATGCGACCCCAGTCTGTTTGTGCGCGATCGCCGAAGGCTCAGGCATGCAAGGCCCGAAGCGGCGCCAGTTTCGGGCGGTCCCCGCTGATGCGGGCCTGCTGGCGAATCTCGGCGAGGCTGAGAAGATAGGATACCACGGATTCGCCCCCGCGGTTCTCGTTTGCGCGGTCGCGGTGCAGGCCGTCCCGGCAGGCGCCGGTATCAAGATCGACCAGCGGCACCGAGAGGTCGTTGTGGCCGAGGAACCAGGCGAAGGCGCGTGCGGCCTCGGTCCGCCAATGCGGATCGCCATCGGCCCGACAGGCTGCGAGGCAGGCCGAGATTGTCGCCGTCGCCTCCAGCGGCTGCTGATCGAAGGACCTCGGTGCACGGCGCTTGTCGCCGAAACTGTCGGAGCCGACAGGCCTGAACAAACCCGCGGGCGTCGTCTGCAGATCCGCGAGCCAGCGCAGCGACCGCAACCCGGCCTCGAGATAGGCTGGGACCTTCATGGAGGTACCGGTTGCGATCAGGGCCTGGGGCAGGCGCGCGTTGTCATAGGAAAGCCCGTCCTCGAACCACACCCAGTTCGGTGTCTCGACTGCCGAGAGCAGGGCGAGCAGGCGATCGGCCAGCAGTGGGCGCAGCCAGATGGCAGTCGGCGGCGCCCCGGCGACGGCGCAATAGGCGTCGAGGCCGAGCAAGGTGAAGCCCCAGGCGCGGGGCGAGGTGAAGCTCTCGACGATGGGCAGGGCTTGCGCGAACAGGGCGGCTGCCCATTGCCGGCGCGACGGGCTGACATCGCTGCGCGCGCATTCGCCCAGCGCCCAGAGCGTCCGGCCATGACTGTCCTCGGAACCCGTATCTTCCAGCCAGCGCCGGTCGAAGCTCATGAAATTGCGGAAGCGTCGCGTGTCGGGATTCCAGGCGTGTTGGACGAAGGATGCGTAACGCGCCGTCAGCGCGTCCGTAAGCTGCCGTTCGCCGGTGCTGCTCAAGGTGCAGGCGAGGAGTAGCGCGCGGGCATTGTCATCCACGCAGTAGCCATGCGCGCGATCCGGCACGGAATGGACGGCATGCTGGAACAATCCGGTATCGTCGCACATGGACAGGAGATGTCCTGTCTGCATCTCCGGAGGCGCAGGAATCTGCGGCGAGGGCGTTGCCATGATGGGGCTGGCGACGACGCTCAGCACCCGGCCCCGACGCGCCGTCTCAAACGCGGCGAGATAGCGCTTGGCCGTTCGTTCCCAGGTCATCGAACGGCTGCTGGCATAGGCACGCAGCCGCATTGCCTGGCGCCTGTCGACATCGGTCAGCAGTCCCGCGATCTCGTCGCCGATGGCAACCGCATCGCCGAAGGGCACCAGAATGCCGCGCCCATCAGCGAGCAGTTCCTGGGCGTGCCAGTAGGGCGTCGAGACGACGGCTTTCCCGAGGCCGAAACTGTAGGCCAGCGTGCCCGATGTCATTTGCGCCTCGTTGAGATAGGGCGTGACATAGACATCGCACATCGAGATGAAGCCCAGTAGCGTCGCCTGATCGACGAACTGGTCGAGGAAGACCACATGATCCTCGACGCCGAGTTCGCGCACGCGGCTCATCAGGCTGGCGCGATAAGCCTCGCCCTGGTCGCGAACGAGATTGGGATGCGTTGCACCCAGAACCACATAGACCGCATCGGGGCGACGCCGCAGGATCGCCGGCATCGCGTCGATCATCACCTCGATGCCCTTGTTGGGCGACAGCAGACCGAAGGTTAGGATGACGGAGCGGCCACTGAACCCGAGCCTGGCCTTGGCGTCGTCAGGTGCGAGAAAGGCGACGTCGGGAATGCCGTGCGCGATCACCTCGATCTTGTCAGCGGGGAGTCTGTAGACTGTCCGCAGCAGGTCGCGGCCCTTCTCGGCCATGACGACGATGCGCGTCGAGGCGTCGACAATCTGTTCCATGACATCGCGCTGCACCGGCGTCGGCTCGGACAGGACGGTGTGGAGTGTGGTGACCACCGGCGTCTTCAGCCGCGACAGCAGCGCCATGATGTGGCCGCCGGCCTCTCCGCCGAAGATGCCGAACTCATGCTGGAGCGAGACGATGTCGAACCGCCCGTCATTCAGGAAGTCGGCGGCCCCTGCATAATCCTCCAACCGGTCGTCGCCGACCTGATAATGGACGGAGCGTGGATAGTCGTAAGCATGACCATGGTCGTTCATGGCCACGATCGAGGTTTCGAGATCCGAGCCCGACAAGGCGACCGCCTGTTGCAAATCCGTCGTGAAGGTCGCGATTCCGCAGCGACGCGGAAGCGAATTGCCGATGAAGGCAATGCGGTGGAGCGGGCTCATGGTCGGGCCTCCGTGAAGGGGTTGGACGGACCCGCCAGCGCCGGGAGCGGCAGGGGCGGCTGGGAAACGGCGTCGCCTGGCGCATTCGCATCATGCGCAGAGACGGCATGCAAAAGGTCGGGGCAGGGGCTTGTCGCGTCATAGGCCACCAGACAGGTCAGGCCTTCGCGCCCCGCCTCGATGCGCATGCTATCGGCCTCGATGAAGCAGCCCTCGCCGGCGACTGCTTGGAACGCCCCGAGCCTGGCGGTGCCAGCGATGATGACCAGCCAGGTCTCTCTGCTTGCACTGAGGTTCCAGACCGATCCCGAAGCCAAATCAAACCGCTCGAGGACGAAATACGGGCTCGCGACGAGCAGGGTCCTGCCATCGCCAAGATGCCGCACTGGGGCTTGCCCTGCGGCGGGCCCGGCCTGGGCCGCTGCAACGCCGTGCTCGATGTGAAGTTCGCGTTGGCGGCCATGGTCGAACAGGCGGAAGGTCGTGTCGCTTCGCTGCTGGATTTCCGCGAGGACAAGCCCGGGGCCGATCGCGTGGATCGTTCCGGCCGGCACGAAGATGACGTCGCCCTTGCAGGCCTTGCGCCACTGCACGAGGTCGGTGATGGAGCCATCCTCGATGGCGGCCCGCAGTTCTGCGGGCGTATGGGCCGATTTCAGCCCGACGCCGATCGTGGCATCCGGTGTCGCGGAGAGAATATACCAGGCTTCGGTTTTGCCGTGAGGGAGCCCCATAGCTTGCGCGAAAGCGTCGTCCGGATGCACCTGGATCGACAATGCCTCGCGCGTGAACAACAACTTGAGCAGCAGGGCGGGCTCGGCCGCGTGAATGTCGCGGCGTTGAAACCAGAGTTCACCGATGGCGACGCCGTCATGCGCGACCTCGCTCCAGGGCAGGAGATCGGTCGACCCCCAGGGTTTGGGCATCGCATGTACACAGGCCTGTTCGAGCGCCATATCGGTCTCCTGGTGCGCATCGCCAGTGATCGAGCGACGGCTGTCGATCGATGCGGCAATGGTCGGCGACGGCTTTCAATGGCGCCTGGCGAGGGACAAAAGGCCCGCCGCAGGCAGCATCATGCGCTCGTTGGGCGCATCGAACAGGCCACATACCGCTCCAACGCTGGAACAGGACTGCGGCCCGGATAGCAGGATGATCGCGCGTCGCGCGGTCCTCGATGGATCAGGTGCTCCGCTTCATGGGAGGACCTGCGCGCCAGGGCTGAGACCGGCTAGCACGGCTCGGTTCTTAGCAAGGGTGCGTGCAGACGGATCTCATCATCCATTGCGCGTCGCCTCGAAAGGCACATGCCCTCATTCGGCAGAGCTGCACGACTGACGCCATGCCGGAACACGCGGCCCGCAGCATAAAGTCTGGCCGCACACGATCGTTCCCGGCCTTGCCCTTGAGCTGGCCCCAAGCGGCCGGCGCACACCAAGGAGTGTCGCCACCAAAATAATGGCGCTTCCTGACATGAGAACAATTCACTACGGACGAGATTTAACCTAAATTATGAACTGGATTTGAAAAGCATCAAGAAAGTTGATTGCGCCGCTATATAGCGTGAATATCTCAGGAAAGATCCATAATTATTTTTGGGATGATGCCGACGTTCAGGATGGGATCCAATATTGGGAGATTGGATCGAGGTTTTTCAATTCAGTATGAGGGCCAGCGTGCCGCCTTGGTTGGCATGGCGGCACCCCTTCGAGACCGGAATCGGGAAAGATCGGATGGATCGGCAAGACGCAGCAGAGCCCGCGCAGTCCGACTTGCCTATGGCCTTAGGGCGACGGCGAGGTCCGGCCGATCCGTTGTGAAGGCGCTTACGCCCGCGGCGAAGGCCTGCTTGATGTCCGCCTGCTCATGCACGGCAAAGAGCCCGTAGCGGATCGCCTCACGCCGGCAGATCTCCGTGTCGGTGTCCTGGGCTTGCGAGATGCGCACCGCAATCTCAGGAACGCCCGCCATGCGAGCCTTTCGGCACAAGGCGCCAAGATCTCGCGTCGGCGCGGCGAGCGTCTTCTCGGCGATCAGCCAGATCAATGGCGTGGCTGGCGCCAAGCTGGACAATTCTTCCAGCGTCGCGATGTCGAACGCGGTGAAGGTCGTCCGGTCGAGCAGGCGCCTTTCCGTGAGCACTTCGACGATCTGGGCCTCGATCCCGGGATAGCGGCTGCCGTCGTGCCGGTTCTTCAGCTCGATGCGCAGCTTGATGCCGCTCGGCTCGAGAATGTCGAGCACCTCGTCAAGGGTCGGAATAGTCTCGTCGCTTGTGCGCAGCAGCGCCACCTCCCGGAGCTCGGCCCAGTCCTTGTCCGCGATCGCTCCGGTGCCGGCAGAGGTTCGGCCGAGCAGCGGATCGTGATGGACGACCAGCACGCCGTCGCGACTGCGATGGATGTCGAACTCGATGAAGTCGACAGCCATCGCGGCGGAGTTGCGGAAGGCGAGGCGGCTGTTCTCGGGCCAGAGTCTGGCGCCGCCGCGATGAGAGGCGATCTCTGTCATGTCACCGTCACAGTCCAAGGGGTTTTCTGCGTTGCAAGATAAATTGCGATATCAAGGTTCAGCAATTTATCTTGCATAGCTCCGAAGAGCTTGTCTACCTTGGGCGGCATGGGGAGGGTTGCATGAGCCTGACGGAGATTATCGCGGCGCACCGGGACGAACTGACCGAAGCCGATCGGCGGCTGATCGAGGTTCTCCTCGCTGACCGGACAGCCGGCAGCTTTCTGCCGGCGCACAAGGTCGCAGGGCAGGCCGGCGTGCATCCCTCGACTGCGGGCCGGCTCGCGCGCAAGCTCGGCTTTGCCACCTATCGCGACATGCGCGGCGCCTTGCAGGACGCGGTCGTCGCCGATCTCGACGCGTCGGTTCGCGTCCGGCGCCGGCTCAGCCGCGTCCGCGGCGATTCCCTCCTGGGCTCTGTCGTCGATGGCGAAATCCGTGCCCTGAACGCGCTGGCTGCGCAGATTTCGGATGCCGATATCATTGCCGCCGCCGGTCTGCTGCGCGACGCCGGGCGGATCCTGGTGGTCGGCGAGGGGCATGCGAGCAGCCTTGCCGACCTGTTCGTGCGCCGTCTCGTCAGGTCCGGCTACAGGGCGGCAGTGGTCGCCCATGCCGACTGGCAGGCGGCTGACCAATTGCTCGGCCTCGCCGCCGGCGATGTCGTCGTCGCCCTGGTCTTTCGCCACGAGAGTCCGGCGGCCGCGCGGATCATCGCCTATGCGCAAGGCATCAATGCCGGAACGCTCTTGATCACGGACCGGCGCACGGGTGTGCCAAATTGCGACGCGCAACTCGTTGCCGACCGTGGCGAGCAGGGCGAATTCCATTCGCTCACCGTCCCGATGGCGATCTGCAACACCCTGATCCTGGAACTGTCGCGCACCGACCGCGGTCGCTCGCTGAAGACGCTGGCAAAGGTCGAGACGCTGCAACGGATGTTTCGCGGCAAGCCGGGATAGCGGCTGCGGCGTCGCGCGTGATCGGACGACTGAACAAGGCCCCCGTAGTGGGGCGACCCATGGGAGGATGCAATGGCAAGAGCGATGAAACGCAAAGCCGGGCTTTGGGCTGTGCTTGGCGCGGGGCTGGCAGTGTCCGTGCAGCCGAGCGCGGCGGCAACAGAGCGGCCGGCCCTCACGGTGGCCGTGAACGAACTTGCGCGCTCGCTCGACCCCGGCGAGAACACCGGCAATGTCGACGTCCGGGTCTATTACTCGATCTTCGATACGTTGATCCGGCGCGATTTCGCGCATCCGACGGCAGACGGCGGTGCAAAACTGGTTCCTGGGCTGGCGGAAAGCTGGTCCTGGAGCACGCCGACCACCTTCGACATGAAGCTGCGCCGCGGCGTCGTGTGCCATGATGGCAGCCCGTTCAACGCCAATGACGTGCTGGCGACGTTTTCTGCCGACCGGCTTTGGGGGGCGAAGCCCTATTATCCCGATGGCCGCGTCTATTTCGGCAATTTCACCAATGTCGAGAAGCTCGACGAATTTACGATCCGGATCACGACGGCCCAGCACGACCCGATCATCGAGCACCGCCTGTCGAGTTACATGTCCTTCGTCATTTGCGACGAGGCCTGGAACAAGTTCAGGACGGAGGGTGTCGAAGCGAAGACCTGGATGGATCAGGCGGCCAAGGCGCTGCGCTGGAAGCCCGTCGGCACAGGCCCCTATAGCTTCGTCGACTACCAGAAGAACGACCGCATCACGCTTGCCGCGTTCGATCGCTATTTCGAGGGCGCTCCCGCCGCGAAATCCATCACCTTCCGCTCGGTTCCGGAGGTCGCAGCCCGTGTCGCCGGTCTCGTCGCGGGTGATTTCGATATCGCCGTCGAGATCCCGCCGGACCAGTGGGACGGCCTCAAGCGCTACAAGGATGTCACGCTGAAGACGGAGCCGCTGGAGAACAGCCATGTGCTCCAGTTCAACACCAACGACCCGGTGCTCTCCGACAAGAAGCTGCGCCACGCGATGAGCCTGGCGATCGACCGCAAGGGGCTGATCGACGCCCTCTGGAAGGGCCAGACCTATGCGCCCAACGGCCACCAGCTGCCGAGCTTCGGGCCGATCTATGTGAAGGAGAACAAGGGCTATTCCTACGATCCCGTGTTCGCCAGGAAGCTCCTCGCCGAGAGCTCCTACAAGGGTCAGGAGATCTCCTACCGGCTGATCCCGAACTACTACCTCTATAATGTCGAGGCCGCGCAGGTCATCCAGGAGATGTGGCGCGCGGTCGGCATCAATGCGCGCATCGATTTCGTCGACAGCTTCAAGGATGTCCGCAAGCCCGGTGCCCAGGTCTTCGCCTGGTCGAACACCTATCGCGTGCCTGATCCGGCAGGCGCGATCCTGACCCTGTGGGGCCCCGACACCGACAACCAGAACACCTGGAAATACTACGGCGCGAGCGCTGCATTCAACGAGGCCGCCAGGGAGCTGCTCGCCGAGACCGAAGAGACCAAGCGCAAGGCGCAGTTCGCGAAGCTGCTCGTTGCCTTCGAGGACGATATGCCGATGACGATGCTCTACAACCCCGTCACCGGCTACGCGCTGAAGAAGGGCATTAACTGGACGCCCTATAGCCAGTACTACATGGACTTCCGCCCCTCGAACCTGTCGATCGGCGCGAAGTGACGGACACGGGCCGCATCACGGAAACCGGCGAGGGGAGCGACACGCTCCTTTCCGTCGAGGATTTGACGGTCGGCTTCCGCACCGCCGCCGGCTATGCCGACATCCTCCATTCCGTCTCGTTCTCGGTCCGTCGCGGCGCCACGACATGCGTCGTCGGCGAGAGCGGCAGCGGCAAGAGCGTCTCCTGCCAGGCCGTGCTCGGCTTGCTGCCGCGGAACGGCCGGCGCGTCGGCGGGCGGATCCTGTTCGAGGGGCGCGATCTCGCCCTGGCGAGCGAAAGCGAGCTGGAGACGATCCGTGGACGCGGCATCGGCATGGTATTCCAGGACCCGCTCGGCTCGCTCAATCCGCTGCACACCGTCGGCACGCAACTGCGCGAGACCCTGCGGCTGCACAGCTCGCTCTCCGAGTCGCAGCGCCAGGCGCGCGAGCTCGAGCTGCTGCGGATGGTCGGAATTCCCGAACCCGCACAAAGATTGGCATCCTATGTCCACCAGTTTTCCGGCGGCATGGCGCAGCGCGTGATGATCGCGATGGCGCTGGCCTGCGAGCCGCGCCTGCTGATCGCCGACGAGCCGACGACGGCACTCGACGTGACGATCCAGGCGCAGATCCTCGACCTGCTCAACCGGCTCAAGGCCGAGCTGGGCATGGCGATCCTGTTCGTCACCCATGATCTCGGGGTTGTCGCCGAGATGGCCGACGATGTCGTCGTGATGCGCCACGGCCGCGTGGTCGAGGCCGGCCCGGCCGAGCGCATCCTGCAGGCGCCGGAAGCGCAATACACGCGCGAGCTTCTGGCCGCGATGCCGCGCCTCGATGTCGCCGCGCCGGTCTATCGCGAGCGGGTCGCCTCATGAGTGAACGGTCGGAACCGCTGCTGCGGGTCTCGAAGCTGCGTCGCCATTTCGGCGGCGGACGCTCCTTCTTCCGGTCGCACCGGACGATCCGCGCCGTCGAAGATGTCTCGCTCTTGCTGCGGGTCGGCGAGACGCTCGGCCTTGTCGGGGAATCCGGTTGTGGCAAGTCCACGACCGGCCGGATGATCGTCGGGCTCGAGCGCCCGAGCGGCGGCGAGATCGTCTTCAAGGGGCGCGATCTTGCCGGTTTGAGCCCGGGCGACTGGCAGCGGCAGCGCCGCGACATCCAGATGATCTTCCAGAATCCGCAATCGGCGCTCGATCCGCGGCTGAGCATCGGCCGGCAGATCCGCGAGCCGCTCGACCTGCACGAGATCGGAGATCGGGCCGGGCGGGATGCCGAGGTCGCGCGCCTGATGCGGGCGGTGGCCCTCCCGCCGGAAACGGCCGGACACTTTCCCCATCAGATCAGTGGCGGCCAGGCGCAGCGCGTCGTCATCGCGCGCGCGCTGGCCATGAAACCCAGCCTGATCGTCTGTGATGAACCGGTCTCGGCGCTCGATGTCTCCGTTCAATCGAAGGTGACCGAACTCCTGCGGGAGCTGCAGGAGCGGTTCGACATCGCCTATCTCTTCATCTCCCACGATTTGCGCGTGGTGAAGCAGCTCTCGCACCGCATCGCCGTGATGTATCTCGGCCAGATCGTCGAGGAGGGGCCGACGGATCCGGTCTACCGGCAGCCGCTGCACCCCTACACGATGGCGCTTCTGGCCGCGATTCCCGATCTCTCCGCGCCCAGGCGCACGCGATCGGCCCGGCTCATGGGCGATCCGCCGTCGCCTGCCAATCCGCCCCCGGGCTGTCATTTCCACACCCGCTGCCCCTATGCCCGCCCGCGTTGCTCCGCCGAGATGCCGGTGCTGCGGGAAGTCGAGGGTGGCCGCAGCGTCCGCTGCCATTTCGCCGAAGAACTGAGGGCAGAATCGTGAACCGGCCGCTTGTCATTGCCCATCGCGGCCACTCCGCCGGCTACCCGGAGAATACGCTGGAGGCCTATCGGGCGGCGATCGCCGCCGGGGCCGATCTCGTCGAGACCGATGCGCGCCTGACGGCGGACGGCGTCGTCATCGCCGCGCATGATCCGGATCTGGCGCGGCTGGCAGGCAGCACGGCGGCCATCGCGACAACAACCCACGCGGAGCTGGCGACGATCGCGCGCTCGAGCGGCATCCGGCTCGCGACCCTGGCCGAGGCGCTCGCAGCGATCTGCCCGCATCGACAGGCCCTGATCGACGTCAAGACGCAGGATCTGACGATCATCAACGCTGTGATCGCGGTGATCGATGGGGCAGGGCTGCGCGATCGGGTATGGATCGGTGTGCGCGACGTCCTGCAGGTCGCCCACGCCCGGCTCCAGATGCCGGGCATCCGGGTGCTCGCCTTCCTTCCCGATAGGGCAAACCCGGACCATTTCGCGGCAGCCGGAGCGAGCGCCTTCCGGATCTGGGAAGGCGGTCTCGACGGAACGGTCGCGACAGGCCTGCTCGGGCATGTGCCGGTCTGGGTCACGGCGGGAGGGAGCGGAACCGGGCGCCGTGTCGGAGATGTCGATGCCGATGGCCTTGCTGCCATCCTGGAGAAGTCGCCGCAGGCCGTGCTGCTCAACGACCCCGACCTGCTCGTCGGAACACAAAACCGCGTGGCGTCGTGATGCCGGGCCGTCATTTCCTGACCAAGCTGGCGCGCGGCCTCCTGACGGTTTGGCTGATCGTGACCCTGACCTTCGTCGCGCTGAACCTGTCGGGGGACCCGATCGATGCCCTGGTCGGAGACCAGGCCTCGCCCGAACTCATCGCGCATTACCGCGAGAAATTCGGGCTCGATCGACCCCTCTGGCAGCAATACGTCTCCTATCTCGCCGGCATCGCACAGGGCGATTTCGGCCTCTCGCTCTCCGATCAGCGCCCGGCGGTGGAGCTGATCGCAGGTGCGCTCCCCCATACGCTGCGGCTTGGACTGACGGCCTTCGTGCTTGGCCTCATTCTTGGTGTCGGCTTCGGCATCGTCGCGGCGCTGAACCGCAATCGGCCGGTGGACCGGCTGGTGATGAGCTTCGCCGTGCTCGGCTTCAGCCTGCCGAATTTCTTCCTCGGCATCCTGCTGATCCTGCTGTTCTCGCTGCATTGGCGGCTGCTGCCGAGTTCGGGCGACGCGACGGCCCTGCACCTGATCCTGCCTGCCGTGACGCTGGGCACGCATTTTGCGGGTACATTCGCGCGGTTCACCCGCTCGGCGATGCTTGAGGTCCTGAACAAGCAATATGTAGTGGCGGCCCGCGCCAAGGGCGTGCCCAGCATCCGCCGCGTGCTCTGGCATGCCCTGCCCAACGCCGCGATCCCGATCGTCACCATCATCGGGCTCAAGCTCGGCGATCT
The DNA here is from genome assembly GCF_052115465.1 of Allobosea sp. 2RAB26. Classification (NCBI taxonomy): domain Bacteria; kingdom Pseudomonadati; phylum Pseudomonadota; class Alphaproteobacteria; order Hyphomicrobiales; family Alloboseaceae; genus Allobosea; species Allobosea sp. 2RAB26. The sequence continues at coordinate 231,852 of NZ_JBFRGS010000008.1, read as the reverse complement.
CGTCGCGGGCTCGATCATCGTCGAGACGGTGTTTGCGGTCCCTGGCGTCGGTCGGCTTCTCGTCAACGCGGTCACGTCGCGCGATTTCGCGCTGGTCCAGGCGATCCTGATCATGGTCTCGGTCACCATGATCCTCGCCAATCTCGCGGTCGACGCGATCTACACCCTGATCGATCCGCGCATGCGCGCCGCACGTTCGGAGAACTGAGATGGCGATGCCATGGTCCTTCCGTCGGGCTGACGACACTCCGGTGCGTGCGGAAGCGCGCTATCCCGTCCTCGTCGTCGTTGCCCTTGTCCTGCTGGCGGTGATCGTTGTCGTCTTTCTCTTCGCGGACTGGCTGGCGCCCTATGACTACCGCGCGCAAGCGCTGCTCAAGCGCCTCAGGCCGCCGGTCTTCCTGGGTGGGACGACGGATCATCTGCTCGGCACCGACGAACTCGGCCGCGATGTCCTGAGCCGCCTGATCTACGCCATCCGCTTCAGCGTGCTTGTCGCACTCGGGGGCACCTTGATCGGCGCCCTGATCGGCACGGCGCTCGGGTTCATCGCGGCGCATTTCCGCGGCTTCGTCGAGGAAGCGATCATGATGCTGGCCGACGTCCAGGCCTCGCTTCCCTTCATGATGATCGCGCTCGCGCTGATCGCCATGTTCGGGGGTGGCTTCCTGCTTTTCATCGCCATCATGGGGTTCTACGGCTGGGAGGTCTTTGCACGGCTGACGCGGGGCGTCGTCATCGCCGCAAACACGCAAGGCTATGCGACGGCCGTGGTCGCGCTCGGCGCGCCGGCGCGCCATGTCTATCTCCGGCATATCCTGCCCAACATCCTGAGCGTGCTGATCGTTCAGTTCACGCTCAACTTTCCGCAGGTGATCCTGCTCGAAACCTCGCTCAGTTTCCTTGGCCTCGGCATCCGCCCGCCTCTGACCAGCCTTGGCCAGATGCTGGGGGCAGGGCGCGCCTACCTGACCACCGCATGGTGGATCGCGATCCTGCCCGGCATGGCGATCTTCCTGACGACCATGTCGATTTCGATCATCGGCGACTGGGTCCGCGACAGGCTCGACCCGACGTTGCAATCACGCTGAGCGAGCAGGCACGGCCCCTGCCATCGTTCGGACTGGTTGCGTCACGGCCAATATTTCGGTTGCACCTGCACAGTGGCCGCCGCCAAATGTGCGGATGCAGCAGGAGGAATCGCCGTGCGTGGCACAGGCAGCTGGCAGGTCGTTGCGCAGGCGGAGGCAGGCACCCCGGCAGGCAAGCCGCCTGACGCCGTCTACGAGGCCCGTTCGCTGTCCGACTGCGGCGATGGACCAGGGTCCGACTGGCCCCACCGCACGGCCAAACGACTGATTCAAGAGCCGGCCGATGTCGCGATCACGGCTGCACTGGCTGAGATCGGCGCGCTTGCCGGCGCCGACCGGGCCTGGATGTTCGAATACGACGCCGCGCTGCTGCGCTTCCGGAACACCCATGAATGGAGCAGGCAGGGCGTTCGCTCCTTCGTCGAGGACCTGCAAAACACGCCGGTGACGATGATTGCCTGGCTGCAGCAGTTCCTGGTCTCGGGCAAGGCCGTGATGATCAATCGGGTTGCCGACTTGCCGCGTCCGGCCCGCCAGCTCCAGGTCGAGATGCTGCGCCAGGGCGACCAGAGCGTGCTCAGCGTGCCAGTCTTCCATGACGGGCAGTTGCGCGGCTGTATCGGGTTCGACGCGACCACCGCAGTCCGGTGCTGGCTGCGGGCGGATATCAGGGCGCTGTTTCAATGCGCGGAACTGATCGCGCTGGCGCGTTACGGATCGCACCGCAGCGAGCAGGCGCTGGCCGACCCGGCGAGGGCGTTCGCACCGTTGATCCATCTGCGCCGGCAGGGGCAGATCATCGGCGTGGAGCCGCATGCCATTCTCGGCGTCCGCTCGGCGCGCGACTATGCGAAGGTCTGGCTGAAGGACGGCTCGACGGTCCTCGACCTGCGCCCGCTTGCGCTCTGGACCGGGCTGCTGCCTTCGGCCTCCTTCCTGCGCGTCCACCGCACCGCGATCGTCAACCTGCAGCATGTCAGCGGGCTCGACCGACGCGACGGGAATGCCTGGAAGATTGCGCTCGGCCAGCTCGCGGACACCTGGCCCGTGTCGCGCCCCTACCGGCAGGAATTGCGGCAGCGACTCGGGATTTAAGCGCCGGCCGCTTCACGTAACGTAACCTCCTGCCGGTTTACCGATTTCTCACGATGAAACCGATCGGCAAGGGCATTCATCGAACCGGCATGTCGGTTGGTCGAATTGGGCTTGCCTCCCGCCCGGCACGCCAACCCGATAGGCGAACCGATCAACCGATTCACGCTTTGCCCATGCCGCTCCACCGCACCGTCACCGCTCCCACCTCCAGACGCATCCCGGGACGTAAGGCGGCAAGGTTCGCCGTCATCTCCCTGGTGGCCGTCGTGCTCTCCGCAGGCTGGCAGCGCCAGGCCGCTGCCGAAGATCTGGCCCTGAAGGATGCGGCATCGATGGCCGGCGTCGCGATGTTCCTGAACGCGCGCGCTCCGGGGCTGATCCTCGCCGTCGTCAGGGGCGAGGACAGCGTCATCGCGGGCTATGGCGAAACGGCGCCAGGCAGCGGCAAGGAGCCCGACGGCCGATCGATCGTCCGCGTCGGTTCGGTTTCAAAGGTCTTCGCGGCCGATGTGCTTGCCGCGATGGCTACAACCGGGCAGCTCGCCCTCGACGCTCCGCTCAGCCGCTATGCCCCGCCCGGCAAGACTCCGCTGGATTACGCCGACCGGCCGATCACGTTGCTCGACCTCGCGACGCATTCGGCCGGACTGCCGCGCGAAATGGCCGATCCAGCGACGCCGGCGGAAGAGAAGAACCCGTTCTCGACCTTTAAGGCATCCTATTACTGGGACTGGATCTCGGGTCATCGCCCGGCCTACCGCCCCGGCACCACCGCGATGTACTCAAATTTCGGCTTCGGCCTGCTGGGCGACGCGCTCGGCAGGGCCGGTGGCAAGCCCTTTGCCGAACTGGTGCGCGAGCGCATTACCGCGCCGCTCGCCATGGCGGACACGGGCCTGCGTCTCTCGGAGGTTCAGACGCCCCGGCTGATGACCGGGCTCGATTCGTTCGGCAAACCCGATCCGAACTGGGAGGCGAGCGAGGTGATGCAGGCCAGTGCCGGCATCTACACCACCGCCGACGATATGGTAAAATGGATGCGCTGGCATCTGGCCGATGACGCGGCCGGGCGCCCGGCGCGGACACTCGCGCATGCTCTCTGGCGGCCCCATGACGGGCTTGCGCGCCTCGTCGGCGTCGAAGCCGCGGATTCCGACGGGATGGGGCTGGGCTGGATCGTCAGCCCGGCGCGCGAACGCGTGCCGCTGCTGCTCGGCAAGAGCGGCGGCATTGGTGGCTTCATGAGCTATGTCGTGCTCTCGCCCAACCGCAAGCTCGGCATCTTCGTCGTCGCCAGCCGCGTCGACTTCGCCATGTTCGGAGGGATACGGCAGGCGGTCCGGGATCTCGCTGCCGAACTCGTGCCCGCGGCGGAAGGGCGCTGAGCGTTGCGGACGGCAGGGGCATGACGGCGGCGCGGCCGAGCCTGGCCTTTGAAATCAGCCGGCGTCCTGACCCGACGCCGGTTGCAAGCCTATTCGGATATCACGGCGCGGCATTGTCGCAGAAGCGGGCTGCGCTGCGCTCGTCCACGGCCATCGCCGGGGTTTTGGCCGGGAGCGTCATGCTCGGCGCCATCCTGATCGGCGCATCTCCGGCCGCAGCCCAGTCGCTGGGCGGCGGCGGCGCGGGCGGCCGCCATGGCGTCAGCAAGCCTGTCGCTGGCGGAGCGGGCGCCGGCTCGGGATTGTTCGCGGGCGGGGGAGGCGGCGGCGGCGGCGGCCGGCACGGCGACAAGCGCAGCGGTACTGCCAACGGCGGCCTGGGCGGAGCCGGGGGTAGCGGCGCGCATGCCAAGGGCGGCGGCGATGGCGGCGGTGCCGGTGCCATCGGCTTCGACGGCAGGAGTGGTCCCGGCCCGCTACCGGGCGGCCAAGCGATCACGGGCGGTGCCGGTGGGGCAGGCGCGGTTGGCGGAGACGGCAGCGACGGCCAGCCCTTCGGTGGCATCTGGGGGCATGACAGCGGCAGTGGCGGCGGCGGTGGCGGCGGTGGTACCGGCGCGATCCTGAGTGATCCGAGCGCGAGTTTCGTCACCGCGCCGATTCTCGGTGGCAGCGGTGGCGCGGGCGCGAGAGGCGGCAAGGCCGGCACCGGTGCCGTCGGCCTGGTTGGACCGATCCCAGGGGCAGGCTATGGCGGTGCGGGCGGCGGTGGCGGCGGTGGCGGCGGCGGCGGGGTCGGGCTGGTGCTGCTGCAGTCCGGAGAAGTCCTCGTCAGGTCGGTGATTTCGGGCGGCAATGGCGGCGCAGGCGGTGCCGGCGGTACGGGCGGGGACGGCGCCGGAGGTGTGCTCGGCCAGAACTGCCCTCCGGGCCTGCCCTGTTTCCTCTGGGGAGACGATGGCGGGGACGGGTATTATGGCGGCAGCGGCGGCAATGGCGGCGATGGCGCAGCCGGGCTCTATGCCTCCGGCTCCGGCCCGATCATCGTCCAGAACCAGTCGGTCATTCGCGGCGGTGACGGCGGTGCCGGGGGCATCGGCGGAACGGGGGGCGGGGGCAAGAACGGCGGCGACGGAGGCCATGGCGGCAGCGCCGGCAATGGCGGTGACGGTCTCGTCCTCGCCGCCGGCGGCAGCCTCGAGGTTCAGGCCGGAGGACTCGTTGCCGGCGGCAAGGGCGGCGCTGGAGGGGCGGCCGGCGCGGCAGGATATGGGTCGTACAATATCGATCCCGGCCATGATGGCACTGCGGGCCGGAACGGGCGCGGCGGGCGTGCTGTGTCGGGCGGCGGCGGCGTTCGGATCGTCACGGCGGGGCAGATCGAAGGCGGGCTCAATCCCGACGGGTCGCGTGCCGATGCCATCAATCTGAGCGGCGGCGGCAATACGCTGGAATTGCAGGCGGGCTATCGCATCCTCGGCACTGTCGCCCTGACCCGCGACGACAGCAATCCAAACACGCTCGTCCTCGGAGGCTGGCAGAATGCCAGTTTCGACTTCAGCGCATTGGGCAATGCCAGCCAGGCCTTCGGCACCTTTGCGAAGGACGGCCCGGGCACCTGGACCGTGACGGGCGCGGCGAGCTTCAGCACGATCAGCGTCAGGAATGGCGAGCTCGTCCTGTCCGGTGCGGCGGAATTCTCCAGCACGACGGCGGTCATCGCGCCTGATGCGGGCTCCCATGCTGCCGTCACGATCTCCGGCTCCGCGGCCAAATGGAACAATGCGGTCCCCATGGTCGTGGGCGACAGGGGGGATGCGTCGCTGACCATCACGAATGGCGGTACCCTGACCAGCCTGTTCACGCTCTTCCAGCCCCAGCTCGGGATCGCCACGATCATCGGCAAGGAGGCCGGCTCTCGCGGCACGGTCCTCATTTCCGGGCCAGGGTCGCACTGGAGCAATTATTCGGCGCTGTACCTCGGGATCGACGGCTCAGGTCATATGACGATCGCCAATGGCGGGAGCCTCGACAGCTATGGCGAGACGATCATCGGCGGCAAGCCCGGCGCGCCCGGCTCCGATGCCGTCGTCACGGGTGCAGGCGCGCGCTGGACCGTGCATCGCGGCCCCGGCTACCTCGAGCGCGCCGAACTTGGCGTCGGCAGCACGAGTTCGCTGCTCATCTCCGATGGTGGTCGGGTCCAGAGCGACACGGTGGCGGTCGCCGGCAGCCTCGTCGTCACAGGTGCCGGTTCCGGGCTGACCACGGTCAATTCGGATGCCCTCTATCATGGCGTCGAGGCCTTCACCCTGTCGGGGCTCGGCGGCGCAGCCGCAACCGCAACCGCGACGGTCTCGGATGGTGGGCTGATCGATACCGGCAAATATGTCATCGCCTTGAAGGATTACGGCCCCAGCTCCTTGAACATCGGTGCTGGTGCCGGGGCTCCGGCAGCCGCTCCCGGATTCCTGAAGACCGGTGGCGTGCGAATCTCGACAGCCGGTGCGCTCGTCTTCAACCACACGGCGTCGGATTATCGCTTCGATGCGGCGCTCTCCAGCGCCAGCGCGGGCGCGGGGACGATCCGGCTGCTCTCGGGCACGACGATCCTGACGGGCGACAGTTCGGGTTTCTCGGGCGCTGTGACGGTGGCGAGCAGCACGCTCAGGATGGCGGGCTCGGCGCGTCTCGGCGGCGCCATCGCGATCAATGCTGGCGGCCGCGTCGAAGGCGAGGGCAGCCTGGGTGCGATCACGATGGGCAATGGCGGCACCCTGGCGCCCTCCGGCCCGACCTCGCTGACCGTCAACGGCAACCTCACGGCGAATGCAGGCGGCACCATCAGGCCATCGGATGCCGCCCCGCTCATCGTCAACGGCACGCTGACACTCAACGCCGGCAGCAACTACGATTACCAACTGCGCAGCGCCGACGCCCCCGCGATCGACTCCGCCCCGACACAGGTCAATGGAAACCTCGCCCTCAATGGCGGGATACTGAACATCAGCGCCGGTTCGCAGCCCATGATCGGCTTCCATCGTGTCTTCACCTATACCGGTGCCCTCTCCGGCGGCGGCCTCGGCATCGGGAGCACGCCGGCGACCAGCCCGTTCGCCTATGACTACAGAATCGACATCTCGCAGGCGGGCAAGGTCGACCTGCTCGTCCAGCAGAACGGCCTCAACATCCTGCAACTCTGGGGCACGACATCGGCGGGCGGCGCATCCGGCACCTGGAATGCCGGAAGCCAGAACTGGTTCGACTATGCCGGCGCCACTCCGACGCAATGGGGCAGCGGCTACGGTGTCTTCCGCGGTCCGGGCGGCACCGTTACCGTTGACGGCCAGCAGAACCTCGTCGGGCTGCAATTCGCGGGCGGCAGCTACACGCTGGTCGACGGGGCCGGAGGCAGCCTGAACCTGCGCGGCTACAATAACGGCAGCTTCGTCATCACGACGCCGGAGATCCGCGTCCTCGACGGCGAGACCGCAACGGTCGCCCTGACGATTACTGGCTCTGACGGTCTCGCCAAGACCGGCGACGGCACGCTGATCCTGTCTGGAGCCAATACCTATACCGGCCGCACGGAGATCGGGGGCGGCACGCTTCAGATCGCCGATGACGGCAATCTTGGCGGTGCGGGCGGCCTCACCTTCGACAATGGCGCGCTCCATACGACCGCGAGTTTCACCTCCGGCCGCAGCATCACCCTGCGCGACACCGGCGCCATCGACACCGATACTGGCACGACGCTGCAGCTCACCGGGGCGCTCACTGGCGCGGGCGGGTTGATCAAATGGGGCGCCGGTACGCTCGCGCTTTCAGGCAGCAACAGCTGGTCCGGCGGCACGCTCATCACGGCCGGAACGCTGATCGCAGAGAGCGCCGGAGCCCTGCCAGGGATGACCGGCTACGTCCTGACCGGCGGCAGGCTCGATCTCAACAGCTATCCTCTGGCGATGAGCCAACTCGCCGGCACAGGCGGCGAGATTGCGCTCGGCGCGGCTACGCTGACCGTTGACCAGGCCGAGGACAGTGCCTTCGCCGGCAGCATCACCGGCGCCGGACGGGTCGAGAAGGCGGGCTCCGGCACACTCTTCCTAACCGGGACGAGCAGCTATTCCGGGGGCACGGCGATCCGCGGCGGCACCTTGGCCATCATCGCCGACGCCAATCTCGGCAATGCATCCTCCAGCCTTGCATTGAGCGGGGGAGGCCGGCTGGCGACGCTCGCCGACATCACCAGCAGCCGCGCGATCTCGCTCACCGGCTCGGGCACGATCGAGACCATGGCAGGCACGACCTTGGCCCTCGGTGGGGCAGTCAGCGGCACTGGCAGCCTGGTGAAGGACGGCTGGGGCACACTCGCCCTGACAGGAAGCGCCAGCCATGGCGGCGGCACGACGATTGCGGCCGGCATGCTGCAGATCGGCAATGACGGGACCTCCGGCGAACTCGCCGGCGATGTCGTCAACAACGCCCTTCTGAGCTTCAACCGCACGAACGACTACGTCTTCGCCGGCGCCATCTCGGGCAGCGGCAGCGTCGTCCAGTCCGGCAGCGGCACGACGATCCTGACCGGCAATAACAGCTATTCCGGCGGCACGGTGATCAGGGCTGGCGTGCTCGAGGTCGCGTCCGACGGCAATCTCGGCGCCCGGGGCACGGCGATCAGCTTCTTCGGCGGCGCGCTGCGCTTCGGCACCGCGTTCGACACCAGCCGCACCGTGCTGCTGCTGGGCAACGGCACCGTCGATACCAATGGCCGCGACGCGACGCTGACGGGTGGGGTCTATGGCTTTGGCGATCTGATCAAGACCGGGGCGGGAACGCTGACGCTGACCGGCACCAACTTCTATCGCCGCACCGTCGTCGCGGCGGGCAGGCTCGTCGGCGACGCAGCCTCGATCTCCGGCGACATCGCCAATAACGGCACGGTCGTGTTCGATCAACGCAGCGACGCCAGCATCGCGAGCGTGTTCTCCGGGACGGGACGGTTCGACAAGACCGGCCGCGGCGGGCTCGAACTGCGCGGCGACAGCGCGGGCTATTCCGGCACGACCACGGTGTCGGCGGGCATGCTCGTCGTCAATGGTTCCCTTGGCGGCGAGATCGACGTGCTGGCCGGCGCCAGACTTCAGGGCAGCGGTTCCGTCGGCGCAACGACGATCCGCTCCGGCGCGACGATCGCGCCCGGCAACTCGATCGGCACCCTGACGGTTACCGGCGATATCGCGTTCGAGCGGGGCGCGATCTACGAGGTCGAGGTCGATGCCAGCGGCATGTCGAGCGACCTGATCCGTGCCGGTGGTGCGGCAAGGCTCGGCGGCGGCTCGGTGGTGCATCTCGGTGAGGACGGCAATTATCGAGCGAACCAGCGTTATACGATCCTGACCGCGGATCGGGGCGTGCAGGGCCGCTTCGACGACGTCAGCTCGCGCTATCTCTTCCTCGATCCGACACTGGGCTATGACGCGACCAGCATCACCTTGACCTTGCTGCGCAACGACCTGCCTTTCTCCGCCCTCGCACAGACCCGCAACCAGACCCAGACGAGCCTCGGCCTGGAAAGCCTGGACGAGGCCAATCCTCTCTGGCAGCGCTTCACGCAGCTGCGCGACGAGGATGAGGGACGGCGCGCATTCGACAGCCTGTCCGGCGAGATTCACGCCTCGGCCAAGACCGTGCTGATCGAAGGCAGCCAGATGGTGCGCAGTGCGGTTTCCGACCGGATCCGCGCGGCCTTCGACGGAATCGGTGCGCCGCATATCGCGACGCTGGCCTATGCTTCGGGCAAAGGGACGATCTCGACGGCCCCGGCGGAAAGCCTGGCGCTATGGGCGCGCGGCTTCGGCTCCTGGGGGCAGACACAAGGGGACGGCAATGCCGCCTCGCTCACGCGCTCGACCAACGGCCTCGTCGCCGGCCTCGACCTCGCTGCCACGGCGGATAGTCGGGCCGGCATCATGGCGGGATATTCGCGCTCGCATTTCGAGGTGGCGCGCCGCAGGTCGCAGGGCGACGCGGACAACTACACGATCGGCCTCTATGGCGGGGCCCGCTTCGATCGTCTCCGCCTGACCGGCGCGGCGAACTTTGCCTGGCACGATCTCTCGATGCGGCGCTCGGTCTCCTTCCCGGGAGGCGGCGAGCAGCTTCTGTCGGGCTATGGAGCCCACTCCCTGCAGGCCTTTGGCGAGATCGCCTATCGTCTCGACTTCGGGCCCGGCGTGTTCGAGCCCTTCGCCAATCTTGCCTATGTCAGCCTTCGCAGCGATGGCTTTCGTGAAACGGGCGGCATCGCAGCTCTGTCCGCGGGCCCGCAGACCACCGCCGTGACCTTCGCAACGCTCGGCCTGCGCGCGCAGACCAGCGTCGAACTCGGCGGCAGCGCGGTGCAGCTCAACGGCACGCTCGGCTGGCGCCATGCTGGCGGCGACCTGACGCCACTCTCGCTCCAGGCCTTCGCCAGCGGCGCCCCGTTCTCGATCGCGGGCGTTCCGATCGCCCGCGATGCGCTGGTGGTCGGCGCGGGCATCGGCATGAAGCTCACGCCGGCGGCCGAGCTCAGCATCGCCTATGATGGCCAGTTCGCGCGGGGCGTCACCGACCATAGCTTCAACGCCAGGCTTGGAATGAGGTTCTGAGGGCAGGGACGACCGCGCACGCAGGAACGTTCTCGGCCCGACGACAAATCGCTCATGGCGCAGGACGCGCCCACGCGATCGGCTCCCGCCGAGAGCCCGACCGGCCAACTCGCCTCGTAGGAACGGCCGCCCGATTCCGTTATCGCGCCGTCGCTTGCAGCCTGGCCGTTATGGGTTCAACCTCATGAAGGCCGTGCGGCAAGGCGTGAGGCGAGAGCAGGCTTTTACGGCCCCGCGAGGTCTTGGTCGATGGACTGCTCGGGCTGCGGTTTCCAGATCGAAAGCGGCTTTACCTTCTGCCCGAAATGCGGCGTGCGCCAGCCCGTGCCGTGTTCGAGTTGCAGCTTTCTTTGCGCGCCGGATTTCGCCTTTTGCCCGCAATGCGGCGCCCGAACCACCGCGAGGGCCACTCCTCAGACCGCGTCGAGAGCAATCGCTGCGCTGGATTCCCAGATGCCAGCACCGCTTCCCGACGTTGAAAGGGACCATACAACAGCGCCGCCGGTCTCCGATGCGGATCGCAGGACGGTGACGGTCCTGTTCGCCGACCTCAGCGGCTTCACCGCGCTCAGCGAGCGGCTCGACCCCGAGGTCGTCCAGACCTTGCAGACCGCGTTGTTCACGGAACTGACGGCGGCCGTGCAGAGCTTCGGTGGCTTCGTCGACAAGTTCATCGGCGATGCGCTGCTCGCACTGTTCGGCGCACCGGTCGCGCATGAGGATGATCCCGAACGCGCGCTCCGCGCTGCGCTCGACATGATCGCCCGCACGGCGCGGCTCGGCGAAAGCTCCGCCGCCGGAAGTGCTGAAATGGTGCTCCATATCGGCATAAACACCGGGCCGGTCGTTGCTGGAGGTCTCGGCGTCGGCACTGCGAAGTCCTATTCGGTGACCGGCGATACGGTGAACACGGCGCAGAGGCTGCAATCGCTGGCTGCCCCAGGCGAGGTGCTGGTGGGTCCGCTGACCTACCGGCTGACCCGGCATGCCTTCTCCTATGCCTCGCTCGGTGATGTCGCCCTTCGCGGCAAGTCCGGCAGCGTGCTGGTGCACCGGCTGGGCGGACCGCTCGCATCACCCCGTGCAGCGCGTGGGCTCGATGCACTCGGCCTCAGCGCACCGCTAATCGGCCGCGATGCGGAGCTCCAGCGCATGCTGGCGAGTCTCGACCAGGCCTGTGCTGGCCAGGCGCAGCTTTTGCGCCTTGTCGGTGAGGCCGGCATCGGGAAATCTCGACTGGTGAACGAGTTCGTCGGCCGCCTCGGCTGCGAGGAGCGCTTTCGCGACGTTGCCGTACGGCAGGCCGCCTGCTCGCCGCTTGGCGAACAGTCCTTTGGCGCCATCGGCGCGGTCGTGCGCAGCGCTGCCGGGGTGATGCAGAACGATGCTCCCGACGAGATGCGCCTGAAGCTCGGAGCCTTGCTGGCCAACCTTGGAATGGCGGGTGAAGAGGCGGAGCGATTGATGCCGCTGCTCTACCATGTGCTCGGCCTGGGCGACCCCAAGGCAAGTTTGCAGCATGTCGAGCCCGAGCAATTGCGGCGGCAGATCCTCTATGCGGTCTGCACGATCATCGAGCGTCGTCTGGCGCTATCGCCGTTGCTGATCGTCGTCGAAGATCTGCACTGGGCTGACACGGTATCGCTGGAAGCGCTGCGTTTCGTGATGGACAGGCTGGACCGATCGCGGCTGATGCTGGTGGTCACTCATCGCCCCACGCAGCAAAACGACCCGCTGGACTCAAGCCGCTTCAGCCATACCGCGCTCAGGCTGACGCAGCTCGGAGACAGCGACGGACGCCGCCTGCTCGCGGCCCTGTTCGGCGAGGGCTGGCTGAGCTCCATCGGGGCGCTGCCTGAAAGGATCCTCGAGCGCGCCGGCGGCAACCCCTTGTTCCTCGAGGAGATCGTGCGCAGCCTGATCGAGCTCGACGTGCTGAAGCGCGACGGCCAGCACTGGCAGATCGTGGCTGGGGAAGCGGCAGTCAGCATCCCGGACACGATCCAGGCGATGTTGCTCGCCCGCTTCGACCGGCTGCCGCAGGAGGCGCGGCGTCTCGCGCAGGAAGCCGCGGTCATTGGCCCTCGCTTCGATGCGACGCTGCTTGCAGCGGTGACCGCCGACCCCGCCAGGCTCGAAGCCGGGCTCGAACTGCTTGGCGACGCGGAAATCATCCAGAAGGCCGGGACAGGCGCGATCTCGTCGCAGTGCTACAGCTTCACGCAGACATTGCTGCACGATGTGATCTACCAGAATCTGCTGCTGCTACGACGGACCGAACTGCACGGGCAGATCGCCACCGCCTTTGAAGGCCTGTGCGGCGAAAGTCCCGAAAGGCTCGAGGATCTGACCGTGCTCGGTCATCATTTCGGGCTGAGCGCAGAGCGGGAAAAGGGCGCGCAATACCTGCGCGAGGCCGGTGATCGCGCCCGCATGATCTATGCCAATGATGACGCCCTTCGCTTCTACGAGCAGGCGCTCGCGGCGCTGGCGACGGCCGAACCGACAGGGGTCAGGCTGCAGCTCGGCGAGCGGATTGCCGATCTCTGTGGCCCGACCGGCCGCCGTGCACTGGCGCATGAGCATTATGGGATGGTGCTGCGGGTCTATCGCGAGAACGGCGACCGCGTCGCCTCGGCCCGGGTTCTTCGCAAGATCGGCCGCCTGCTTTGGGATGTCGGCAAGCGCGACAAGGCCGAAGCCTGCTACGCCGAGGCCGCGACACTTCTCGACGGAGCTGACGCGCCGATCGAGCAGGCGCATCTCTGGCAGGAGCGCGGCCGCCTGGCGTTCCGGACCGGCGATCACGCGCGTGCAGCAGAATGGGCCGACGCTGCGCTCGCATGCGCGTGCACGCTGACCCCGGACGAGGCCTCCGGGATCGGGCGCGAGGCAGCGCTCGTGACTGCGGAAGCGCTCAACACCAAGGGCGTCGCGCTGGCCCGGCTCGGGCGGAACCGCGAAGCTGTGCGCGAGGTGGAGCGAAGCATAGAGGTGGCTGAAGCTGCCGACCTGCCTGGCGCCGCCTGCCGCGGCTACACCAATCTTAGCGTGCTCTATACAACGATCAATCCCGTGCAGGCGATGGAGGTGTGTCGGCGCGGCCTCGAGATATCGCGGCGTATCGGCGATCTGGGTTTCCAGGCACGCCTCCTCACCAATCTGGCGGTCGCCTGCTGCACATTCACGGACCGCTGCCCGACAGAGGGCGTTCCGGCGGCGGAGAAGGCGGTGGAGATCGACCGTGCGCTCGACCAGCGCGAGCACCTGCCTGTGCCCCTGATCGTGCTCGGGCAGATTCACCAATGCCAGGGGCAACCAGACATCGCGGCCAGCTTCTACAACGAAGCGCTCGACGTTGCCCGCGAAACGGGCGAGCCGCAGCTGCTCTTTCCATGTTATGATGGTCTCGCAACACTCAATCTCGACCGTGACGATCTGGCGGAAGCCGACCGTTACTTTTCGCTGGCGCAAGATGTCTGCGCCCGGCACGGGCTCGACCCGGAAGCGCTCGTGGTGCTGCCTTTCCTCGATTGACCGCGGAGGAGGTTGGATATGCTCGCGCAGGCCGACATGGTTCCTCTTCAACCCGGCGACAGGGCACCGAACGTCGTGCTCGACGCCATCACCCGCGAGGGAAAGATCGCGATCGACGACTTTCGCGGTCAAAAGCCGGTGCTGGTCGGCCTGTACCGCGGCTTGCACTGTGCCTTCTGCCGGCGCCATATCGCCGCCCAGGCGCAGCTCGATCCGGCGCTCCGTGCTGCGGGCGTCGAGAGCCTGACCGTGGTCAACACGCCGATTGAACGCGCGCGGCTCTATTTCCGTTATCATCCGATGCCCAATCTTCTCGCCGCCTCCGACCCCAAACGAACCTCCCACCAGGCATTTGGCCTGCCAAATCTCGAATTCACGGAGAACGAGACGGCGTGGCCGCACAAGGTCTCGGTGGCCGCCGTGCTGGGTATGCGGGTCGAGATTCCCGGCGAGACGCCAGGACCGCTCGACCCGCTGGCGGGGTCGCAATTCCTCGACAACAAGGACGGTTACGAACTGACCGAGGCCGACCTGGAGATGAAGGCGACAGGCCTTGGCCAGCTTGTCGGCCAGTTCCTGCTCGACCGGCAAGGCATCGTGCGCTGGTGCTTCACCGAAGTTCCGGAAGGGGGGCGTTACATGTTCGGGGCGCCGAACCCCCAGGAGCTCATGTCGGCCGTTTCCCAGGTTGCGCAGTAGGGAGGTTCTTCAGCGAGCAAGGAGAGCCCCACCATGCCGTCCAGCTTCACCGTCCGCAGCGCCAGCGGTTATGAGCAGCTCATGGGCCGCTGGAGCCGTCAGCTTGCCGGCCCGTTCATTGATTTCGCCGGTATCGCCCATGGCGAGCGCGTCATCGACGTCGGCTGCGGCACAGGCAGCCTGACCTTCGCGCTGCCCCAGGCAGCGGAAATCGCCGAGGTCGCAGCGATCGACTTTTCACCGATCTTCGTCGCGGAGGCCCGGCGCCGGAACAGTGATCCGCGGATCACGATCAAGGAGGGCGATGCCTGCGCCATCCCTTTCCCCGACGACGAATTCGACCGGGCCCTGTCGCTGCTCGTCCTGCACTTCGTGCCGGCAGCCGACAAGGCGGTTGCCGAAATGCGTCGCGTCGTGCGGCCGGGCGGCGTTGTCGCAGCCGCCGTTTGGGATCATCTCGGCGGGATGTCCGGGATGCGCATGATGTTGGACACCCTCGCTGCGCAGGACGAGCAGGCGCGAAGCCTGCGCGCTCATTACTGCTTCCAGCCCATGATGAGGCCCGACGAAATGCGGCAGACCTTCACGGCGCAGGGCCTCGAGAGCGTCGAACAGACCTCGCTTCTGATCAGGATGGATTACGCGAATTTCGCTGACTACTGGGACCCGTTCGCCGCCGGGGAGGGGCCGCTCGGCAAATATGTAGCGGGGCTCGATCCGGCATCCCGGGCAAAGGCCGGTGAAGCCGTCAGGGCCGCCTATGAGGCCGGCCAACCTGATGGTCCGCGCTCATTTGCGGCGGTCGCCTGGGCCTGCCGGGGGGTGGTTCCCGGCGGTGGATAAGGACCACCGGCATAGGCCTCGATCAGCTGCTAGCTTGGCCGCCGCAACACCGCCCGAGGCCAGAAAGCCCTGGGATGGCGCACGCCAGACCTGGCTGATTTGCCCGGCTGTAGCAGCTGACTGAAGGGTAGTCCGGGCGCATGCCGGTTTCGCAAGTGGCTCGGAAATGTTCAGGCAGCCCGATGCCGCTGAATACTGCTTCCAGAATGAATTTTGCGGGCAGGATCTTCTAGAATTTGCTTGCACCGCGAGCGGGCACCCCCGACAAATGAGGATGAGAGTCCTCTCGTTCGCCACCGTTCAGCGACTTGCTCCTGAAACGGGCTTTGGGAAAGGGGATCAAGATGTTGGACCGCTTCGTTGAGTCCGTTCTGAACGTCGCCGCCGTCGTCGCCGGGTGGTTTGTGCCTCCGGGCGCACACAAGTTCGGACTGATCCAGATGGGCGTTTCACTCCTGCTGGTCACCGCCCTGATTGCGCTTGTCGCGTTCTGGCGGCACGCACGAAGTCGGCGGCGACACGCGCGCGACGATGCACAAGGCTGACCGGCTCGAGCCTAGCGCGTGGCTCCCATGACCAAGGCTCCGAGCTTATGAGATCGGAGCCTCGACCATTCCGGAGAGCCGCCTGCCGGCCCTCCGCCTATTCAGCGGGAAGATTATCCCGCGGGAGCGAGCCTACCAGCGCTCATAATGGTGCCGGCGGTAGCCATGTGCAGGCGCCCAGGGCGGCGGACCACCATGGCGACGGCCATAACCATAGCCGTAGCCGTGACTATAGCCATCGCGGCGGCCGTAATATCGCTGCCGATCCATGTTGCCCTGGATGATCATCAAGCGTTCCCGCTTCGCCTCGGTCATGGCGAACGCCAACGGTTGCTTGTCAAGCTGCTGCGCAATCGAGGGCGCAATCGCTTCGCTGGCGTGAGCTGCGGGCGCGAGGCCGGCCATGGTTGCGGCCGCGCCCAAGACGATAGTGGCTGTGATCAAGAACCGACGCATCGGGGTTCTCCTTCTTTCCTCCCGGCGATTAAAGCCTTCCGAGAGGGAACGCAGGATGAACGGAATTGTTCGGCTCTGTTCAGGAAGCGCCCATCAGACGAAGCTCCTTGTGAGATAAGGAGAGCGCCATCTCTGCTGCGATCAACCCGCGCACTGCCACGGTTCTTTCCTCGAATACCCGAAAGCACGCGCGACCTGAGCTTTCGCCAGGGGGCTGGATGTCCACAGCGTGGAAACGGACCCGCAACAGATCGGCTGCCCTAACGCGACATGATTCCGATCAGGATCGGCCCCCAGGCCGTGAGCAGGATATTGCCGATGGCATAGGGCACTGTGTAACCCAGCGCCGGAATGCTGCTCTGGGCCTCGTCCTGGATGGCCCTGAGCGCCGCCGTGATGGTGCCGGCCCCGGCGCAGGCGCCGAGCACGATGAGCGGGTCCATCTTAAGGACGTAACGCCCGAACAGAATGCCGATGGTATGCGGCAGCAGCGCGGAGACGAGGCCGACCAGGATCAGGCTGACGCCGGTCGCCTTCAGGCCCGAGACGAAACTTGGGCCGGCGCCGAGCCCGACGATGCCGATGAACATGCAGAGCCCGACCGTATCGAAGATCCAGATCGCCGGCTCGGGAATGCGGCCGTAGAAGGGGTACACGGAGCGCAGCCAGCCGAAGACGAGCCCCATGAAGAGCGCACCGCCGCTGGCGGTCAGTGTCAGTGGCACACCCCAGACGACCAGTGTCAGCAGACCGAACAAGCCGCCCAGGAAGATCCCGAAGCCGACGAAGACCATGTCGGTTGCCGAGGTGCGGCGGTCGGGATAGCCGAGCTCGGTCGCGGCCCGCTCGACTTCCGGCAGCGGCCCGACCAGCGACATGACGTCGCCACGATTGACGCGTGTCGTCGGCTCGATCGGCATCTCAATGCCCGAGCGTGTCAGCTTGGATAGGAAGACCCCCCGCGCGAACTCCGCTTCGACCAGTTCCGCCAACGATTTCTCGTCGATGCTGCGGGCTGTCACGATGACGTTGAGCGCTTCGAGCGGAATGTCGAGCAGCTCGGGGTCGCTCACCTCGGGGCCGATCAGGTCGCCGCGGGCGGCGTGAACCTCATGTCGTGCCATGATGGCAATGATGTCGCCGGCCTGGATCCTGCGATCCGAAGCGTGGCCGAACAGCACGACACCGCTGCGAACGCGCAGGATGAAGGCACGGGTCTCCTTGATGAGCGCTTCGATCTCGGTGATCGTCTTGTTGGTCAGAACCGGGTTTTCGACGCGATAGGCGCGAACGTCGAACAAGCGGGCAGCGGAGGTGACGCCCTCCACATCGCTGCCCGGACCGGCCTTATCCGCGCGCTGTGCCGCGATCTCGCGAAGGTTGATACCCATGAGCTTGGGCCCGACCTTGGGCAGGAACCAGACCAGCGCCGCCGTCCCGACCAGGTAGGTGACGGCGTAGGCGACGGGGATATTGTTGATGAGCGCGGTCCGCTCCGCCTGCGGAAGATTCAGCCGCTGGATCGCTTCGCCCGCCGTTCCGATGACGGTCGACTCGGAGAACGCCCCGGCAAGAAGCCCGGCCGCCGTGCCCATGTCGAAGTTCAGCAATCTCGCGAAGCCGAGCGCCACGAGCAGGCATGTGACGCACAGAACGACCGTCAGTGCCATTTGTGGAAGCGCGTCGCGCTTCAGGGCGCGAAAGAATTGCGGGCCGACCTTGTAACCGGTCGTGAAGAGGAAGAGGTCGAAGAAGACCGTCTTCACGGCCGGGGGCACCTTGACGTCGAGTTGGCCGACCAGGACGCCCGCCAACAGGCAGCCGACGACGACGCCGAGGCTGAAGCCTCCGATCTTCGCCTTGCCGATCAGGAAGCCGAGAGCGATCGTCAGGAAGATGGCGAGCTCGGGATTGTTGCGCAGGGCTTCGACGACGTAGTTCATGCTTTGCCTCGCAGCATTGAACTCGGACATGCGATCAAGTCGTGACTGATCGAATGTCCGATGGTTGCCGAACGCAGGAAATCACCTGCCCACACCTTCACTCCTGCCGCTCTCGCGCGTCAGGGCTTTTTGGCGAGAGCGAGATTGTAGGCATCGAAGGCCTGGCGGTAGCCACGCGCCACCGCGCGGGTAGCGCGGCCGATCTGGCTGTAGACCTCGTCGTCGAGATTGGCGAAGGAGACGCGCACCGACCAATCGGGGGCGTGGAAGCCGCCGCCGTTCAAGAGCACGATGCCGTGGTCCTCGGCGAGGCGGAAGACGATGTCGAGCGGGTGGACGTGCTCCTTCATGTAGCTCACCACCTCGGGGCCGACATATTTGTTCGCCCAGAACTCGAAATCGATCAGGCCGTAATAGCGATCATGCAGGGGGTTGTCGGGCACATCGATGCCCAATCCTTCGATCATCCGGTCAACGCGGGACTTCACGATATCCATGCAGGTCTTTTGATAGAGCTTGGCCTCGTCCATCATCTCGGACAGCGAGAACATGGTCATCATCACCTGCTGCGGCAGCGACAGGCCGGCCGTGTGATTCAGGGCGATGTCGCGGCTGTCGGCGACGATGCGGTCGATCAGTCTCAGTTCGCGCGGCTTGAGCGTGATCGGGCCATAGCGGGTATCGAGCACCGTCAGGATCTTCTCCGGATGGTTCGCGATCGCCTTGTCCAGGATATTGTCGCGGTGAATGGCGATGACGCCGAGCCGCCAGCCGGTGCACCCGAAATATTTCGAGTAGGAGTAGACCCCGATTGTATTCTGCGGGAGCGCGCCGAGCAGGCCACGGAAACCCTTGACGAAGGTGCCGTAGACGTCGTCGGTGAGGATGATCAGGTCGGGACGCTTGGTCTGGACCAGTTTCACGATCTTGGCGATCGTCTCCTCGCTCAGGGCAACGGCATAGGGATTGCCCGGATTGACGACGAAGAAGGCCTTGACCTTGGGGTCTTCAAGCTTCTTGAGTTCCTCGTCGGTGAACTGCCAGCGGTTTTCCTGAGGCGCGGCCACCGAAACGATGTTGAGGCCGTAATCCTCGAGATGCGGCATTTCGAGATAGGGCGTGAAGATCGGGGTCGCCAGGGCAATCGTGTCGCCCGGGTTCAGGAGCCGGTTGGCCTTCAGCGACTTGAAGATGTAGCACATCGCTGCCGTTCCGCCCTCGACGGCATAGAGGTCGAACTGGCCGGATGGGTGCGGCTCCCCGCACATCGCCCACATCAGGTATTCATGCACGATGCGCTCATTGTGCACGAGCATGCGGTCAGGCACCGGATAATTGTCGCCGATGATCGAGTCGACGAGCTCGTGCACGAAGGCGTCTGGTTTGAAGCTGAACTTATTGATGGCAAAGGCGACCATCTCTCGGAGGAAGGTGGCGCCGGGCGAGTCCTTGTGATCGGCGAGCCAGTCCTCCAGCCGCTCGGCAATACCCTCGGCCTTGGGCATGCCGCCAATGCCGGCGGCCTTGTGCATCACGCGCCTGCTTTCCGTGATCGCAAACTGCCCGAGCAGGAAGAAGCCCTCGCGCGGCGTCATCGCGACCCAGTTCGGATTGCCGCGGCCGGCGTTCAGAAGGGCGATCGAGGAGGTCTGCGCGGTCTGTTTAGCGAGACGGATCAGTTCGTCCTTGATCTCGAAGGGGCTGAGGGTTGCGAAACTGCGTAACTTCACCAGGTCCATGGTATTTCCCCATGTTCTTCATGTGCAACGAATGCGTCAGTACGTGTCGCCGTTAGGTCAGCAGCATGATGATCACCATGCCCCAGATCGTCAGAAGGGTGTTTCCCACCGCATAGGTCACGGTGTAGCCCAGAGCCGGAACCTGGCTTCCTGCGGTCTCGCAGATCATGCCGAGCGCTGCCGTAGTGGTGCGGGCGCCGGCACAGGCCCCGAGCAGAATGGCCGGATCGAACCGGAATATGTATTTGCCGGCGAACATCGCCAGGATGAGCGGGATCGCGGTGGCCAATGCACCCCAGAGGAAGAGGCCAAGGCCTTGCGTCTGCAGCCCCTTGACGAAGCCGGGGCCGGCGGAAATTCCGACGCACGCGATGAAGATGTTCAGGCCGACCGAGTTCATGAACCAGACGGTGGAACTTGGGATGCGGCCGAAGAGCGGGCGCACGGAGCGGAGCCAGCCGAAGACCAGGCCGGAAATCAGCGCGCCGCCGGCTGTCGAGAGGGTCAGCGGGACACCGCCGACCTTGAACACGAGAGCGCCGACCAGGGCGCCAAGCGTGATGGCAGCACCGATGAAGGCGACATCGGCGACGTCGCTGGCACGATCGGGATGGCCGATGACCTTGCCAACGGCGGCAATGTCCTGGGTCCGGCCGACGATCGTCAGGATGTCGCCACGCTGGATCACGGTGTTGGCGAGGATCGGGATACTGGTAGCGGTCGCGCCCCGCACGATCTTCCGGAGGAAGACGCCGCGCGCCTGCGGCATATGCGAAATCTCCGCGAGCGTCTTGCCGTCGACATCCTTGCTGGTGACGTAGACGTCGACACCCTCGGCCTTGACGTCGAGGAGCTCGGCATCTTCGACCTCTTCGGCGGCCTGGCCGATCAGGTTGACGAGAACCTCCCGCGGGCCGGCAATGGCGACGATGTCGCCCTCCTGCAGAATGGTATCGGTGGTCGCGTCCTCGATGATGCCATTGCGGCGGATGCGTTCGACGAAGACCCGCGCATCGGGAACCAGCGCCTCGGCATCGACTGCGCGCATGCCGACAACCCTGGCGCCGCTTCGCACCTTGAAGGCGCGCAGCTCGAAGCGCCGCCAGACAGAACCCGGGCCGCCAAGCTCCTTGTCGCCGCCGAGCCGCGCCTCATAGTCCTTGCAGGCCTGGACGAGGTCGATGCCGAGAAGCTTGGGTCCAAGCTGGGCGAGGACGACGGCCGATCCGACTGTGCCGAAGATATAGGTCACCGCATAGGCGACGGGCATCGCGTCGAGGAATTCCTTGGTCTGTTCCGGCGAGAGACCGAGGCGATTGATCGCATCGGTCGCCAGGCCCATCGAGGCCGAAATCGTCTGCGAGCCGGCATAGAGGCCCGCCGCATAGCCCGGATGGTAGCCGGCGATCTTTGCGATGATGACCGGTATCGCGAGGCAGAACACGGTGACGACGACCGCAAAGATCGCCTGGGGCGCGCCGTCCTTAGCGATGCCTCGCACGAATTGCGGGCCAACGCCGTAGCCGACGGCGAACAGGAACATCAGGAAGAACGTCGATTTGACGTTCGGGGAGATCGTGATCCCGAGCTGGCCGATGAGGACGGCCGCGATCAGCGTGGAGGTGACCGCCCCGAGGCTGAAACCCTTATAGGCGAAGCCGCCGACATAGTATCCGATCGCCAGGGACAGAAAGAGCGCGATCTCCGGATAGCTGCGAAGCGTACTGGCGAACCATTCGAACATGCCGATCTCCCTATTTGGCGGCCCAGAACTGCCGCGCTTTCGCTGGCGAGGGCGCCTAGGCAGCCCGCGGTTTCTTGCGGGCTGTTTCGTGATTGGCGCTCTTCTTCCCGGCGAGCACGTCCGTTCTGAGCAGTTTCAGGCCCTTGGCCTTCTCGTAGCCATGGATCTCCTTCACATCGAGCTTGCGCATGAAGGTGATCGTTTCGTGCGTGATGACCTGGCCGGGCACCATGATCGGGAAGCCGGGCGGGTAGGGGATCACGAAATTGGCCGAGACCATGTCCGGCCCGTCCTTGAGGCGCCGGTCGCATTCGGGGCTGTCGATCGGCACATACTCGCACTGCTTCTCGGAATAGGCGGCGAAGAATGCGGTGCGGATGTCCCCTTCCGGGGTCTTGTCGCCTGCGTCCTGCCGGAACGTTTCGTGGAAATGGCTGAAATTCGGCAGATCGGGCACGTCCTTCATCAGCGCCTTGACCCGCGCTGCGAAGGCCGTCTGCTCCGCCTCGCCACCGTGCTTGAGCCTTGTATCGATGCTCCTGCAGATCTTCAGGAGCACGCTGATCAGAAGCGCGACATCGCTGCGCGTGTTGTTGATGTTCGATTGCAGCAGCACCGAGTTTCGCGAGGTCTTGTTGAGCTGGATGTTGTATTCGGAGGCAAGCAGGCCCTTGAAGCTGGTGCCGTCGAAGCCGGCCGTGCCGCAGACCAGGGTCATGCGGGTGGGGTCGAGGCAGAACTCATCCTCGCGCATGCTGCGCAATTGATCATCCCAGCGCGTTCCCGGAGCCAGGAAGTCGACGAAGCCGCTGGAGCGGTACTCCTTGGGCACCATCCCATCGGCACCGACGATGCTGAAATACTTGGAGATCAGCGGATGCGAGTTGATCTCGCGGCGAATGTCGAGAGCGATCTCGATGGCGTTCATGACGAGGCCGTAGCCTTCGAGCTCCATCTGGCGGCGGGCGACATCGAGGCTTGCGATCAGCTGCTGGTTCGGGCTGGTCGAGGCATGGGTGAAGATCGCCTCGTGGAACTGGGCCTCGATCGTGTGGAAATCGACATCCTTCACCAGCACCATGGAGCCCTGGCGGATGGCCGACATCGACTTGTGGGTCGAGTTGGTCTGATAGACCCTCAGGCGAATGGCGCGCGGATCGGGAATGAGGCGCGTCTGCAGCAGCTTGTCGGCTGAGGGCGCATTGCCGAGTTCGGCGCGCTGTTTCTCGAACTGTTCGATTGCGGCGGGCGTCTGCGCCCAGGCTTCGATGTCGCTGGCTGCGCCCATGCCGGTCCGAGGCCGGAGGAAGGGCGACCAGCGCGCGAAGCCGAACCAGGCTTCATCCCAGAGGAAGATCAGGTCGGGCTTGATCGCCAGGCATTCCTCCATGACGCGCCGTGTGTTGTAGATGTGGCCGTCGAAGGTGCAGTTGGTGAGATCGAGCATCTTCACCCGGTCGAGCCGACCTTCGGACTTCAGGTCGAGCAGCGCCTTCTTGATGGTGCGCAGCGGGACCGCGCCATACATCGAGAATTCCGCCATCGGGAACGCTTCGACATAGAAGGGCTGCGCTCCGCTCAGCACCAGCCCGTAATGATGTGACTTGTGGCAGTTGCGGTCGAGGATGACGATATCGCCCGGAGCGACCAGCGCCTGCAGAACCATCTTGTTCGAGGTGCTGGTGCCGTTGGTGACGAAGAACACGTGCTCGGCGCCGAAGGCCCTCGCAGCCATGTCCTGTGCCCGTTTGATGTTGCCCGTGGGCTCCAGCAGGCTGTCGAGCCCGCCCGTCGTCGCGCTGCTCTCCGCCAGGAAGAGGTTGATGCCGTAGAACTGCCCCATGTCGCGGATCCAGGGCGAGCGGAAAACAGATTTGCCACGCGCGATCGGCAGGGCGTGGAAGGTGGCGATCGGTCTTTGCGCATAGCGCTTGAGATTGTCGAAGAAGGGTGTCTCGAAGCGCGCCTGGATACCCTCCAGCAGTGAGAGATGGAGTTCGAGCGGCTCCTCGATCTGGTACATGACCCGCCGGATCATGGCTGCGCGGGGATCGCCGGCGAGCTTTTCCACCCGGCGATCCGACAGAAGGTAGATGTCGAGTTCCGGCCGGATCGCCTTCAACCCCGCAGCCAGGCGCAGCGACAGGTCGGCCTCGTCCGCCTCCTGCAGCAAGGGTTGCTGGGTGGCGAGCACATTTCTCAGCACCGATGCGTCATGGCGAGAGCGCAGCGCGAAGCCCTCATAGATCGCGACCGCTGCAATGTCGGGGTTCATCACCGCGGCGCAGACAGCGTCCTCGAGACTTCCGACCAGCACGGATTCATAGATGAAGGCATCTTCCTGCCGTCGCAGCCTGCGGAACTCGCCGGCAATATGCGGCCACCGGGCGGGCGGCGCGGGCGATACGATCAGCAGCTCGAAATAGGGCCGATGCGTCTGGGTTTCGCCAAGTGCCGGCGGCAGCAGATCCGCGGGTTCGGGGAGGGAGAGATCGGCCGCCTGCCGTTCGCCTGCGTCATGCTTGTAGTTGCCTGTGATGATGTCGACCGAGATGCGCTTCGCCAGAGCGAGAAATCCGGCCTTGTCCTCATTCCTGAGGCGTTCGCGCAGCGCCGCGATCAGCTCCGTGCCGGGAAAGGCATGGAACTCCTCGAGCACGCCGAGGTCATCGAGTGCCTGCTCGACGGCGCCCCTCTTTGCGTCTCCATTAGCCCAGGATCTTGCGAGAGAATGAAGGTCCCGCCACCGATCATGGCGTCCGGACGGCGCGGAGAAGAAATGGTCGATCGACCGCGCATCTTTGGCAGCGCTGGACATTCCGAATCCTTCCCTGGTTGAACGAGGTCGAGGTTCAGATCGCTTTCGGTACGTTCCGCTCGACCGCCTGCGGGCAGCATGGCCACGCCCGCGCAAACTGCCGCTGAAAAATCCTGCGCTGAGAACAGCACATCGAGGGACGTCGGCGTATTGTCCTTAGGGACAGGTTCTTATCGGCAGGAATTCGCTAGAATTCACCGGGCAGGTCGGAGCGCATTGCGATGTCCTGCGTGGGTATAGGCTGTGGCCTCAAGTCGATAGGCAGATACGGTTTGCGTGGCAGCTTACCCGGATCGGTGCGCGAATTGATCGTGGAGGCTTTGATGATGAGCAGGCTGATCACCCTCGCAGCGTCTGTCGTAATGGCCGCCGCAGTTCTTGTCACACCTGGCGTAATGGCTACCGCGCAGACTGTCGGAACACCGAATTCATGCAACAAGATCAATGGCTGCCAATGGGATTTCATCTACGAAAACCAGATGATGATGCAGAGCGGCCTCATGACGAAAGCCATGGAGGAGGCCCGCGCAAACAAGGAGGCGTTCGAGAGGCTGCGAGAGTGGGAGCGCACCCATGGCGCCGCACCGGGCAATCCGCGCTAGCGACGGTTCGAATTGGGCATCCGGGGCCGTGCTGATACCGGCCGCGCCCCTACGGCAGAATGCCCTTGGGTGGTGCGAGCGCTCCGAGGGAGCGGATATCGGGAGAGCGCGATGATTCTCCGTTTCGTGCTGGCGGGCATGTTGGCCCTGGGCACCCCCCTTCAATCCCTCGCGCAAGCGCAGGCGCAGGCGCCCGCTCCTTCGACAGGTGCAGCGGTGACGCCCGCGGCCCTGCCGGTCGACCAGACCCTGCTCGCGACAGCGCAGCTCGACGCGCTGCTAGCCCCGATAGCGCTCTATCCGGACACCCTGCTGGCTCAGGTGCTGATGGCCTCGACCTATCCGCTCGAAGTCGTTCAGGCCGAGCGCTGGGCTGCCGAGAACAAGAAGCTCAAGGGAGACGCACTCAAGGCGGCCGCGGAGAAACAGGCCTGGGACGATAGCATCAAGGCATTGGTCGCCACGCCGTCGGTGCTCCAGATGATGAGCAAGAACCTGGAATGGACGCAGAAACTCGGCGATGCCGTTCTCGCTCAGGAAACCGACGTCATGGACGCTGTCCAGCGGATGAGGTCGCGGGCCTACGAGAACAAGAAGCTCACCTCGGGCACGCAGCAGACGGTGACGGTGCAGCAGGAGGGCGCAAGGCAGACCATCGCCATCGCGCCAGCCACATCCGACACCATCTATGTGCCCTATTATGATCCTGGCGTCGTCTACGGCGCGTGGCCCTATCCCGAGAGCACGCCCTATTACTTTCCAGCCCCGGGCTACATCGCGACCGGAGTCATTGCGACCGGGCTCGCTTTCGGTACCGCCTACGCGCTCGGCCGCTGGGCGACCGGCGGCTATTGGGGCGGCAACATCAATTGGAACAACAACAACATCAATATCAACCGCGATCGCGTGACGCACTGGCAGCACAATCCGCAGCATCGCCAAGGGGTCAGATACGGCAATTCGCAGGTTCAGCAGCGGTTTGCGAACACCTCGCGCCCGGGCAGCGACGGACGCATGGACTTTCGCGGGCGGGACGGAAATCAGGCCCGCCCGGACCGGCCCGATCGCCCCAACACCGGAGCTGGCAACCGGCCGGATCGCGGGCAGGGGGCCAATCGGCCTGACCGCCCCAATACCGGCAATCGCCCCAATGCCGGCGCCGGTGCTGCGCGTCCCGATCGCGGGGCAGGGAACCGTCCTGCCAACGCCGACCGCGCGCGCCAGAACCGGCCGAATGCGCAAAGGCCGGCGCAGCGGCCGGCGCAGGCTAATCGTCCCGGCGGCGGCAACGTCAATCGGGCGGGTGGGCCGCGCCGCGACAATGCCTTCGGCAACATGCAGCCCGGCAGGGCAGCCAATCTGCAATCCCAGCGCGGACAGGCGAGCTTCGCTCATGCCGGAGCGCGGATGGGTGGCGGCGGATTTGGCGGTGGTCCCAGAGCGGGGGGCGGCGGGTTTGGCGGCGGCGGGGCACGCATGGGCGGCGGCGGTGGCGCGCGCATGGGTGGCGGCGGTGGGCGTGGAGGCGGCGGTCGCGGGGGCGGCGGTGGGCGGCGTTCCGACGTCGCGCTCAAGGATCATATCGTCGAGCTCGGCCGGCTTCGGAATGGCATCGGCTTCTACCGGTTTGCCTATCGGGGCAGCGACAGGCGCTATGTCGGCGTGATGGCGCAGGAGGTCCAGGAGGTCGCGCCCGACGCCGTGACACGGGGCGCCGATGGTTTCCTGCGTGTCTATTACGAGCGCATCGGGGTGCGGTTCCAGACCTACGATCAATGGCTGGCATCCGGCTCGCACGTACCGACCGGAACCATCCGCCATGAATGTGCGGCGACGGCACTATGCCGTGCCACTGTCCCGGAGATGTCGGGAGGTATGCTGCCATGATGCACCTCAACCGGATCCGTCGGCGATGGCTGAGCCTCGCAATCGCGGCTGCCACCTTGGCCGGGATCTCCGCAGCCAGCGGGCAAGAGCGCTTCAAGACGCCCGAGGCGGCCGCCGCAGCCCTTGTGGAAGCCGCCCGCACCAGCGAGACCGGCCCGATGCTCGGCGTTCTCGGGCTCAAGGGGCGCGACATCGTCTTTTCCGGCGACGAGGTCGCCGACGCAGCGGACAGGGAGCGCTTTCTCTCGGCCTATCAGGCCAAGCACCAGGTCGAGGTCGACGGCGACAAGGCGACATTGCTCGTCGGTCAGAATGACTTTCCGTTCCCGATCCCGATCCTGCGCAAGGACGGTGAGTGGCGGTTCGACACTGAGGCCGGGCGCAAGGAAATCCTGTTCAGGCGCCTCGGGCGCAATGAGCTCGATGCGATCCAGGTCAGCCTGGCCTATGTCGACGCCCAGAACGACTATGCGAGCAAGGACAGAACCGGCGCCGGGCCAGGCTCCTATGCCCAGCGGGTCGCGAGCCGCCCGGGGAAGCGCGACGGCTTGTTCTGGGCGACCGGGGCAGGAGAAGAGGCCAGTCCGCTTGGCGCTCTCGCCGCGCAGGCCGAGCGCGAAGGCTACAAGGGCGGGCAGGGCAAGACGCCCTATCACGGCTACTACTACAAGATCCTCAAGCGCCAGGGGGCCGCGGCGCCAGGCGGAAGCCTAGACTATGTCGTCGGCGGCAAGATGATCGGCGGCTTCGCCCTGCTCGCCTATCCCGCCGAATACGGCACCTCCGGCGTCATGAGCTTCATCGTGAACCACGAGGGTACGGTGTATCAGAAGGATCTGGGACCCAAGACCAGCCGGATCGCGACGCGGATGCGCTCATACGATCCCGACAAGACCTGGGAGAAGGTTTCGGTGCCGCAGAGTTGATGGCAGTCCACCTGGCGGACACGACCGGGAATGGCTTTGGGGCCGATGATGCCGGACAATCGCGAGGTCGAGCTGAAACTCATTCCCATGAGTGGGGACCTCGAGCACTATGCCCGGGCGGCCAAGGCGTTGGGGACAAGCGGGAAGGGCAGGACACGGCGCCTGCACTCCGTCTACTTCGATACCCCGAAGCTCAAGCTGCGGCGCAAGGGCTATTCGCTTCGCATCCGGCATGACGGCCGGAAGAACATCCAGACGGTCAAGTCGAGTGGCGCCGGAGCGATCATGCGCGGCGAGTGGGAGTGCGCCGTCGCGACCGATGCACCGTCGAAGGATACGCTCGCAGGGACGCCTCTGTGCGATGTGCTGGGCGACCGCGACCTGAGCAACTTGCGAGCGGTTTTCAGCACGCAGGTCAGGCGCAGGACCTTCGTCATCATGCGCCTCGATGCGACGGTGGAACTGGCGCTCGACATCGGAGAGATCCAGGGCGATGGCCGGTCGCTGCCGATCTGCGAGGCCGAGCTCGAACTCGCAAGCGGCACGCCGACTGCGCTCCTGAGCTGTGCCCGTGATCTGGCATCGATCGTGCCCTCGCTGCCGGTATTGTCGTCCAAGGGCGAGCGCGGCTTCCGGCTGAGCGCGGGTTCCCCGCAGAGCGCCGTCAGCGAACTGTCCTTCGATGTCACGCCGGGCATGAGCACGGAACAGGCCATCCAGAGCACGTTCTCCACTTGCTTCACCGGACTCTTCGATAACTTTGCCCTGCTCGCGGCGGGCAGCGGCGGCGAGGCGCTGCATCAGGCACGGGTCTGCATTCGCCGGATACGGGCGCTCGCCTCATTGTTCGAGCCGGCCCAGCAATGGCGAGGTGACAATGACCTTTCGCCACGGCTTCGCTGGCTGACCCAGTTTCTTGGTGCATCCCGCGAGGTCGATGTCCTCTGCGAGACCGTCCTGGCAGCGCTCGGCGCCAGCTATGGCAGCGCCCCGGGCGTTGCAGATCTGAGAGCGGTCTTTGAAACCCGGGGCGCGCACGCTCGTGAAACGGCGATCGCCTATCTGAAGTCGCCGGCTGCCCTGGAGCTCAGCCTCGACCTGCTCGGCGCGCTGGCACGAACCTCGCCGACGCCGGAACAGGCCGAGCTGCTCCAGATGCCGATCGGGCGCTATCTGAGACGCGAACTTCGGCCGCGGCTGAAGTCGTTCCTCAAGCGCTGCTGGCACATCGAACGGCTCGGTCCACCCGAACAGCATGAGGCTCGGGTTCGCGCCAAGAAGCTCCGCTACATGATCGACCCCTTCGGCGCGCTTCTGCCCCAGCGAAGCTTCTCCGGCCTCATCGAGCCTCTCCAGACAATTCAGCGCGTCCTTGGCGACCTCAATGACCGCAGGACCGGTGAGGCCTTGCTCATGAGCAATGTCGAGGAGGTGCTGGGCGGGGACAGCGGCGGCGGCCGCATTCTCTTCGCCGCCGGCCTTGCAACTGCGCTCTGCCGCGCGTCCGACACCAAGGACGTGACGGATAGCGCGGCGGCTGCCCGCTCCAGGCTGGAACGCGCCGATCTCGATTTCGACGAGGGGAAAGATCCCGATCCGGCATAGCCCGCTCCTCCGAGCCGCCGGGCTCGCCGGACAAGGCGCAAGGAAGCAATGATGTTCGGTCGCCTTCCAATCCTGAGCGGCTTCTCCGGCTTCTCCCCCGATTGGCTGCGCTTTGACGTGACCGCAGGCCTGGCGGTGGCAGCGGTCGCGATCCCGAGCGCCATTGCCTATCCCGCGATCGCAGGGCTGCCCGTCGAGGTGGGGATCTATGCGAGCATCCTGCCGCTCGTCGGCTATGCGCTCTTCGGGCCCTCCCACAAGCTCATGCTTGGCCCCGATGCGGCGACGATGACGGTTCTTGCCGCAGTCATGGCCGCGATGCCTGCCGGCTCTCCCGAGGAGCGGGTCGCCACTGCTGCGGCGCTTGCATTGGCTGTCGGCATCCTCAGCCTTCTTGCCAGCACGGTCGGCCTCGGCGCCATCGCGGCCTTCCTGTCCCGGCCGATCCTGATCGGATTCATCAGCGGCATCTCGATATCGATCATGGTGGGCCAGATCGGTCGGCTGACCGGCGTGAAGATCGACGCCGACGGCTTGCTGGCCCCAGTCCTGGAACTGTTGCGAAGATCGGATCTGATCCATTGGCCATCGGTGACGCTGGGAGCGGCGATGCTGGCGCTTCTGCTGATCCTGCCACGCCTGCGCTTTCCGATCCCGGGGCCTCTCGTCGTCGTCGTCGTTGCAGCCATCGCCTCCCATCTGTTCAATTTCGAGGCGATGGGTATCAAGGTCGTCGGCAGCCTGCCAAACACACTCCCGGCCTTGTCGTTTCCCACCGGGGCTGCCTTGCCGCGGCGCGAACTCGTGCTCGGCGCCGGGGCCGTCTGGCTCGTCAGCGTCAGCGCCGGGCTCGTCAGTGCGCGCAGCTTCGGGGTGCGCGGCAATTTTCCGATCGATGCCAACCGCGAGCTCGTCGGCATCGGCGCGGCCAATATCGCATCGGGATTGTTCAGCGGCTTTCCGGTCACCATCTCGGATTCGCGTACGGCGATAAACCTGGCTGCCGGAGCACGATCGCAACTGGCCGGGCTGGTTGCGGCCGGCGCGCTGACGGCGCTGCTGCTCTACCTCAATCAGGCGCTGCGCGTGCTGCCGGTGCCGGCGCTGGGCGCCATTCTGGTCGCAGCGGCGTTGAATCTCATCGACATTTCCGGCTTGAGGGAAACCTGGCGCATCAGCCGGGTCGAGTTCGTCTTTGCGCTGATCAGCATGTGGGGAGCGATCAGCCTGGGGGTGTTGAGCGGCGTGGTGATCGCCATTGCCGGGACCCTGCTTCATCTGCTGCTCAAGGATATGCGACCGCGCGATGCCTTGCTCGGGCGCGCTGCCGGCAGGCCGGGCTTCTACAAACTTCATCGGGTACAGGAGGCGCGGCCCGTTCCAGGGCTGGTGATCTACCTGGTTCAGGGCAACGTGCTGTTCTTCAATGCCGAATACGTCAAAGCCCGGATCGAGGGTATCGTCGATGCGGCACCGCCGGGGACGCGCTGGCTCGTGATCGACGCCAGCGCGATCGCCCAGATCGATTCAACTGCTGCGGTCATGCTCGGTGAGCTGCAGGGGTGGCTTGCAGAGCGCGGCGTGACGCTGGCCGTCGCGGAGCTGCACCGGGATCCGATGGACATCCTCAGGCGATCGGGTTTTCTCGATGCGATTGGGCCAGGGTTGATTTTCGACGAGCTTCAGGATGCCGTCGGCGCCTTTGAAGCCGAGCGCCGCGTCATTCCAGCAGGCGAGGGCATCTAGGGCATCGGCCCGAAAAGTGGATTCCGATTTTTGGGAAAGCCGATGCAAACACAAAGGGTTAGATCATCAGACCGGATACGGTTTCCGGTTCGATGATCTAACCGGCCGCCCGCGAGCGGGCCTCCCGAATGAGGATGTCGACGCTGACGATGAAGACCCAGACCGGGAAGATGATCACGGTCCAATCTAGGAATTGGCTGCCGATCAGGATGATGGCGGCGGCGATATACCCTGTGATCGCCGTTGCGCGTGCGGCAATTCCGGTGCGCAGGACGATCGTCGAGGCCGTCATCAAGAAGACGCCCGCCATTTTCAATGCGTAGATGCTGGTCAGGTGATAGGCGAGCGACCGCGCCAGCATGAAGGTCATCGACCCCGGCAGGTCCCTGGGAACCGCGGAATAGGCGATGAGGATCGCCCCGACCGACGAAGCGGAAACGAAGAGAAGGCCGATGAACAGGAGGCCGCTTCCGAGAAAGACAGTTGCAAACAGCTTGTCTTCGGCCGCTCCCATCCGGTCGCGGAGGACACCGACGAACCACAGGAACGCGATGCCCGCAAACGGGATCAGGTTGAGCGCGAGCGACACTTTCCAGGATTGCGGACCCAGCCAGTCGCCAGGGTCTCGCGGGTCCAGCCGCACGGTGTCGAGGATCAGAAAAAGCGAGGTCAGCAGCAGCACCGAAAACAGGATCCCGGCGGCGGCGGCAGCCCTCGGGGTCTTCAGGCCCTTTGCCGGATGCGGGTTGTAGCCACTCGCTAGGGGGTCGGTTGTCATCGTGGTCCAACCCTTCTTTCAAAACGGCTCCAGAACGCTGACGAATCTCCGGGAAACACGCCGTTTTGTCAGGCGCCAGGTTCCCATTGGTTTGTTGCGGTGGCAATCGAACTGCACGGACACGATACAAGGCTGACTCTGCCCGACTGATCGCAAGTCATTGCTACGAGATAAGGCCCAGTTGCTCCGCGGAGAGGACAAGCTCGGCTATCGAGCGTGCGGCCATCTTTTCCATCACATTGTGCCGGTGAGCCTTGACGGTGCGAATGGTGGTTCCGAGTTCGTAAGCGATCTGCTTGTTCATCCGGCCTCTCGCCACAAGAGCGAAGACCTCGCGCTCCCGCGGGGTGAGGCTGCCGAGCCGAAGGGCTCGCAAGACGGCGCCATTGTCATCGTGCCTGGTGCGACGACACCGGGCCAGCGCCCGGTCTATCGCATCGAACAGCACGTCCTTGGTGACTGGCTTTGTCAGGAAATCCTCTGCGCCCGCCTTGATCGTGCGGACACTGGTTGGAATGTCGCCGTGACCGGTCAGGAAGATCACCGGCAATCGCGATCCGGCCGCATTCAGGCGGAGCTGAAGGTCGGGCCCGCTTACGCCGGGTATATCGACGTCGAGCAGGATGCAGCCGTCCGTTCCTTCGTCGGGAAGCTGGTCCAGGAGCTCGGCTCCGGTCCCGTATGATTTCGCCTGGAAGCCTGAGGCTTCGAGCAAACGAACCATTGCGGTTCTGAAGGACGTGTCATCATCGACGAGGTAGATATTGGCTGGCATGGAGGCCCTTCATGTCTTCATGGCGGGGAGATGGATATGGAAGGCGACCCCGCCATCATCGCGGTTGGCCACCCAGATCCGCCCGCGATGCGCGAGAATGATCTTCCTGCTGATCGCCAGTCCGAGGCCCATGCCATCGGCCTTCGTGGTGTAATACTCATCGAAGAGCTTCCCCAATGCATGGGGCGGGACCGACGGTCCGTCGTTGATGATGGATAGTTCGACGATGTTTCGTCCACGGGCCACGCTCCTTGCGACGATTTCCCGTCGAGAGCCGCCACTGCCGATGATGGCATCGAGTGCGTTGATGGTGATGTTGAGGATCACCTGCTGAATCTGGATGGCATCGGCAGGGATCTCCGGAAGTCTCTCGTCCAGCTCTGCTTTCAGGACGATATCGTTGGCGGCTGCACGGCTGGAAACGAGCCGGAACGTATCGCGGACACAGCGGTTCAGATCGATCGTCCGGGTGGGCGACCGTGTCGGTCGGATCATGTTCCGCACGCGGTCGATGATCTCGACCGCGCGCATCTCGTCCCGCTTGATATCCGCGACGATGTCCTGAAGGTCCGCGATGCTGGGGGCTGCGTTCCTGAGGATGATCTCGGCCGCTTCGGTATTGATGAGGATTGCGCTGAGCGGTTGCTTGAGTTCATGCGCGATGAACGCAGACATTTCTCCGAGCGAAATCCGCCGCTCGACCGTCATGGCTTCGGACAGGAACTGACTTGCCTCCCGCTCTGCAGCAGCGCGTCGCTGGCGTTCGAAGAGCAGCAGGACGATCAGGACTGCCTGCAGGAACAGCGCGATCGAGAACCCTGCGATCGGCCAGCCATATTGCTCCCAGGCCGTGGGCTGACGCGCGACCATGTCCGAGTAGCGGAGCGCCTGCGAGACCTCGCCGGGTCCGGAGCCGAGGACGAGATTGAGGAGGAGGCCGGAAATCACGGCCAGGACGAAGACCCCGCACAGGATCAGGTATCGGTGCCGGACAGCACGCAGCGTCACCGTGGCGGCCTGCGCCCCCGCGGGAAGTCGAACGCCCAGTGCCGCCTCGGAGCGCTGCAATGTAGCCTCCCTGTCGCTGCCTCACCCGTTGCGTTTCAGCAGGTTTCCGCGACCCAGTGCCTCGCGAAACTCGTTTCCTGGTGGTCGTCCAGTTTCTGGCGCTTCGGCAGCTTGATCTTCTCGCGCGGCGGCGCCTCGTAGGGGATCGAGGACAGGATATGAGAGATGATGTTCAGCCGGGCGCGGCGCTTGTCGTCGGAATGGACGGCAAACCAGGGCGCCCAGCTCGTATCACTTGCCCGGAACATGTCGTCGCGGGCACGGGAATAGTCATTCCAGCGGCCATAGGATTTCAGATCCATAGGCGACAGCTTCCAGATCTTGCGCGGGTCGGTGATGCGCTCCTCGATCCGGCGCGTCTGCTCCTTCGGGCTGACCTCAAGCCAGTATTTCAGCAGGATGATGCCGGATTCGACGATGACTTTCTCGACGCTCGGGACTGCGAACAGGAAGGCCTGGGCCTGTTCCTCCGTACAGAACCCCATCACCCGTTCGACGCCGGCGCGGTTGTACCAGCTGCGATCGAAGATCACGACTTCGCCGGCGGCCGGCAGATGGGGCAGATAGCGCTGGACGTACATCTGCGAGCGTTCGCGATCGGTCGGCGGAGGAAGCGCGATGACGCGGAAGACCCGCGGGCTCACCCGCTCGGTGATCGCCCTGATGACACCGCCCTTACCGGCGCCGTCACGGCCCTCGAAGATAATGCAGATCTTGGCGCCGGTATGCTTGGCCCATTCCTGGAGCTTGACCAGTTCGCCATGAAATTCCTTCAACTGGCGCTCGTAAGGCTCTCGCTTCATGGCCTTGCTGACAGGAGCATCCATGATCACGCCCTCCCGGTTAGGACCAGGCCAGGAAGAAGGCGACATCGCCGGGCAGCCCACCCGGCCAGTCGATGATCATCGCGCGCAGCCGATAATTCGCGGGCTTCAGATGCTCCTTCCAGAATTCATAGGCCTGGCGCGGCCGTCCGGTGAGCGTCGTCGGCCAGTCCGCCTCTGAATTGTTGAGCGCACGGCCTTTGTCGTTGCACAGCGCGCTCGGGAACCGCATCACCATGACCTCGCGCTCGCCACGCTCGGCAGCCGCGCGCGTCTTCACTGCGAGGTTGTGCTTGATCCGGGCAATCAGCTCGGCATTGACCTCGACCTCTTCCGCAAGCGTCTTGATCAGCTTCTGGCGTGCCTCCTCGGCCTTATCCATGGCACCCAGCATCTTGGATGCCTTCGCCATCTCGATGTCCGCCATGTAGACTTTCAGGTCGTCGGCCGACATGAAACTCTCGTCGGCGAGAATGTCGGCTTTCGCGCCGTGCGCCGCGGTCTGGGGCATTGCCGTTTCCTCTCCAGTCGAAATCGCGATTGCCTGCTTGGTCAGACGCCGTCCGGACGACCGAGGGTTTCCTTGAGCTCGGCTTCGAGGCTCTCGATGAGCTGTTGGTACTCGATGCAGCGGGCCTTGCGGATGGGCAGCAGCGAACTCTCCCACTCCGCAAGCGCGCGCTCGGCTTCGGCCAGGTCTGCGCAGAGCGCACGGAAACTCTCGCTTCGAAGTGCTCTTTCCTTGATCGACCTTCCATGGGCCGGAAGATGCCGAATGGCAGCCAACACGCCCTGATCCATCGCAACGGTACTCCGCCGACGAGCGCTACGTTGCGACCACTATGGAGAAAGATCGCGTCCGCGGGAGTAACTAACGGGAGGCTACGCTCGCCAGGCGACCGCAAACGACGCGTGCGGCCAGTCGAACCCGATCGACAGGGGCGGGACCTGTGGCGGATTGCGCGGCGCCTGGGCCGGCGGGCAGCATCATGCGGGCGTAACCTCCCGTTAGTTACTCCCGCTCCCCTGGGCCGTCGCCTATCCTTGCCCCTTCACCGAAGTCCCGCTCCCAGCCGCAACCGCGCGGGCGAATGAAGCAGGATGCCGTATTCGGCGGAAGCGGGCGAACCCGGAGGCCACGCCATGACGACATTGAAGAACTGGTCGCTTGCCTTTGCCCTGCTTGCCGGCGTGGCGTCCTGGTCCGGCAGCCAGCCGGCCAGAGCGCAGACGGTCATCGTCGCAGGCGTCGGCCCGGCGGCCATCGACGAACTCAATGTCAAGGTTGCGGCAGTCGACCGGCCCAATCGCACGATGATCGTGCAGCAGCGAAGCCACCGTTGGCTCGTCGAGGTGCCGGAGATCTTCGGTGATCTCTCCAAGGTCAAGGTCGGAGATAATCTCGAGATCAGGCGGATCGACGGGGCGATCGCGGCCGTCACCAGGGGCAAGAAGGGCCTCAAGCCCGGCGTCCGGTACTCCGAGGGCAAGTCGGATGCGGTTTTCCAGAACCTCCCCTCACGATTTGTGACCCGTACTGCGACTGTGACGGCGAAGTTCAACGGCTTCGACGCTGCCAAGAAGGTTGTCACGATCGACGGTCCGGATGGTCGGCGTTCCCTGCCGGTTGCAGACCCCGTCCTTGCCACCGATCTCCAGAAGCTGAAGCGCGGCGACATGATCGAGCTCGTCTTTACCGAGGCGTTCCAGGTGACGCTGAAGTGAGCCGGCGCGGGCTGGCGTTCCGCGCCTGACACGGATACCGTTGCGATAGCGTTCAGGGTCGGATGGGGAAGCCATGGCGTCGCCGAATATTCATCCTGCTGCCCCGGACCATTTGCCGCCCTTCATCACGGCTCCGGGAGAGACCGACTATCTCATGGTCGCGATGGCGGTGCTGCTCCTCGTCGCGATCCTGACGGTTGGCATCATCTTCTTTCGGCTGCACACATTGCCGGAGCGGATGGCGCACAAGTCGCAGAAGCTCCAGTTCGAGATTGTCGCGGTCCTCGGGCTTCTGGCGCTGTTCACCCATATCCACCTGTTCTGGGTGGCAGGGCTCCTGCTGGCGCTGATCGACTTGCCCGATTTCTCCGGCCTCTTCGGTCGCATGGCTCACGCTCTCGAGCGAATTGCGGGTTCGACGCCCCGCCGAGGCGGGGGAGCAACAACCGAGCCACCAGACCCGTCCGATTCCCAGGAGATGCCTACAGATCAAGGGGCGGAGCAGCATGGGCGCAAGAAGGAGCCGACCCATGCTTGAGCTCATGTTCTGCTCGCTTCTGACGATCCTGCCGGACTACCTCTTTCGCCGCTACGGTCAAGGCCGTCGGATCGGCAAGGAGATCACGCTCTATTCGGTCTGGTTCGAGCTGCGCTGGGGCATCACGGCCTGCGCGATGCTGACCATCGGGTTGATCACGGTGATCTTCTACAATCACCCCTCGACTACGAACGCGACCCTGTTCTTCAGGGCGGTGCCGATCGTGCCCGAGATCAATGGGCGGGTCGCCGAGGTTTTCGTCGGACTCAGCGGCAGGATCGAAAAAGGCGCGCCGATCTTCAGACTGGATAGCAGCCGGCAGGAAGCGGCGGCCGAAACCGCCCGCCGCAAGATTATCGAGGCCGACGCTGCGCTCGCTGTCGCCCGGTCCGAGCTCGCCTCGAACGAATCCAAGATCCAGGAGGCGAGGAGTGACCTCCAGCAGGCGCAGGACGAATTGCGGACCAAACAGGAATTGATGCGACGGAACGCGGATGTCGTCGCACAGCGCGAGATCGAGCGGCTGCAAGTCCTCGTCGCCGGGAAGGAAGCCGCTGTGAACTCGGCGACCGCGGCGCGAGACACGGCGCAAACACGGATCTCGACGCTGCTGCCGGCGGAGAGGGAAAGTGCTCAGGCGGCGCTGGCCCAAGCCCAGGTCGATCTCGAAAAGACCGTGATCAGAGCCGGAGTGTCCGGGCGTGTCGAACAATTTGCGCTTCGTGTCGGGGACATCGTCAACCCGCTTCTGCGCCCGGGCGGCGTATTGATCCCTGAGGAAGCCGGACGTTCCTCGTTGCAGGCGGGCTTCTCCCAGATCGAAGCGCAGGTCATGAAGGTCGGCATGGTGGCCGAAGCCACCTGCATCTCGAAGCCCTGGGTCGTCATTCCGATGGTGGTGACCGGGGTGCAGGACTTCATCGCAGCCGGGCAGTTTCGCGGCGGCGAGCAGTTGATCGATGTTCAGCAGATCGCCCGGCCCGGCACGATCCTGACATTTCTCGAGCCGCTCTATCCCGATGGGCTCGACGGCGTGACGCCAGGCAGCAGCTGCATCGCCAACGCCTATTCCAGCAATCACGATCGCATCGAGTCCAAAGAAACTGGATCCGTCAAAAAGGTCCTCCTTCATGCGGTCGATGCGGTCGCGCTTGTTCATGCCATGCTGCTGAGGATCCAGGCGCTGGTCCTGCCCATTCAAACACTGGTCTTCACCGGACACTGATCCGGCAGCTCACCCACCGATCGATCGTCGTCCCTCGCGCCCGCAATGCGCAGAGATCGCGGCAATTGGCTCTCGCAGGGCATAGCGGCCGCACGAGATCCCCATAAAAACGGTGGCCGAAACCGTCGGGCAGGCGTAAGCTCCCGCCGCGACTTCTTAAATTTGTTACGGATTTCGGACCTGTACGTGGAGATATTGGTCGGGGGAGGCCAAGTCCATGCAGCGGAGAAATTCTGGCAGGGCCTTTCTGAGCTCTGATGGGAGCGGCCCATCATCTAGAGATATTATGGAACAACTTGAACTGATCCTGGCAAGTCCGGAGTTCAAGGTATCCGACCGGATCAGACGGTTTCTAAGCTATGTTACCAGTGAGACCCTTGCGGGCCGTGCCGAGCGTATCAAGGCCTATTCGATAGCGACCCAAGTTCTGGGCCGCGATTCACATTTCGATATTCAGAATGATCCCGTCGTCCGCATTGAAGCCGGGCGTCTCAGACGCGCGATGGAGCGCTATTATCTTGTCGCTGGGCAGGCAGATCGCGTGCTCATCGAAATTCCGAAGGGCGGCTACGTTCCGCATTTCTCATGGCGGTCGCTCGATCCATCGGTCGAGCACGGGCAGAGGGCGCAGCCCGCGGCTATAGCCGTCTCGGCCAGGACGAAGCCGCGGGCACCCTGGGTCTGGGCGCTGATCGGCGCCATGGCGCTGGTCGTCGTCGGCGTCGGGATGGGGCAGGTCTGGCGCAGCGATCGGGCGGACGGCCCGGTCCGGCCAGCCCTCGTCGTGGCGCCCTTCGCCAATCTCTCTCCCGGCTCCGAGGCCGGGCTGCTCGCTGCGGGCATCACCGAAGAGGTGCTCGTCCAGCTGGCGAGGTTCAAGGAATTGTCGGTCTATGTGCGGGAGTCGCCGGGCAAGCCGACGTCCGTGCTCCCCGCGCCGGAGGCCGGAGGCAGGCCGGGCAGGGAGTTCGTCCTGGAAGGGAGCATACGCACCTCTGAGGGAAAGCTCCGGGTCTCCAGCCGCCTGCTCGATGGCGCCACGGCGGCGATCCTCTGGTCGCGGGCGTATGATGCGGATTTGCGCGTCAGCGACGTCCTGGGCGTCCAATCCGATATCGCCGCCAAGGTCGCCACGGCCGTCGCACAACCCTATGGCATCGTGTTCGATACCTCGCAGGTGAAGGCGGAGGACGGCAGGCCTGAGAGCTTCGATGCCTATCAGTGCATGCTCCGGTTCTACCGGTACAGGCAAAGCCTGGGTCAGGACGAGCACATCGCGACGCGGCAATGCCTGGAACAGACGACTATACGTTACCCCAGCTATTCGACGGGCTGGGCCATGCTGTCCTATCTCTATCTCGATGAGGACCGCTTCCGGCTGAACCGTCGGCCAGGACCCCCGGATGCGATCTCCAGAGCCCGCAACGCGGCCCTGCGTGCGGTCGAGCTCGATCCAGAGAATGTGCGGGCTCAACAGGCTCTGATGACGATGCTGTTCTTCAACCAGGAGCCGGCCGAGGCACTGCGGATCGGGGAGCGGGCGCTGGCTCTCAACCCGAACGACATGGAACTGCTCGGGGAATATGGCAGCCGCCTTGCGCAGGCAGGTCAGTGGAAGCGCGGCTTTGATCTGCTCGATGAAGCGGTTGCAAGAAATCCGGTCCGATCGAGCTACTATGTTGGGATGCAGGCGCTCGCTGCCTATATGCTGAATGACGACCAGATGGCGCTCTCACTGATCCGGCGGGCGGACCTCGCCAGCTTCTCGCTCTATCATTTCGTGGCCGCACTCATCTATGCGCGCGCCGGTCTTGACGCAGAGGCAGCCGCGAGCCGGTCGCAGTTTCTCAAGCTGCGCCCCGACTTCTTCGCCAATCTCGGTGCGGAGCTCGCCAAGCGCAATTTCAACGAAAAGGATCGCGCCGCCCTGATCGAAGGCGCCCGGCTCGCCGGTTTTCCGCTCCGGCAGCGTCTTACCCATGCGAATTAGGCCGTCGCGGCGAGCTATCCGACTGGAGCCCCGTCGGCGCAGCGCTCTGGGCATTGCGGGGCGGAGACGAGTAGCTGAAGACGATGGCGCTCCGCAAAATCCTGATCGAAAAGAAAGACAGCAGGGAAAGCTGGGATAATGTTCTTCCGATCGAGGGCTCTTGATCAGTAAGCTGCGAGAATTCGCCGCAGATGGTGAAATCGAACATAGGTATATACTGCACTCAGGGCGACGAATAGATACGGCTCGCGCGGCAGCCTGCAAGGTTCAATGCGCGGACCGAGCGTGGAGGCTTTGACGATGAGCAAGCTGATCAACCGCGCAGTCTTGGTGGCAGGGACAGTCGTACTG
Organism: Allobosea sp. 2RAB26; assembly: GCF_052115465.1. Lineage (NCBI taxonomy): Bacteria > Pseudomonadati > Pseudomonadota > Alphaproteobacteria > Hyphomicrobiales > Alloboseaceae > Allobosea > Allobosea sp. 2RAB26. The sequence goes on along the minus strand of NZ_JBFRGS010000008.1, from coordinate 191,267 downwards.
GCCGCCTGGGTTCCTCTGCCCAGTCAGGGTTCGTGCAACAGCCCCAAGGGCTGCACGATGGATGCCATCTATGAAAGCTACGACATGATGCAAAGCGGCCAAATGCAGAGGGCAATGGACGAGGGACAGGCAAATATCGCGGCGTTTCATGCGTTGAAGGAGTGGGAACTCAGGCAAAGCGAAGCGCCCGTCCACCACCACTCGTGATGACCGCTCGTATTCGCCATGGGATGACCCGTTCTCGCGCTGGTTTGCCAGCCACTTAACGCCTCACCGGGACCATTGTCATAGCGATCCTGGATCTATGGCCCGGAGGCGGCGGCCTTCGACATGAGCTGGAAGCCGGTGGATTTCGAAGAGGTCAAGCCGTGGCTTGCGGTGTCTGGATCTGCGCCTTGGCGAAACAGGATGAAATCAAACTCCTGCGGCAGCGCGAAGCGCTCGCCGCAGGGCAGGTGGGTTCCGTCGGATTGGCTGTGAACAGCCAGTCACAATCGTTATCGATCCGTTAATTCCAGGTTGGTTGCACGGCAACGTGCGTGCTAGTCCGAAAAGAAAAATGCTGTCTTTTGGGGGCTTTCTGTGGCGGTTCCATGTAATTATCAGGTGCTATCGGCGCCTGTGATCTCGTTTTCGCCTGTATTACCTTGCGGCCTGAAGGCGATATCGAGGGGTCTGCGCTCAACTACGTCTGTCGCGAGTTTGCTGTCCGCCTGTATTATTGCAGGCGTCATGGTTCCCCCGGCATCGGCCGCAGACATAACGATTGGCCCGGGCCTCTTGCCGGTATCGAGTGATGCCGATGTCGGTCCGTCTGGCGATGGGGTCATCTTCAACGGCGGCACGCTCCGGTTCGATACGAGCTTCAACCTCTCGACGGGGCGGGCGCTAAGCCTTGATGCCGCTGGCGGCACCATTGACACCAACGGCTTCGACACGACGTTCGCCCGCGACATCGCGGGGGCCGGCGGCCTGAACAAGACCGGCGCCGGCACCCTCACCTTGAGCGGCATGAACACCTATACGGGCGCGACGAGTGTTGCGGCTGGCGGCACCCTTGCGCTGACAGGTCAGGGCCGCATCAACCAGTCGAGCGGCATCACCGTCGATGGTGTTTTTGACGTGAGCGGGGCAGCCTCTGCGCAGGTCAAGGCCTTGAACGGCAGCGGCGAGGTCCGGCTCGGACCCGCGAGCCTTATGGTCAACAATGCCAGCGGCATCTTTTCCGGCGCCATCCGCGGCACCGGCGGAATCTCGATCAATGGCGGCACCCAGATGCTGACCGGCGCGAGTGATTTCTCCGGGGGCGCCGGGATCGCGAGTGGCGCCACCCTGCAGATCGGCAATAACGGCAATACGGGGTCGATCACCAGCGACGTGACGAACTATGGCAGCTTGATCTTCAAACGATCCGATGATGTGACCTATGCCGGGAGCATCTCGGGCCCGGGGACGTTCTCGCATCTTGGATTGAGCAAGCTCACGCTGACCGCGACGAACAGCACCCGAGGCAACGTCTTCATCGGAGCTGGCAGCACGTTGCAGCTGGGCAATGGCGGAACGACCGGCTGGATCGGCGGCACCGGCAACTTTGTCGGCTCGATCAGCAATGCGGGTGCATTGATCGTCAACCGATCGAACACCGTTTCGTATCGCGGCGTCATCTCCGGAAGCGGCACGCTCACGCAGATGGGCAGCGGCACGCTGACCCTGGCCGGCACCAACACCTATACGGGCGCGACACTCGTGACCGGCGGCACGCTCGTCGTGAATGGTTCGATCGCATCCTCGTCGAGCGTGACCGTCTCGCCTGGCGCTACGCTGAGTGGCTCCGGCCAGATTCCCGCGATGATCGTCAATGGCACGCTCGCTCCCGGCAACTCGCCCGGCACGCTTACCGTCAACGGCAGCCTGACGCTGGCCGCCGGATCGAGCTATCTCGCCGAGGTACAGGGTGCGGTCTCGGATCGCGTCAACGTCACGGGCGCTGCAGCACTCGCCGGTACGCTCAGGATCGTGCCGCTTGGCGGCGCGTACACATTCTCCAGCCCCTACACGTTGCTCTCGGCCGCGGGCGGGCTCGGAGGAAGCCGCTTCGGCACCGAGGCAACATCCGGCACGTTCGGCGACGGCGTCACCACGGCCATCTCCTACACCAGCAACGACGTCCTCCTGACATTGACGCCAAAACCGCTGGTGCCGATCGTCACGCCGCCGGCAGCTCCCCCGGGAGGCCTGTCGCCGCGCATGTTTGGCGCCAGGATGTTCAGCGGCTTCTCGATTGCCAGTGCGATCGATCGGGCCGTCGCTGCCGGTGCCGATCCATCCCCGCTGTTCGCGATCTACAACCTGCCGGCAGCCGAGATACCCGCTGCCGTGAACCAGCTTTCCGGCGAAGCCCATACGTCGGTGCCGGCCATGGCCAATGCCGCCGCGGACCAGTTCCTCCACGCCATGCTGAACCCGGCGAGCGCCGGGCGAAGCGGGGCAGGCCATGGCGCCGCGACGTTCTCGGCGCTGGGCGGCAAGGGAAGCGACGAACCGGCTCGGCCGGCCTTCCTCGACGCCCCCGCATACTCGGTCTGGGGGGCGGTGCTCGGCTCCGTAGGGCGCAATGACGGAGGAGCCCGGGACGGTTCGGCCAAGCGTAATGTCGACGACGTGCATCTCGCCGTCGGTGCCGACCTTCGCGTTGGCCCTGGCAGTACCGTCGGCTTCGCCGTGGCCGGCGGCAGCGCCCGCGCATCGCTCTCGGGCGGGCTCGGAAAGGCTGATGCAGACATTTTCCAGGCCGGCATCTACGGCATGACCAAGCTCGGACCGGTCAACCTGGCTGCTGCCCTGGCCTATGCGCGCCTGGAGAACGATGTGAACCGGGCCGTGCCGGCTCTCGGTGCTTCCAGCCTTTCATCGTCCTATGGCAGCAACGCCTGGAGCGGGCGCCTGCAGGCCAGCGCCGCTCTGTTTGAGTGGTCCGGCGTCACGCTTTCACCCGTGGCAGCATTGCAGGCCATCCAGGTCCGCAGCCCGGCCGTGACCGAGGCGAGCTGGAATGGCGCCAGTGCCGCCGCGTTGAGCCTGGCTCGGCGGAGCGACGTCACCAGCCGAAGCGAGCTCGGAATGCAGCTTGATCTCGGCGGGGCTGTGAACGGCCTCCCGGTTGCCGGTTATCTCCGGGCTGGCTGGGCGCATTACTATCAGCGCGAAGCCGGATTGAGCGCCACGATCAGCGGTCTCGCGGGTTCAGGGTTTGCGATCGATGGCGCGCGCGCTCCCCGCAACAGTGCGCTCCTGGCGGCCGGGCTCGATCTGAAGATCACGCCAGCCGTAACCCTGGGCGCTCGCTTCGATGGTGAACTCGCAGCAAGTGCAAATCGCCTCGGCGGACAGGCGCTGGTCAAGGTGAGCTTCTAGGCTGCCGATCGGACCCGGTCGATAGAGACCGCCTTGCGCGCCGCCTGATCTGCGGTCGACGTCGAGACGGAATTCGGCGGCGCGGAAGAGGCCGCTCGCGTTGGTCGCGGCCGGCCCAAGGGGAGGCCTGGTCTCAGGATCAACGCAAGAGCCATTGGCGTTGGGCCTGTCCGCGTTGCCGTGATCCGGCGCAGCGGAAGCTCATGGAACCATCGGAGGGATTCAGCGATTATCTGAGCCAGACCCGCAAGGGGGCCGCTTACCTCATGCGAACCGCATGCGCTCCATGACATGTGCTCACAGGCTCCTGGCGGAGGAAGACGCCAAGGGTTTGCGAGGGACCGCCTCGAACGCCAGATCGGGAGGGAACGATGATCCAGTTCGAATTGCTGCGCGACCAGGCTGTCCTTGTACTCTCGCCGGACGGGCCGATTGAACAGGCCGATTTTGAGCGGATCGCCCGGGAGGTCGATCCGTTCATCGCATCCCATGGCAGGCTCGCCGGGGTGATGATCCGCGCAAAGGCCTTTCCGGGCTGGGACAGCTTCGGCGCGCTCGTGTCCCATCTCCGCTTCGTCAGGGATCACCACCGCAAGATCGATCGCATCGCGGCGGTGACCGATAGCGAGTTGCTGAAGATCATGCCGCATATCGCCAAGCACTTCGTTGCAGCGGAGGTTCGGCAATTTCCCTTCGATGAAAGGGCGCAAGCCCTGGCGTGGCTGGAAGCCGCGCGCTGATTGCGACGGTCCGACGTAATGGACGGAGCAGGGCCGGTCCGTTGAGGGAGGACAATCAGCAGCCCAGGGCTGCGCCACGGCAGGCGGCTGCAACATCACATGTGCGATGCAGGCCGCAGACGGATATCCTCTTCGAGCGAAAGCCGGCACTGCGGCTCAGCGGGCTCACCTTGCGGGGGGGACGCCCGAAAAACGCCTTACGATGCGTCCCCGGAGGGGCTATAACGATGCACCGGATATCTCGGGTATTCGCTGCCGATATACTTGAGGTTCCTGAGCCCTTGTATTCCCTCGTCTGGAACCGACCAAGCATACGTCGCCTGACGAGGCCACGGAGATCATGATGGTCATGCGCGCTGTCGGCGCTCGACCGGACAGAGGCGCGTCGATCAAGGCAATCCAGGCGGCTTTGGCCGCCGCACGGGGATCATCTGCCACCAGTGGAGCATGCCGATGTGGATTCTGATGTATGTCTTCTCCTACTCGGTCAACCCTGCCGCGACAAACGACAGGGCGGAATGGAGGCTGCGCCCGAGCGTGGTGTTCCAGGAATTCTCGACGGAAGAGCGATGCCTGTCCGCAAAATCGAAGCTCGACGACAGTTTAAGGGAGGCTGGAGACAAGATTAGAAGCGGTTTGGAGGATTTGAAGAGCATCGGGAAGGCCAGCCCGGGACAGATCATCATTGCCTATCATGTGGAGTGCCTTCCGAAATGATTTCAGATCCGATGCCGTGACTCGATTTTTAGGCCCCGCTTGATCCAGCGAGTTCGGCCCGTATGGACTTCGTATCGGTCCGCACTTGGAGACATCGGCCGGGTCTTGCGGGAGCTCTCCCGCCATGGCCGGCGCACCTGAGCGGACCGGTGATGAAGCCACGGATTCGCGTCGTTATTGCAACACGCGCCAGCCGCGTTTCGCATCCGGCTACAACCTTTGCGTTCAAGCTGGCGGAGCGGACCGAGGCCATGCCATAGCCACGTGATCGACAGGGTGCTTTTGGGATTGGCCAGGTCAATGCGACGAGACGGTGATGCCCCCAAGCGGTCGTTGCGGCGGCGCTGGATCAAGGTCTCCCTCATCGCAATAGCGGCATTGCTTGTTCTCGTCTTGCTGCCGCTCGGCCTCATTCTTTATCCGACGCTCAAGCCGTATCCCAAGACGGATTTTCAAGCCGCCGCTTCCCAGGCCGAAAGGAATCGCCAGGATCTGGCGCATCTGCGGCGTTTGCCCGAGGTTGAGCGGAGCTTCACCAGCGAAACCCGCGCGGCGTATGGGCGAGCTCTCGATGCGATCGAGCAGCGGGCAGGTGAGCTCGACAGGGCGGGCATGGCGATGGCGACGGCGAAGGCCGTGGCCCTAGCCGATAACGGCCATACCAACATCATCGGGATGGCAGGGGATCATGGCTTCAACGCTGCGCCCATTCGCCTGGGATGGTTTTCTGACGGATTGTTCGTGATCGCGGCCGCCGACAACCTGCGTCATCTTCTCGGAGGGCAGATCCTCGGCACAAACGAGCGCCCGACCAAAGCGCTGGTGGAGGCGCTGCGCCCTTATGTCGGCGGCCCCGCCAATCTGTCGAAGGAGTTCGTGCCGAATTTCCTGATCTCGCCTGAACTGCTCCATGCCGCCGGACTCGCCGACACGGCAAGCAGCAGCACGTTCGACATCCGGGCCGCAGATGGGAGTATGAGGCGGGCAAAGCTTGCTGCGCTGCCTGCCAGCCAGGCGCCGTTGAGTGGCAATTTTTGGCCGAAGCGCCATCTCAGCCCCGTTGCGCCAGTCGCTGGGGCGGCCGAATGGCGGCACGTCCTCGACGGCGTTGCTCTGCCGCTCTATCTCTCGCGCCCTGGAGGAGAACTATTGGCATATTTATCCGGCGCAGGACCTGCTCTATGTCCAGATCAACCGGATGAGCGACAAGGGACCGGTCTCGGCATCCCGGTATCTATCGGACATGCTCGACGATGCCGCTAAGAAATCAATTCGAAACGCCGTCGTCGACCTGCGCTTCAATCGCGGCGGCGATTATGTCCTGACCGCGGATTTCTCGCGCCGTTTGCCTGAACTTCTGCCGCCGGGTGGCAGGCTCTTCATTCTGACCAGCGCAAACACCTTCTCCGCGGCGATCAGCACCGCGGCACGGCTGAAATATTTCGCCGGCTCCCGCGCGCTCCTGATCGGAGAGGCGATGGGCGATCGGTCCCAGTTCTGGGGTGAGGGCGGAACCACCCTGTTGCCGAACACGAAACTGACGCTGCGCTATACGACGGCCTATCACGATTGGGAGAACGGCTGCAGCCTTTCGCAGATCATGACGTGCTTCCTGCTGAACTATGCCTATGCCGTGCCTGCAGGATCGCTCCAGCCGACGCTGACGGTTGCACCGACCTTCGCAGACTATGCCGCCGGCAAGGATCCCGTGATGTCGGAGGTCATGCGGCTGATCGCTACCGGCAAATAGGCGCGAGCGGCTCGGGCGCGATGGCGAGCCGGCCTGGGCGCCTCCGCTCCAGGGCTGCCGGCGTCAAGCCATTCGGCCCGGAGCGATATCAGCGGGGCCGCTGGCGCCTACTCGGAATAGTCGACCGGGGCTTCGGCGGGCGCAGCGTTGTAGAAGATGAACACGAGTGGTGTACCGGGTTCGGCCGTGGCGTCCGTGCGCCGGCCACAGACCTCGCCCGCCACATCGCAGGTATATTCCGCGACCACTTCGCCGAATGCATTGCGCTGGATGGCGACCTTCTGCCCAATCTTGACCTGGTCCTTCAGCTTGACCAGGAGCTCGACGAAGCCGCCATGGGTTGAAAGAATGGTGTGCCCGCTATTGGCGAGGAACACGCCTGAATCGCGGCCGGTGCGCCCGATCGGACCGGCAATGATGCCGTGATGCTTCAGCACATTCATCGTGCCCTCTGCGAAGAGCGGGATCAGGCCGTGGTCCAGAATGCGCGCAGCCCCGATCTCGGGCGTGAAGGCTGGGATGCCTGCGTCGATCAGGGCGTTCGCCAGCAGTGTGGGATAGGCGCGATTGTCGAATATCTGGTCGATCGGATAGAGCTCGGCCATGGCCCTGACCTCGGGCAGGTCCATTCGGGCGAGATGGAACCCCGTGAGATCCATCCCGGTGGTCCCCGTGTGGAAGTCGATCGCAAAATCGGCATTCGGCCTGAACAGCCTGTTGAACAGCAAGCCGGCATGCCGGCTGGGCGCGCTGGCACCGTTTTCATTTCCGGGCCATTCGCGATTGATGTCGATGAGATCTATGCCCCGTCCGGAATTGGGCCAGCGGCGCGCCATGCCCTCCAGCGCCGGACGCGACACATCGAGAATCGCCATGACGCTGCCCGACATCGTGGCCGGATCGAGCTGGGCCATGACCGACTGGATCATGTGCATCGGGCTGATCTCGTCGCCGTGCACACCGCTGATGAGCGCGATGCGCTTGCCTGGCTTCGCTCCCTTGGCGACGATCACGGACACGTACCAGTGCTGCCCCGTCGGCATCTGCACGCCCTGGAAATAGAAAAGGTGCCTGCCGGGCGCGAGGTCCTCGAGGTCGAGTGCGCTGATCACTCTTTTCCCGCCGATCACGTCTCCGGTGAAGACCGTCCCGCGCGACGCGGCCTGGGCCGAGCGGGCCGCCGGCGCCGAAGCGGCCTGAGCTCGTGCGGGGCCGGCATGGGCCGCAAGGGCAGCCGACGCGCCGACCGAGGCAATGGTTGCCCTCATGAAGTCACGGCGATCGAGGCTGTCTGTTTCGTCTGACATGGCGATCGGTCCTTATGTCGTACGCGATGGGGACGGTCTGCTCCCGGCCCGGCGCCGACGCAAGATCCGGGCGAGACGCCGCCGCTCTTGCGGGGCTGGTATTCTGTCGCTCTCTGCATGCGGTCGACAGGAGGGCGAGCACGATGCCGGGCAAGGCGGTCATGCCGCAAGCAGGGCTCTCCCAGCAATCGGAACCAATCGCCGCACGTGCCGTTGGTCTTCCAGCCCTGGCGATGGCTGGAAGCAGTTGGACCGTCCTTGCGGTCGCCAGCACCGGCCATCGCTGGCAACGATCCAACTCCGCTTCGGCGTGTGCCCTCAGGGGTGTCGCTCGAACCCGAGAGGAATGCGCAAATGGCAGGTTCAGGCGATCCCTGCAGATCGGCTGAGCTAACGGACCTGGTGGGATGCATCACCGCGCTGGAAGCGACCGTGATCGTGGCCCTGGGGGCAAATCGCGCTTGCGGGGGCCGACACGGCCGAGGAGGCGAATGCCACGCTCGCCGAGCTCAGGACGGACGCATTGCGATCAGGTGAGGGAGGCTCTGCGAGCGGCAGCGGAAGCGGACGGAAAACTCTCCGGCATCCCTGATCAGGCCTTCACAAAAGAGCTCGCCCGGATATTCGGCGCAATTCGCTTCGCCGGGCTGCGCTCCAGTAGTCCGGGCGATCTCGACCTTTTCGCCGGTTATCGCCGCTCGCGTCGACGCAGAGCAGTCGATCGAGATTGACCCGACGGTTGCCGGCCTGACAGGCCCCTGACCGACGGTTTGTGATAGGTCAATGCCTCCTCGCTCGACTGCCGTGATGGTGTCGGTTGCGGGAGAAGGGTAATGAATGGTTCTTCGCGCGAAGTCTTGCGGTTCGGTGGGGCGGCTTTGGCGCTTGCAAACGCCGTCATGCTGCTTCTCAGCTTCATCGATGCGGTGAACGATGAAGAGGCGATCGAAGCCGCTCGGTCCACTGCCACTCTGCCGACGCTTCTTCTGATCCTCGGCTCCATAGCTGTGGCAATCAGCTTTGCGGGAGAACGCTAGAAGCCCGTCGCTTCGAAAGGGCTGGAGAATTTTCTCATTTTGGGCGATGATGCGGCGGAACTTGGGCAGTGCTGCCGCAGTTGAAGCTGAGCAAACCTCGGAGGCGACAATGGGCATTCTCGAGCTATCGATCGTACTGGCATGTGCCTCGGCCATCGGATTCTACATCGCTGATGGGGCGGCATGAGGTAGGACCTCTCCGCCTTGATCTGACGCAGGCGCGCACACTCCGCTCCCGATGCCCTTGCTCCCGCGATCTCACAGGGGTTCTCGGGAACGTCCTGGGATGCGCCTTGGCACCGGGCTGGCCCGGGAGAGCGCTCAGCTGTCCGGATTGGGAAAAGGGCCAGGCTCTCCCAGCTGGCCGTGGCCCGCCTCGTTGTCCTGCCCCGTCTGGAGCGAGACGTTCAAGGCAATCAGCAGCGAGACCCTCTCTGTGAGCTCATTGAGCGCGTCGACCATCTCATCGACGATTTCGGCGCTGTGATCGAGACCACATTGCTTGAGGAACACGACGGCTTTGCGCGCACGAAGGATCAGGTCGTCATAGACAGGTTGCATAACGATCACCGCCAGCTGCGGGAGCCGCTGAGCATGATGCAGCCTGAGCGTGCGCGGGTAGAGACTTACGGCCGGTGTCTTCCAAGCCCTAAGACCCTAGACCCCTTGGGATATATCATGCGGCCCTGATGCCTTCCTCGAACTCCTCGGGAATGGCGCCATGGCGGGCGAGAACCTCTATCGAGCTGAGTTCGCTGGTCTCGTCATCTGCCACGACATGGATGACGGCGACGCCTTCCGCCCGCCCCGCGAGCCGCTCCGCATCGCGCAGGGCATGGTGCTTGGTCTTGGCGGGCGTCTTGTTGCCCGGCACCAGCCGTTTCCGGCGGGTGACGAATTCCTGGATGATGAAGGTGTCGACATTCATGGCGTGAATCTCCGCGGTCTTCGATTGTTCTAGTTATGTTCTCGAGCGAGTGCGAGTCAAAATCTCGGCGGCCATGCGTGTCTGCGATACGCTCACCTGGCCGTGATCGATGGAGTCTCGGAGGGCGCCCCTGCGGCCTGCGGCTAGAGCGCGGCGAGCCCGTGCGTCGGCGAGGATGGAGTGTCCGGTGTCGGGCATTTTTGAACCGGCGCCAGGATCATGCGTTTAGCCTCGACCTCAACAGAGTGCTGATCATGATCCGTACGACTTTCCGTAGCCTGATTGCGCTGGCGCTGCTCTCGGGGGCGGCGTCCAGCCAGACTGCTCCGGCAGAAAATCCGTCCTCACCCGAGATCGTCGCCTGCAAGGCCACGGCGCTCCATACGATCTCGGCGCGGGAGCCAGAGATCAAGGACATCTATATCGACGAGGACGGGGCGACGATCGCCACCTCCGAAACCAAGGTGGGGGATACGCCGATCACACGCATCATCATGGGCGAAGCCTATTTGCGCACCGATCGCACGGACAAACCGCGGCGGTTCCTGTGCCTGATCGGGGAAAAGGGCAAGGTCCTGCTGACCTTCTTCACGCAGCGCTGACGACTTGGGGGCCGATCTTTCGAGGCCCCGCAGCGCAAGCATCTGGGCCATGGGGCCGGAGCCGGACACGCCGGGGACGACCGCTCATAGGCGCCGATTATGCCCGCTGCGCCGAATGGTGCAGCGGGCTCGTTCTGGTTCTGCGGCCGGAAAACGCGACGCGGCCATGGCGCAAGCGATGGGGGAAGGTCTCGAGGTGGATGAATACGCTCAGGCTGGGCGACGACGATCCGGCGGCAGCAGAACGTCACAGGGAAACGCTGTTCCGGACCCATCGCTTCACAAACCCCGGGAAGGTCCGCTCCGCGATCGCGCCGTCAGAACGTGCGTTCCTCCATCAGCTTCACTGAATCGGGAGCAGGCTTATAATGCCAAGTTGCTATGGAGGATGTTGTCGTGGGGGTAGACATCGTGCGGCTCGCCTGTTGTTCCATGCATCCAGCGAGCGGCAGTAAGACAAGAGCAGCCAGTGAAAGACGAAGTACATAGGTCATCACTACACCTCATCGTGAAAGGTGAGACGATATTGCCCCCTCAACCTCGGCAATAACCGCAATATACGACGCATTGTCGCAGCCAGAGATCACAGCGCAGTCGAGCGTCATCACGTCATCGCGACTGTCGCCGGGCGCTTATCTGATGGCAGAACGCCGTGGAAACGGAGCGCGCTCATCGCGCATCGGCCATTGGAACCAAATCGTTCGCGGCGCGTAGTTCAGGACGAGTTAGTGACCCCAAACTTGGCCCGGCTCTCCTAAAGGGGGCCGGGTTTTTGTTATCTGGATCGGAGCAGGCGAGGCATCGGCAGGCCTCGGCTCAGGGGCAAGCAGTCCAGGGGGCATCTGCGAGCCGCCGGTCAGGGGGCCAGGAGCGCGACCACAATCCAGGCCAATACTGCCAGGACGAGCCCTGCGATCAGAACCTTCAGGACCGGGCGGCCAAGGAAACCCTGCCGTGCTTCGACGGGCGTTTCCTGTGCGGGATGGGCGGCCGAGTGATCGTCGGCGCGCACAGGAGAGATCGGGTCGCCGCCCCGCGTCGCCGATTGCCGTTCGGCCCTGCGTTCAGTCTCCGTTTCCATGGCGTTTTCCTCCGCACGGTTTCAAGCTCGCGGCTATCCGCGAATGACGCAACAACGGTGCGGCCGGACGTCAGGTTCCGCCGCGCGGCTGATCCGGACCACAGGAAACGGGTGGCTGCACCCCGCGGCCAATCGCTAATTCGCCTTGACGACACCGACAGGGGAGCGAGCTGTGGAACTGGAAGACAAGGCGATCATCATCACGGGTGCGAGCAGCGGAATCGGCGCTGCGGCGGCTCTATTGTTCGCAGCCGAAGGAGCCAGGCTGGTTCTCGGAGCCCGCCGTGGTGCCGAGATGGAAACCTTGGCTGCGCAGATCCGGAAGAACCATGGCCGGGCCGTGTGTCTGGCCGGCGACGTCAGGGATGAGGACTATGCCAGCGCGCTCGTCGCCCTGGCCCTCAAGGAATTCGGTCACCTCGACGGCGCCTTCAACAATGCCGGCATCGTCGGCGACATGATGCCGGTCGCCGAGATGGGGATGGCCAACTGGAACGATGTCATCGCGGTCAATCTGACGAGCGCGTTCCTGGCAGCGAAAGCCCAGATCCCGGTCATGAAGGAGAGCGGGCAGGGCTCGATCGTCTTCACATCCTCCTTCGTCGGCTTCAGCAATGGCGGGCTGCCGGGAATGGCGGCCTATGCCGCGTCCAAGGCGGGCATGATCGGCCTGATGCAGTCGCTGGCCTCCGAGCATGCCGCGGACGGCATCCGCGTCAATGCGCTCCTGCCGGGCGGCACCATCACGCCAAGCGGTGGCGAGGGACAGCCGGCCGTCCTGGATTTCGTCGCCAACCTGCACCCGATGAAGCGCATGGCGAGTTCAGAGGAGATCGCGCAGGCGGCCCTGTTCCTGTTGTCCGACAGGTCCAGCTTCGTGACGGGAAGCCCGATGCTCGTGGATGGCGGCATTTCCGTGCGGCTGGCCTGATACCGGCGCTGAAGCGAGCCGCCAGATCAGGATTGGCGGGCGACGATCGGAAGTACCTTCGATCGAGCGCCTCGCCATATCCCGCGGGGACCGGGAGGAGCGACACGGTTTGGGAACGTATGCGTCTCGCTGGCGTTACCTCGTCGTCTATCGGCTTCATCAACGGCAGAGGCATGGCAATGCGAGAGCACACAACCCCGGCGGTCGAAAGTCTCCGGAAGGAGCAGAAGCAGCAGCGAAAGACCGAGCGTGAAAGCACGCCGGAACAGCAGCTCGACAAGGCGCTGAAGGATACGTTCCCCGCAAGCGACCCGGTCGCCGCGCAGAGCCCGGCCAAGCCTGGGGCGCCTGGGAAGAGGCGGCAGTAGGATGAACGTCACCGGCTGGCTCCGCCCACGCGGAACCAACTCCAAAGGTCGCGTGAGCGGACATGAAGGGCGCACGTCCTCTCTCGCGGCGAACATAATGTGCCGCGTTGGCAAGCCAACGCGCGGTGTCTCCGTCGAGCGCCGGAAGTGCACGGTCCGCGCTCGGCCGCGTAGCGTCGCCGACGCACTGTTCAGCGCCGCGGCCGCTTGCTCCGCAATCGAGGCCGCCTCCGCCGGCCGCTGAATCCGTTCATCACAAGCAAGATCATCGAAATCAGCATGGTCAATCGCAGGCCCGGCGCATCATGCTCCAGATCCTGCTTGCGATCGGCGGCGGCCGTGTGACCAAAGGTCGGATCAATCGCGGCGCACCCGAGGCGATTATGGGAGCTCTCTATGCCTCCGTCGGCTACCAGATCGGCCTGAATGGCCGCTCGCATGCCTATGACGGCAGGCTGGGGATCAAAATCTGGTAAAGCAACCTGTACCCTAAAGGCCCGCAGAGATTCACGCAGCCATCGACATCACTGGGTCGGGCTTCCGAGCTCCAGCCGGGCTTGATGCCCGTAGCGATTCTCAATCTCGATCAAGGCGAAGAGTGGCAAAGCTAGACCCTTTACTGAGGCTCCTGCGCAGTCGCGCAGATTGCCCAACGACCGACGGCGCCGTAGCGGCAGTATCGGTGACATATTTCACACATATGGCCGGCTAATGGGCCACAAGCTTCCGGTCCGTCTTGCGTGCGTCCGGACCGGCTGTATGCCTGTAGCCTCGCACGGCTCCAACGGCACGCCCGATGCTCTTCAATTCTACCGAGTTCATCTTCGTCTTTCTTCCGCTTGCGGTGCTTCTGCACTTCGCATTGGCGCGCGTGAGCGCCGCGGCCGCGATCATCGGCACGACGCTGTCGTCGCTCGTCTTCTATGCATGGTGGAACCCGCCTTATGTGCTCTTGCCCGTGGCGTCGATCGTCGCGAATTTCTGGTTCGCACGGCTGATCGCAGCCGCGAAGAAGCCGGCGGCGAAGCGACTCCTGGTCTTCGGAATCGTCAGCAACATCCTCGTGCTATGCTATTGGAAATACGCTGATTTCCTTCTCTCGATCGTTCATTCCTACAAAGCCGCGCCCCCCGTCGTTCCGCTCGCCTTGTCGTTCACGACATTCGTGCAGATCGCCTTTCTGGTCGACGTCTACCGCCGCAAAGTTCCGCTTCATTTCAGCCGCTACGCGTTCTTTGTCGCCTTCTTCCCGCATCTGATCGCGGGACCCATCGTGCGCTGGAACAGCTTCGGCCGGCAGCTCGGCGATGATGCGCGCTTCCGGTTGGATTGGTCGAACGTTGCCCTTGGGCTGACGATTTTCATCATCGGCCTCGCCAAGAAGGTGCTGATCGCCGATTCGCTTTCGCCGCATGTCGGCACGGTCTTCGACGCTGCGGCGAGGGGCGACCCGGTTACCGCCATCGCCGCATGGGGCGGTGCCCTGGCCTTCTCGGCCCAGATCTACTTCGACTTTTCCGGCTATTCCGAGATGGCGATCGGCCTCGGGCTGTTGTTCAATTTCCGGCTGCCCGTGAATTTTGCCGCACCATTGCGCGCAACCAGCATCCTGGACTTCTGGCGGCGGTGGCACATCACGCTGTCGCAGTGGCTGCGGGACTATGTCTACGGGCCGCTGACCTTCGGCCGGCCGATGGGGTGGTGGCGCGCCATCGCAGTGATGATCACGATGACCCTGGCCGGTCTCTGGCACGGAGCCGGGTGGACGTTCGTGGTATGGGGCGCCTATCACGGCTGCCTTCTCACCATCAACACGATCTGGCAGCGGATCGTGCCCGAGCGGGATGAGCCGACACAGGCGGGCCGGTTCGTCGGATGGGCGCTGACCTTCACGGCCTTCGTGGTGGGCTCTGTCCTGTTTCGCTCTGCGGATATCGAGACGTCGGGGCATCTCTTCGCCGCCATGGGAGGCATGGGTCAATCCCCGGTCGCGGAGGCGCTCACGCTGCAGCACGACTGGTGGGCGATACGCCAGGGCTGGATCTCGGAGGCCTTCATCCGCACCTGGCTCGGCAGCACCTGGTCGCTCACCGGGACTGCGCTGACTCTGCTGGCGCTGGCGATTGCCCTTCTCCTGCCGGACCCGATGGAGATCACCGGTTATCGCGAAGGCGATGCTCAGTCGAACTGGCGAAGACATGTCGGCGCGCTAGCCTGGCGCCCCTCGCTCATCGCCCTCGGCACGGCCTTCCTGCTCTTCGGCGAAGTGTTCTTCCGGCTCGGGCAGGTGAGCGAGTTCCTCTATTACCAATTCTGACGATCAGTCTGGGAGCGTGGCGTTTGATGGCAACTGACAAGGGCGAAGCAGAAATCACCGCGTGGTGCGTCGCGCATCTCGCCAAGGGGCTGCGACGCCCTGCGGAAAAGATCGATCCGCAGGCCAAGTTCACGCGCCTGGGCGTCGATTCCGCGATGGCGGTTTACCTGGTGGCCGAGCTCGAGGAATGGCTTGGGCGCGAACTCGCCCCTGAACTGGCCTTCGAATACCCCAGCATCGCAGCGCTTGCCCGTCACCTCGCGGGAGCGCAGGATTGAACCAGATTCTGACAATTCAGGAGAGCCCGGCGGCCCTCGAGGCCGGCTACAGCTCGATGGTCGAGCTGCTACGTGCGCGCGCTGCGGAGCAGCCGAACGAGCGCGCCTATGCCTTCCTGTCGGATCGCGGCGGCGAGGAGGCCTCGCTCACCTTCTCGGAGCTCGAGCGCCGCGCCCGTGCGCTTGCGGCGGAGCTGGTAGGGCGCGGTCTCTCCGGCGAGCGAGCGCTCCTGATGTTCCCGCCTGGGCTCGATTTCCTCGTCGCCTTCTTCGGCTGCCTGATTGCCGGCACGATCGCTGTACCGATGATGCCGCCACGGCGCCTGGGCGCGCGCAATTCGAGCGCCAGCATCGTCGCCGACTGCACGCCGCGTATCGCATTGACGAGTCCGGCACTGCAGGCGACTCGCGGCGACCTCTCGGAGCGTCTCCAGGCCCCCGCGCTCGATTTCATGGCCGTCGACGCCACGAAGGAGGCCCAGGCGCCGGCGGGAAGCATGTTCCCGGAGCCCGGCCTGCAGGACCTGGCTTTCCTGCAATATACCTCGGGCTCGACGTCGGATCCCAAGGGCGTGATGGTGAGCCATGGCAACCTTCTCGCCAATAGCGAGATGATCCGGCTCGTATACGGCAACACCCGCGCGACGACCTATGTGAGCTGGGTGCCGCTCTATCACGACATGGGGCTCATCCTGAACGTGCTGCAGACGCTCTATGTCGGCTCGCTTTGCGTACTCATGGCCCCCGTCAGCTTTATGCAGCGCCCCCTGAACTGGCTGCGCGCGATCAGCGACTACCGCGCCGAGTTCGCGACGGCGCCGAACTTTGCCTTCGATCTCTGCGTCGATCGCTTCCGCCCCGACCAGATGGCGGGAATCGATCTGTCCCACTGGAAAATTGCGCTCAACGGCGCCGAGCCGGTGCGCGCGGAAACGATGGAGCGCTTCACCAAGACCTTCGCGCCCTATGGCTTCGCGCCGGACGCATGTTCGCCGGCCTACGGGCTCGCGGAGGCGACGCTTCTCGCCTCCGGCGGCGGACGGGGGCGGGGGCTCGTAAAACGTCGGATAAGCCGGGAGGCGCTGCAACGCCTTCGCGCGGCCGCGCCGACGAGCGAAGACGACGCGCAGTTCGGCGCAGGCTGCGGCAAGGCCCTCGTCGGCGAAAGGCTCGCGATCGTCGATCCGGAGACATGCCGACGCCTTCAAACCGGTCATGCCGGCGAGATCTGGATTTCCGGTCCGAATGTCACCCAGGGCTATTGGCAAAACGCCAAGGCCACCGCCGCGACCTTCTGGCCGCGGATCGAAGGGGAAGCCGCGGAGCGCTGGCTTCGTACCGGCGATCTCGGGTTCCTCGATGACACCGGCGAGCTCTTCATCACCGGGCGCATCAAGGACGTGATCATCATTCGCGGCATCAACCATTATCCGCAGGACCTCGAGGACACCGTTCAGGCGAGCCACCCGGCCTTGCGGAGGCATGGCGGCGCCGCCTTCTCGATCCTGGACGAGGATGGCGAGGGCCGTCTTGTCGTGGTGCAGGAAATCGAGCGGACGCAGATGCGCCACGTCTCCATCGATGACATCGAGGACACGATCCGCGAGGCGATCGCCACCGAGCACGAGCTTGCCATCCACGATGTCGTACTGATCCGCCCCGGCAACCTGCCGAAGACGACGAGCGGCAAGATCCAGCGCGGCCTTGCCCGCAGCCTTTTCCTCGACGGACGCCTTGCCGAACTCCAGCCAGGTTTGCCCGATGCTCTGGCGTAAGAAGAAGCCGGTTTCCGCTGCGTCCGGGATGAACCCTCGGACCTATGCGCTGGCCCTTATCCTGGGCGCTGCGGCGCTCTTTGCCAGCGTGGTCGTCGCGAATGTCGTGATCGATCCGCAGGGCGTGTTCGGCACAAACGTCCTTCCGCGTACGCCCAACCTCAATTACCACTACCGTAATCTCGCGGCCTATGACGCTGCGCCGGACAGTTTCGAGGGCGTGCTGTTCGGCTCCTCTCGCGCCCAGGCCACTGCGCCAGCGGAGCTGTCCCGCCGCTTGGACGGGGTGAATTTCGCCAGTTTCTGGGCCACACGCGGCATGCTGCCGGACTTCCTGCCCGCGCTCGAATACGTCCTCGCCGACAAGGTGAAACGAGGGCAGCACTTGCGCACGGTGTTCCTGCTCCTCGATATCGATACCTTCGGAGATCCCCCGGCGACAAACCGCTACATCGAGACCTTGCTGCCTCAGGCCCTGAGCGGCGAAAGCGGCGTGTATTTCTGGTGGCGCAATCTGACGGCCATGCAGGTCCGGAGCTGGCAGCGTATCCTGCGCGAGGCCCGCGCCGCGATCGAGGAGAGGGATCGCAAGAGCCCTTCGGTCGTCGACAAGGTGAAACTGGCATTCGTCCGTTTGGCATCGTTGAGCAGCTTGGCCGGGCGTGGCTCGCAGGCCGGAAGCGACTACAACAGGCCGTTCGCGCAGCGCGCGTATTTCGCAGACCAGCTGCAGATCCTGCAGCGTATCGCCACGCTGTCTCGACAGAACGGCACCAGGCTCATTGTGGCCGTCAGCCCGCTCCACCGTGCCGTCGAGAGCCGCTATTTGCCGAAGGATCTCGCGCAAGCGCTTGATCAGGTTGCGCGTGTCACGCCGCTCTGGGACTTCACGGGCGCCGACTGGCTCTCGGACGATCCGAACTATTGGATGGGCGACCAGGCTCACTATTCCGCTGAGGTCGGCCGCATGATGCTGGCCCGCATTTTCGGCGAGCCGATGCCGCCCAACTGGGAACGATTCGGCCGGTTGAGGGGAGCGGAGGGCGCCGTCGCTTCAGAGGTCGATGCGCGGCGCTGAAGTGCGCCGCCGCTTGATTCTCTTCCCGCCGCGCTCGATCAATTTCCAGATCAGAACAGCATAGCGTCAGAGCTCGGCAGTTCCCTCGCGAGCCGCAACTGACGCTTGGCCCACGTGCTGGAAATGCCAGAATCGCGCTGGTATAGCCCGAATGTGCCCGAGCAGATACGGCGCCGCGGCATCTTAATGCCGTTCGCCAACTCAATGTTTCCATGAGGTTTTATGGTCGGAGCGAGAGGATTCGAACCTCCGACCCCTTGTCCCCCAGACAAGTGCGCTAACCGGGCTGCGCTACGCTCCGACAGGGCGGCTTATAGAGGGGTGGGCGCGCGGATGCAACGCGCTTCGGCATACTCTCCGCAGGGTTTTTCAGAAGCGCTGCATCGCCGCCATGCCGCGCTGCCATATCTCGCGCCAAGCCTTGGTTCGGGGCGCGAAGGGACCACGTCCACCTGCGCTTTCGGCGTGCACCGGGAACAAGCGCCAAGGGGCTCCATGGCAGGCGCCGGCTGGACGCATACGCTTGGGCGATAGCCTTCCGGCTTCGAAACCGTCGGCATTAACTGCATGTTAAGCAAAACATTGCGGAGAGAGCCGTTCGTCCACATCCTCCCTCCCGGATGATCGGTGGAGAGTGGCATGACCGCGACGATTGCGTTGGGTGCGGAGGGAACAGCCGCAAGGGCGAAACGGAATCAGGACCGCGCTCTCGAAACCTTCTTCGCCGAGCTGCAGCCCGATTGGCATTCGCGCTGGGCCTGGAAGAACTACGAGCGGACGATTCTCGCCCTGACCCGACAGTTCGGCTTGAGGCGGATCTGCGAGATCGGTGGTGGCCGCGACCCGCTGTTCTCTGCCGCCGAAGCCGCCAGCCATGGTCTGGACCTTGTCGTCAATGATATCGACGCGAGCGAGTTGGCCTTGTCGGCGCCCGGCCTGCGGACGGCGCGTTTCGACATTGCTGGCGATCTGTCCGAACCTGATGTCGAACGCGGCAGCTACGACCTGATGGTCTCGCGCATGGTCTTCGAGCATATCCGGGATGTCGAGCGGGCCTGGACGAACATCCATGCGCTGCTGGCGCCAGGCGGAATGGCGCTGGCCTTCTTCCCGACGCTCTGGGCGCCGGTCTTCGCGCTGAACCACATCCTGCCGGAGGCCGCCTCGCGCGCCATCTTGCACGCGCTGTTTCCGGCACGTCGGCAGGACGGCGGCGATCCCAAATTCCCGGCCTATTACGACTGGTGCCGCGGCAGCCGCGCGCAGCTGACGCCGATGCTCAACCGGGCCGGATTCCGCGATGTTCACGTCCAGCGCTTCTGGGGGCATGGCTATTTCGAGCGCTTGCCGGGGCTGCGGGAGATCGACCACGCCTTCAACCTGCTGGCTGCGAAAACTGGCTGGGACCTGGTGACGACCTACGACTACGTGCTGGTCCGCAAGGCGCCGGTCTAGGACACCGACCTGAAAAATGGATTGCGGTCTTGGGGAAGGCCGATGCGGACACAGAAGGGCAGGTCAGTGAACCGGAGACGATATCCAGTCCGATGACCTATGCCCGACCAGCGGGCAATCGTCCGCCCGGGATTTGACCGGCAGCGTCGCCCGGCTTGAGCGCTGCCAGGCCCCAGACCAGCCCGAGCAGCAGGTAGAAGTGCCGCCAGTGGTCCGTGTCGATCTGGACACCCTGCAGGATGGTGATGAACAGCACCGACCACAGCACGATCGCGTGGTTCTGCCAGGGCGAGCGGTTGAAGACGAGACGCCAGCCGACATAGCAGGTGGTGACCATCAAGCCGAGATAGGCGATGCCGCCGAGCCAGCCATAGGAGGCGAACGCATTGATGTAGACGTTGTGCGGATCTTCCGGGAAATGCCAACGGAAGCGCAACGGGCCAAGCCCGTTGGGCGCATCGAGGAGGAGCGGGAGCGAGCGCAGCTGGCTGCCGAATCGGCCGGTTACGCCCTGGTCGTAGCTCTGGTTGAGGCTGGCGCGAATCTCGAAGATGTCGCGGATGCTCTCGAACGAGAGCGCGATCAGCAATGCGACAAGGATGCCCCCAAGCGCAGTGAGGGTGAGCATCACGATCCGGGCGCGGCGCGCACCGTTGGGGGCAGTCAGGAACATCAGCCCGACCATCATCAGGGCCGAGCCGGCCAGATTGCCCCAGGCCCCGCGCGAGAAGGCCAGCAGCACGGCCATCAGCGGCACGCTCATCACCAGGAAGCCGCGTATCAGGCCCAGGCGCCCAATCAGGATATGCTGCAGCGCGTAGACGATAGGAACCACGAGGAAGGGCCCCAGCACGTTGGGATCCTTGAACGTGCCGGAGGCGCGGCCGGCATAGGAGAAGACGTCGGAAAGGCCGGCAATGTCGAAATAGCCGAGGATGCCGGCAAAGCTCGCGCACCAGGCGGCGAAGAGATAGCCCTTGCGCAGGGTTTCCAGCCGGCCGAGCGGGTCCTCCGCCATGATGGCTGCGAAGAAGATCGCGGTGATCATCAGGTAGACCGAGACGGCTGTGAAGCGCACGGAGGCCGGCTCGTCCATCCAGGGAATTAGCGAGAAGATGCCGCCGATATTGTAGAGCAGCAGCAGCACGACCATCGGCAGCAGCTTTTGCGAGAAGCGGATGCCTGTCAGCGCGAAGACGAACAGCGTGAGCAGGAAGAAGAATTCATAGGGTGACGGCTCGATCAGCGCGAAGCCGCTGGAGGCGGTCAGCAGCCAGAGCGTGCCTCGCTTGATCGAGGCCAAGGACACCCTCAGGCCGCCGCGGCCGCCTTCATGTCCGGCGCGGTCGGCGAGCGCGCTCAATAGGCGTTCTCGGACTTGGTCAGCAGCGAGATCGGCGTCTTGTACAGAATGTAGAGATCGAGCATCACGGACCAGTTTTCGATGTAGTACAGGTCGTGCTCGACGCGGCGCTGGATCTTGTCCTCGGTGTCGGTCTCCCCGCGCCAGCCATGGATCTGAGCCCAGCCGGTGATGCCCGGCTTGACCCTGTGGCGGGCGAAATAGCCGTCGACCACCTGCTCATAGGCGCGGTTGTCGGCCTTGCCGTGGACGACATGCGGGCGGGGTCCGACCAGCGAGAGATTGCCCTTGAACACCACGTTGAAGAGCTGCGGCAACTCGTCGATCGAAGTTTTGCGGATGAACCGGCCGACGCGGGTGACGCGCGGATCATCCTTGGTCACCAGCTTGCTGGCGGTAACATCCTGCATCTCGTGATAGAGCGAGCGGAACTTGAAGACTTCGATCTGTTCGTTGTTGAAGCCGTAGCGCTTCTGCCGGAACAGGACCGGCCCCTTCGAGTCGAGCTTCACCGCGATCGCCGTGATCAGCAGAACCGGCGAGAGGGCGATCAGGGCAAGGGTGCCGACGATCTTGTCGAACAGCCATTTCACCACGATGTCCCAGTCCGCGATCGGCCGGTCGAACACATCGAGCACCGGCACCGCGCCGATATAGGAATAGGAGCGCGGCCGCAGCCGCAGCTTCGACATATGGGCGGAGAGACGGATGTCGATCGGCAGAACCCAGAGCTTGCGCAGCATCTGCAGGATGCGTCCCTCCGCCGAGATCGGCAGGGTGAAGATCACCAGGTCGAGCTTGGTGCGGCGGGCGAACTCGACAAGGTCGTCGATCGTGCCGAGCTTTGGATAGCCGGCGACGAGATCGGGCGAGCGATCGTCGTTGCGATCGTCGAAGACGCCGCAAATCTGCAGTCCGGAGTCCTTTTCCGCTTCGAGCGCCTTGATCAACGCTTCGCCCGCAGCGCCGCCGCCGACGATAGCCGTGCGCCGCTCGAGCCGTCCCGTGCGTGTCAGCCGGCGCACGGCCATCGTCACGAGAAGGCGCTCGCCGAGCAGGGCTGCGAGACCGCCGCCATAGAAGCCAGCCAGCCAGACCCGGGAAAACTGGCTTCCGACCTTCATGAAGAAGAAGGCGGCGAGTGCTATCAGGAACAGCATGGTCCAGCCCGCGACGAGCCGGGCGGCCGTCGGGACGAAATGGCGCAAAGCTCCGATATGGTAGAGATGCAGCGCCTGGAAGGCGGCGAGCGCGCCGACGCTCACCAGGAGAACGGTGATCTGATAGAGAAGGGTGCTGCTGGTGGTGCCCGCGACATAGAACCAGTAGACCAGCCCTGCCACGCTGACGATGGCCAGAACGTCGAACAGGCGCACCAGGCCTTCGATCAGGACCGGGGAGAGTGTCGGTTTGACCGGCATCGCCGCGATGCGTTCGGCCAGGGGATGGAAAGCGCGGGTCGAACCCGTCTTGCTCCCGCCGGCTGGATCTGATGCTCCGGCCGCGTCGGCCTGGATCAGGTCACGCACATCGAAAGTGCCCATCACACGCTACCTCTACTCAGACCGGAGCAATACTCACCTCCCGGTCCCGGCTTGCGATTAGCTCAAAATGCTCTCGGAAGGCTTAATCCGATGCTTCGCTGTCTTGTGGCCAGCAAGGCGACTCTACGGCATTCCGGACCATCTCGAACGGTCCAGTTTATCCCCCTGCAAGCGGCGTCTCAAACCCGATGCAAAGAAAGTTGATTTTCTCTCGTCCGGCCAAGGAATTAGCTCACTCCCATTTTTTCCGATTTTGTATCGAAAAGCAGTCGTTTCTGGCTCATAAAGTTGATGTTGGTTGACAAAAAGCATTAAAACGGGCATATCCATTCGCGATGAGTGTCTGAGAAGCACATTTCTGAGCGATGCCCGCGGTTGCCAATTCAGGCAATTGGGCAAGTCGCTGTGCAACCCCAGAAGTTCAATCTTCCAGGGCTTCGTCTTCGAAACTCGTTCGTAAAAACTCTAACTTTGCTTAGCTGCCTAACGTCGCTTCCCGACGGTAAGCGCCGGCTTCGCCCGTGTGCATCATGTCTTTTCATTGGTTGGTTCTGCTCGCAGCGATTGCTGTCGAGATTGTCGCGACGGCCGCGTTGAAGTCGGTCGTCGCTGAGCCGTGGCTCATCACGGCTCTACCGCTCGTTCTGATCGGATTGTCCTTCGCGCTGCTCAGCGTGGCGCTGCGTGTCATCCCCATGGCGGTTGCCTATGCCGTCTGGGAGGGGCTCGGCATCGTCGGCATCGCCGCCGCGGGCCATCTTCTCTTCGGCGAGCATCTGACGCCTGAGCGCCTGCTGGCGCTTGCGGCCATCATCGCCGGTATCGTGCTGCTCGAGCGCGGCGTCGGGCACGGTGTCGAGGAGGGTAAGCAGGGGAGGCTGGCGTGACCATGCTTCTTCAGCCACAGTCGCTTGCCTTTGCCTGGCTTGGGCTTGCGGTCGTACTCGAAGTCCTCGGTACCTATCTGCTCAAGCTCTCCGACGGCATGAGGCGGCGATTGCTCGGTGCCGTCGGGATGGTCCTCGTCGTCGGCGCCTTCGCGGCCCTGGCACAGGCCATACGCGGCATGGACCTTTCGGTCGCCTACGCGGTCTGGGGCGGAGCGGGGCTGGTGATCACGGCCATCGTTGGAGCCCTTGCCTTCGGGCAGCGGATCTATCTGTCCGGCTGGGTCGGCATCGCGCTGGTCATCGCAGGCGTCGTCGGCCTGAAGTTCCTCTAAAACATCGCCCCGAAAAGTGGAATGCGGTTTTCGGGACAAAGCCGGTGCAAACACAAAGGGTTAGGTCACCGGACTGGATACGATTTCCTGTCCGGCGATCTAACGCGACAGTGTTTCATCACGCGTCGATACCGCGTCGCACCAGCGCGACGCGGTATGCTGCCAGTACGCCGTCGATCATCGCGTTGAGGCAGAAGTTCTGGCGGACATGTTGTGCCAGATCGGTCGCCTGTGCGCGTCGTTCGGGTTCGGGCATGGCCAGGATCGAACGAATGCTCCCGGCCAGGATTGCCGGGTCATCGGCCGGTATCAGGCGATGCGCGTGATCCGGGCCATAGATTTCCTTGATGCCGCCGACATTCGTCGAAATCAGCGGCTGGGCTGCTGCCGCCGCTTCAAGGATGACATAGGGCAGCGATTCCGCCCGCGACGGGATCACCATGACATGGGCCTGTGCCAGCGCGGCGCGAATCGGGCCGGGCGGCTCGAACACGCATTGACTGCCGATGCCGCGGTCGAACGTCATCTGCCGCAGCACGGCCTCGTCGGGGCCCGACCCCACGATCAGGATGCGCGGCTCGAGGCTGTCGCGGCGCTTCAACAAGGCGAGCGCATCGATCAGCGTATCGACCCCCTTCGCGGAGCGCAGCTCCCCGAGATAGACGAGGTCGAACCTTGCCTTGGCATGGTCGATCGGCTCGAACTCGGCTTCCGAAATGCCATTCAGGACAATCCGGTAATCGCTGCGCGGCTTGTGACCGATATAGGCTTCGAACCGCCCTGCGATGAAGGCGCTCTCGAAGCAGAACATGTCCGTCGCACGCTCCAGCAGCCGTTCGACCGACATATAGATGCGATGCTCGGCGCCGCCGGGCTTGTAGTTGAAGCTGCCGCCATGCGGCGTATAGGCCGTGATGTAGCGCCGCTGCGGTGAAACCAGCGCAGGCAGGCGCGCATAGACGCCGCCCTTCGAGCCATGAGCGTGCACGACGTCAGGGGAAAGGCGCGCCCGCGTCGCGTTGGCCGCCAGTTGCGCCTTGGCGTCCATGAGGCTCGGGTAGCGCGACATCGGCACGCGCGTGACGCCAAGCGCGAGATCCGGGCCAAACTCGGCGAAAACCTGGTCGGCACGCCCGCCGCCAGTATTCGAATCACAGAAGATGCCGACCTGATGCCCGCGCTCCACTTGCCCGCGAGCCAGATCGAGGACGTGGCGAAACAATCCGCCGAGCGGCGCCCGAAAGACGTGCAGGATGCGCAGCGGCTTCATGCCGGGGGCGTCCGCCATGGCCGTCACCTCGTTTGCGCTCAGAACCAGCGTTCCTTGATGACGATCGTGTCGCCCGGCTGCACCTGGTAGGTGATCGGCACCGTCCCGGTGACGAGTTGGCCGTCGATCTGGCGCGTGACCTCGGCATAGTTGCGCTGGCCGCGCGGGGTGAAGCCGCCTGCAATGGCGACCGCGGTCTGCACCGTCATGCCGTTCACGAAGGGGAACTGGCCGGAATTGGTGACTTCGCCCAGGACGAAGAACGGGCGGTAGGTATCCACCTCGACCGAAACCTTGGGTTCGCGCAAGAAACCGACGCGTAGCTTGCCTTCGATCGCCTGCTCGAGTTGCCTGGTCGTGCGGCCCTGGGCCTCGACGGGGCCGATCAGCGGCATCGAGATGCGCCCGGAACCGTCGACGGCGTAGATGTTCGACAGATTGTCCTGACCGAAGACGATGACCCGCAGCCGGTCGCCGCTGGCGAGCCGATAGGGCACATTGACGTCGACGACCGCGAGTTCCTGCGCTGCATAGCGCGGCGCGCAGGCGCTCGTCGCTAGTGCGACCGCCAGGGCCAGTGGGGCGAGTGATCGACTCATCGCATATTCAGTCCATCCAAATTCTGCCGTCACGTTAGGGTGGCTATGGTTAACAAAAGTTGAGCACGACCTCCCTCGCTGCCCCCCGCTCGCTGGAGACGCCGCCACCTCTTAACTCGCCAATAACCTTAATCAGCTTTGATTGACCCTGCGTCCTGCGCTGGGCGCGCGAGTTTTGCGTGAATGGGTGAGT
The DNA here is from genome assembly GCF_052115465.1 of Allobosea sp. 2RAB26. Classification (NCBI taxonomy): domain Bacteria; kingdom Pseudomonadati; phylum Pseudomonadota; class Alphaproteobacteria; order Hyphomicrobiales; family Alloboseaceae; genus Allobosea; species Allobosea sp. 2RAB26. Next base: position 165,298 of record NZ_JBFRGS010000008.1, on the reverse strand, counting down.
CATGACCTCTCGATCCGATGACGGAATGCGGGATGCCGGCGAGAGCCGCGGCGACATGCTCGATCTTTCCGCGCTCTGGGCCGCCATCAAGCGGCGCAAGCTCTGGGTGCTCGGCCCCACAGTGCTGGCGCTCGGCCTCTCCTTCGTCGCCGTCAATCTGGTCACGCCGCGCTACACGGGCGAGGCGCGGCTCCTGCTCGAGAATCGGGACAGCTTCTATACCCGTCCGGGGCAGGGCGGGGCTGAAGCCACAAGCCAGCAATTCGACAGCGAGGGCGTGCAGAGCCAGGTCCAGGTCATCATGTCGCGTGATCTCGCCCGCGAGGCGATCAAGCGCATCGGACTCGTCGGCAATCCCGAATTCGATTCCGGCGCCGGCGCGCTGAGTGCACTGAAGCGGCTCGGCGTGCTGGTCGGGCTGGGAGCGCATCCGGCCGATCGCTCGCCCGAAGAACGCGTGCTCGATCAATTCTACGACCGCCTGCTGGTCTTCCCGGTCGGCCGGTCCCGCATCGTCGCGATCGAGTTCACGTCGCGCGATCCGGCGCTGGCGGCGCGCGGAGCCAACGAGATCGCCAACATCTATCTCGAGATGCTGGAGGCCGCGAAGCAGGACACCGCGCGCAGCGCTTCGTCCTGGCTCTCGACCACGATCGAGCCGCTGCGCAAGCGCGTTGCCGAGGCGGAGGGCAAGGTCGAGGACTTCCGCTCGCGCAACGGACTGCTCGTCGGAACGAACAACACCACCATCACCGCACAGCAATTGGCGGACCTCTCGACCCAGCTTTCCAATGCCCGCAGTCAACAGGCCGAGGCCCAGGCCAAGGCCAGCGTCATTCGCGATGCGATGAAGAGCGGGCGGACCTTCGAGATTCCGGACGTTGCCAATAACGAACTGGTCCGCCGCCTGATCGAGCAGCGCGTCAATCTGCGTGCCCAGATCGCGCTGGAATCGCGCTCGCTTCTGCCAGGGCATCCGCGCATCAAGGAGCTCAGTGCCCAGCTCGCCGATCTGGAGGGTCAGATCCGCGCGGCCGCCGAGCGCACGGTTCGCACCCTGGAGAACGAGGCACGCATCTCCGGCCAGCGCGTCGACAGTTTCACGGCCGCCCTTGAGGGGCAGAAGAAGAATGTCTCGAGCGCCAACGACAAGGAAGTGCAGCTGCGCGCGCTGGAGCGCGAGGCACGCACCCTGCGCGATCAGCTCGAGCAATATATGCAGCGCTATCGCGAGGCTGTAGCGCGCGACACCCAGAACGCCAGCCCGGCCGATGCACGCATCATTTCGCGCGCCGTCGAACCCACCGAGCCGTCCTTCCCGAAGAAGATCCCGATCATCCTCGTTGCGACGCTCGCGACCTTCCTCGTCGCGCTCGCCATGGTGGTCTCGCGTGAGCTCCTCAACGGCACTGCGGGGTCATCGCCCGGCTCCAATGGCCCGCGGCGTGCGCCGGGCTGGGTCGGCGGCGGCGGGGCTGGGGCCGCGCAATATCCGTCCGACGGAGACGAGCGCCGCGAGCGCGTTGCGGGGCTGCTGACCCATACCGGCCGGGTGGGCCGGGTTCCCCTGGCCGCGGCCGATCCCGAAGGGGCTCTTACGGCGCTTTCCGAGCGGATTGCGGCGCCTCCCGCCGAGATGGCGCCGCTGGCCGTGCTGCTCGACGGGGCCGGTCCCGAGGCGATGTCGGCACGCGATCTCGCGGAACTGCTGTCCCGCCACTCCCGTTGCGTGCTGGTCGACCTTGCAAGCGACGATGACGAACTGGATGAGCTGGGGTTCTCCGAGCTTCTTGCCGGCGAGGCCCAGTTCTCCGAGATCATCATGCGCGAACCGGGCTCGCGGCTGCATCGCATCAGCGCTGGACGCGCAGGGCGAAGGGCGGTTCTGGCCGCGCCTGATATCGTCGAGGTGGCGCTCGATGCGCTCTGCGAGACCTATGACTGGGTCCTGGTCTCGGCGACTTCGGGCGATGAGAGCGCCGTGCTCGCACCGCTGGTCGGACGTGCGCAAGGTGTCTTCGTCATGGCGGGCAGCATCGGCAACGGGCACGCCATGGAGGCCGCCTATCGGCTTGCCGATTTGACGACGGCGCCGGTTTCTCTCGTCGTCGACAAGCTCGAGGAGACGGCCGGCGTGCCGTTTTCCGTCCGCGAGCATGATGCGGCGATGGCCTGAGCCGAAGCGTATCCCGGGCGGGGGCGGCCGGGATCGTCAGGGCCCCGTGGCCCTGCACGCCCTGCGAGATGCGCAGATCCTGCGCATCTGATTTTGCGAGAGGCGTTTCCGCTCAGTCGTCGTCAGTGGCGAGTGTCCGCTTCCGGTTCAGCCAGCCCGAGGCGCGTTGCGCCAGCTTCAGTGCCACCGGAGAGCTCTTGATCCTGCGCTTCGCGGCACGTTTGGCCCGGCTGAACAGGACAAAGGCATGCCCCTTCGGCGTCAGCGGCAGGAACGTGTCGACGAGTTCGTCCCGGTCGTCGCATACCGTCGTCTTGTAGCGGGCTTCGCCGACGCCGAGGTCGAAGACCTCGATTCCGGCACGACATTTCAGCTTGATCAAGTCGACCAGCAGGATCTCGCCAGGGCTCGACTTGGCGAGGTCGCCGTCCATGTCGAAGGATGTGGCCATGCCTGAGAAACGCTGGCCTTGCACGGCGCCGACATAGGTTGCGACACAGCGGCCGTCGAGATCGAGCGAGTAGAGCTCGAGAACGGGCGTGTCAGTGCGGTCAGGGCTTGCTCCCTGGCGCAGGAAGTCACCCAGGGCGGGCTCCGCGAAGGGGTTTGGAACGCCCATGCTGGCAAACCGCGCCGCCTTCTGGCTCAGGAAAGCGGAAACGACCCGCTCGATATCCTCCTGGGTTTCGGCCTTGAGCAGGACTGAGCTGCCGAAGCTGGCGAAGCGGTTGCGCTTGTTCTTCAGCTTCTTGCGGGCATGCGAGCTCATCGAGCGCCGCAGCGAGCCTTCGCAGTCTCGTCCCTCCAGCGCGAGCTTGTAGGCTCCGCTCGGACTCGGCCCTGCCGCAAGCTGCGCGAGCGGGTTGGGAACGCCTTGCCAGTCCTTCGGCTGGTTGACGAAGATGAAGGCGTCGAGATCTCCAATGGCCGTGCCGATCTCGACAAGCAGGGCACGCGCCGCGGCCGTATCGAGGGCGACAGCGAAGGCCGGGGCATAGAGCCCCATGTGATAATTGGCGTGATTGCCGCCGATGAATTCGCCGTAGCGAACGCCGTTGCGCCGTGTCAGCGCCAGCGGCAGGATGGCCTGGGCGCGCCCGGCCGCGTCGCGCAGCGCGGCATATCGGAACTCCGTGCCGTGAGCTGCTCCGACCGTCTCGACGAAGGGTTTGATCCAGCCATAGGCCTGGTAGGGGGTTACCAGGGCCGCCGCTTCCAGGCTGCGCCACTCGGCTTCCAGGGCGGCAGGGCCGCTGCTGATCGTGATGCTGTGCCAGGGGCGCGCGCGCTCCCCCCTGCTCCTGACCGCTGTCAGGTTCAGGGCCGAGGCCGGAGTTCCGGCGCGTTCGGCAAGTGCAGACATCGTCTCTGGACCCTCGGATGGCGGCATTCCTCGCTGTCCTTAACCCGCTATTGTGAACGAACCTGCCAGGTTGGCTTCGACCAGCCGAAGCATCGGCGAACAATATTAGCGAGCGGTTGCTGCCCGGAGCCGGATGAGCCTGCGACACCAAGCCTTTTCCGCCGCATTCAAGGCGATTGCACTGACCGGCGCCGACCGATGGGCGAAGGACCTCGCTCAGGGCGCGGGCATGATTTTGACCCTGCATCATGTCCGGCCCTGGCGCGAGCGGGGCTTCGCCCCCAATCGTCTGCTGGAGATCACGCCTGAATTCCTCGACCTGACGCTGACACTGATAAAGGCTCAGGGCTATGACATCGTCTCGCTCGATGAAGCGGTGGCGCGGCTGCAGAGCCCGCTCTCCCAGCGATTCTTCGTGGCGCTGACCTTCGACGACGGCTATCGCGACAATCTCGATCATGCCTGGCCGGTCCTGGCCAAGCATGGCGTGCCCTGGACATTGTTCGTGACGACGGGCTTCGCCGAGCGCACCGCGCGGCTCTGGTGGCTGGAAATGGAGGAGGCGATCCGGGCGCTGCCGCGCTTCACCCTGGACTTGCCGGATGGCGGGTTCTCGGCCCGCACCGAATCTGATCGCGAGAAGCAGCGGACCTTCGAGACGCTCTACTGGCGTCTGCGCAAAGGGCCGGAAGCGATTCTGCTGTCAACGATTTCCGATCTTGCACGTCAGGCCGGCATCGATAGCGCAGCCCTGGTCGAGCGCGAATGCCTGCCCTGGGAGACACTGCGCTCGCTCGCCGGCGCGCCCGGCGTGACCATTGGCGCGCATACGCTGAGCCACCCCATGCTTGCCAAGCATCCCGAGGATTTTGCCCGGGTCGAGATCGTCGAGAGCAAGGCACGGCTCGAGCAGGAGCTCGGCCTGCCCATGCGCCATTTCGCCTATCCCGTTGGTGACCCGGGCTCCGCCGGCAAACGTGAATTCGCCCTTGCCAGGGCGGCTGGCTTCACCAGCGCGGTCACCACGCGGCCGGGCCATCTCTTCGATCGGCATGAGCAGCATCTGCATGCGCTGCCGCGTGTCTCGCTGAACGGCTATCACCAGAGCGAGGCAGCGCTGCGGGCGCTGCTGTCGGGACTGCCGTTCCTGCTCTGGAACAAGGGGCGGCGGCTGAATGTCGCCTAGATCCCATCGGACCGGATATCCGGTCCGATGATCCAGGCTTCCATGTTTGCAACGGCTTTTCCGAAGACCGTAATCCGATTTTCAGACGGATGTCAGCGTGGCCCGTCCTTCCGCTCCATCCACTTGATGAGCGGCAGCAGGGGCAGCACCCAGGCGAGGCCGAGCGCGATATAGGCGATGGTCTGCACCAGCTTGGGCGCGTCCGTGATCCGCCCCTGCGCCAGTGCCATGGCGACCAGCGCATAGACGCAGACGAAGATCAGGATCACCACGGTGCCGATCAGCTTGCGGTGGCTCTGGGTCATCTCTCGTCTCCATGCCGGCGCGGCTGCGGCATTGCGGGCGTTGTTCGCGTCTTCGCGCGGGTCTATCTGTCACCCCCAACGACGCTTGTGAAGCGCGACATTTGCGACCCGAGGTCCCCATCCCGTGACGATTGCTCTCGATCAGCCGCGTGGCGGCGCTGTCAGCTCCGCCAACCACGCAGGCATCCGCCGCTGGCTCTGGATCGTCGCGGCACTCGTCTTCGCGATGGTCGTGGTCGGCGGCGCGACCCGCCTGACCGGCTCAGGCCTCTCGATCACCGAATGGCGACCGGTCACCGGCGCGATCCCGCCGCTCTCCGACGCCGCCTGGGCGCTTGAATTCGAGAAGTATCGCGCCAGCCCGCAATACCAGCTGCTCAATGCCGGCATGGCGCTGTCGGAATTCAAGTTCATCTTCTGGTGGGAGTGGGGGCACCGTCAGCTCGGCCGCTTCATCGGCCTGGTCTATCTCCTCGGCTTCCTTGTCGTCGCCCTCCGCCGGCTCCTGCCCTGGCGCCAGAGCGCCGTGCTGTTCGGCATGGGGCTGCTGCTTGGCCTGCAGGGCACGATCGGCTGGATCATGGTCGCGTCGGGGCTCCAGCCAGGCATGATCGCGGTCGCCCCCGTCAAGCTGACGCTTCATCTCACCTTCGCCGGCCTGTTCTTCGCCGCCGTTGTCGCGTTCGCCACCTGGCTGACGCCGCTGCGGCGGGTCGAACAGGCGAGGGGCCGCCTGGCCGCCTGGGTGTTGCTGGTGCTCACCTTCGCCCAGATCGCGCTTGGCGGCCTCGTCGCCGGCTCCCGTGCGGGCTTCACCTTCAACACCTGGCCACTGATGGATGGGGGGCTGGCTCCGGCTTCGTCGACGCTGTTTGCGCAGACGCCGCTCTGGGAGAACTTTGTCGATAACGTCGCGTTGGTGCAGTTCAACCACCGCATCGGCGCCTATCTGCTGCTGGCGGCCGCGCTCTGGCATGCCGTTGCGATGCGCCGCGCGGCGCCTGGGTCGGGCAGCGCCAAGCGCGCAACGGCGATTGCGGGCCTCACCCTGGCACAGGCCGCGCTCGGCGTCGTTACGCTGCTGCTGGTGGTCCCGCTCTGGGCGGGGCTCGCCCATCAGGCGCTCGCCTTCATGGTGCTGGCGATGACAGTCGTACATGTCACGCGGAGCGGGGCCGGCACCGCGCATCCTGTCCGGGCCTGACGCCGCCTGAACGCTGTCCCCCGGACGGCAAAAGAAAGAGACCCGGGATCCCGGCCGGAATGGTTCAGGCAGGGATCCCGGGTCTGCGTTTCTCTTGCCGGGTGGACGCCCCCGTCGGAGCGCTGCCGGATGCTAGATCAGCGCCTGGTCGAGATCGCCGATCAGGTCCGCCACGTCCTCGAGCCCGATCGAGAGGCGCACGACCTCCGGTCCGGCGCCCGACGCGGTCTTCTGTGCGTCCGAGAGCTGGCGATGCGTCGTCGAGGCGGGGTGGATCACCAGCGAGCGCGTATCGCCGATATTGGCGAGATGCGAGAACAGCTGCAGGTTCGAGACCAGCTTGACACCCGCATCGTAGCCGCCCTTCAGGCCGATGGTGAAGACCGCGCCCGCTCCCTTCGGCGAGTAGCGCTTTGCGAGGTCGTGATACTTATCGCCGTCCAGGCCGGGATAGCTGACCCATTCCACCGCCGGATGCGTCGAGAGGTGCTTTGCGACGGCGAGCGCGCTCTCGCAGTGGCGCTGCATGCGCAGCGGCAGGGTCTCGATGCCCGTCAGGATCATGAAGGCATTGAAGGGCGAGAGCGCCGGGCCCATGTCGCGCAGGCCGAGCACGCGGGTCGCGATGGCGAAGGCGAAATTGCCGAAGGTCTCGCCAAGCACCATGCCATTATATTCCGGCCGCGGCTTGGACAGCATCGGGTAGCGCTCGTCGCCCACCCAGTTGAACGAGCCGCCATCGACGATCACGCCGCCGATCGAGTTGCCGTGCCCGCCCAGGAACTTGGTGGCGGAATGCACGATGATGTCGGCGCCGTGCTCGAACGGGCGGATCAGGTAGGGGCTCGCCATCGTGTTGTCGACGATGAGCGGAATGTTGTGCTTCTTGGCGATGGCCGCGACGCCGGCAATGTCGACGATCACCCCGCCCGGATTGGCGATCGACTCGATGAAGATCGCCTTGGTGCGCGGGGTCACCGCGGCGGCGAAGCTCTCAAGATCGTCGGAATCGGCCCAGATCACGTTCCAGCCGAAATTCTTGTAGGAATGGTTGAACTGGTTGATCGAACCGCCATAGAGCTTGCGCGCGGCGACGAACTCGTCGCCCGGCTGCAGCAGGGCGTGGAAGCAGAGGAACTCGGCGGCGTGGCCGGATGCGACGGCGAGCGCCGCGGTGCCGCCCTCGAGCGCGGCGACGCGCTCCTCGAGCACTGCGTTGGTCGGGTTGCCGATCCGCGTATAGATGTTGCCGAAAGCCTGCAGGCCGAACAGCGATGCGGCGTGGTCGACATCGTCGAAGACGAAGGATGTCGTCTGGTAGATCGGCGTGGCGCGCGCGCCGGTGGCTGCATCAGGTGCTGCACCGGCATGAATGGCGAGCGTATGGAAACCCGGTGAGCGGTCTGACATGGCGTGCTCCCTGCAAATTCTGATCGTGAAACGGTCTCGTTCGATTTAACGAACGCTCTGTGCGGCGTCAATTCGGCCGGACGGGCCTGAGAGCGGGGCCGATATGCTCCGGCCTGATCCCCAGGCCGATCAGCCGTGCCGGCAGGCGGCGCAGCAGCGGGAAGCGCTGCAGGAGGCGCAGCGGCAGCGGCGGCGCCACCGGTCCGCGGCTGGCGAGCAGCGGCGTGATCACCCGGTTCTGGATGGCGATCTGCATGGATTGGGTGAGTTTTGCCGGGAATTCACGGCGATGCTGCACGGCTGCGAGCGCGGTATCCGTCAGCCGCCTCTCGCGGAGCGGCGCTGCCAGCAGGTTGGTCGTTGCGACGGCATCCTGCACCGCCAGATTGATCCCAACACCGCCGATCGGGGACATCGCATGCGCAGCGTCGCCGATGCAGAGCAGGCCGGGCTTCCACCAGCGCGTCAGGCGATCGACCGCGACCGAGAGCAGCTTGATGTCGTCCCAGCTGCGCAGCTCCGCTATCCGGTCCTTGAGAAAGGGCGAGAGCGCGACGACACCGTCCCGGAAGGCCCGCATGCCCCGGACCTGCAAGGATTCCAGCGAACCCTTGGGGATGATGAAGGCGCATTGCCAGTAGTCGCCGCGATTGAGCATGATGAAGAACCGGCCGCCCGCGACCTGGCCGAAGGTCTGGTTGCGATCACTCTTGCTGCGCGACAGCCGGAACCAGAGCACGTCCATCGGCGCGCCGAGCACTTTCACCGGGAGGCCAGACGCCGCGCGCAGATCGGAGCTGCGCCCGTCGGCCGCAACCACGAGATCGGCCCTGATCGAGAGCGGGCCGTCGGGCGCCATGGCCGTGACACCCGCCACGCGCCCGTTCTGTTTGATCAGTCCCTCGGCCTTCGTCTGCATCCGCAGATGGAAGGAGGGCTGCTCGCGGCCCCGTTCCGCCAGGAAGTCGAGAAAATCCCATTGCGGCATGAAGGCGACATAGGGAGCCTTGACCGGCAAATGGCAGAAATCGGCGAGCGTGATCTCTTCGTCTCCGAAGCGGGCGACGATATGGTCTTCCTTGCTGTGCGGCAGCTTCAGGAAGGCCTCGAGCAATCCGAGTTCATGCATCAGCTCGAGCGTCGAAGGGTGGATCGTGTCGCCGCGGAAATCCCGCAGGAAATCGGCGTGCTTTTCCAGCACGGTGACCTCGATGCCGGCTCGCGCGAGCAGGAAACCGAGCATCATCCCGGCGGGGCCGCCCCCGGCGATGCAGCAAGTAGTCGTTTCCTCGCGCATCGCCGTTCTCCTGGGGATGGCCCGGTCAGGTCCCGGGCCGGTCGATCGACAATTTCTGGAAGCCCTTGCCGGCCAGTTGCGGCCTCTTGTTCGAGATGATGCGCGAGTTGATGCCCTGCCAGCCGATCTCGCCGGAGAGCCGGCCATACTCGATCTTCGGGCAGCGGTTCATGATCACGGTGAGGCCCTTGGCCTCGGCGCGGGCGGCGGCCGCGTCATTGCGGACGGACAACTGCATCCAGATCACTTTCGGCAGGGGGGAGAGCGCCAAAGCCTCGTCCGCGATCGGCCCGGCGGCTTCCGAATTGCGGAAGATCTCGACCATGTCGACGGGAACCGGAATCTCCTTCAACGAGCCGTAGACCGTCTTGCCGAGCAGCGTCTGACCGGCAAGGCCGGGATTGACGGGGATAACGTCATAGCCGCGATCAAGCAGATACTTGGTGACGATCCAGCTCGGCCGCGCCTCGTTGGCCGAGGCACCGACCAGGGCGACGGTTTTCACCTCGCGCAGGATGCGGCGGATTAGCGCATCTTCATAGGCCTCATGATTCAAGGTGCTGAATCCTCACGAGAAATACGCGGCGATCATGCCCCAGCATTTTGGCGCCGAGGGGCTGAACCACAGCTTTGCCACTCTTATCTGATTCAATGGAACACAGGGCGAACAACCCCGGTTGTTCCGTCATGAAAGGAGGGTCTACCATGTGCGACTATAGCCTGCACAATGTGATGTCCACTCCCGCCAAAGTGGGCGACGAACTGACGACCACCAGCTTCCCGAATTCGAGCACGCGCGGGTTCTGCACCTCGGCACAGCCGGAGGTTGCGGTCTGCGTGCTGCCCGGCACGGAGCTGGCGTTCGCGAGCGAGATCGAGTGCGATAGGGTGGTCGGCTTCCTGCCGCATCGCAAGATGGCAGCGACGATGGCCCGCTTCCGTCAGATCGATCTCGACAAGCCCTATGCGCATCACGATGCGCTCGAGCTGCCCGACGGGCAGGTCATTCTGCTGACGAACCTGTCTACGGGACAAAAGGCGACCGTTTTGCAGTTGCCAGCCGTGCCGCAGCCGGAAGAAGAGGCCAAGGAGCACCTGCAAACCGAGATGCCGGAGCACTTCCCCGCGATCCTGTGAACAGGCGCCTGATGGATAGCTGCACGCGGCGTGTCACGGTTGTCGCCGCGTGCGGCGCTGATTCCGGATCGATGGAGAGGGCCCGGCCGAGGCTCGCGAGCCGCTAGTTGCCGCTCCAGACCGGCTGGCGTTTCCCCATGAAGGCGCCGATCCCTTCCTCGGCGTCGCGGGCGAGCATGTTTTCGACCATGACCGCCGATGCGCGATCATAGGCTGCGGCGAGGCCCATCTCGCGCTGCTGGTAGAAGGCGCGCTTGCCGACCTTCACCGTGGCAGTCGATTTCGATGCGATCACGCCCGCCAGTCGCAAGGCCTCCGCAAGCGCTGCGCCTGCCGGAACGACCCGGTTGACCAGCCCCATCCGGGCGGCCTCCTCGGCCGGGACCATCTCGCCCAGCAGCAGCATCTCCAGCGCATGCTTCGCCGCGAGGTTGCGCGAGAGCGCCACCATCGGCGTCGAGCAGAACAGCCCGATATGGACCCCGGGCGTGCAGAACCGCGCCTGCGCGCCGGCGACGGCGAGATCGCAGGTCGCGACGAGCTGGCAGCCCGCAGCGGTCGCCGTGCCTTCCACCGCTGCAATGACGGGCTGGGGCAGGGCGGTGATTTGCTGCATCATGGCCGAGCAGCGGCCAAGGATATCGGTGAAATAGGCGCGGCCACGGTCTGGATCGGCGCGATGCGCGCTCATCTCCTTGAGGTCGTGACCGGCCGAGAAGACCGGGCCGGCTGCCGTCAGCACGACGGCGCGCACCGTATCGTCTGCCGCAATGGCCAGGAAAGCCTCGCTCAACGCGTCCAGCATCGCTTCGCCAAGCGGATTGCGCGCCTGCGGACGGTTCAGCGTCAGTGTCGCGATGCCGTCCTGGTCTGCGCGCAGCAGGACCGGGGCGGTGTCGGGCTCGATATGGGCATTCATGGCATGGCCTTTCGCATCCGCGGCTATTGTCGGAGCCCAACCGTCATGCTGCAAGGGGAGGAGTTTCCCGCTGGCATCCGGTTTCCCGCACATGACACCCCGCATGACGATCTCAGAGGTGGAGACCTATCTCGATCAGGTCTTCCCGCAACTCCATCATGGCGGGCGCACTTATTTCATCGAAGATGTCGGCCCGCTGACGGCGCGCATGCGCTGCGACTATCACGAGCGGCATTTGCGCCCGGGGGGCACGATTTCCGGTCCGACCATGATGGCGCTGGCTGATCTCGCCCTCTATGTCGCGATCCTCGGCCAGATCGGCCCGGTCGGCCTCGCTGTGACGACGAGCCTCAACTACAATTTCCTGCGCAAGCCGGGGCCGGTGGCGCTGATCGCGGAGGCCAGGCTGCTCAAGCTCGGCAAGCGGCTCGCCGTAGGAGAGGTCGCGCTGTTCTCGCAGGGCGACAGCGAGATGGTCTGCCATGCGACCGGCACCTACTCGATTCCGTCGGAGCGCTAGGATTCGAGCGCTGGTCCTGGCCGCAGAACCGTCTCCATGGGGGAATCGGAGGGCCGGGAGAAGCGCAGGGAAAGGGATAACCCTGCCGGACCTCGCGGGATCGCTGGAACGGAATGCGGTATCTAAATACCGTTTTTGCCATTGCACTGAAAACAATGCGATTTTTCGCCTTGGACCGTGATCGTGGTGCTTGACAGTACGGCAGCTTGCCCCTATCCACCGCCCCACACCGCCGCCGGCCTTCCGGCGGCTTGTCCTTTTTCAAGCAACCGAAGGGTGCCGCGATGAAGACCGTCTCGCTCAAGCCCGCCGACGTCGAGAAGAAGTGGGTTGTGATCGATGCCTCCGGGCTGGTCGTTGGTCGTCTCGCCTCCGTTGTGGCGATGCGTCTGCGCGGCAAGCACAAGGCCGCCTACACCCCGCATGTCGACTGTGGCGACAACATCATCGTCATCAACGCCGAGAAGGTGGTCCTGACGGGTCGCAAGCGCGACCAGAAGGTCTACTACCACCACACCGGCTTTCCGGGTGGTATCAAGGAGCGTTCCGCCAAGTTCCTGCTCGAAGGCCGCTTCCCTGAGCGCGTCGTCGAGAAGGCTGTCGAGCGCATGCTCCCGCGCGGCCCGCTGTTCCGCCAGATCCTGGGCAACCTGCGCGTCTACAAGGGCGCTGAGCACCCCCACGCCGCCCAGTCGCCGGAGGCGCTCGACGTCGCCGCGCTCAACAGCAAGAATGCGAGGCTCTGATCATGGCTGAGGTTCTTCAGTCTCTCGAGCAGCTCGGCCAGGTCGCCAAGACGGCTCAGCCCGACGCTCCCGTTCACGTCAAGAAGGTCGATGCGCAGGGCCGCGCCTATGCCACCGGCAAGCGCAAGAACGCCATCGCCCGCGTCTGGATCAAGCCGGGCTCCGGCAAGATCACGGTCAACACCCGCGACCAGGAAGTCTACTTCGCTCGTCCGGTGCTGCGCCTGATCCTGCAGCAGCCGCTGATGATCGTCGACCGCATGACCCAGTACGACGTCGTCGTCACGGTCAAGGGCGGCGGTCTCTCCGGCCAGGCCGGCGCTGTGCGCCACGGCATCTCCAAGGCCCTGACCTTCTACGAGCCGGAACTGCGCGGTCCGCTCAAGAAGGAAGGCTTCCTGACCCGCGACTCGCGCGTCGTCGAGCGTAAGAAGTTCGGTAAGGCCAAGGCCCGCCGCAGCTTCCAGTTCTCGAAGCGCTGATCCGGCTCACGCAGTCTGGCTATGCTTTCAGGGCGGCTCGCAAGAGCCGCCCTTTTCGTATTGGCTGCAGCTCCGTTCCTGCTGGAGTCGCCGCCGATGAGCGCTATCCGTCCCGTTCTTCTCGTCACCGGAGGCAGCCGCGGCATCGGCGCCGCCATCTCAGTCATGGCTGCCGGTCGTGGCTATGATGTCGCCGTCAATTACCAGCGCGACGCGGCCGCGGCAGCATCGGTCGTCGCGGCCTGCAAGGCCGCGGGCGCAAGCGCCGTTGCACTCCAGGGCGACATGTCCGGTGAGGCGGATATCCTGCGCGTCTTCGCCGAGGCGAAGGGGAAGCTCGGGCCCATCGCCCAGGTCGTCAACAATGCAGGCATCACCGGCAAGTCGGGCCCGCTAGCCGAGGCGGACGCAGAGGTCATTCGCAACTGCATCGACGTGAACGTCACCGGCGCGTTGCTGGTCGCGCGTGAAGCGGCACGGGCGCTGCTCGCTCAACCGGAGCGGAAGGGCAGGGCGATCGTCAACATCTCCTCGGCTGCGGCAACGCTTGGCTCGCCCGGCGAATATGTCTGGTACGCCGCCTCCAAGGGAGCGATCGATACGTTGACGGTTGGTCTGGCGAAGGAGCTTGCTCCAGCCGGCATCCGCGTCAATGCGGTTGCGCCCGGCATTACCGAGACCGAGATCCATGCCCTGTCGACGGGCGAAGCGGGCAGGGTCGAGCGCATCGCGCCGCTCGTTCCCCTGCAGCGGGCGGCGTCTCCGGACGAGATCGCCGAGGCCGTGCTGTTCCTGCTGTCCGAGGCTTCCGCCTATACGACAGGCGTGGTTCTGCGCGTGGCGGGCGGCCGCTGATAGCGCGGGCGCCCTGAACGACAGATTCGGCTGCGCCTGCCGCGCGGCGCGGCTGGATCAGGGCCGCGGCCATGCTAAACCGCAGGCTCACGTCTCCGGTTCCAGCCTTCGCCATGCGCATCCTGCTCGTTCTCATTGCTTTCGGAATGATAGCGGTTCCCGCGCTGCTCGCGCTTGCGCGGACGGGGGAGCCGACCGGGCGTCGGGTCGGGCGGGCGTTGATCATCTTCCTGACGCCGGCCTTCGCGCTCGGCCTGATCCATGGCGTGCCTGAACTCGATGGCCGCGCCCTGCAGAACCCCATCGCCTGGACCACGTTTCGGCTGGTCCTGACCGGCCTCGCCCTGATCCTGCCCTGGTGCCTCTATGTCTGGCTCACGGGCAGGCGCTGACTTCATTCACGGATTGCTGCCATGACCGAACCCGTCGACACCCCCTCCATCGACCACGCCTTCACCGGCGATCGGCGCGGCCCGGCGCAGGACCCGACCTATGCCGGCGCGCTCTCCTTCATGCGCCGCCGCTACAGCAAGGATGTCGCCGGCTGCGATCTGGTGATCTGGGGCGTGCCCTTCGATCTCGCGGTCTCCAACCGGCCGGGCACGCGCTTTGGACCGCAATCACTGCGCCGCGTCAGCGCGATCTTCGACGGCGATGCCCAGTATCCGTCCCGCATCGACCCGTTCGAGCATCTCTCGGCCGTGGATTACGGCGACTGCTCGCTGCCGCGCAGCGACCTGCTGGGCTGCGCCAAGGCGATCGAGCGCGAATCCGCCGCGATCATCGCCACCGGCGCCCATCTGGTGACGCTCGGCGGCGACCATTTCATCACCCTGCCGCTGCTGCGCGCCCATGTCGCCCGCCATGGCAAGCTGGCGATCGTCCAGTTCGATGCGCATCAGGACACCTGGGACGATGGCGTTGGTGCGGTGTCGCATGGCACGTTCATGCTGGAGGCGGTGCGCGAGGGGCTGATCGATGTCGATCGCTCGATCCAGGTCGGCATCCGCACAGTTGCGCCCCGGGATTGCGGCATCCAGGTGCTTGGCGCCTATGAAGCCCATGAGCTCGGCGTCGATGGCGTCGTCGAGCGCATCAAGCAGCGCGTCGGGCAGGGCCCCGCCTATCTCACCTTCGATATCGACGCGCTCGATCCGGCCTTCGCGCCGGGCACGGGCACGCCCGTTGCCGGCGGCTTTACGACGGCGCAGGCACTGCGCATGGTCTGGGCCATCCGCGATCTCGATTTCCGCGGCATGGACATCGTCGAGATCTCCCCGCCCTATGACCATGCCGACGCGACGGCGATCGCCGGTGCCGCCGTGGCCCAACACTACATCCAAGCGCTGGCGCTGAAGAAGAAGGCCGATTGAATCGCTGTGCGAGCGGGCTGAATCGACTTACGAGCCGCGCGCACCAAGCGATTCAATCCGTTGGCAAATCTGGCATGACGCAAGCCTCCGCCTCGTCGGGCGAGAGGCTTGCCGTGCCCCGCAGGGCAACGTCGCGTCACATGCCGATTGACAGGGGCGGCGCCCTCCCACATATCAGCGTCATGTTCATGTGCTCGATCCGACGTCGCACCAACCAGGCCGCCCCGGCGCGCCCGCGATGACGCTCGGCTGAACCCCGAATTGTCCGCGAACCGCGCCCGGAGCGCGGTTTTTTTATGCCTGATGCTGACCTATCAATGAGCGCGAGCGCGCTTTCGGAGGCCCTCATGAGCCAGAATCTGAAATCGATCTTCATCGACGGCGAAGCCGGCACCACCGGCCTTGGCATTCGCGACCGGCTGGCAGAGCTGCCGGAGGTCGTCGTGAAGAGCATCGATCCCGACAAGCGCAAGGATCCGGCCGCCCGCAAGGCGATGATGGCCGGGGTTGATCTCGTCGTGCTCTGCCTGCCTGACGAGGCAGCGAAGGAATCGGTGGCGCTCGCCGACGAACTCGGCGCGGACGCTCCCAAGATCGTCGATGCCGCGACTGCCCATCGCGTCGCGCCGGGCTGGGTCTACGGCTTTGCCGAACTCGCCCCCGGCCATGCCGCGGCAATCGCCAATGCCAACCGCGTCTCCAATCCCGGATGCTACCCCACCGGCGGCATCGCCCTGCTGCGGCCGCTGGTCGATGCGGGCCTGCTCGCGCAGGATCATCCGGTGACGGTCAATGCCGTCTCCGGCTATTCCGGCGGCGGCAAGAGCATGATCGAAGCCTATGAGGCGGGCGTCGCCCCGTCCTTCGAGCTCTACGGGATGGGGCTCAAGCACAAGCACCTGCCGGAGCTGCAGGAATACGCGCGCCTGACCCGGCGGCCGATCTTCGTGCCGTCCGTTGGCAATTTCCGCCAGGGCATGCTCGTCTCGGTACCGCTGCATCTCGACACGCTTCCGGGCAAGCCGAAGGTCGCCGACCTGCACGACGCGCTGGCGGCGCGCTATGCCGGCTCGACCTATGTGAAGGTGGTTCCGGCCGAGGCCGGCGGCAAGCTGGAAGCGGAGTCGCTCAACGACACCAACCAGCTCGAATTGCGGGTCTTCGGCAATGAGGAGCTGCGGCAGGCGGTGCTCGTCGCCAAGCTCGACAATCTCGGCAAGGGCGCCTCGGGCGCTGCGGTCCAGAATATCCGCCTGATGCTCGGGCTCGGCGAAGCTTAGATCATCGAGCCGGATATCGTCCGCAAAGGCGAAAGGCCCGGCCCCAAGCCGGGCCTTCTCCGTTGAGGCAAGGGGAGCAGCGCGGGCAATCCGCTGCGGTCATGACCTATGGTCAGCTGACGGGGTCGTGATGACCCTTTGCCTTGACGTCCCCCAAATGGGGGTAGCCGATATGGGGAGGGATGGCCTCTATCGGGGGATCGGTTGTGCGTAATGTCACGTCGCTGCGGCGACTGGTGGCTTTACGACACGAGACCCGAGACTAGTCCCCGCCGCTTTGGCTGCCTCCATGGCAGCTGTGAGCGACATTATTTGCGGTGTGGGCAACGCCGCCATGGTTGGGTCAAGCAGCCATGGCGGCGTCTTTTTATCTCAGCCCTTGTAGGGGACGAAGTTCTGCTTCTGCGTGCCGAGGCCGTCGATGCCGAGAGCCACGACCTCGCCGCCCTTCAGGAAGCGCGGCGGCTTGAAGCCGAGACCAACGCCGGGCGGAGTGCCGGTGGTGATGACATCACCCGGATCGAGCCGCATGAACTGGCTGATATAGTGCACGAGATAGGCGGCACCGAAGATCATCGTCTTGGTCGAGCCGTTCTGGACGCGCTCGCCATCGACCTCGAGCCACATGCCGAGATTCTGGATATCGGCGATCTCGTCGGGGGTCACCAGCCAGGGGCCGAGCGGGCCGAAGGTCGGGCAGCCCTTGCCCTTGGCCCATTGGCCGCCGCGCTCGGTCTGGAATTCGCGCTCCGAGACGTCGTTGCAGACGCAAAAGCCTGCGATCGCGGCCATGGCGTCCTTCTCGGCGATATAGGAGCCGCCATCGCCGATCACGATCGCAAGCTCGACTTCCCAGTCGGTCTTCTTCGAGTTCTTCGGGATGGTGACGTCGTCATAGGGGCCGACGATGCAGTTCGGCGCCTTGTTGAACAGGATCGGCTCGGCCGGGATCGGCGCGCCGGTCTCAGCTGCATGGTCGGCGAAGTTGAGGCCGACAGCGATGAAATTGCGCACATCGCCGACGCAGGCGCCAATGCGCGGCGTCCCCTGAACCTCGGGGAGCGTTTCGGCATCGAGCGCATTCAGTGCCGCAAGCGAGGCCGAGGTCAGCGCCTTGCCGGCGATGTCCGGAACCTTGCCTGACAGGTCGCGCAGCACGCCCTTGGAGTCCAGCAGCGCGGGCTTCTCTTGGCCGAAAGCGCCATAACGTACCAGTTTCACGTCGTTTCCCCCGTTTCAATCGATATGATCAAAGGTGCGCGATCCTGTGCGGACGGGGCGCCGGAGGCAAGCGGTTCCTGCGCATGACGCGACTGCACAGGGGGGCCCCGAAACTTGTTGCGGGAATGCAACGGCCGTCGCCAAAGCAAAGGCTTCTGCAACCATTAGACGTAGGCTCGTAGAACTGCCACCTTCGCAAAACTTGTGATAGTTCGCATATAAACGATCTTTTTCACGCGCCGACTTGATCGGCACTGCAGGAATCGGCGGATTTTTAGCCGATTCTGCCTGCTGCGGTGCAAGCACATGGAGAAGCATGGCGAAATTGTGCCGTTCAGGGCGGGATTGCGGCAGAAACGCGAGCGCGGCATGTTCGTCGGCGAAGCGGGTGATTTGCCCGAAAGAACGTCAATCCTAGGGATGGGTACTCGATGAAGAGCATGGTTCGCTACACCGCCGCTGCTACCGTTTCAGTCGCTGCTCTTCTGGTTTCCGGCGTCGCTTCGGCAAGTTCGTTTTCGCTGCGCAGTGGAACGAGTGCCGAGGGCCTCGGCATGGCATTTGCCGGCGCGGCCTCCGGCGGCATCGGCATGGGAGCAATGACCTTCAACCCGGCCACGATCACCATGTTTCCAGGCCGCAACAGCAATTGGAACTTCAGCTACATCGCCCCGAGCGCCAGCTACGATCCGACCTCGCCAACACGGGTGCGGCTGCCTAACGGCGCGATCGTCCCGATCGGCGCCGCTGGAGGAAGCAACCTCGGCACCGGCGAGATCGGCGGCGATGGCGGTTTCGTGCCGGCTTCGTATTCAGCCTGGCAGCTGACCGATCGCCTCTGGATCGGCATGCACACCGGCGTGCCCTTCGGATTGCGCTCGAAACCCGAAAACCAATTCAATGCGTCTCAGATCTACGGCCGCTCGGCGCGCGTCGCGACGATCAACGTTACGCCGACCGTCGGCTACCAAGTGAATGACTGGCTCGCCGTGGGCGCAGCGCTCCAGGTGCAGTATTTCAAGACCAATCTGAAGCAGGCAGCTGGCATCACGGCTACGGCGGCCAACACCATCCTCGAAGGCGACTCGATCGATTTCGGTTACAAGCTCGGCGTGACGCTGACCCCGTGGCAGGGAACCAATATCGGCCTGGCCTACCGCTCGATGATCCATCATTCGCTGGAGGGCACGTTCAAGACCCCGGCCGCGGTCCCGCCGATCCTCGCTGCGGGTTCGAACCCGATCAAGGCGAACCTGAATCTGCCCGATTCGGTCGTATTCGGCCTCTCCCAGGTCATCAACGACCAGTGGCAAGCTCACCTTGGTGTCGAATGGACGAACTGGAGCCGTTTCCGTCGCATTCCCGTGGTCGCCAGCAATTTTGGCGTTCCTTTCACCAGCCTGAACTTCCAGTATGACGACAGCTGGTACTTCGCGGCGGGTCTCGAATACAAATACAACCGCGATCTGACCCTTCGCGCGGGTGTCGGTTACGAGCTTTCGGCCGTGAACGACGAGAACCGCACGGTCTTCATCTCGGATAATGACCGCCTCTGGTTATCGACAGGCTTCAGCTATCAGGTCTCGGATAGGATCAAGTTCGACCTGGGCTATACCTACCTCCACGTCCAGAATGCGAGCGTGAACTATTCCGGAGCGCATCCGCAGCAGGGCGCGGTTCTCTACACGGCCGAGGCCAAGCCGCATGTTCATGTCGTTTCCGCCGGCATCACCTATCGTTGGGACAATCCGCAGGAGACGATCCCGATGCGCCCGGTGGTGCGGAAGAACTGATCGACGTACCCAATTCTGCGAAAAGCCGGCCCTTGGGCCGGCTTTTTTGTGATCCGGAAGGTCATCCGGCTCCGAAGGGGCTCAAACCCTGATCTTGACGTAGCTTCCAGGCGCGTCCTCGAGCGGCGCCAGTGCGCCGTCGCCCGGCTCGCGCGCCGGCAGTGTCTTCGGCGCCTGCGAAGTCAGCCAGCCGAGCCAATGCGGCCACCAGGAACCGGGGTGTTCGACGGCGCCCTTGGCCCAATCGGCGAACACGCCCTCGGGTTTGCCCCCGGTCCAGTACTGGTACTTCACCTTGCCAGGCGGGTTGATCACCCCCGCGATATGGCCGGAGCCCGCCATGACATAGTCGACCGGCCCGCCGAAACATTGCGAGCCGATGAAGACGGACTGGGCCGGAGCAATGTGGTCTTCCTTGGCGGCGAGGTTGTAGACGGGAATCTTCACCGCCTTCAGATCGAGCGTCTTCCCGCCGATCGTCATCTCACCCTTGGAGAGCCGGTTCTCCAGATAGCAGCCGCGCAGATAGAAGGAATGGTTGGCGGCCGGCATGCGCGTCGAATCGGAGTTCCAGTAGAGCAGGTCGAACGCGGTCGGGAGCTTGCCCTTCAGGTAGTTGTTGACGGCATAGGACCAGATCAGGTCGTTCGGCCGCAGCATGTTGAAGGCTCCGGCCATGCGCGCGCCGTCGAGATAGCCGCGCTGGGCCATCTGCTCCTCGACGGCGCGGATCTGATCCTCATCGACGAAGACCGAGAGTTCGCCGGCCTTCGAGAAATCGACCTGCGTCGTGAAGAAGGTCGCGCTCTCGATGCGTTTGTCCCTGGTCGCAGCCATATAGGCGAGGGTGACGCCAAGCAGCGTGCCGCCGACGCAATAGCCGATGGCGGTCACGCGCTTTTCGCCGGTCGCCTGCTCGACCGCGTCAAGGGCCTCGAAGATGCCCTCGCGCATATAGCTCTCGAAATCCTTGGCGGCGTGGCGCTCGTCGGGGTTGACCCAGGAGATGCAGAAGACCGTCAGTCCCTGCGCCACGCACCAGCGGATAAAGCTCTTCTCGGCATTGAGATCGAGAATGTAGAACTTGTTGATCCAGGGCGGCACGATCAGCAGAGGGCGCTTGAAGACCTGCTCGGTCGACGGTGCGTACTGGATCAGCTCCATGATCTCGTTGCGATAGATGACCTTGCCGGGCGTCGTGGCGATATTGACGCCGACCTCAAAGGCACGCCCGTCCGACTGGCGGATCTTGAGTTCGCCGCCTCCGGCTTCGACATCCTCGGCCAGCATCTTCATCCCGCGCACGAGATTCTCGCCGTTCTGCTTGAGCGTCTCGCGCAGGAGTTCGGGATTCGTTGCGACGAAATTCGAGGGCGAAAGCGCGCTGGCGATCTGCTTGACGTAGAAGCGCGCCTTCTCACGGGTATGCGGGTCAAGGTCCTCGGCGCGATCCACCATCGACTCGGCCCAGCGCGAGCCGATCAGATAGGCCTGCTTGACGAAATCGAACATCGGGTGGGCCGACCAGTCCGGATCGGCAAAGCGCGCATCGCGCTTGTCGGGCTCGGCGACCGGAGCTGCTTCCTCGCCGCTGGCCCGCTTCAGGGTCGAAGCCCACAAACTCATGAAGTCGCTGGTCAGCGAAGCTTGTGCCTCGATGATCTTGCGCGGGTCCGTGACCCAGCGTTCTGCGACGCGGCCAATAGTCTTGACCATTTCGCTGACCTCGTCGGCGGCGCCGGTCTTCGCCTCGCCGCGCTCGATCGGCTTCAGATAGGCAGCGGTCACCTTCCCGGCCTCTTCCATGAAGCGCCCCATGTTCTGGGCGAGCAGGTCGAAATCCGGCACAGGCGCTTCGTCCGAGCCAGCGGGACCCTTCGGCTTGTCGTCGGCTGGCGGGCACATGAATCGTCTCCCCTTGCCACGTCTTTTGCGGAAGCCCTTGCTTCCTATTTTGGTCCCATTAAGGACGTAAACGATATGGTGTAAAAAGATAATTCTGCAACGCGCCGGACCTGCTCATGTCACTCAACAATCCTACGACAAGGTTCCTGGCGCTGCTGCTGCTCTGCGCCCCATTTCTTGCCGGCTGTGCGGGGGATGGCGTGAAGGGTGTCGCCGAGGCTGCGGGACTAGCGACCACGCCGCAGGAATCGAAGCCCTTCGTCAAGGAGAGCCGCTCGACGGAGCGGGATTACATCTCGGTCGGCACGTCTGCGACGCGCGCTGCACCGCGCAAGCCCGTGGCGGATTTCAAGACGCTCGAAACCAACCTCGAAGCCAAGCGCCTCTCGAATGAGGCTGCCGGCGAACAAGCCAAGTCCCTCGGCGCGACCGCGCCGCCAGCGCCGGCCGTGGTTCCGACCAACTAATCGGCGATTCGATTAGCCGCCTATTCTATTGGGCGGAAGTCGACTCGGCTGGCTCGTCCCGTCTGGCTCCTGCAATCTGCCGGGCAGGGCAGCCTTCACCAATCGGTTAGGTTAATTCGAGTTAGTCGGAATCGCGCCATATCCCGGACGGGCCGGCTCGCTAGGGCAGGGGCGTTGCCGTTCCGGAGACCGTGCCCCATGGCGCAAGCGGACCATCGTTCATTCTCCTTCGCCGCAGCCATGCTGATCGCGGGCGCACTGCTGCCCAATTCTGCGCAGGCTCAGACTGTCCCCGTGAAGCCGTATCTCGATTGTACGCTCATTCTCGAGGCGGCATCGGGAAAGACGCTCCACCGCGAAGGAACCTGCGACGAGCGCTTCAGCCCCGCATCGACCTTCAAGGTGCCGCTTGCTGCGATCGGTTACGACGCGGGCATTCTCGAAGACCAGCACAAGCCCCTCTGGGACTATCAACCGCGATTCAACGCGGTGGCGCGGGATCGCAAGCCGGTCGACCCGACGATCTGGGAGGCGGATTCGGTCATCTGGTACTCGCGCGAAATGACCGCCCGGCTCGGGCCCAGGAGCTTCGCAGCCCATGTCGCGAAGCTCGGCTATGGCAACGGCGATGTCTCGGGTGATCGCGGGCAATGGCCTGACCCATTCCTGGATCTCGTCGTCGCTGACCATCTCGCCAGAGGAGCAGACGGGCTTCCTGAGGCGCCTCCTGTCCGGCTCGCTGCCGGTTTCCGGCAAGGCCCATGAGATGACCAGGGCGATCCTTCCCAGCTTCAGCGCCGGAGACTGGGCGGTGAAAGGCAAGACCGGCAGCATCTGGCTTCGGAACGCTGCAGGCGAAATCGATCGGAAGCGGCCTCTCGGCTGGTTCGTCGGCTGGGCCGACAACAAGGACAGGCGCGTCGTCTTCGCGCGCCTGCTGATCGGCGCGGAACGCACGGATGGCATACCCGGCCGGAAGCTCCGCGACGCCTTTCTGAAGGAACTGCCGGTTCTGATGAAGGCCAAATGAGCGGCACGAAGGCTGCGGCCGGAAGGGGCATGCCGCTAGGAAGGCCCGAGGCGCCCCTGCCACGCTGGCGTCTTTCGTCGAAAATTGCGCCTTACGGCCTGTCCTGACCGAAGATGCGATGCTAAGGGCAGTCAACGCACAATTGTGACGAGCCGGTTCTCGCGGCGCGTCCAGGGACATGTTCGAAATGACCGATTTTCATCGCATCAAACGCCTGCCGCCCTATGTTTTCGAACAGGTCAACAAGATCAAGGCGGCCGAACGAGCCAAGGGCGTCGATATCATCGACCTCGGCATGGGCAATCCCGATCTGCCGGCGCCGAAGCATGTCATCGAGAAGCTGGTCGAAACCGCCGGCAAGCCGCGCACGGACCGTTACTCCGCTTCCAAGGGCATTGCCGGCCTGCGCCGCGCCCAGGCGCATTATTACGCGCGCCGTTTTGGCGTGAAGCTGAACCCCGACACCCAGGTGGTCGCGACACTGGGCTCGAAGGAAGGCTTCGCCAATATGGCGCAGGCGATCACCGGCCCCGGCGACGTCGTGCTCGTGCCGAATCCGAGCTATCCGATTCATGCCTTCGGCTTCCTGATGGCAGGCGGTGTCATCCGCTCCGTTCCCGCAGAGCCGACTCCGGCCTTCTTCCCCGCCTTGGAGCGGGCGATGATCCACTCGGTGCCGAAGCCGATCGCACTCGTGACCTGCTATCCGGCGAACCCGACCGCCTATACCGCCTCGCTCGATTTCTACCGCGACCTCGTCGCCTTCGCGAAGAAGCACGAGCTGATTCTGCTGTCCGATCTCGCCTATGCCGAGGTCTATTTCGACGAGAACGACCCGCCGCCCTCGATGTTGCAGGTGCCGGGCGCCATGGACGTCACGGTCGAGTTCACGTCGATGTCGAAGACCTTCTCGATGGCCGGCTGGCGCATGGGCTTTGCCGTCGGCAACGAGCGCCTGCTCGCGGCGCTGGCGCGGGTCAAGTCCTATCTCGACTACGGCGCTTATACGCCGATCCAGGTTGCCGCAGCCGCCGCCCTAAATGGCCCGGACGATTGCATCCGCGAAATGCGCGAGATCTATCGCAAGCGGCGCGACGCGCTTGTCGAAAGCTTCGGCAAGGCCGGCTGGGACTTCCCCGCACCGCAGGCCTCGATGTTCGCCTGGGTGGCGATCCCGGAGAAGTTCCGCCATCTCGGATCGCTCGAGTTCTCGAAGCTGCTGATCGAGAAGGCGGAGGTCGCCGTCGCGCCCGGCATTGGCTTTGGCGAACATGGCGACGATTTCGTCCGCATCGCCATCGTCGAGAACGAGCAGCGCATCCGGCAGGCGGCCCGGAATATCGGCCGCTTCCTCAAGGGCGCGGATCAAACGCTTCACAACGTCATCCAGATATCCAAAGCTGGGTAAGCTGAGCTAAGACGAGTGCGCGATGGCCGGCGCAGACGCGCCGCCATCGGTCTTGCAGTTGAGGGCAGGGGCTCGGCATGTTCAGCAAAGGCCGTTTGATCGGCATCGGTTTTGGCCTGTTCGCGCTGGTCTGCCTCGTCGTCACCTATGATTACTCGCGCGGACGCAACACGCAGACGAACTCGCAGCTGGTGTCCGATATTCTCACCGCGACTCGCTCCAACGAATGCGGCCGGGACGCGACGGAGATTGCCGCGCGCTATTTCCCCCTGGGGCTGGAACAGGCCGAAGCCGAACAGCGCCTGGGCACGATCAGCATTGTGCCGCCTGCCGCCTGGTTCTGGCGCCCCGTAGTCGAGAACGCGACGACCTGGACCGGACCGACGCTGGAAGCGCTGCACACCATCAAGACCACGGCCTTCGGCAATCAGCTGCTGCGGCTGCATCTGACCTTTGCCGATGGCAAGCTGAAACGGCTCGCAGCCGAGGTCGTCTGCCGGTTCGACTGACCAGCGACCCAAGCCCGCACCAGCCTCCAGCCGTTTGATATCCGTTTCGCAGTCACGCGCTCCAGCGTACGGTTCTTCAGCCTGGATACGCGCTGAATGACCGGCTGCGGCTCGATCCAGCCCCAGATCGAACGTCCTGTCTTACAGGAGCGCGCCATGGCATCGACCGACAAGCTCGAAGGGCGAATCAGCGCACATGTTGTGTCCGCCGTGAGGCCTTGATCGCTTCCCGTTCCTGAGCTGAGAAACTGCGCGCGTCGCGCCAGGCTTCGTACCGAACCGCGCATCCGCTCCGTTGACTCGCCCGTTGTCGCGTGCGACCCCGACGACATGACGACGCTCGCTTCCTCACCCGGTCCTGCTCCCTTGCGCGTTGGTGTCGCCGGCCTTGGCACGGTCGGCGCTTCGGTGCTGCGCATCCTCAACCGCCAGGAAAACGCCATTGCGGCCCGCTGCGGCCGCGCCGTGCGTGTGACGGCCGTTTCGGCCCGCGACCGAACCCGTGATCGCGGCATCGATCTCACCGGCTACACCTGGTTCGACGATCCGGTCGAGCTGGCGCGCTCGTCGCAGATCGATTGCTTCGTCGAACTCGTCGGCGGTTCGGACGGCGTCGCCAAGGCTGCGGTCGAGGCCGCTCTGTCCTCCGGCAAATCGGTGGTGACGGCGAACAAGGCGCTGCTTGCGCATCACGGCGTCGCGCTTGCCGCGCTGGCTGAAGAGAAGGGCGTGGCGCTTGCGTTCGAAGCCTCCTCCGCCGGCGGTATTCCGGTGGTCAAGACGCTGCGCGAGGCGCTCTCCGGGAACAGTGTTTCGCGGCTCTATGGCATCCTCAACGGCACCTGCAATTACATCCTCTCGCGCATGGAGCTGGAGGGGCTGACCTTCGAGGCCTGCCTCAAGGATGCCCAGCGTCTCGGTTATGCCGAGGCCGACCCGACCTTCGATGTCGAGGGTTACGACACAGCCCATAAGCTCGCCATTCTGACCAGCCTCGCATTCGGGGTGAAGATCGACGCCGAAGCGATTCATGTCGAAGGCATTTCCTCGATCGCGCCGCTCGATCTGAAGATGGCCGACGAGCTCGGCTACCGCATCAAGCTGCTCGGTGTCGCCGAGCGCACTCGCACCGGAATCGAACAGCGCGTGCACCCGACGATGGTGCCGAAATCCTCCGCCATCGCGCAGGTCATGGGCGTTACCAATGCGGTGACGATCGATGCCGACGCGGTCCGTGAACTGACCCTGGTCGGTCCCGGTGCCGGTGGCGATCCCACGGCGTCTGCCGTCGTCGCCGATATCACCGATGTCGCGAGCGGCACCTCGGGCTTGCCCTTCGGCCTTCCG
Source organism: Allobosea sp. 2RAB26 (assembly GCF_052115465.1). Taxonomy (NCBI): domain Bacteria; kingdom Pseudomonadati; phylum Pseudomonadota; class Alphaproteobacteria; order Hyphomicrobiales; family Alloboseaceae; genus Allobosea; species Allobosea sp. 2RAB26. The sequence continues at coordinate 139,365 of NZ_JBFRGS010000008.1, read as the reverse complement.
GTCTCGCGGCTCGAGCAGCCGGCGCGCACGCCGATGCAGCGTCATGAGGGCGGCTATTACATCCGCCTCGCGGTTGCGGATCGGCCGGGTGCCGCCGCGGCCATCGCCACCCGCATGGCGCAGGCCGATATCTCGCTCGAGAGCATCGTCCAGCATCGTTCGGAGGCCGCCGCCACCCGGGACCCGACGGGGCGTTCCGGAGCGCCGGTGCCGGTCGTACTCATCACCTACGCCACCAGCGAGTCGGCGATCCGCGACGCGCTCGAAAAGGTCACCGCCGACGGTCACATTGCTGAACCGCCGCAGGTGATAAGGATTGAACGGGAATAGGCCTTCGGCGCCTGCGTGTCCGACCTGCCGATTGCCGACTGCTGAATAGTTCGAGGGAGCCTCATGTCCGAACTCACCATCGCCTCATCCCATATCATCGAGCGCTATCTGTCGATGGAACTGGTCCGCGTCACCGAGCGTGCAGCGGTCTCCGCAGCGCGCCTGCGCGGCCATGGCAATGAGAAGGCAGCCGACCAGGCAGCGGTCGATGCCATGCGCCGCGAGCTCAACCGCCTGCCCATCGATGGCGAGATCGTCATCGGCGAGGGCGAGCGCGACGAAGCCCCGATGCTCTTCATCGGCGAGAAGGTCGGCAACCGGCACGGGCCCAAGGTCCACATCGCCGTCGATCCGCTCGAAGGCACGACGCTTTGCGCCAAGGACATGCCCGGCGCCATCGCCGTCATGGCCATGGCTGAAGCCGGCAAGCTGCTGTATGCGCCCGACGTCTACATGGACAAGATCGCGATCGGCCCCGGCTATGCGCAGGGCGTCATCGATCTCGACGCGTCGCCGACCGACAACATCCATGCGCTCGCCAAGGCCAAGGGCGTGAAGCCGCATGAGATCAGCGCACTGGTCATGGACCGTCCGCGCCATGCCAAGCTGATCGAGGAGATCCGCAAGACCGGTGCGTCTATCCGCCTGATCACCGATGGCGACGTCGCCGGCGTGATCTTCTGCACCGAGCCTGCCAAGACCGGCATCGACATCTATATGGGCATTGGCGGCGCGCCCGAGGGCGTGCTGGCGGCGGCTGCGCTGCGCTGCGTCGGCGGCCAGATGCAGGGCCGCCTGATCCTCGACACCGAGGAGAAGCGCAAGCGCGCCCATGGCATGGGCGTCCTCGATCCGAACAAGAAATATGACATGTCGGAAATGGCTTCGGGCGACGTCATCGTGTCTGCCACCGGCGTCACCGACGGCGGCATGCTGTCAGGCGTGAAGTTCGGCAAGGACGTGATCGAGACCGAGACCATCGTCTACCGCTCGATCACCGGCACCGTCCGCCGCATCTATGGCGAGCACCGCGAATTCGGCAAGTTCAAGCTCGATTGAGACGGCGAGGCCGAGCGCCCCGCCAGGACAGGATTTCGAACGACGGCCGGGCATGTCCCGGCCGTTGCTGTTCGGGGAGCAGCCTAGCCGCGCCCCGGGAGCAGGCTCATCCTTGCAGGAACGGCGGCTGGACCATCGGGCCAGATATCGTATCCGGCCCGATGATCCAGCATTCTGTGGCTGCATCGGCTTTCCCGAAAACCGCAATCCACTTTTCAGGCCAATGCCTTAGGACGCGATCTCGAGGAAGCGCTGCAGCGTCGGCGAGGTGTTGGCGGCGCGCCAGACCAGGCCGGTTTCGATCTCCGGAGCGGAATCCTGCAGAGGCAGGTAATGCGCCCCGCGCCGGCGCAGGTTGGTCATGGATTGCGGCACCAGCGCGATTCCCATGCCGGCGGCGACGAGCCCGATGATCGTCTGCATCTGGATCGCCTCCTGATGGACGGCAAGGGGCGCGCCATGCTCGGCGAAGTAGCCCGACACGATGTCGTGGAATGCAGGCGCGATATGGCGCGGAAACAGGATGAGCGGCGCGGCCATGATCGCCTCGACGCGCAAGGTCTCGGCCGTGAAACCCGGGCGGCGGGCCGCGATCCAGGCCTCGGGAACAGCGGCGACCAAGGGCTCGCGCAGGAGCGGGCGATAATTGAGCGTGGCCTGCAGGGCCTTGCGGTCGGGGGCGATGATCATGCCGACGTCGATCTCGTCGGTCAGCACCGCCTCGATCTGGATGTCGCTGGTTGCCTCGCGCAGCGAGACCGCGACATGAGGAAAACTCTGCCGGAACCGGCTGACCATCCCGGGAAGCACGCTGTAATCGGCCGTGCTGACGAAAGCGAGGCGCAGGCTGCCAAGTTCGCCGCGCGAGAGGCGGCGGGCCGTTTCCGGCAACCCCGCGGCCTTGTCGAGAACGGCACGTGCGTGAGCAAGCCATTCCTGGCCGACGGGCGTCAGGGCGACGCTGCGCTTCGTCCGCAAGAAGAGTTGCACGCCCAATTCACTCTCCAGGGCCTGGATCGACTGGCTCAGGGGCGGTTGCGTCATGCCCAGGCGCTCGGCAGCCCGGCCGAAATGCAGCTCTTCTGCGACGGAGAGGAAATGGCGGAGCTGACGGAGGTCCATGGGATCCTCTAATATGCCCTGCGACCTAATGGCGATAGAAAAGTATATTTCTCATTAGATTGGAGTGGCTCTAAAACTGCCTCGTCACCTCTGACTGCCGCCGACCGGGAGCACACGCCCATGCCCTTCAACGAACGTTCCAAGAATATCACCCAGGGCATCGCCCGCTCGCCGAACCGCGCGATGTATTACGCGCTGGGTTACGAGAAGGCCGATTTCGACAAGCCGATGATCGGCATCGCCAACGGGCATTCGACGATCACGCCGTGCAATGCCGGCCTGCAGCCGCTGGCGGACGCCGCGATCGCAGCGATCAAGGCAGCCGGCGGCAATCCGCAGGTCTTCGGCACGCCGACGATCTCGGACGGAATGTCGATGGGCACCGAGGGCATGAAATACTCCCTGGTCTCCCGCGAGGTCATTGCCGATTGCGTCGAAACCTCGGTGCAGGGCCAGTGGATGGACGGCGTGCTCGTCCTCGGCGGCTGCGACAAGAACATGCCGGGCGGCATGATCGGCATTCTGCGTGCCAATGCGCCGGCGATCTATGTCTATGGCGGCACCATCAAGCCGGGAAAATGGAAGGGTGAGGATCTGTCGATCGTCTCGGCCTTCGAGGCGGTCGGTGCCTTCATGGCCGGCAAGATGAGCCAGGAGGACTTTGACGGGATCGAGCGCAACGCCTGCCCGACGACCGGTTCCTGCGGCGGAATGTATACCGCAAACACGATGAGCTCTTCGTTCGAAGCGCTCGGCATGTCGCTGCTCTACTCCTCCAACATGGCCAATCCCGATCAGGAGAAGGTCGACAGCACCGCTGAATCGGCCCGCGTTCTGGTCGAGGCGGTGAAGAAGGGCATCAAGCCGCGCGATATCGTCACCCGCAAGTCGATCGAGAACGCGGTCGCGCTGATCATGGCGACCGGCGGTTCGACCAATGCCGTGCTGCATTATCTGGCGATCGCCCACGCCGCCGAGGTGGAGTGGACGCTGGACGATTTCGAGCGCGTTCGCCGCAAGGTTCCGGTGATCTGCGACCTCAAGCCCTCCGGCAAATACATGGCTGTCGATCTGCATCAGGCCGGCGGTGTCCCGCAGGTGCTGAAAGTCCTGCTCACCGCCGGGCTCCTGCATGGCGATTGCCTGACCATCACCGGGCGCACCATGGCGGAAGAGCTGGCCGATGTGCCGGATGTGCCGCGGGCCTCGCAGGAGGTGATCCGCCCGATCAGCGGGGCGCTCTACAAGGAAGGCCACCTCGCCATCCTCAGGGGCAATCTCGCGGAGGGCGGAGCGGTTGCCAAGATCTCGGGTCTGAAGAGCCCCGTCATCAGCGGTCCTGCTCGGGTGTTCGAGGACGAACAATCGGCGATGGAGGCGATCCTTTCCGACAAGATCCGCCCCGGCGACGTTGTGGTCCTGCGCTATCTCGGGCCGAAGGGCGGGCCGGGCATGCCTGAGATGCTGGCTCCGACCTCGGCGATCATCGGCCGTGGCCTCGGCGACAGCGTCGGCCTGATCACGGATGGCCGCTTCTCCGGCGGCACCTGGGGCATGGTCGTGGGCCACGTCACGCCCGAGGCGTTCGAGGGCGGCACGATCGCGCTCGTCCACGAAGGCGACCAGATCACGATCGACGCTCACAAGCTGCTCCTGCAGCTCGATGTCGACGCGGCCGAGATCGAACGCCGGCGGTCTGCCTGGACGCAGCCGGAGCCCCGCTACAAGCGCGGCGTGCTGGCAAAATATTCGGCGCTCGCACGCTCCGCCAGCGAGGGTGCGGTGACGGGATAATTCCGAAGGAGGTTCCGAAGGAACGCCTTTGATGATGGCCGGGCTCGTCCCGGCCATTCTTCATTCAGCCTGCTCGCCGCGTATTCGTGCAATCGCTGAAACGTGTGCCGTCCGAGGGATCCCCGGCCACCTCCTTCGCGCTATGATTGTGGTGTGTTCCGTCGCGGGAGCGTGCCATGCGCCACATCCTACTTCTTGCGGCTTCAGTCCTTCCCCTTGTCACTGTCGCTGTCGACGATGCATCCGCCCAGGGACGATACGGCGGAGGGGGCTTCCATGGCGGCGGCTGGCATGGTGGCATGCGCGCCGGCGGTTGGTACGGGCGGGGCGTCGGGTTCCGGCCTGGAGGGTACGGATATCGCGGCGTCGGCTGGAGAGGCGGCTGGAACCGACCCTATATGCGGGCAGGAAACTACTGGGGCTGGCGTCGCGGCTGGGGTTACTCCCGTTACGGCTATGGCTGGGGCGCGGCCGGTCTCGTTGCCGGCACGGCGATCGCGGCCTCGGCTGCCTACCCGTATTACGGATACGACTATTCGTATCCGTACGAGTCTCCTTATGCTTACTCCTATAGCTACCCTGCCTATTCCACACCCGTCTCGAGCGATGTCGGCGGCTATTGCGCGACGCCGGTCAGGACCTGCGCGCTGATCGACGCGGGATTGGTCGGCACGGGCTGCTCCTGCCGCGTCTCCGGTGGCCGGGCCCGGGGAACCGTGATCGGCCCTTGATCGCTGACTCGGCTGGCGCTGCGGTTCGCCGTGAGGCCCCGTCTCCGATCGGCGTTCCCGAACAGGAAAACATCACGGAATTTATCCGGACCCATCCGGCCGCATCATCCAAAACCGAACGTTGCGGTGAGAGATGATGCGGCCTATGGCCTAAAGCATCGGCCCGAAAAGTGGATTGCGGTTTTCGGGAAAGCCTATGCAAACGCAGAAGGTTAGATCATCGGACCGGATACGATATCCGGTCCGATGATTTAGCGTGCGATCGGGTTCAGGATTTCTTCTTCTTGCCTGGCTTCTTCGCGGCTGAATCCTTGGCCTTGGCTGGTTTCCCGCCGCCCTTCTTCTTGAACTCCGCATAGAATTCGTCGGCCATGCCAAGCAAGGCGTGGCCGATCCGGGCGTATTCGAACTCGTTCAGATTGGCGAGCGAGACGCGACCTGCCGGTTGCTGCGTGCCGAAACCGCGACCGGGCAGGAGCACGATGCCGGTCTCGTCGGCGATGCGGAAGAGAAGGTCGCCGGCGCTCGCGCGATCCTTCACCCAGGCCGCGAATTCGAGGCCGTGCAGCTTGCGCGCGATGTCTTCGAGATCGAGCAAGGTGTAGTAGTCGACGGCATTCGGCCCGGTTTCAGGCGGAAGCCCGAGCTCGCGGTAGAGCGCCGCTTCGCGCCGCCTGATCAGCGTCTTGAGTTCGGTCTTGTAGTTATCGCCCTCGTCCATCAGCGCGAAGAGCGAGAACAGCACCATCTGCACCTGCTGCGGCGTCGACAGGCCGGCCGTGTGGTTGAGTGCAACGGTGCGGCTGTCGGCGACGAGCCGATCGATGAACTTGAACGAACGCACATCGGGAAGCAGCGAGCCATAGCGCTTGTCGAGCGCGACCTTGGTGGACTCTGGCAAGGCTGCGAGCTGATCGTCGAAGATGTTCTGCTTGTGCGTCGCGATCACGCCGAGCCGCCAGCCGGTCGCACCGAAATATTTCGAGAACGAGTAGACCAGCATGGTGTTCTGCGGGCAGATCGCAAAGAGCGAGCGGAAATTATCGGCGAAGGTCCCATAGACATCGTCGGTGAGGATGGTGAGGTCGGGCCGGTGATCCCGAACGATGCGCGCGACCGTATCCAGGCTACGGTCGTCCATCTTGACGGAAGGCGGGTTGCTCGGGTTGACGCAGAAGAACACCTTGATCGCCGGGTCCTTGAGCTTCTCGAGCTCCTTGTCCGGGTATTGCCAGTCCTGCTTGGGGTCGGCGTTGATCGCGACTTCTTCCAGCCCGTATTCGTCGAGTTCCGGGATCTCGATATAGGGTGTGAACACGGGCAGGCCGATGGCGACCTTGTCGCCGCGCTTGAGCAGGCCGTTCTGCTTCAGCGTGTTGAAGATATAGGTCATCGCGGCGGTTCCGCCTTCGACGGCAAAGAGATCGATGCTCGCCGCCGGCAGGAAGCCGCCGATCATCTCCTTGACGATGTATTGCCGGACGATGTCCTCGCTGACCTTCAGCATCCGCGGCGGCACGGGGTAATTGCTGCCCAGGATGCCTTCGACCATCTCATGCAGGAAATCCGAGGCTGAAAGACCGAGCTGGTCGCGGACATAGCTCAGCGCGCGCCCGAGGAAGACGACGCCCTGCTGATCGCGATGCTCGGCCGTGAAGCGCTCGAAGCGGCCCTCGATGCCCGCGATCTTGGGCAACCCGCCGACGCCGTTCTGCATGTAGGAATAGCTGAGTTCCGCTTCTGCGACGGCGAACAGACCGAGGCGGAAGAAGGCCCGTCGCGGCAGCGTCGCCAGGAAGTTCGGATTGCCGCGCCCGGCATTCAGCATCAGCCGGTTTTCCCTGCTGGAGGCGAGCTTGATCAGCTCGTCCTTCAGCTCGAAGGGGCTCAGCTTGGCATATTGCGAATAGTCGATGGTCATGGGGCGTCTCCGGCTGGTTCAGGCAAAGGCGACGACGAGGGGACCTAGCAGGGTGAGGAACACGTTCGCCAGCGCGTAGGTGATGGCGAAGGGCGTGGTCGGTATGGAGTTGCCGGCCTTGTCGAGCACCTCGCCAAAGGCGGGATTGGCGCTGCGCGAGCCGGAAAGGGCACCGGCGAAAATGGCCGTGTTGTCGTAGCGAAGGATGTAGCGGCCAACCAGCATGGTGATGATCAGCGGCAGGATCGTCACGATGACCCCGGCGATGAAGATCGAGACGCCGCTTTGTAGGACCGTGCTGACCGCCTGCAGGCCCGATTGCAGCCCGACGACCGCGACGAACCCGGCGAGGCCGAGATCCCGCAGCAGGGTCGAGGCCGGCGTCGGCATGTTGCCGACCGTCAGGTTGCGACTGCGATACCAACCGAAGGCGAGGCCGGAGAGCAGGGCGCCGCCGCCGCTGCCGAGCGTCAGCGGGATCGAGCCGATGCGAACGACCAGAAGACCGATCAGCAGGCCGACGACGAGGCCGAAGCCGTGGAAGACGAAATCCGTCTTGTCGCTGGGCAGGATGATGCTGCCGACGATCCGTGCCATGCGCTGCACATCGTCCGACGTGCCATAGAGAGTGACGACGTCGCCAGGCTCGATCATCGTGTCGCCCTTCAGGACTATCGGCTTGCCGGCCCGCTTGACCTCGATGACATAGATGCCGTGGCGGAGCTGCCCCGCGGTGGCCGCATTGATTTCGGCGACTGTCTTGCGCACGAAATCGGGATTGGTGATCGCGACGTCGCGCGTGACGACGATGACATCCATGCCTTCCGAGGATTGCAGCTCGGGCCCCAGCTTGGGAGCCAGCCCGACGACGCCGACCCGTCGGCCGATGACGAGGACGATGTCGCCGGCCGTCAGCGGCAATGAAGGCTGCACCGCAATCAGGGCGCCGCCGCGCTTGACGCGTTCGATGCTGACGGGGGACGGGGCGCTCGCCTCCAGGTCTTCGACGGTCTTGCCGGCTCCGGCCTCGATGCGGAAGATCCGTCCGACGAGATCGGGAGCGGCGGCATGTTCGCCGGCTCCATAGATCTTGGCGCCGGCCAGAAGCTCGGTCTCGGCCTTGATCGCGTCGTCGCGGATGGTCCGTCCCATCAGCCAGGGCAGGACGTTGACGCAGACGATGATCGCGCCGAACGAGCCGAAGATATAGGTGACGGCGTAGCCGACCGCGACATTGCCTTGCAGGCGCTGCACCTCTTCCGCTGCGAGGCCGAGCTTTCCGATGGCGGCGCTCGCGGTGCCGATGATGGCCGACTGGGTCAGGCCACCGGCCGCAATGCCGGCTGCGAGGCCCTTATCCAGCCCCATCACCCGCGCCAGCACGACGACGGTCGCTAGGCCGCTGAGGGCGAGGACCGCCGCCATGACGATCTCGCGGATCGATTGGCGGCCGAGCGAGCGGAAGAATTGCGGCCCGCTTTCGAAACCGACCGCGTAGATGAACAGGGCGAAGAGGACCGATTTGATGCCGTTGTCGATGGAGACGCCGACCTGGCTGATCACGACCGCCACAAGCAGAGAGCCGGCGACACCGCCGAGCTGGAATTTCCCGAACTGGAACTTGCCGATCCAGTATCCGATCGCCAGCGACAAGAAGAGTGCGATCTCGGGGGATTGGTTCAGGACAGAGTGAACCCAGGACACGGAGCCTCCTTGGTATCGACAAAGTCTTCCGCCGAGGAACTTCGCAGCTTCGGCTACGGTTGCAAGCTAAAAGTGCCGGAACGGCATGAGGGCCCTGCATCTGCCCTATATTTGCGGAACGACATGTCTAAAAAGCGAGGAATGTCGCTGTTCTTCTCGCTTTTCTCTAAATTTGGCCGGGACGCTGCTGTCTCATGTCGCTCAGGGCGAGGTCGCCGGCGCTACTCAGCGAACCGCGCGCGCTGCTTCCTGTCCGGCAATCCTGCCCGAGAACAGGCAGCCGCCAAGGAAGGTTCCTTCGAGTGCACGATAGCCGTGTAGTCCGCCACCGCCGAACCCGGCCGCTTCGCCAGCCGCATAGAGGCCGGCTAGAGGCGATCCATCGTCTCCGAGCACGCGCGAAGACAGGTCGGTCAAAAGCCCGCCCAGCGATTTGCGCGTCAGGATGTTGAGGCGCACAGCAATCAACGGGCCGTGCCGTGGATCGAGGATCCGGTGCGGCCTTGCGGTTCGGATCAACCGGTCGCCGATATAGGCGCGTGCGCCGCGCAGAGCCGTCAGCTGCAGGTCCTTGCCGAAGGCGCTGTTGGCCTCGCGGTCGCGTGCTTCGATCTCGGCGCGAAGACGCGCCTCGTCGATCAGGTTGTCGCCCGTCAGGGCATTCATGCGCGCGACGAGGCGCGAAAACTCCGCCTCGACGATGAAATCCTCGCCCTTGTCCATGAACGCCTGAACCGGACCCGGAATGCCGGCAGTGGCGCGCTCGATCACCTTGCGCCAGCTCTTGCCGGTAAGGTCGGGATTCTGCTCCGAACCGGAAAGCGCGAATTCCTTGGCGATGATGCTCCGGTCGAGCACGAACCAGGAATAGTCGAAGCCGGTCTTCATGATGTGCTCGAGCGTTCCGAGCGTGTCGAAGCCGGGAAAGAGCGGCACAGGCAGTCGGTTGCCACGCGCGTCGAACCAGAACGGGGAGGGGCCGGGCAAGATGCGGATGCCGTGCTTCGGCCAGACCGGGCTCCAGTTCCGGATGCCCTCGACATAGTGCCACATCCGGTCGCCATTGATCAGGCGCGCGCCGGCCGCTTCGGTGACCCCGAGCATCTTGCCGTCGACATGCTCCGGTACGCCCGACAGCAGGCGCTTCGGCGGCGTACCCAGTCGCGCAGGCCAGTGTCGCCGCACGAGGTCATGATTGCCGCCGATGCCACCCGAACAGACGATCACGGCCTGGGCCTTCAGCGTGAACTGGCCCACCATGCCGCGGGAACTCGCCTCTCCGCGTCTGACCCCGCTCGTCTCCAGGATTTCGCCCTCGACGCCGTCGATCGCGCCTGCACTCTTCGTCAGCCCGGTGACGCGATGGCGGAAGCGCAGCGAAGCCAGCCCGCTTGCCGCAGCCTCGCGCACGCGTCGAAGGAAGGGTTCGAGCAGACCGGGGCCGGTGCCCCAGGTGACGTGGAAACGCGGCACCGAATTGCCATGCCCGGTTGCGAGATAGCCGCCGCGCTCGGCCCAGCCGACGATGGGAAACCAGCGGATGCCCTGGCGGTGCAGCCAGCTGCGCTTCTCGCCGGCTGCGAAATCGACATAGGCTTTTGCCCAGCGCCGCGGCCACTCGTCCTCGTCGCGATCGAAGCCGGCCGAGCCGAACCAATCCTGCAGTGCAAGCTCACGTGAGTCGTGGATCCGCAACCGGCGCTGCTCCGGCGAATCGACCAGGAAGAGCCCGCCAAAGGACCAGAAGGCCTGCCCGCCGAGCGACTGTTCCGGCTCCTGGTCGAGCAGGATGACCCTGCGCCCGGCATCGGCAAGCTCTGCCGTGGCGACGAGGCCGGCGAGGCCTGCCCCTATGACGATGACATCTGCATCGAGCGGCATGATCAGCCCCTTCGCCAGGCCATTTCCCCCGCAACCACTATGGCGACACCGTCTGCGGCGACAAGGCGGCCCGGCCCCGGTTGACGAATGGCCCGGGCTGCGCGAACCCCTTGGGTATGAATATGATTGCCCAGCGCCCTTTTCTCGGTGTCACCAGCTCGGCGCTCGGCCGCATCTGGCGTGATCGGCTCGATGCCGCAGGGCTCGGCCGTGCCGAGGCCCTCTCGCAGGTCGAAGGGCTCCCCGATATCGTGGCACGCGTGCTTGCCGGCCGCGGCGTCGAGGCTGCCGATGCCATGCGCTATCTCGAGCCGAAGCTGCGCGATCTCCTGCCCGACCCCTCGACCCTGGTCGGCATGGATGCGGCTGCCGCGCGCCTGGCAAACGCGGTTGCAACACGAGAGGCCGTCGCGATCTTCGGGGACTACGACGTCGACGGCGCCTGTTCCTCCGCCCTGCTGGCGGGTTTTCTGCGCGATGCCGGCGCCCGGCCGCGCATTCACATTCCGGACCGGCTGATCGAGGGGTACGGCCCCAACAGCGAAGCCATCCGCATGCTGGCCACCGAGGGGGCGACGCTGCTCGTCACGGTCGATTGCGGCACGACCAGCCATGAACCGCTGGCAGAAGCGCGCCGGCTCGGCCTGGATGTCGTCGTGCTCGACCATCACCAGGCGCCTGAACAGCTTCCGCAGGTCGAGGCGCTGGTGAATCCGAACCGGCAGGACGATCTCTCGGGGCTCGGCCATCTCTGCGCCGCCGGGGTCGTTTTCCTGACGCTGGTCGCGACCGCCCGAGAACTGCGTCGGCAGGGCTTCTGGGCGCAGCGTGGCGCCGAGCCGGATCTGCTCGCCTCGCTTGATGTCGTCGCACTTGCGACCGTTGCCGATGTCGTGCCGCTCAAGGGGTTGAACCGCGCCTTCGTCCGGCAGGGCATCGCGATGCTGCGCGGCCGCACGCGGGCGGGCCTCGCGTCCTTGCTCGACGTCGCCGGGCTCGATGGCCCTGTCCAGCCCTGGCATCTCGGGTTCCTGCTCGGGCCGCGCATTAATGCGGGTGGACGCATCGGCGATGCCGGCCTTGGCGCGCGGCTGCTGATGACTGCCGACGAGATCGAGGCGCGCAGCATCGCCGCCGAACTCAACCGCCTGAATCAGGAGCGGCAGGAGATCGAGAAGCTCGCCGTCGAGGAGGCGGTGGCGCAGGCCGACTACGCCTTGACGAAAGCTGAGGACCTGTCGGTCCTGCTGGCGCGTTCGGCCGACTGGCATCCCGGCATCGTCGGTCTCGTCGCGGCGCGCCTCAAGGAGCGTTTTCGCCGCCCAGCCTTTGCGCTGGCGCAGAACGGGGAGGGCGGCGCGACCGGCTCGGGCCGTTCGGTCGCCGGCGTCGATCTCGGCCGCGCCGTCAGGCAGGCGGTGGACGCGGGGCTTGCGGTGAAAGGCGGCGGCCACGCCATGGCGGCCGGCGTCACGCTGGCCCCGGGGCAGGATACGGCCTTCCATGCCTTTCTCGCCGAACGTCTCGCTCCGGAGGTCGCCCAGGCGCGCGAATCGGAATCGCTGCTCGTCGATGCGGCGATGAGCGCGGGCGGCGCCAATCCCCGCCTGCTGGCGGAAATCGAGAAGGCCGGCCCCTATGGCGCCGGCTGCCCCGAGCCCGTCTTCGTCTTTCCCTCGCATCGCCTGGTCGATGCCGTCGAGATCGGCAGCGGCGGCCATGTCAGGATCAAGCTCCGCAGCGGCGATGGCGCCACGATCGGCGGTATTGCCTTCCGCGTGGCCCAGGAACCGCTGGGCCGTGCGCTACTGGCCGCACGCGGCGAAAGCGTGCATCTGGCCGCAAGCCTCACCCTTAACCGCTGGGGCGGCAAGGAAACCGTGGAAGTGCGGGTGATCGATCTTGCCCGGGTGGTGTGAGCCCATCTGGCCTGTGCATGACTGCTATCTGGCGTCGAGAATTTGCCAAACTCAGGCTTGCCGATCCGGGAATGTCGCACTATAGCTCGCCCCGCTTCCGATGGGTTGCAACGAATTGCAACCGAAGCCTTGCGGCCTTCGTCTATCGGTTAGGACACCAGCCTTTCACGCTGGGGAGACGGGTTCGACTCCCGTAGGCCGCGCCACACTCCTTATGGGGTGTTAAATATCTGAAAAATCGGGATATTCGCTGAAGGGCGGCCGGGACGTGCCTACGATGCCCCCTTGCACCGTGCTGCAGAGGCATCGTGTCAGGTCGCCGACGCAGCGCGTGGGCAGCAGGAGAGGGCCGTGCCGTCGCTTCCCCTTCGTGAGACGATTCTATTGTTGATCTCAGATACGAGCCACTGAGCCCGTCCTCGTGACCATCGGCTCGTCGCCGGGAACGAACGGCGTCATCTCCCCAGGCGGACGAGCCGACCGCGGGGGATGACGACGCGGGTGCAGCTTGCCGCTGTCAGGCTTCGATGGCGCATCCCAGGCGGGCAAGAGTTGCATCGATCCAACTCCGATCGTCCTTGCCCTCTTTGATCGCCAGCATCTTCTTTTCTTCCGCCTCGTGCTTCTTGCGCGCGGCTTCATAGATCGCGTCGGCGTGGTCGAAGGGCACACAGAGAATGCCGTCGTCATCGCCAATGACGAGATCGCCGGGCTCGATCACCATGCCCTCGATCGAGATCGGAACGTTGATCTCGCCCGGCCCGTCCTTGTAGGGGCCGCGATGGCTGATGCCCGCTGCGAAGATCGGCAGGTCGTTCTCGCGGATCCAGGCGGCATCGCGCACTGCTCCGTGGAGCACGATGCCGGCGATGCCACGCGTCTGCGCATGCGAGATCATGAGTTCGCCGATCAGCGAGTTCGTGAGATCGCCACCCGCATCCACGACGATGACATCACCGGGGGCGGCGAGATCGAGCGCCTTGTGGATCATCAGGTTGTCGCCGGGGCGTGTCTTGACGGTGATGGCCGGCCCGGCCATGACGCCGCCGCGATGAAGCGGGCGAAGCGAAGCGCCGCCCGCCGTCATCCGCGACATCGAATCGCTGACATTGGCCACCGGCAACGCGCGGAAACGCGCGATGAGGCTGCTGTCGACCTGGCGGCGACGCTTGAGAATCCGAAATCCGAGCATGAGCTATCCTTTGCTGTCTGCGCCAGCCAGCCGGGGTCGAGATGCATCCGTGGTGGCGCCGAGGGATTGCCCCGTTTGGGGCAATGACGGGCGAGGCCGGCTCGATCACGCTGCGTTTGGACGAAATCGTCAAAACGCAGAAAACGTGATCGAATCTAATAGTTTAGAGCATGCTGCGAAAAGCCGTTGCCACTTTTCGCAGCATGCTCTATGTCGCGCCGGCCTCTTCGCGGTCGACGCGCTCCTTGCCCCGGCGGATCGCGGGCAGGACCATGCTGCCGAGAAGCAGCATCGTCACGATGAGGAAGCCGAGGCTGATCGGGCTGGTGAGGAAGACCGTGAAATCGCCTTGCGACAGGAGCAGAGCGCGACGGATGCTCTCTTCCATCAGGGGGCCGAGCACGAAGCCGAGCACCAGGGGCGCAGGCGGGCAGTCGAGCTTGGCCAGAACGTAGCCGAGCACGCCGATGCCGGCACAGAGATAGACGTCGATCGCGCTGCCGTTGATGCTGTAATTGCCGACCGCGCAGAACATGATGATCGACGGGAAGAGCCAGCGATAAGGCACGCTCAGCAGCCGCACCCAGATTCCAACCAGCGGCAGGTTGAGCGCCACCAGCATGACGTTTCCGATGAACATGCTGGCGATGACGCCCCAGAACAGCTCCGGGTTGCGGGTCATGACCGTCGGTCCCGGCTGGACGCCGTTCATCACGAGCGCGCCGAGGATCAGCGCCATCGTGGCGCTTCCGGGAATTCCCAGCGTGAGCGTCGGTATGAAGGCCGTCTGGGCGGCGGCATTGTTCGCAGCCTCGGGAGCCGCGACGCCCTCGATCGCACCCTGACCGAAGCGCGAGGGATCCCGTGCCAGCTTCTTCTCGAGCATATAGGCCGAGAAGGACGAGATTGAAGGACCGGTACCCGGCAGGATGCCGAAGAACGAACCGATCGCGGTTCCGCGCAGGGTCGGCAGGGTGATCGCCTTCAGATCGGACAGGCTTGGCATAAGTCCGGCGATATTCGCCTTGAAGATGCCGCGCTCTTCTTTTTGCTCCAGATTCATCACGACTTCCGACAAGGCGAATATGCCGACCGCCAGAACCGTGAAGCCGATGCCGCCGGCAAGTTCGGGCAGGCCGAACGTGTATCGTTCCATGCCCGAGTTCACGTCAGTGCCGATAAGGCCGAGGAGCAGGCCCACGACAACCATGGCAAGCGCCTTGAGCATGTCGCCATGCGACAGCACCGATGCCGAAACGAGCCCCATCACCATCAGCGAGAAATACTCAGGCGCGCCGAACTGCAGCGCCCATCCCGCGAGCGGCGTACCGAGCAGCACGATCAGCAGCGTGCCGATGCAGCCGGCAACGAAGGACGAAATCGCAGCCGTGGCGAGAGCTGCCCCGGCCCGGCCGTTCCGAGCCATCTGGTAGCCGTCGAGACATGTCACGGCCGACGACGTTTCGCCCGGCAGGTTGACGAGGATGGCGGTGGTGGAGCCGCCATACTGGGCGCCATAATAGATGCCCGACAGCATGATCAGCGCCGAGACCGGGGGGAGCCCGAAGGTTATCGGCAGCAGCATCGAGATCGTGACCAGCGGCCCGACCCCGGGCAGCACGCCGATCAGCGTTCCGAGCGCGACGCCCAGAAGGCAATAGGTCAGGTTCTGGACCGTCATGGCGACGCCGAACCCGAGCGCGAAATGTTCGAGCATCTCCATGGCTCAGAAATTCCAGGCGAAGAGCGGATAGGGCAGCTTCAGGCCCCAGATGAAGACGATCACGGCGAAAGAGCTCATCACGGCGGTCAGCACGAAGACTTCGCGCAGCCTGAACTCGTTGCCGGCATAGGCCGCGACCAGGAACATGAGCGCCAGCGCGGGCAGGAACCCAAGGCGCTCGATCGTGAAGCCGAACAGCACCATGGCCAGGGTCAGTAGGAAAAGCGGAGCCCAGGACCATGGACCGGCCAGGTTTCCGCCCTGCCTCAATCCCTTGATCAGGATGGCGACGCCGAACGCGATCAGCAGGCCGCTCAGGATTTTTGGGAAATAGCCCGGCCCCATCCGCACCGTGCTGCCGAAGCGGTAATCGAGCGAGATATGGAGCGCGATCGAACCCAGGCCCATGAATAGGAGCCCGGACAGGACATCCTTGTTTCTCATCACATCCGATTTCATCAGGATCTCCATGCTCCGGCATCGGGGTCGCAACGAGCGGGCTTTCGGGGCCACGCCTTGGCGCAAACCCGGCAGCCAAAGGCCTCATTCCCGGATGGTCCCGGCCCTATATTGCCGGGCGAGCCAATCCGAGGATCTTGGTCTGGCTGCAGAGTGTCACGGCAGTTCAGGCCCGACCTTCAGGACCTCGCAATGGCTGCTTCACCGCGCCGATTGCGACCTGCCAGCCCTGAACACCGGAACAGGCGCTGATCGATGCCGCAGTGAGCCGCCTTTCGGGCAGGCGCCCGAGAGTGCAGGCGGCGCCGGCAATCCCGAGCGCAAGGCAATGGCCGCCGCCAACCCGGCCCTAGTCGTCAGCCTTGACGTCGGCGGTTTTGATGACCGCGGTCCATTTCGGCACGTCCGATTTGATCAGGGCGGAGAACTCCTGTGCGGTGCCGCCGATCGCCTCGGCGCCAGCCGCCCTGAGCTTCTCCTTCGTGTCCGGCATCTGCAGGATCTTGTTGATCTCGGTGTTCAGGCGCGCGACGATCGCGTGAGGCGTGCCGGCGGGGGCGGCCACGCCCCACCATGTCACGGCCTCAGAATCCTTGACGCCAAGCTCCTCGAAGGTCGGAACCTCCGGCAGGTCGGAGCTGCGGGCCTTCGCGAAGATCGCGAGCGGGCGCATCGTGCCCTCCTTGATATGAGACATCGCCGAGGGCACCGAGGCGACATAGACGTCGACGCGCCCGCCGAGGAGATCGGGAACGGCCTGCCCTGTGCCCTTGTAGGGCACGTGCAGGAACTTCACCGCAGTCCGCTGCTGCAGCAACTCGCCGGCAAGATGCGAGCTGGTTCCGACGCCGGGCGTCGCGAACTTAATGGCGTTGGGCTTGTCCTTTGCTGTGTTCAGGAGATCCCTGACCGACTTGATCGGCGAATCCTTGGCGACGACCATCACCTGCGGCGCCGACGCGGTGAGCGCGATCGGGGTGAAATCCGCGATCGGGTCGTAGTTCGCCTTTCCGAGGATTGGGTTGATGACCATGTTGGCGTTCTGCGCCAGCACGATCGTATAGCCGTCGGGCTTGGCCTTGCCGGCTAGGCCTAGGCCGACGCTGCCGCCGCTGCCGGGCTTGTTCTCGGGCACCACCGTCCAGCCGGTCGTTTCGCTGAGCTTGGCCGCCACGACCCTGGCCACGACATCGGTCCCGCCGCCGGGAGGAAATGGCACGATCATCCGGATGGCCTTGTCCGGATATTGCTGCGCATGCGCCACCGACGTCAGCGCCGATAGCGCCAGTCCCGCGAGGGCTTTGTAGGCAATCCTCATGTTCGTCTCCTCCCGGTTGTTTCTGTTTGCCCGGCTTCGTGCGCTAGGTTCATTCCGCAGCGAGTTCCGCGAGCCTTGCCAAGCTGCGTGCATCGGCTGCGTTGCCGTCCAGCACCGAAATGACGTGCTGGGCCGCGATTTCTGCCATGGCCTTGGCCGAACCCTGTGTCACGCCGGCGATATGCGGGGTCACGATCAGGTTGGGCAAAGTCCAGAGCGGGTTGTCCTTGGCTGGCGGCTCGAGCGCGAAACTGTCGAGGCCGGCGCCGGCGATCCTGCCCTCGCGCAGCGCCTCAAAGAGAGCCGGCTCACTGATCAGGCCACCGCGCGCCGTGTTGACGACGAAGGATGTCGGCTTCATCAGGCCGAAGCGCTCCGCATTGAGGAGATTTCGCGTCGCGTTGGTCAGCGGGCAATGCAAGCTGACGATATCGGCTTCCGCGAGCAGGCTTTCCAGATCACGATTGCCCCCGTTTCCAAACTGCGCGATCTCGCGTTGGGCATGGGGGTCGTGCATGATCACGGGCATGCCAAGCCCGGTGGCGATCCGCGCGACCTCCTGGCCGATCGCGCCGAAGCCGACAAGGCCCATCACGGTGCTGGCGATGTCCCGCCCTAGGAAACTGGGCTTCGGCCACTCGCCACCCTTCACGGCCCGATCGAGGCGAGGAATGTCCTTCAACAACGCCAGCGACAGCGCGATCGTGTGTTCGGCAACGGCGCGCGAGTTCGAGCCCATGGCGCGAATGACAGGGATATTCCGCGATGCCGCCGCGTGAAGATCGATGTTGTCGACGCCGACACCGTGCTTCGCGATGACCCTGAGCCTGGGCGAGGCGGCGATGATCGTGTCATCGACGCGGCCCTGTCGGACGATCAGCGCATCGACCTGCAGCTCGGCAACCCGCTGGGCCACGAGATCCGGCGCGGCATAGGCGGGCGAGAAGAAGACATCGACGTCATGGGCGTTGAGAAGCTGGATGGCGCCTTCGGCCAACCGGTCATGCGTGACAAGCACGCGTCTGCCACGCGTGGCGACACGGGTATCGATCATCGGTGCGTTTCCTCGTGGCGCTTTCTGTCCCCGGGTGATGCCAGGTGCCGCGCCTTCCCCAACACTATTGACCGATGGGCAGCCACTCGTATGCTGAAATAATGACATATATCGATGATCTTTCCGCATGAAACATCCGATCGACGGGGTCGAGGCGTTCATCCAGATCGCCGAGCTCGGCAGCTTCAACAAGGCGGCCGAAAAGCTGCATGTCACCCAGACCGGGCTGACGCGCCGCATCCAAAGGCTCGAGAGTCATGTCGGCCTCAAGCTGCTGGACCGCACGACCCGCACGGTGGCGCTGACGAGCATCGGCCGGGAGTTCCTGCCGGAGGCCAAGCGCATGGTCGACGAGGTCGGCCGATCCTTCGACCGGCTGAAGACGATCTCGCGCTTTTCTACAGGCGACATCGCGATCGCCTCGGTACCGTCGCTGATGTATGGGCGCCTGCCGCGCATTCTGCGGACCTATGCCGTGCAGCATCCGCATAATCGCGTCGAGATCCTCGACCGGACCAGCATCCTGGTCATCGAAGCAGTGCGCCGACGCCAGGCGGAGTTTGGCCTGCATGTGCAGCCGCCGAACCAGCCGGACCTCCATAACGAGGTCCTGGTTCGCGATCCCTTCGTCGCCTATTGCCGCACCGACCACCCGCTCGCCGGAAAAGCGGCCATAGCCTGGGCAGAACTTGCGGATTTCGACCTGATCACGCTCGGCGGCAGCAGCGGCAACAGGCTGCTCATGGAAGCCCAGCTCGCCCGCTCAGGCATCGAGGTCAGGACCAAGTTCGTCGTCGAGTACTTCTCGAGCGCGATCGGGCTGGCGTCCGAAGGTCTGGGCGTGGCGATCCTGGTCGCCTCGATCGTCGAGAACCTGCGCCCGGACCTCGCCCAGATCCCGCTGGTGGACCCCGTCATCGACCGGCCAGTCTCCGTGATCCGGCGGCACGGGGAAACGCTGACCCCGGCGGCACAGGCGCTCTATAGCCTGATCGCGCGCGACCTGGGCCCTCTCGGCGGCGCGTGAGGGGAACGCCATTCGTGCGGCACTCATTCCGATCGGTCTCATCCGGGTGCCGAAGGGAGCCTCCGCTGCGAGGGGTCTAGCCCGTTGGACGTGGCCGCATCTCACAGTGACTGACTCAAGTGGAGGCGCATTCCGCGACGACTGGAGTGACACCCGAGGTTATGCGTTCATGAACGCTGGGGGAACTCGCCCCACTGCTGGCCGCTGGTCCGCTGCGAACCGATCAGCGAGCAGTCAGGTCTTCTTAATTGCGGCCAAGCCTGCAAGGGTGTAATCTCGCCGAGCGCTGATACTGCTGCGCAGTTGCCATTCCGCGTGCCTGTTGCCGATTGGAATGACGCTTGAGCGATACTTGTGCCGTAAGTTCTCATCAGAGAAAAGAGCACCCTCATTCTGTAATAACATCCCTGCCGAGCTGCTCGTCCGGGATCAGGCGCAGTGCCTTTTCTCGGTAGTGACGATCGTTTATCGGTCTCAATTCCGTATCCATACTTCGCTTGAGGCCAAATTTCCGACAGTAAATTGAAATAATTCAATCTTATACGACGATATAACCTGCAGAAATTTCTCGTATTGGCGTGTTCATGCGTCTACTTCAGCGGAGTAACCCGCCATGAGCATCAATCTCGTATCAATCATCATGCAGTTCCTGTCGCCTGATCTGATGTCCAAGCTGGCTGCATCATTGGGCGTGGACCAGTCTTCGGTTGGCAAGGCGACCAACGCCGCTGTCCCCGGCTTGCTGGCGACGCTTACGGGTGTCGCATCTACGCCGGAGGGATCACGCAAATTGTTCGACACGGTTTCGCAGCAGAATCCGGGAATGCTTGACAGTCTCGCCAGCATGATCGGCGGCTCTGACCAGAAGACAGTCGCCGACAGCGGTACGAATATGCTCTCCTCGCTCCTCGGAGGTTCGGCGATGTCCGGACTTGCTGGCGCGATCTCGAAATTCGCGGGCCTCGGCGGCGGGGCAAGCTCCTCGTTACTTGGCCTTTTGACGCCGGCCGTGATGGGAGCACTGGGGCAACAGAAGTCGGCGGCGGGATTGGATGCGTCAGGCCTCGCCCAGATGTTGACGTCACAGAAGGCGAACATCTCGGCTGCCTTGCCCGCGGGCTTTGCTGACATGCTTGGCAAAGCTGGCCTTCTCGGCGCTGTCGGCAGTGGCGCGAGCACTGTCGCGGACACTGCAAGGTCGACAGCGTCCACGACCGGCGCCATGGCCGATCGTGCGGCGGCACAGGCGAGAACCGGCGGAATGCCGGGGTGGCTGACATGGGCCTTGCCGATCCTTGCGGTGCTTGCGGTAGGCTGGTGGTTCTTCGGGCGTCATGCGCCCGTCGTCGTTGAACAGCCCAGGCCTGTGGCAACTCAGCCGGTGCTGCCGGCTCAAACCGCTATTGGACAGGCAGGCGCCGTGGCAACGCAAGCGCTGCAGTCCCTGCAGAACGTGACTGCCGGCGGCGTAAACGTCGGGACCGAGATTCAAACGGCGATTGATGGGCTCGCAAGCGCGCTCAAGGGCGTTACGGACGCGGCCTCAGCAAAGGCGGCGCTGCCACGGTTGCAGGGCGCGGCAGCCCAGTTCGACAAGGTCAACGGCGTGGCCAGTCAGCTGCCTGCCAGCAGCCGCTCCGCGCTGACGGCCTTGATCGGCGCCGTCAGGCCGTCGCTGGAGGACCTGTTCACCAAGGTGCTGGCGATCCCCGGCGTGGCCGAGATCGCCAAGCCGACGATCGATGGTGTGCGGGCGAATCTCGACGCGCTGGCGCGGGCCTAGCGCGAGGCAGGCCGTTCGTGATGTTTCGATAGCGCGCCGAGCGCAGGAGGCCGTGATGGCGATCAAGGCGAACTTTGGAGCAGATGAATGGAAATTGATCCTGGGCAGCCCGCTATTGGCCGGCATGGCGGTCACGCTTGCCGAGCCTAACGGGCTGTGGGGCGTGTTCAAGGAGAGCCTGGCCAGCGGGCGTGCGCTTCTGAGCGCCAGGAGCGACGCGGACGCGGGCGAGCTTGCGAAAGCCATTGTTGCCGACATGGAGAGCTCGGAAGGGCGCGGCGAGGCACGCGAGTCGCTTCGCGCCGAACTGGCAGGAAAGACCCCGGCAGATGCGAAGCAGAGCATTCTGGCAATGCTGACGCGCGTAGCGCAAATCGTCGACGCCAAGGCCCCGACCGAAGCTCCTGCATTCAAGACATGGCTCTCGCATGTGGCAGAGACGGTGGCGGAGGCCTCGAGCGAAGGCGGCTTCATCGGGTTTGGGGGAACCCAGGTCAGCGCGGCGGAGAAGGCCACCCTGACCGATGTGGCAAAGGCGCTGAGCGCCGCTTGAGTGAGACGCATCACACAAGCGCATGCGTGAATGAGATAGGAGATTGACTGAGTTGCCAGGGAGCGCTGCACGGCGGCGCAGCCCATGAGCCCTTTCGAAGGGCGGGAGAGTTGGCCTGGGTGCAATCCGGCCCGCGGCGCAATGAGTCGAAACCGTCGTCGCAGGCTTGGGGTGCACCGTGCCCAGGCGATCAGTTCGCGAGGATGGGCCTATGAAACTTGCGCGAAGCTGTAGGCTGCTCATCATTGGCATGACCAGCTTTCTTGTGGCCCAGCCCGCCCAATCCGCCGGTCTCCTGGATGACCTGGCGCGCGCACTGTTCGGGCAACCCCGGCCGCCCCCGCAAGTCTATTTCGTTCCACCCGCGCCGCTGAGCGTGACCGTCCACCCCAAGCGGCGGCAGCAGCCGCGCAAACTCGTGGCGTCCAAGCCGACCGCGCCGGTGGTCAAACTCGATCCGGCCGTTGATCCATACTGGTATCTGGATGACCCGACCTTGCGGCGCGGCGATATCGTCGTGACCCATGCGGACGTGCTGGTCTTCGAGGGCCGCGCCAGCCAGAGCCATCGCGCCAGCGATTTCACGGCCCTCAACCGATCCCGGCTCGTGTCGAAAGCGACGCAGCAGCGGGTTGGCGCGGCTACCGGCGCCCACACGTCCGTGCCGCCAGCGGGCGTTCAAACGATGGCGGCTCGCGACCCGGCAAACTGATCCGCAGTCACTCGTGGCGTTGTTCGCAGTCGGTCCCGGCGCGCTGAATATCCTACTGCGCAGTTCGTGCCCCGCGCAGACCACTGAGGCCCCGTATCCGAGCCGCCGCGTGCGGTGACTGGCTGGCGGGCAGTCACAAAGCTGCGACGGTGCGGAAGGCGTCGTCCTGGCTCCGCCGCCGGGGGCGCTGCCCTGGCATCGAAAACAATGTAGAATGCGACCGTGTCCACCCCGGCATGACACTCTTAACTGTCATCATGCCGCGCATGGGTGAGAGCCCATCACTCCGACCTCATTGGTTCCCGGGAGCGTGCGTAAAACTGCGCGTTACACTTCCTCTGGAGTAAACCCAAATCATGCACTAATAATCAACCAGACCTTGGTATGAACCGATCGTTGAAGTCGTCGCGACGCAGACGATCTGAGTGCAGGAAGCTTGGCAGTGCTCCGGACATGCATCGTACTCGCGGCCATGATGGTCGCAATCCCAGTCAGTGCTCGCGAAACCGTTACATATAAGGGAGATGGGACGCCAGGCGCCATCGTCATCAAGACAAAGGAACGGCGGCTTTACCTGGTGCAGGGAGACGGAACCGCCATTCGCTACAAGGTAGCGGTCGGGAAGTCATCCAAGCAATGGCTCGGAGCGGTCGAGGTCGAGGGTAAGCATGTTGCGCCTGCCTGGTCGCCTCCCGATGAGATCAAGCGGGACAACCCAAGTCTGCCGGACGTCATCCCGGGAGGCTCCCCACGAAATCCGATGGGAGCGCGCGCGCTCACATTGTCCGGCGGAGGTCAGTACGCGATTCACGGCACTAACAGGCCGGATTCCATAGGCACCTTCGCGTCCTATGGCTGCTTTCGCATGTTCAATGACGACATCGTCGATCTGTTCGACCGCGTCGCCGTCGGTACGCCGGTTATCGTCCTGCGCTGACAGGCACGCGCGCAGCGCTTTTCGGCGTTGCCACCCGCTGCTCGTCGCGCATATGCGAATGAACAGCGGGATGACCTCGCGGCTTACTGCTGAAGGGATGCCGGCATTGCGTCGTCTCTGGCGCGCCCGGCGTTGACCGCGCGCAGGCTGGCGATGTACTCAGCCGGGTAGAGCATTGTATTGTCAGGGGCCTTCAGGCCCATGTACTGCGCAACTTCGCCAACCCATCTGTTGCAGTTATAGAGCACGGCATGCCAAGCCGTCGGCTTCCGCTGCTTCTGCCTGATATAGGCCGCTACCCGTTGATACTGGGCTTCGGTCAACAGAACCCGGTACCGCGCCGAGATGTATTCATCCTCCAGGTCGCCGTCGCTGGGGCCTGTCTCCGCTGGAACGGGAAGGACGTGCCCGACAGACCAGAGCTGCGGGCCTTCGCCGGCCGGATGCAGGCCGGCAACCTGATCTGCCCGAACCTGGCCGACTTCGCCCCGCGCGTTCAGCCGGCCATAGACGAGAAACGTATGGCCGTAGCTCAGTGCATAGCGCGACCGAAACTCGACGAAGTACTGACCGCTTCGCTGGTCAGCCTGCCGTCGGGAGTGCCGGGATGCCGTCCTGCCGACCGAGCCGGTCGGCCGTGGGTCGGGCGCGATAGCCTCATCGCTGGCCTCGGGAGGAGGCAGGTAGCGATCCTCCTGGGCACTGGCAGGAGCCAGCCAGAGAGGCAAAGAAATGGCAGCAGCACAAGCAAAGAGAATGCTGGCGCGCGCCAGATTGTTTGATTTGTTCCGCATCGCAGAGCTCCGGTTTCCGGAAGAAGAACAGCCTCGGCGATAGGCACGACAACAGCAGTAGCCGTGTCATCAAACTCCCGGAAGAGTTTCTAATCAAATGAAGAAAACGGCCGGATTGTTCCGGCCGTTTTCAGAATATTGGGTGTCAGCCCTTCGTAACGATCGGAGAAGCAACTGGAGGGGGAGCCTTCCCCTTGCCCTTGCCAATACCATAAGTGGTGCAGCCACCAACGCCCACCAACGCAACGGATACAGCCAAGATCATAAGCTTTTTCATTGATTCGCCCTCGTTGAGAACATTGCAACTATGACTGAAACAAGTTCGGCTACTAGTGCGGATGCGCAACACCAAACCCACTTCCTTGCCCCGGATCGCGGCAGTGCGGCACAACGTCGAGTATTCCAAATATCCTCAGCACTTTCAATCGGCTAAGGCCGGGTTTTGCTGGAGCGAAGACGTTCGTGGTTTCCAGGGGCTGAACCTTCCGAAGGTGCTCTAGCGTCCTCGATGCTTCGCTCATTGTTCCCGAGCAACGCCCTTAACCGCGGGAGTTCATTCTTCGTCCAGGCGAAGTCGAGTTATGCAAGGTCGAAGCTAGAGAACTCTTAGCCCGCCGCCAGAATAGACATGGATCCTTCGCCGCACAGCGTACTGGTAGCGATAATATCGCCACCAACGCGCGACGAGCGCGTCGGTATGTCACCTGACCTTCATCACTCGGTTGACCGGGCCGATCGCAAAGGCGGTTCCCTTGCGGAGTACTCGGCAGAATGCCTGGGCAGATCCGGCGTTCTCCGCCGCTTCACCCTCTTGGGAGCCAGAGCGACGGAGCCCTCTGCGCGCGTAGGTCGCGAGACTGTGACCTTGCCCTCAGGCGTGGAACCTTGGCATGACGCGCCCGGTCCGCGCCATGTAGTCGCCATATTCCGCACCGAACGCATCGAGCATCAGGCGCTCTTCCTGGCCGACGCGGAAGAAGTACAACGTTCCAAAACCGACCAGGCCGGACAGCCCGGCGATAAAGTTGGGCAGCAGGAGAGCCTGGGCAATCGCCCACAGCCAGAACGCCGAATACATGGGGTGCCGGACATAGCGGTACACGCCCTCCGTCACGAGCCGATGGCTCTCGCGGAGATCCAGAGACACGGACCAGTTGCGGCCGAGAGCCCGGTGCGTGAGGTGGAACAGGATGAGCGCCGCGATCGTGGCGAAGGCTCCGAGCCAGGCGAGAGCCGGCTGGAACGGGTAGTTCGCAACGCGCGGGAATCCGGTCGCGACATAGATGAACGGCAAGAGTCCAAGGCCCGTGAACGAAATGCTCAGCAGGATGATTTCCCGCAACCCGCGGGCGCTCCGGGAAACCGGGGTCCGGCGGGCGCGTCGCTCATGTGGAATGCGGATGATGTACCAGCCAACGGCAAGCAGGGCGTAGATCGCTTTGGCGATGCTCAGGGTCATCGCTTGGCGACCTCGGTGCTGTGATCGCCCGTCAGGGCCGGGGAGGGGGAAACGAGAAATCGACCGTCGGCATCGAGTGCTTGCATGGCACCTTCCTTGGCATTGACCTGTTGTTCTGCAAAGAGCGGCCCGCAGACGAACATGAAATAATCATACGGCGCGCGCCGATCATTGCCCCTGACGAACTGGCAATGCATCCGGTACCAGTTCTTGCGAATGCGGGGATAGCGGGCCGGATCAATCATGCGCCTGATGCTGACGCTGCGAATGATCGGTGAGCCCGTGGCGGCCAGACCCATCAGCGGCAGAGGATCGGCCCGGTAGAAATTCATCACGTCCGAGCGCGCCTGGTAGTCGGCCCAGAACACGGCGCGGCAGGCGCTCACGCGCTCGACCGCGGCGCGGAAACGACGGGCGGCGCGATGAAGCCCGATCTTGAGGGTCGACGATCCTACGGACAGAAACGTGAGGCGAGGACGGTCGTCCTGCTCCTCGAGCCCGAGCTCGATGGCGTGGTCGATGAGATCGATCGCAAGCACGGCTCCAAGGCTATGTCCGACGACGAGAATCTCGTCCACCGAGCCGCTGCGCCTGGCCTCGACAATATCGGCAGCAACGCGTCGCAGGCGCCCTTCGAGGATCGGATCGCCCCGCCGGATGTACTGGCGGGCAAAGATCCAGTCGTCAAAGAGAAGCCCCAGATAAACCCAACGATCGGCGGCGAGAAACAAGAGGAGGAAGGCGCCGATTGCTGCCAGTGCTCCAATCGCGCTGGAGTCGGTAGCTCGCGCCAGGGCCACCCCGCTAGCAAGCGAAAACGCAGCAATGATCGCCAGAATCAAGAATGGATAGAGGAAGAACATCGCGTAGCGCCAACTGGCGCGCAGATAGCCCCAGAGCGCTCCGGCCACGATAAAATCGACGAAGGCGAGGAGGCCCTGGGGAATGCGCCACCATATCGGGCGCCTGTTCGTGGCTTCCACCACATCGTCCCATCTGATTGCGCAATACTCGGTTTCGACCCGCCAGTTGGGGCCGGTCGTGAGCACTTGCCAGGTCGAGACGTCATCACTGTTGGTAGGCTCCGACGAAACCACGGAGGCCGCCCACGCACGCTCAAAACGTCGCGTTTCCCTGACAAAGCGACCATGCACGACCGCGGGCTGCGCATGATCGTAGCCGCCGATGTGATACACGCGACGCCTGAAAACATTCGAATCCGCCATCGCCGGCTATCCTGCTCCCAATGCGTGGCCTGCGCTGTTTGTTAGTGGATCGCCGGCACTTGCGCCAGCGAGCAGCGATTCAACCGAGGGCGCAAGTGGACGACGCAGACGACGTCACTTTGTGTTCGCGAAAGGCGATCGGCCCCTTCGTACGAGCAGAAGCTCCCATTTCCCAGGACGTAGAGGCTCTCCGCCGGGGGTATTGGCCTATGGAATGAGTGACCGCGGATGAAGCGCTCGGCGAGGGCGTGCCGTCATGAGGCGGGCATGATCGGGGAGGCAGTCGCGGTCCTTCTGCCTGATTCGCTCGAACAGTGTCCGCTCCGTATAGGGTGCTACCGCCCGGTCCCAGAATAGCCGAGCCCGCGCGATATCTCGTCTGCGGCCTCCATGACCTGCTCCGCCATGAGCTTGATCATCTCGGGTGTCAGCCGGGTCGATGGCCCCGATACGCCAACCGCAGCCTCGACCACGCCGTCGGCGCGCCTGATCGGGGCCGCCAATCCATAGACGGCGCCGCGCCATTCGCCGAGGTTGACGGCATAGCCCTGCGAGCGGACCGCTGACAGTTCGTGCTCGAGCCCTTCAAGGCTATTGATGGTCCTTGGCGTGAAGGCGAGAAGATTTCGCCCAATCTCTTCGATGACATGCGAGGGTTGAAACGCGAGAATCGCCTTTCCGATCGCAACCGCGTGGGCCGGAGCCTTGCCGCCGACATCGGAGCTGGCATGAAGCGGCTCGGGGCTATCGATTTTATCGATATAGATCACATCGGCCCCAGCGAGGACCGACAGGTGCACGGTCTCGCGCGTGCGCAGGGCGAGTTCGGAGAGGTGGCGCTGCGCTTCCCGCTTCAGCTCAAGTCGGGCGAACAGGCCGACACCCAGCCCCCACAATTTCAGTGATAGCCCACACCGCCCAGTGTCGGGCTCGCGGGCGAGATAGCCCGCATGCTCAAAGACGGCCAAAGCGCTTTGAACGTGGCTTTCGCCCAGTTCAGTCTGCTCCGCCAGATCACGAACGCTCCTCGGCTGATCGCTCTTGGCCAAGGCTTCAAGAATCATCAGGCCGTCTTGAAGTGTTCTGTCCATAGGGCGGGGCACCAGACTCCCAGATCCGAACGGCATTCCAGACGTCAGGGCGCGTGTCGTTCACGCTCTCCTGCCGATTTCAGCCAGTATTCATGTCTGCAACACCATGAAACCTGCCCGAAACAACACTGAAGAGCAAGGGCAGCGACGGACCGCGCGAGCCTCCCGTTGCGAGGACCAGACGGTGCTTGTACGGCCGGTGCGTCAGGATGTCGTGGCCAGCTAAGTTGAGCCCGGCGAAGAGCGGTTTCAGGTCCGGGCGCCACTCTCGAACCAGAGAGGCGGCCGGCATCGAGGGCCAGCGGGCTCGGCAGCGCCGTCAGCTTTCCATGAGCTCCAGCAGGAAATAAGTCGTCGGGCCGGTCGGGAGATCGTTCGACAGGCGAAAGGAAACCGGGCCTGTGCCACGGGTGATCGGCGGTTTCACCGTTCCGTCGAGAGAGACAGGTGAGAGCTGCCATCGCGGCGCCGTCCTGTTGATCCGCAGATCGACCTGCCCCTTGCGGATCAGGACCGGAAGACGCCCGAAATCCTCGATGACCTTCTCCTGCCGGTCGCGGAAGGTCATGCCGGTGTTGCGGGCATCGGTGGCGAAGATCAGCAGGAAGCGGCTGCCCTTGGCGAGGGAGGCCGGCCTGTCGAGCGAGGCCAGGGCGACGAGGCCGTCACCCTCCGCGGCGTCGACGCTCATCGTTCCCAGCCTGGCCGGCAGGCTCTGCGCGGAGAAGGCGAGGGCCTCCGTCGCGGGCGTCGAAACGCGCAGCTGCCGGCTTGGGCGGCTCAGGACGATCTCGCCGGTGTCGCTCTGGTAGAGCCCCGCCGCGATATCGGTGGCATTTCCTTGCGGGAGCGCGCCGCTCTTCTTCAGCCTGTCGATGATCGCAGCCGCGCGATTGGCGTCCCGAGGCTGAAGGACTGCGATCTGTTCGCCGATGCGGTCGGCGGCCTGCAATCCGATCCGCCCGACCAGAGCCAGATCCGTCAGTTTCTCAGGCTCGCGGGCCTGCATGTCCGGGCCGAGATCATCCTCGCCGCGAACCGCGAACGGGATCGTGATCCGGGAGGTGGAGACATCGCCGCGCCTGAACAGGAGTGCGGAGAGGGTCTCGCCGGCGCGGGCCACGGGGTCGAGTGCGATCGCGTAGGGCAGCATGGCCCGCTTGTGCGGATAGGGCTCGCCATAGGCGAGAATGATCGGGCCGTGGGCGTGCCGGCAGAGCACGTCCCAGCCCTGCAGTGCGGCATAGGCCGGAAAGACGAGCCCGCCCTCGTAGCGATAGCGATTCCAGAACAGGTGATCGTATTCGCTGACGATGAACGGTTTTCCGAGCCAGCGCGCCGCCGCGATCATACGCATCGCATTGGCGCCGTCGCCAACCGAGCTCTGCTGGAGCAGCTTGCTGCCGGGCGCATAGCCCCCGATCCAGTCGTGATAGGTATTCATCGTCACGGCTTCGAGGCCACGCCTGCTGAGGGCGGTCTGGATCGTCGGCCAGTTATTGTAGGTGCTGATCAGGCCCTTGTAGCCAAGCGTGCGTAGCGCCTGGCTCATCCTTGCGGCGGATTCGGTCTCGACCTCGATGAAGAAGGCCTGCAGGTCGCGCATGCGCGCGCTATCGGCGTAACGGTTGCCGGGCAGTGCGATCGAGCCATTCTCCAGTCGCTCGGTCCAGCCGAGCCCGCCCCAGGCCTTCGAAAGAGCAGCCGTCGACGCATAGCGCTTCGCCAGCCAGCGATTGAAGGCCGTCCCGAGCATCGCGTCATACGGTGGCTTGCCGGGCCGGTCCTGCACGACGCCCTCGAACTCGATGCCGTTCTCATTGACCAGGATGACCAGCGCCAGCGCATCGTCATGGATCGGCGCGATGCCTGTATGGGGATTGACCCGTGCGAGGAATTTTTCGGTGAAGGTCTTCCAATGGGCGAGGGCGGCGTCGTCGAGATGCAGTGCGAGCTTGAGGTTGCCGGCTGGATCCCAGCGGTCGTCATAGCCGCCATAGGCGCCGCGCCACGAGGTCATTCCGTCAATGATCCAGTAGATGCCGTTCCGCTTCAGCGCGGCGAGCAGATAATGGATGCGGTCGAGCGTGTCGGGGTCGAAATCGAAATCCTTGCCGCGGCCAGACATCAGCGATGCGTCAAGGAAGGTTAGCCGGGCGATGTTGTAGCCGTGGCGCGCGAGCTGCTCTGCGTAGCGGTCGGCCCCGGCGCGATCAGGGAAGCCGCCCGAGGCAGGGCTCCATGCCAGAGAGGCGCAGAACAGGCGTTCCGGTTCTTCGGGCGCCTGGGCGAGGGCGAGACGGCCGTCCTGCCGCGCCACCACCCGCTGGCCCGCGCCGATGGAGCCCTTTGGCCCGATCGCCCGGCTGGGCAGGAGCGCGGAGAAGTCGAGCGGGCTGCCGGGGCGGATCTCCAGCGACACTTCGCGAACGGGCAACCATTGGTCGGCGGCGATGGCGCAAGGCGCGTTGGCGGTAAGCGCCAGCACCGCAGCCAATGAGGAAAGCAGTCTCTTCATGCCGACCAATCCCTATCCGGCGAACCCTGGACGATCCCGCTGCGCCTTCAGGGCCGCGACGGGCCGTGCAGGATGTAGGATTTGGTGAGGCCTGCGATCTTCTCCCGGACCAGATTCGCCCCAGGCGCATAGGAGCGGAACTCCTTCAAGGTCAGGATCTGAATCTCCTCGAAATACTCCCGGATGTGCTCCTCGGAGGGTTTGGACAGGAAGCGCCACGGCGACAGCCTGACGGCATGGCGGGCGAGCGGACGCGGCAGCCAGTGGAGGGCTGGGCAGAAGAAATGCGGTTCGATTGGGAAGACGAAGGCCGGCGTCTGGATGAAGTAGTAGTTCGAGACGCGGTTGATCTCGCGCACGAGATTGGCTCGTTTGGCCGGCGGCACGTGCTCGATCACCGAGTTGCACACCGCCACGTCGAACGACTTGTCCTCGAAGGGAAGGCGGTCTCCGTCATAGACGATGACCTTCACATCGCCGAACGAGCCGGTGAACGAGCGCGCCTGGCCGTCGTCGCGGATGTTGACCAGCGTCAGGTCCTTGGGAACGTCGGCCGGGTCGAGCTTTTCCCAGAAGTGCCTGGAGCCGCCGACGTCGCAGACCTTGAGCGAGGTGAATTCGGGGATGGTCTCCCGAAACAAGCCGCCGCGCCTCCTCCGGAAATATTCCGACGAGGAATGCACGATCCGGTCCCAGAGCGAAACATTCTTCTCCACAGTGTCGTCGGTCATGAAGGGAGCTTTCCTGAGGTGTTCGTGGCTCGGCTGCGCCCGTCAGGCGGCCGTTCTCGCCGGTTCATGGATGATGCGGCTCTCGATCGGCGCGGCAGGGGGCCGCCGCCGCCGCAGGAAGCCCACAGGCAGCGCTGCGGCGTGGAAGAACCAGGCGACAACGGTGTAGAGCCCCATCCCGAGCCCACCCTTGCGAAGGCTCATCAACGCGACGATGCCGGCAAAGACCGCGAGGACCAGCCCGAGAGCCAACGCCTTGTCGGGCAGGAACAGCAGGATCGCGATGGAGAGCCCCCACCAGAGATAGACCCCGCTCCATAGCTTGAGCTCGGGGAGTTCGCGCAGGAGCTGGAAGAAATAGGGTTTGCCGAGCGACGCGCGCAGCAATTCGCCGGCACCATGCAGATACTTGTTCTTCCAGCGCCTCGTCAGGAGCCTGTAGGAATTGAGCGTATGGCCGAAATGCTGGACGAAGCGGCGGTCGAGCCGATGCAGTTTCCATCCGCGGCTCCGCAGGCGGATGCCGAGATCGATCTCCTCATGGCCATGCAGATTGCGGTCCGAGAGATAGCCGGCCTGCTCGATCGCGCTGCGCCGGTAGAGCCCGCCACCATTCATCCGGTCGATCGGGCCGGTTCTGTTCTCGGGTCCATTGCGCTGCACGCGTCTCGCATATTCGAGATTGGAGACCTGCATCTCCTCGACATGTCCGGTCACGCCGGCCACGGCAGGGTTCTCGACGAGAAAACGGATGGCAGCATCGAGGAAGCTGGCATCGACCAGCATGTCACCGTCGATCAGGCAGATGTACTCGTGGCGGGAATGCTGGAAGCCGAGCTGCGGCCCGATCCCGCAACTCGGGCGCGCCGGCGCGACGATCTGGGCGATCACGACCGGGTAGCCTGACGCGATCTCGACGGTGCGGTCGGACGAGCCGCTATCCGCGATGACCACCTCGCCCTGCAGGTCGCCAAGCGCCGCCAGCGCGCTCTCGATCGTCGCGGCGATGCGCTTCTCTTCGTTCAGGGTCTTGATGATGATCGAAACGGCCAATCGGGCCTCCAGTGTCGATATGAGCGCCACGACGTCAGAAATCCGTGAGCAGCCTGCTCCAGCTTTCCGATGCAAGGCCGCCGAAATAGACCTCATTGCGAAGCGTGGCGTCCTTGATCTCGGCATGGCGCGTGACAAGGCAGAAATAGCCGCGGTGCTTGAAGGACAGCCAGCGCTGCCGCGATATTGCATTCATCAGGAATGGCTGCGCCATCCCGTTCGCCTGGGCATAGCCCTCTGCGTCCAGATGCGCGAACATCTGGCCGGTGACGTCGAACTCGTGGCCCGCCGCGCATAGGAGGTTCAGGACGTTGGCTTCCCGACCCTTTTTGCCGAAGAAGAGGAAGGCGCCGATCACGCGGCCGTCCTCGGCGATCACGGTCCTGTACTGCAGGGAGCCGAGGCCCTGATTCAGCGCGGCGACGCCGACGAGCCAGTCGAACTCGGGCTTTGACCAGACCGGCCGGATTGGAAAGCGTTCCATCATCGGGCCGGCGCAGCGGAAGAACTCCTCCGGACTGGCACTGATCGTCCGGCAGCCCGCCGCCGCGGCCGGGACCAGCGAGCGCCTTCGACGGCGCAGCAGGCCATCGAACAGGCCGAGAAGGCGCAGGACGCCAGGGGACCGCGACAGCGGCACGTAGCGGCTCCACGCGATCGCCCCGGCAGCAAGCGGCCGGAACGTGCGCTGCCATTCGAGGCTCTGTACCGGCAGAACCACACCGCCTCCGGCAACCCAGTGATCGGCGCTGACCGGCGACGCATTGTCGGAGAAGCAGAGATCCTGCCGGGCCGCGCGCATCTGTCGGGCAAGGCGCGCCGCTCCTGCCGCGCCCTCCTTCCCATCCGCCATGAAGGCGCAGAGAACCTTGGCGATGATCGGGCGACCATGGACGGTGAATTCCATGGGGAGGGCAAGGATGGCGCTGGCAACGTTGCCGGCAGCACTGTCATAGACGATGCTGCCATGCTCCGGCCGGTAATGCGGGCTGCCGAAGAAGACCGTCTCGAGATATCCTTCCAGATCCGGCGCGACCTCGCTCTTGTGGTGACGGAAGGTCTTGCTGAACAGTTTTGCGATGATTGGGATATCGCGCTTCGTCATCGGGCGGACGCCACAGCCGCGCGGAGGGCTCTCCTCGCCACGGGGCGGGAGGGATGACTGCAGATTCTGTTGCAGGTCAGCGTCCATGCGCGATCCCCGCAGAGAGACCTTGCTTGCGCGCCTCCTCCCTGTCCCTGTTCACGACATGCAGGAGGGCCCCCCAGGCCGCAGCCACCATGGCGATCTCGATCACGTAGAATGAAACGAAAGTCCCGGTGGGCGGGGCATACCAGGTCGCGCAGGCGGCAACTGCAGCGCCGATGACGCTGCCAAGCCCCATGACCGCGGCGCGGGTCGGCTGGTGGCCCGACGCTCCGAGCGCCTCAACCGCCACGGACCACATCGCCAGCGGTATCACCACCCAGCAGAGAGCCCTGACGAAGGAGACGAGCGAGACATAGTCCTTGCCGAACAGATAGGGCAGGACCGGCGCCAGCACGAAGACGGCGATCGCCGCCGCGATGCCGATCGCGGTGGCTGCAATGAGAACCTTCCTGACGCGGGGCAGGGCGTGCTGCAGGCCAGCCGCCGTCGCCTTGGCCGAACCCGGGTAGACCAGGCGATTGAGCGCCTCGACCGAGAGATAGCTGCTTTCCAGCATCCGTCGCGCCACGCTGTAGCTCGCCACGATTTCGGCTGTCGCGACGAGGCTGAGCACGAGCAGGTCGGCGTTCTGCCGGATCGCCCGCAAGATGAAGGGAATGCTGAAATAGAGCCCGAGCGGCAGCTCTTCGCGCACGATCCGGTATTTCGGCTGGCCCAGCCCGCGAAGGGCGCGCCAGCATGCCAGCGCAACCAGTACATGGCAGGCAAACTGCCACAGCACCCAGGTCGCGAGCGTCGAAACACCGAAGACGATGCAGGCAAGGCAGGCGGCGATCGTCCGCGCGATGGCGAAGCTGACCACCACCGTGTTGGCCGAGCCGAAATCGGAATGGGCGATGAAGATCTGCTCGGCCAGCACGATGATGCGGACCAGCATGATATTCGTGACGAGCATCAGGGTGATCACTGCGACATTCGTCGCCGGATCGCTGGAGAGCGTGAAGAAGAAGGGCAGAGCCACCGCCCCGAGCAGGACCAGGAACACACCGCTGGCGGCCGTCAGGATGATGTTGTGGCCGAGCATGTCTGGATAGATCGCCCGGTCGCGCGCCACGCGGCGAACCAGGCACTCCATGGCGCCGAGCCCGCACATATGGACCGCGATGTTCGAAATCGCGGTGATGGCGACGAAGAGGCTGAACTCGTGGACGCCGAGCCAACGGGCCAGGATGGCGAAGGTCAGAAGCTGTGCGGCGGAACTGATGACGAGGCTGCCGCCTGACGCGGCATAGGACACGAGCATAGGCAGAAACGCTCTGCGATGACTCGATCCTTTCGCGTTATCCGAAGCCATCCGGTCCTGCCTTTGACAACAACCGAGATAGCGGCACTCGGTGGTGTCCACCATCGACAATACGGCCAGTAACACGCAGAAATGATTGTGCGGTTAACACCCTCCGTTCACTTCATTTCAGCCTCCGTTTACCTGACCGCCATAGTTTCTCGCGGATGAATAAGGCGCTCAGCAAGGGAAGGGGCGTTCATGCCGCGCACAGTGTTGGATTTCGACGGCAAGCCCCGGCCCGGCCTGCATCGCTTCATGGGGGTGAGCCTGGAGCTGGCGCCTGACGTTCTCGTGCCGCGCCAGGAAACCGAACTCCTCGGCCAGAGAGCAGTCGCGATCCTTCGCGAACGGGCCGCTGCCGAGCCGATCGTGGTCGACATGTGCTGTGGCTCGGGCAATCTCGCTCTGGCGATCGCAGCCGAGATTCAGTCGGCGCGCGTCTGGGCCGCTGATCTGACCGACAGCACCGTCGAGCTCGCCCGCCGAAACGCGGAGCGCCTGACATTTCAGCACCGTGTCACCATCAGGCAGGGAGATCTGTTCTCCGCTCTCGCAGGCGATGGCCTGGAGGGGGCCGTCGACCTGATCGTCTGCAACCCGCCCTATATCTCCACGTCGCGCCTTGAGGGGGAGAGCGCCCATTTGCTCGAGGCCGAGCCGCGCGAAGCCTTTGACGGCGGCCCTTATGGCATATCGATCCACCAGCGCGTGATCCGGGATGCCGTAGCCTTCCTCAAGCCGGGCGGCTGGCTGCTGTTCGAATTCGGCGAGGGCCAGGATAGGCAAGCGGCGGCGCTCATTGCCAGGACCAAGGCCTACGAATCCATGACCTTCGCCGCGAATGAGGCGGGAACGCCGCGGGTTGCCCTTGTCCGCAAGCTCCCGGAGTTCGGGCAGGCAACGTCCGAAGCGACAGGCCGACCGGCATGAGCGAGATCCGCCCGCTGGGCGCCGCCGATATCCCGGCGGTTACGGGGCTCTTTCAAAGGATATTCCGGGATCGCGGCGTGCCTCCGCCTCCCACGCTCGCGACCTATCTGCGTCGACACTATCTCGAAGCGCCGGGTTGCGATCCCGAGATCGCCCCCCTCGTCCATGTGTCTGGTGAGGGCGACATTTCGGGTTTCGTCGGCGTCAATGTGCTGCCGATGATTCACGGCCGCCGCAAGCTGCGCGCGGCGATCTGCGGTTCCCTGATGGTCGAGCGGCGGGTGAGCGACCCGATGGCCGGGGCGCGGCTGCTCAAGACCTTTCTCGCCGGGCCGCAGGATCTCTCGTTCAGTGAAACCGCCAGCGAGATCTCTGCGCAGATGTGGACGAGGCTGCGCGGGATCACCCTGCCGCAGTACAGCCTGGACTGGGTCCGCATCATCCGGCCATCGGCCTTCATGCTGGATCTGGCAGCGAGCCGGATGGGTGCGGTGCGGCTGCTGAACCCGGTCTCCCGGGGGCTCGATCGCTATCTGCGCGGCAGGATGCAGGACAATGATCTGCGCTGGTCGGGCGTGCCGGAAAACTGGTATGTCAAAGGTGGTCTCAAGGTCGCCGAAATCGATCAGCCCGGCTTTGCCGCGCTTGTCGCTCCGCTGACGGAGCAGTTCGCGCTGCGTCCGGATTGGTCAGGCGAACAACTCGCCCATATCGTCGCCGAGGCGTCCGAGAAGCCCGATTATGGCGAGGCGGTGTATGCGTCGGTCACCTCGGCCAGCGGGGCGCCGATCGGTGCCTTTCTCTATCACGCCCGCCCGGGGCGGATCGCGCGCGTCCTTCAGGTTCTTGCCAGGCCAGGGCAGGCAGGCCCGGTCATCGATTGCCTGATCGGTCACGCGGCGACACGCGGCGTTGCCGGCTTGCGCGGCCGCACGCAGCCCGCGCTGCTGGAAGCCATGCTGGGCCGGCGCATTGCCTTCACCCACATCGCATCGACAGTCGTGCATTCGCCCGATGAGGAGCTCGTTCAGGCCTTCCGCAACGGGCAGGGCTTCCTGAACGGCCTGGCGGGCGAGCATTGGAACCGCCTGAACGGCGGCAGCTTCGACTAGTTTTCCCGCACCGAAGGCGGACAGGCCGCCGCCGGTGCGCTGGCCTCAATGTGCGATTTCGTCCACCGGGCGCACGAGCTGCGGCCCCAGGTGCAGGTAGCGGGTCGCCTTGCGCTTGGCTGCAATATCGGCCCAGACCCGTTCGACCTCGACGGCCGTCAACTGGGTGGCAGTGCCGACCTCTTCGGCGGTGAGGCCGTGATTGAGCCCGTAGAGGCACAGATCCATGCGGTCATAGGGCAGCGAGAAGTAGAACTCCTCCTGCGTCTGCTCGAGGGTGTAGGTGTCGGTCGTCGGCGGCCGTCTGCGGATCTCTTCGGGGATGCCGAGATGAGCCGCCAATGCATAGACCTGGCTCTTGTAAAGATGGGCGATCGGCTTCACGTCGGCGGCACCGTCGCCGTTCTTCACGAAGAAGCCCTGATCATATTCGAGCCGGTTCGGCGTGCCGAGCACGGCAAAATTCAGCCGGTCGGCGTGATAATATTCGATCTGCTTGCGCGTGCGCTGCTTCATGTTGGTGGCGGCGACGATGCCGAGATAGACGGCAGGCGGCATGCGTAGCTTCGTCTGCCGGCCTTCAGGGTCCTGAACGACCAGATACGAGATGTTGTAGCCGTCGCCCGAGAGCGAGTTGGCGATGACGATCTTGGACGCCCAACCTGGCCCATACGCGGGTACGAGCTCGCGGATGAAGCCGTCGCGTCGTTCATAACACCCCATGGCCTGCAGCGTCGGGCCGATATCCTCGACCGCAGCCTCGATCCCGAAGGTGTCGGCGACCAGCCGGCCGAGCCGGAGGCTTTCAGGATCGGAATCGTTTTCCGGCATGAACAGGCAGAAGACGTTCTTGGAGCCGACGGCGCGGACCGCCAGCGCGACGGACACGCTGGAATCGATGCCGCCGGACAGGCCGAGCACGAGCCCGCGCTTGCGCATGCCGCGCAACTGCCCACGCAGTTCGACGACGATCCGCTCCGTCTCCGCGGCGTTGTCGATCGTCAGCGTGGCTGCCGAGAAGGCGAGCAAGCTCGGGGCAGGGGGGAGGTTCATTCCGCTGCTCCCAGCGTTTCGGCGGCCAGCCTGCGGCTGACCTTTCCGGTATCCGTCTTCGGCAGTTCGGTCCGGAAAGCGATGATCCGCGGCACCATGAAATCCTCGAGATGGACAGCGCAGTGGCGAATGATGTCCCGCTCGCTCAGGCTCGCATCCGACAGGACGACGAGGGCGGCAATGGCCTGGCCGAGCACCGGGTCGGGCACGCCCATCACGACCGCTTCGGCGATGCCGGGATGGCCGTGCAGCACCGCTTCCACTTCCTTCGGAGCGACCTTCTCGCCGCGCGTCTTGATGATGTCGTCCTTGCGGCCGACGAAATAGAGGAAGCCCTCCTCGTCCGTCCGGAAGAGATCGCCGGTATGGAGGCGCTTCTCCCAGGGGTTCGGCCCTGGGCGCAGCATCTGCGCCGTTGCCGCCTCGTTGCGCCAATACCCTTGCATGACATGCGGGCCGCGGATCACCAGCTCGCCCGGCACGCCCGGAGCCACGCGGTTGCCCTCATCGTCGACGACCAGCGCCTCGGTGTTGGGAATGGCGATCCCGACCGAGCCCGGCCGGCGGTCGAGTTCTTCCGGCGGCAGATAGGTGCAGCGCTTGCATTCCGTCAGGCCGTACATCGAATAGATCCGTACGCCGGGGAACAGTTCACGCAGTCGAGCGATGTGGGCGGGCGGCAGGGCTGCGGCCGTGTTCGAGAGATAACGCAGGCTCGGCAGGAACCCCGGCTCGAGATCGCGCATCTGCAGGATCATCGCGGCCATCGTCGGCACGAGCGGAAAACCAGTGACATTCTCAGTGCGAATGCGCTCGAAGATCGCCTGCGGGAAGGCGAAGGACTTTTCCAGGACGAGGGTCGCCCCAAGCTTCATCGCCATCAGGAACTGGTAGAGGCCGTAGTCGAATGCCAGAGGCAAGACGTTGAGGATGATGTCGTCGGGCGTATTGCGCAGATAGGTCGTGATCGAGTCGGCCGCCGCGTCGATATTGCGATGCGTCATCATCACGCCCTTGGGCCGGCCCGTGGAGCCCGAGGTGTAGATCAGCATGGCAAGGTCGATATCGATGCCGCCATGATCGACTGGAGCGGGCGAGCCCTTCAGGCAATCCTCGAAGGACACCGCGCCTTCGAGCGGCCGGCCGGCCGGCGACTGCGTCGAAGCGACAAAGAGCGCCTGCCCTGGGACCAACGCGCGCGCCTGCGTTACGACCGGCAACAGTTTCGCCTGCGTCAGGATCGCGGCGGCCTCGCAATCCCCGATGACATAGGCCAGCTTGTCGGCCTTGGTCGAGGCGTTGATCGGGCTGAAGGTCGCGCCGGCCTTGAGAACCGCGAAGATCGAGACGGCGGCTTCCCAGCAATTGTCCATGAAGACGAGGACGCGGTCGCCCCGCTTCACGCCGCTTGCGGCGAGCGTGGTGGCCAGCCGGCTGGAAAGATCATCCAGCTCGTCATAGCGCAGCCGCCTCTGGTCGGTGACCAGCGCCGTTTTCGCAGCCTGTGCGGCGGCGTTCGTGACGAGGAATTGCTCGATCCGCATGAGCTTGTTGCTCCGCCCCCTAATCGTTACGCCGTGACCGGCGCGGCTACTTTCGACGCGATGAAAGCCGAGATGCGATCAAGCGAATCCAGGTTTGCGGGCACGATATCGGCATCGGCCACGGTGATCCCGTAGCGATCCTCGATGAAGGCCACGAGCTCGAGCACCCCGGTGGAATCGATGACGCCGTTCTCGATCAGCGACGCCGTACCGGCGAGCTCATGGCTGGTATCGCCGAACAGGAAGTTCTCGACGACGAAGGCCTTCACGCTGTCCCTGATTGTGTCGCTCATGTCTGTTCCTTTCCCGGCCGGTTTCAGGCGGCCTCTGATCTGCGGCCGCTCGTGCCGGTGAATGTCTGCAGCCAGAGCTGCGTCGAGAGGATGCCGACAAAGGCCGCGTTGTCGCGAAAGCCGGAGGCTGGGCGCGCGCTGCATTTCTCGTGCAGCTTTGCCACGGCCTTGGGATTGAACAGGCCGCCGGCCGCGACCTGCGCCTCGCCCATGGCTGCCCGGACATAATCGGCAGCACCCGCTCCGACGAAGGAGTGACTGTCCGGCGCGCGATAGGGCTGCTTTGCCCGTCGGCTGATCGAGGGCGGCAGCAGGTCCTTGGTCGCCTCGCGCAGGATGTGCTTCTCGACAAGCCCCTTCAGCTTCATCTCGGGGGGAAGCCCGGCGGCGAACTCGACCAGCTGATGATCGAGGAAGGGGAAACGCCCCTCGATGCCATGGGCCATCGCCATGCGGTCGCCCTGGCTGGACAGGATATAGCCCGGCAGAAGGAAGCGGGCCTCCAGATACTGCGCCTGATGCAAGGGGTGCCAGCGGCTGAAGGCCTCCGGCAGACGCGAAGCGAGTTCCTCGGCCGCGTCATAGCCCGATAGCGTGGCACGCAGGTCGCCCGAGAAGAACAGCTTCGTTGCCGCCGTGCCGTCGAGCCGCGGCCGATGCGAGAACAGCGGATCGTCGAGTGCCGCACCGTTCGCCCCGAAGAACGATGCGAGATATTCTGCGGATTGTTGCCTGAGGCCAGGCAGATAGGGATAGAGCTTGCGAAACAGGTGCGGCCTGATCCGGGAGCCGGGCTGCCTGCCGCAGAAGCGCCGAACCCGGGCCTCCTTGAAGATGTCATAGCCGGCAAAGACCTCGTCCGCGCCTTCACCCGTCAGCACCACTTTCAGCCCGGCCTCGCGCACCAGGCCGGAGAGTTTGAAAAGCGGGGCAGGTGCGGTTCTGAGGATCGGCCGCTCG
The DNA here is from genome assembly GCF_052115465.1 of Allobosea sp. 2RAB26. Lineage (NCBI taxonomy): Bacteria > Pseudomonadati > Pseudomonadota > Alphaproteobacteria > Hyphomicrobiales > Alloboseaceae > Allobosea > Allobosea sp. 2RAB26. The sequence goes on along the minus strand of NZ_JBFRGS010000008.1, from coordinate 98,887 downwards.
GTGAAGCGGATCACGTCGGGAAAGACCGCGGCGATGTCGCCCTCGCCGCAGGCGACGGAACTGTGCTGCGTCCCGAGTGCCCGGGCCATTTCCATCTGGAAGGCGCTTTCGTCATGCTCGGCGCTGTCGAAGGTGACGGAGAAAGTCCTGAGGCCGCCAGGCGCCATGCCCGCAGCAAGCGCAGAGGTGATCGAGGAATCGAGCCCGCCTGAGAGATAGGAGCCGACCGGGACATCGGCCCGCATGCGAATCCGGGTCGCCTCGGTCAGCAGGGCGCGCAGTTCCTCTGCCGCAGCGCGTTCATCGGTGTGCCGGGATGGCGCATCCCGGTCGGGATAATCCAGGCTCCAATAAGGCCGCGTCGAGACGCTGCCCTCCTGGACGATCATGAGATGCGCCGGTTCCAGCTCGAAGATGTCGCGGAAGGCCGTGCGCGGCGCGATCGGCGCCCATAATGTGAAAATCTGGTCGAGGGCGACGGGATCGATCTCTGCACTCACGCCCGGGACCTGAAGAAGCGCCTTGACCTCTGAGCCGAAATAGAACCGATCGCCCTGCCTTGTATAGAACAGCGGCCGGACGCCCATGCGGTCCCGGGCCAGAACCATGCGGCGGCGCCGGCCATCCCAGAGCGCGAAGGCGAAATCGCCATTGAGGACGGACAGGCAATCCTCGCCCATCTCCTCATAGAGATGCAGGATCACCTCGGTGTCGCTCGACGTCCGGAAGCGGCGCCCCTTTGCGCGCAGCTGCTCGCGCAATTCGACATAGTTGAAGATCTCGCCGTTGAAGGCGATCGTCAGTTCACCCGTCGCATCGGACATCGGTTGCTGGCCATCCCCCAGGCCGACGATCGACAGTCGCGCATGTCCGAGACCTGCGTCCTTCGCGGTGAAGAGCCCTTGCTCGTCGGGACCGCGATGCGCAATCGCGGCCGTCATCCGTTCAAGGAGTTCCCTCCCATCCCGGACCGCGCCGAAATAGCCCCCAAATCCGCACATGCCGAGATGCTTCCAAGTCCTTCGTGTCCGGTTGAACTATAGCCAATCCTGGGCGAGCAAGCGTTAACGCTTGGGGATATCCATGCGAATGGTAAATTTCGAAGCACCCGGCAAAGCCCCAAGTTCTTGATTAGACTTCGGATCAAGGCCGAAGATCGACGTCCCAAGGGATCTGATGACGCAGCTGGACTTTGCCGCAAGATCGAGGGCCGGATTGTCGTTCCCGGATGCGGTGTTCTCGTTGCGATTAACGTAAAATTCAGGGCCGGAGCATACCCCTAGGGCATGTTTACGGGGGATAGGCGCGTCTCTTCCGTCTAGAGTTGCGTGCTGAGGGCGAAGCGGATGTACGGGCCGAAGGAGTCGGAGCAGCGACAAGCGCCTCTGCCGACAGGCCATTCCCGGATTCGCTCGGAATCGCTGCGCGATGATGCAGCCTCGTCTTCTGGCGCACGCTCCGATCCGTCGTCTCACTCCCCGCAGTCGAGCCGGGCGCAAGGTTCATTCGGGAGTGGAAGCCCGATTGCCCGTCTCCGCTTGCTCGCCGATGTCGGGGCCGACGACATCCTCGTCTGGCTGCGGCGGGGAATAGGCATGATCGTTGCCGCCATCGTCATCTGCGTCGCCACGGCGCTGGTCTATGCGGTGACGACGCCGCCTCGTTATACCGTCTACACCGATATCCTCATTGATCCCTCGAACCTGAACGTCGTCCGGGACGACGTCTTCACGACCAATCCGCAGCGTGATGCACAACTGCTCGAGGTCGAGAGCAAGCTCAGGGTCCTGACCTCGCGCAACGTCCTGGCACGGGTCATAGACCGGCTCGACCTGACCAATGATCCGGAGTTCGTGCAGCCTGGCTATCTGTCGGCGCTCAGGAGCCTGATCTCGTCCAGGGATGCCAGTCAGGACAATCGCCTTGCCGTGATGCGTGCGTTGGCCGAACGGGTCGAGGCGCGGCGCGAGGAGCGCTCCTTCGTCGTGGTCATGAAGCTCTGGGCGGAAGACCCCGAGAAGGCTGTCGCGATATCCAACGCGATTGTCGAAGCCTTCGAGGCCGAGCTTTTCCAGTCAGCGGCCGAAAGCGCCGGCCGGGTGGTGAAGAACCTCAATAACCGCCTGGATGAGCTGCGCCGCAACGTGACCGAGGCGGAGCGGAGGGTGGAGGATTTCCGGCGTGCGAAAGGGCTGCAGTCCAATAATGGCGAGCTCGTCAGCACGCGGCTCTCGGGCGAGCTCAATACGCAGGTTCTGGATGCACAGCAGCGCTTCATTCAGGCGGAATCGCGCTACAGGCAGATGAGTGCAGCGATCGCAGAGCGGCGGGCAGCCAGCGCGTCGATCTTCGATTCCGCGACCATGACGAGTCTGCGAGCGCAGTATAATACGCTGCAGCAGCAGATCGGGTCGATCAGGGCGACCTTTGGCGCGCGCCATCCGCAGCTGATCACAGCATTATCCGAACAGCAGGTGCTCGAAGGAGCACTGTCCCGCGAAGCCCGCCGCATCTTCGAAGGCGCGAAGGCCGACTTCAACAGGGAACAGACGACGCTCAGAGTACTGCAGGACAAGGCGGGCGACGGGAAATCGAACGTCTTCACCGACAACGACGCCGAAGTGCAACTGCGCGATCTACAGCGCGACGCGCGCGCCAAGGCGGCGATCTACGAAACCCACCTGGCGCGTGCCCAGCAGATCGGTGAGCGCCAGCAGATCGACACCAGCAATGTGCGTGTGATCTCGTCACCGATGCCGCCCAAGGCGCGTAGCTGGCCACCGCGTACGTTGATCCTGCTGGCGGCGGCGGTGATGCTGGGCCTTATGCTCGGGATTGCAGCGGCCCTGGCGCGTGGGGCCTGGACCTATATCCGTGACCCGCAGCCCGCGGCTGCTTGAGAGGCGGCCATGGGAATCGCCGCCAAGGGGGAGGCCGATCGAGGAGAGAAGCTGAGGGAGACTGTCGGCACCGCCCTGTTCATGGCGATCTTCCTGTTCTTCTGGATTTCCCTCAATCCCTTCGTCGACCTGACCGGCGAGGCCGTGCTGGACCCCAGCGCCGGCAACTCCAACCTGATGAACCAGATCGTGTCGCTGCTGCTGTTCGCGGGCACGCTCGCCTACGGTTTACTTCACCCGATGCGCAGCATCATCCTGCAGCCGCGCGTGCTGTTGGGCCTGCTGTTTGCCTGGTTCTTCCTGGTTTCGCTGATCTCGTCCTACCCCATGCTCGGGATCAAGGGGACTGTTCTCGCCGTCATGGTGACGGTCAATGCCAGCATCTATCTGCTGCTGCCGGCTTCCGAGAGGCATTTCGCCAAGATGCTGGGCATCGGTACGCTCATCATGCTGGGGGTCAGCTATTACGGCATCCTGTTCAAGCCGTTGCTGGCGATTCATCAGGCTTCCGAGCTGCGCGAGCCGATGAATGCCGGTTTGTGGCGCGGGCATTTCCCGCACAAGAACAGCGCTGCAGCGGCAATGGTGGTCGCTTCGTTCTTCGGCCTCTTCGTCATGAATGCCTGGTCGCGCATCGCGGGCATGACGATCCTGTGCCTGTCGTTCCTCTTCCTGATCAATACCGGCGGCAAGACCTCGACGGCCATGCTGCCGGCTATCCTTCTGCTCGCATGGGTCTTCGAGAAGGTTCGCTTCCTGCGCATTCCGATCGTCATCGGCGGTGTCGGGGCGTTCAACATCTTCGCGATCGGGGCTGCGGTCTTCAGGCCGCTGGGCGATTTCATCAATGAGCTCGGGATCGATGCGACTTTTACCAACCGCGCGGATATCTGGCGGTTTGCCGTCTCCGAACTCGCGGACCGGCCACTGACAGGATACGGCTTCAAGGGTTTCTGGCAGACATCGGAGCTCGTCCACAGCGGCGGCTCGATCGAAACCTGGGCGGTTGCCGCGGCAAACGGGCACAATTCCTATCTCGACGTCGCATTGATGACGGGAATCCCCGGGCTTTTGCTGACGCTGGTCTGGCTCGTCGTCCTGCCGCTCCGCAACATTTCGCGGCTGGAACCCGACGCCGAGCACTCGCATCTGACTCGGCTCTTCACCCGCATCTGGCTCTACGCCATCTTCAATGCCGGCCTCGAGAGCCTGTTCTTCGAAGGTGGCAACTCACTTTGGTTCACCTTGCTGTTCGCGCTTTACGGCCTGTCCCTGCAGGCCTCGGCCGCGCTGGCGCCGGAGCGCCGGACCCAGCCGGAAGGGGCCGTCGCGCATGCCTAGCGTATCCGAACGCCTTGGAGCGAAGGTCGACAGCCTGAGCAACCGGCTGATCTGGGGGCTTGCGGGCTCCAGGCGCCGCCTGGAGACGGACACCCCGCTGGTCTCCTTCACCTTCGACGATGTTCCAGATTCTGCCCGCAGCGAGGGAGCATCGATCCTCGAGAAATATGGCGTGCGTGGCACGTTCTATATCGCCGGAGGGCTTGCGGGGCAGGTCGAGCCGGACCGGGTGCTGATAACACCGGACGGGTGCCGGGATCTCGCCGAACGCGGTCACGAAATCGGCTGCCACACCTTCTCGCATCGCAGGATCCGCGACATTCCCGGCGCCGATCTGTCGCGCGATCTGGACCGCAATGCCGACTATCTCGCGCAAGCCGGCATTTCCGCGGAGCCGGCCAATTTCGCCTTTCCCTACAATGCGGCATGGCCTCTGGCGCGACCAGAATTCCGCCGGCGCTTCCGCACATGCCGCGGGGCCGGCGAAGCCATCAATCGCGGTGCGGTCGATCCCCTGATGCTCAAGGCCGTCGAGATTCGCCAGCCCGATCCGGAGGCGCGCGCCCTGACACGCTGGATCGACGAGGTGGTCGCCATGCCCGGCTGGCTCGTCTTCTTCACGCACGACATCGCACCCAACCCGACACCCTATGGCTGTACGCCGGGCACATTCGAGCATCTGGTGCGTCACGCGGTCGAGCGCGGATGCGCGGTCCAGTCTGTCGATCGCATGCTGGATCGGATCGGCTGGTGAGGAGCCGGGACGTGGCAAAACCCCAACCTGCCGGGAAGCGCCTGCTGGCGATCAATAACTATTTCTACCGCCGCGGCGGGGCCGAGGCGGTCTTCTTCGACCACATGACCATGTTCGAAAGGATCGGTTGGGATGTCGTCCCCTTTGCCATGCAGCATGAGGACAATGAACCCTCGCCATGGTCAGACTATTTCGTGTCGGAGATCGAATATGGTCGCCAGACGAGCCCGTTGCGAAAGGTCGTCCAGGCGGCCAGCATCATCTACTCCGTCGAGGCACAACGGAATATCGCGCGACTGATCGAGCAGGCGCGCCCCTCGGTCGCCCACGCCCATAACGTCTACCACCACCTCTCCCCGGCGATCTTCTCCACCTTGAAGTCAGCTGGCATTCCGGTGGTGATGACGGCGCATGACCTGAAGCTCGCCTGTCCGTCCTACAAGATGCTGCGCGATGGAAAAATCTGCGAGGATTGCCGCGGCGGCCACATCTACAATGTCCTGCGCCATCGCTGCATCAAGGGATCCGTGCCGTACAGCACCCTGGTCCTGGCGGAAACTCTGGTGCATCGCTCGCTCGGCCTTTACCGGGACAATCTCGACCGCATCGTCGTTCCCAGCCGCTTCTATCTGGAGAAGCTGGTCGAATGGGGCTGGCCCCGCGAGCAGCTGGAATACATACCGAATTTCGTCGATGTCGAGCGTTACAGCAGCGACTGGGAGGAGGGCGATTATTTCGTCTTCGCCGGCCGCCTCGCGCCCGAGAAAGGGCTGGCGACCTTGATCAAGGCCGTCGCTCTCTCGAAGCAGCGGCTCATCGTGGCCGGCACTGGGCCCGATGAAGCGGCCCTTCGCCAGTTCGCCGATGAAACCGGCGCGGACGTGAGCTTCGTGGGGCACTTGTCAGGGCAGGACCTGCACCGCCTGATCGGACAATCCCGAGCGCTGGTGCTGCCCTCCGAATGGTATGAGAACGCCCCGATCAGCATCCTGGAAGCCTATGCGCTGGGACGTCCCGTGCTGGGTGCCGCCATCGGCGGCATCCCGGAGATGATCCGGGAGAAAGAAACCGGAATGCTGGTGACCTCGGGAGACGCGCAGGATCTCGCGCAGAAACTGGGAGATCTGGCCGCGCTCCCGGCGGCCGAGCGCGCGAGGATGGGAGCGGCGGGGCGCAAATGGATCGCAGCCGACTTCTCCGCCGCCGCCTTTCGCGACCGGACGCTGAACCTCTATGCCGCGCTCGGGGCCGCCTGAAAGGCGACGAGGCAAAAAGCGATGTAAAGGTTAATAATTGGAAAACACGCCGCGCGCCGGGCTGTCTATTGCGGATGGCAGCCCGCATTCTATAAAATTCATCGAAATCAGGTAGAGGGATTTTCCAGAACACCGGATTCCACTCTCTACCTTCCCAAGAGGAATCTCTCCGAGGTCCGGCGCCGAGCTGAAAGCGCAACGGTCTTCGGCATTGTCGTTCAAGACCGGCCGGGCAGCAATCGGCGGAGGCGTCATTGACCAGTCTTCCTCTTGAGGTGCCTCCCGCACAGCCGGTGGCTATGGCAAGTCAGGATATTCCACGGCGTGTCATTTTCCTCGGACTCCGCGGCATCCCCAATGTTCAGGGCGGCGTAGAGAAACATGTCGAGATGCTGGCCGGCGAGATGGCCGCATGCGGCTGGAACGTCGAAGTCATCGGCCGGCACCGTTACCTGCCGTCTCCGCCTTCTCCCGCGAACGGTATCCGTGTCTTCTCGCTCTGGGCCCCCCGCAAGATGGCGCTGGAGGCCATCGTCCATACCTTCCTGGGCGTCTGTTTCGCGGCGGTGCGCCGGCCGGACATCCTGCACATTCATGCGGTTGGCCCGGCATTGATGGTGCCTCTCGCCCGTCTCCTGGGCATGAAGGTGGTCGTGACCCATCACGGCTATGATTACGACCGGCAGAAATGGGGCGGCGTTGCCCGGCGCGCCCTAAGACTTGGCGAGTATCTCGGCATGCGCCTGTCCCATGGCCGGATCGCGGTCTCGCGCGAGGTCGCCCAGACCATGAGCTCCCGCTACGATACGCCGGTCAGCTTCGTGCCGAATGGTGTGGCCATCTCCCGGGGCGCGCATCGGACTGGCGTCCTGGCGGAGTTTGGCCTGCAGCCCAAGCGTTATGTCCTGCTTGCCGCCCGCCTCGTTCCGGAGAAGCGGCAAACGGACCTCATCGAAGCATTTGCGCGGAGCGGGCGCTCCGACCTTCGCCTGGTCCTGGCGGGTGGAGCGGAGTTTGAAACCGCCTATTCCCTGCAGGTCAGGGAGATGGCCCAGGCCGTGCCCGGCGTCGTCTTGACTGGTTTCCAGTCCGGCGACAGGCTTGCCGAACTCTTCGCCAATGCCGCGCTCTTCGTCCTGCCGTCGAGCCATGAGGGGATGCCGATCGCGCTCCTGGAGGCCATGGCGTCCGGCCTCCCGGTGCTCGCCAGCAATATCGCCGCGAACCGGGAACTTGGCCTGCCTCCGGAGGATTACTTTCCGCTTGGCGATGTCGATGCGCTCGCCGCGGCGATAATGGCAAAGATCGCCAATCCGATCAGCGAGGAGCAGGCCCGCTCCCAGATCAAGCGGGTGGAGCTGGCCTATAGCTGGCCGAACGTCGCCCAGAAGACGCTGGAGGTCTATCGGGCCCTGCTGGCGAAATAGGCGGGCTTCCATTGTGAGCGAGAGCGCGCGATAGAGCGCCAGCAGCTCGCCGCCCCACAGCCAGAGATCGACGGACCATGACATTCAGGATAGTTCTACGCGCCCTGGCATGGTTCACGCTCGCCTTCATCGCTTACGCAACCTTGTCCGCGATCGAGCTGCGTCCGAGAATCGGCGATGCCGTTCATCTCGAACGGTTCGGCGCATTCGGCCTCCTGGGTTTCCTCTTCGCCACCGCATATCCCCGGCGAATTGGGATCATACTCCTGCTGACCATCGGGATCGCAATAGGGTTGGAGCTCTTCCAGATGCTGTCACCCGACAGGCACGCGCGGCTGGGAGATGCCCTGGTCAAGATCGCCGGAGGTGTGAGCGGCGTCGCGGCGAGTTGGCTGTCTGCCCGCCTGCTGCCGCGGCTCACAACCTACCTGGATCGTGAGCGGCTCAGGGGGTAGGCGTCTCGCTGCATCCGCGGCAGCGTCGGCCAGCATGCTATCATTGTTGTGAGGAGGGTGATGCTCTCGATGATACAACTGATTGCAGCCTATTCGGACGCAGTGATCCTGATCATTTGCGGATTGTCGACTGCGGTACTGGGAGTATTGCTCGCCTCCATTGCCCGTCGCCTATGGTTTGCCCGGCCTCGGGACGCTGCCGACGAGCCCAACAAGCTCGCCGAGGTCGTTCATGGCAGTCTGCTGGCGTTCTCGGTTTTCGTGCTCGCCCTGATGCTTGCGGATGTCCGTGTAAATCTGGCGCGGGCTGATGACGCGGTTTCGCGTGAGGGCTCCTATATCGCGCGCCTCGATCGGGATCTGGCGAGTCTCGACGGGAGCGAGCCCGAGGCGGCGCGGAAGGCGCTGCGAGACTATGTCGGTGCCGTGACCCGCGATGAGTGGCATTCCCTCTCGACCGAGGATGCCGGGCTTTCTGCGACCGCTGATCGTGCGCTCGCTGCGTTGGTCCTGCAGGTGCGCAAGGTTGCGGCGGAGTATCGGGATTCGGCCTCCTCGCTGCGCGGATTGCTGGACAGGCTGGAGGAATATCGCCAGGGGCGGCTCGAAACTGCGACCAAGAGCGTGCCGGGGATTTTCTGGTGGATGATCCTGATCTTTCTGCTCGGCGCGATGCTGATGAACGGCCGCTTTTACCTGAACCCTGCCGCTCTTGCCCTGATCGCGGCGCATATGGGCGCAATCGGCATGGTGCTCGGCCTCATCATCATCATGGACGAACCGTTCAGAGGCGAAACGAGCATTTCATCGGCGCGGGTGAGCCAGGCCATCAAGAGCCCGCAATAGGCGAGGCGCTCCCAGGCGGAGCTGGACGCGCGTCTCGCAAGGCAGGCACGCCATTCCCCCAGGTACAGATCGACTGGCGTCTCCAGCTGTGGTGGATTGCGCCGGGGCTCAAAGGGAGGAGCGCGTCATGGCTACCTATGTCGTCCTCGCGAACTTCACCGATCAAGGCATCCGTAACGTCAATGACAGCGTCAAACGCCTGGAAGCATTCCGGGAGATGGCGAAATCCAAGGGGATCACCGTCAAGGACGCCTATTACACGCTCGGCAAGTATGACGTCCTCGTCACCGTGGATGCTCCCGACGAGATGAGCGCCACTGCGCTCAGTCTTGCCGTTGCCAAGCTCGGTAACATCCGCAACCAGACGATGCGGGCTTTCACCCCGGCCGAGATGACCACGATCCTCGGCAAGGTCTAAGGAGGCCGGAGCGCGGCGCGTCGTCAGGTCGCGCTGCGCTTCCGTTTCAGGGGAATCCTTCGCTTCTTTCGCGTGGTTTCCCCTGGCGGGGGCGGCTTGCCCGCACTCTCGTCATGGGGTGCGACAGCGCTGGCCACGTCCTCCAGCTCGCGCAGCAAGGCCTGCAGAGTCGCGAGTTTCTCGTCGCCAAAGCGGCTGGTGATGTCGCGGTAGATCGCTTCCGAGACCGGCGTCACCGTTTCGATCAAACTGGCGCCGGCCGGGCTGATCGAGATGATGGCGCGACGCAGATCACGCTGATCGGCCCCTCGCGTGATGAGGTGTCTGGCCTCGAGGTCGACGAGGATCCGCGACAGGCTCGGCGCGAGCAGGAACGTTGCGCGCGCGAGATCGGTCACCTCCAGGCTGGGCACCGAGTTCAGCGCCCGCAGCACCCGCCATTGCTGCTCCGTGATTTCATATTGCCGCAGCGACGGCCGAAAGCAGCGCATGACCGCTTCGCGCGCCCGCAGCAGGGACATCGGCAGGGATTTCGAGAAATGGCGAAGATGGACACGCGTCCCACCTTGCGAGGACTCATCGGGGGGTGGAGCGGGGCTTCTCAAACGTGGTCCCTTCCGGGGCGGTGCGCAGGATCAGAGCAATGCCACCATTCTAGCGGTTCGCGCCGGTAATCGCTTGCTCAAATTAATTTAACACGTTAATTTAATTTCGAACACGAGGCGGGTGCGCGGATGCCGCATATCATCGTCGAATATTCAGCCAATCTTGAGCCGGCGCTGTCGCTCCGCCGGCTGGTCGACGAATTGCACCATACAGCGCTCGCAACCGGGGTTTTCCCCATTGGCGGCCTGCGGACGCGGGCCGAACGCCGCGATATCTTCGCGATCGCCGATGGCGATCCGACCCACGGTTTTGTTGCCGTTCTGGCTCGGATCGGGGAGGGTCGGGATGCCGCGACGCGCCGGCGGGTCGCCGAAGCGCTGATGGCGACGCTCGAAGCGCAAACTGCCGACCTGTTCAGCAAGATCGGGCTCGGTCTCACAGTCGAGGTCCAGGAGATCGACGGGACGGCCTCGCTCAAGACCAACAATCTGCATGAACGCCTCGCACGCAAGGGAGGCCTCGCATGAACCGGGCCATCGATCCGAAATTCGCCAGCAATCTGATCGGGGCCGAGCGCGCCATGGCGCGCTTCCTCACCGGCGGGGTCGTTCCGCATGTCATTGCCGGAGAGCGCGTGCTCTCCGCCACGAGCGCCACCTTCGAAACGCTCGATCCGGCCACCAATGAGCATCAATGCACCATCGCCTCCGGTGGTGCAGCGGAGATCGACCGTGCGGCCCGCGCCGCCGAGGCGGCCTTCAAGGTCTGGCGCGATGTTCCAGGCGCGACGCGTCGCAAGATCCTGCATGCGATAGCGGATGCGATCGAGGCGCGAGCCGAGGAGATCGCCTTCGTCGAGAGTTGCGATACTGGCCAACCGATCCGCTATATGGCCAAGGCTGCGCTGCGCGGCGCCGAGAATTTTCGCTTCTACGCCGATCGTGCCACCGAGGCGGGCAACGGGCTATCGCTGCCCGATACCGACCATATCAACTACACCATCCGCCAACCGATCGGCCCCGTCGGCGTGATCACGCCGTGGAACACGCCTTTCATGCTGTCGACCTGGAAGATCGCGCCGGCACTCGCCGCCGGCTGCACCGTCGTCCATAAGCCGGCCGAGTGGTCACCGCTCTCCGCGGTCATCCTGACCGAGATCATGGATGAGGTGATCCGCGCCCACGGATTGCCCGCGGGCGTCGTCAATCTGGTGCACGGGCTCGGCGAAGAGGCTGGCAAGGCCCTGACCGAGCATCCCGCGATCCGGGCAATCGCCTTCGTCGGCGAGACCACGACCGGCTCGCACATCATGGCGCAAGGCGCAAAGACGCTGAAACGCGTGCATTTCGAACTCGGCGGCAAGAACCCGGTGATCGTTTTCGACGATGCCGACCTGGACCGCGCCCTCGATGCCGTGCTGTTCATGATCTACTCGCTGAATGGCGAACGCTGCACGTCGTCCTCGCGCGCGCTGGTCCAGCGCTCGATCTATGACAGCTTCAGCGAAAGAGTCGTCGAGCGTGTCCGGCGTATCAAAGTCGGCCACCCGCTCGATCCGGCAACGGAGATCGGGCCGTTGATCCACCCGCGTCATGCCGAAAAGGTCCTGTCCTACCCTGCGCTCGCGCGAGAGGGCGGGGCACGCGTCGCCTGCGGCGGCGGGCGGGCGATGGAGGGGGCCGGCAATTATGTCGAGCCGACGCTCTATGTCGACGCTGCAGCTGGAATGCGGATCGCCCAGGAGGAGATCTTTGGTCCTGTCCTGACCATGATTCCCTTCGAGGATGAGGCCGATGCGGTTCGGGTCGCCAACGATGTCCGCTACGGGCTCGCCGGCTATCTCTGGACCCGTGATATCGGCCGCGCGCACCGTGTCGCTCGCGATCTCGAAGCCGGCATGATCTGGGTGAACTCCGAGAATGTGCGGCATTTGCCGACCCCGTTCGGAGGCATCAAGAGTTCCGGCATCGGCCGTGACGGCGGCGACTATTCCTTCGATTTCTACATGGAGACGAAGAACATCGCGGTCGCCTATGACAGCCACAAGGTCCCAAAGCTCGGGCTCGGAGGCTGACCGGTAACGGGAAGGATCGAAGCGGGAACGGCGGCCGTGGTCGCAGCCGTGCCACCGGCTTCACAGCATCAAGGCCTCGAAAAGCAGGCCGGCAGCAGGAATAAGATACCAAGGAGGAAGCTCTATGCCTGTCCCGCAGCCGGTATTGAATCCGCCCTTTCAGGTGGTGCGGCTCAATCACGTCGCCCTGTCCGTGTGCGATCTGGCGGCTTCGCGAGCCTTCTGGTCCGATACGCTTGGGCTGCTAGTGACGGACGAGAGCGAGAGCCGACTCTACATGCGTGCGATGGAAGAACGTGGACACCATTGCATCGTCTTGGAGAAGGGTGAAAGCCCGGTCGCAAAGGTACTCGGTTTCAAGGTTTTCTCGGAAGAGGATCTGGACAAGGCACATCATTTCTTTCGGGCGAACGGCCTGCCGGCCCGGTTTGTCGAGGCGCCGTTCCAGGGCCGCACGCTCAGGACTGTCGACCCGCTCGGCGTCCCGCTGGAGTTCTATTTCAGCATGGACAAGCTTCCGTCGGTTCACCAGAAATACGCGCTCTACAAGGGCGTGAAGCCGCTCCGGATCGACCATTTCAACTGCTTCTCCGACAATGTCGACGCGTCCGTCGCGTTCTATAACGCGATCGGATTCCGAACGACCGAATACACGGTGAACGAGGATGGCAGCCGGCTCTGGGCGGCCTGGATGCACCGCAAGGGTGGCGTTCACGACATGGCCTTCACCCATGGGGTTGGGCCGCGCCTCCACCATGTTGCCTTCTGGGTGCCGACGCCGCTCAACATCATCGACCTGCTCGATCTGATGGCGACCACCGGCTACGTCACCAATATCGAGCGCGGCCCCGGACGGCACGGCATCTCAAATGCCTTCTTCCTCTATATCCGCGACCCCGACGGTCATCGGATCGAGATCTATTGCTCGGACTACCAGACGGTCGACCCCGACCACGAACCGATCCGTTGGGATCTGCGCGATCCGCAGCGCCAGACGCTCTGGGGCGCGCCAGCTCCGCGCTCCTGGTTCGAGGAGGGCACGCTCTTCGCTGAGACGCCGGTGCGTCAGCCCTCCTTCCAGGCGTCCCCGATCATCGCTGCGTGAGTTAACGGGGCGCAGGGGTGGGGACTCCACTCAAGGTGACGGCCCGTTGGGCGGATCTGCAGGACAAGGTGAGGCGGATATGGTGAGAGCGACTGGCGGCGAGGGACTTGTGTCCGGGCTGATCGATCATGGCATCGATACGGTCTTCGGTCTTCCCGGGGCACAGATCTACGGCCTGTTCGACGCGCTCGAGCGGAACAAGGACAGGATCGCAACCATCGGAGCGCGTCACGAGCAGGCCTGCGGTTACATGGCCTTCGGCTACGCAAGGGCCACCGGACGGCCCTCGGTCTGCACCGTCGTGCCCGGCCCCGGCATCCTCAATGCCGGGGCGGCCCTGTTGACGGCCTTTGGTGGCAACGAGCCGGTGCTCTGCCTGACGGGGCAGGTGCCAACCCCCTTCCTCGATCGTGGTCGCGGGCATCTGCACGAGATGCCGGACCAGCTTGCGACCCTGCGCGGCTTCACCAAATGGGCCGAGCGCGTCGAGCACCCGGCGTTGGCGCCGACAGCGGTGTCTCGGGCCTTCCAGGCGATGCTCTCGGGACGGCGCGGTCCGGCCGCGCTGGAAATGCCCTGGAACGTCTTCACGCAGCCGGGGGAAGTGCCGGTCACCTCCGTGCTCGATCCCTCGCCACCGCCACCCATCGACGCTGACGCCATTGACCGCGCCGCAAGACTGATCTCGGCGGCGAAGGCGCCGATGATCTTCGTCGGCAGCGGCGCGTTCGATGCCGCGGATGACATCCTGCAACTGGCCGAACTGATCGATGCGCCGGTCGTCGCCTTCCGCAGCGGTCGCGGCATCCTGTCGAATGACCATGAACTCGGCCTCACCATGGCTGCGGCCTATGAGCTCTGGCCCCAGACCGACCTGCTGATCGGCATCGGTACGCGCCTGGAACTGCCGGGCTGGCGCTGGTCACATACGCCGCCGAACCTGAAATCGGTTCGCATCGATATCGATCCGGTCGAGATGCGCCGCTCCATTCCCGATATCGCGATCCTGGCCGATGCCCGTGCGGCCACGGCTGCGCTCGCCAAGGCAGCCGGGCGGCTGCCGCAGAGCCGCCCCGGCCGCCGCGCGGTGATCACGGAGGCGACCGCGGCGGCTGAAGCCAAGATCCAGGCGATCCAACCGCAAATGGCCTATTTGCAGGTCCTGCGCGAGGTGTTGCCGAGGGACGGCATCGTCACCGACGAACTCTCCCAAGTCGGCTTTGCCTCCTGGTACGGCTTCAAGGTCTATGAGCCCAGGACCTATCTGTCCTCCGGCTATCAGGGCACGCTCGGCTCAGGCTTCCCGACCGCGCTTGGCGCGAAAGTGGCGTGGCCGGATCGGCCCGTGGTCGCGATCACCGGGGATGGCGGTTTCCTGTTCGCAGTCCAGGAACTGGCGACGGCCGTGCAATACGGCATCGGCGTCGTTACGCTGGTCTTCAACAACAGCTCCTACGGCAATGTCCGGCGCGACCAGCTGACGGGCTTCGAGGGCCGGCTGATCGGCTCGGACCTCGTCAACCCGGACTTCGTCCAGCTCGGCCGGTCCTTCGGGGTCGAGGCAGTGCGGGTCGACACGCCCGAAACCTTCCGCCCTGTGCTGGAGAAGGCGCTGGCCGATAATCGTCCCGCGTTGATCGAGATCACCATTCCGCGCGGCACTGAGGCAAGCCCGTGGCCGTTCATCCATCCGGCACCACCGGCAGCGCGCTAGCGAGCCTGCAGGTACGAGCCAATGCGCACCCTCCACATTTCTCGGGCGGAGCTTCCGCGATCTTAACGCTTACCGTGCGACAGGCTCGCCCATGGCTTTGCGGCGAAGGCTGCGATGGGAGGAGCCTCGATCATGAGCTGGTTCAGATTTGGCCTGGGGATGACGGCTGCGGCCTCGCTCACGGTGGCCGGGTTGTTGATGGTTACGCCGGTGGCGTCTGAGCCACGGACATCCCCGCTCGAAGATTGTGCTGCCTGCCATGGCGCGGACGGCATCGCCCGCGACACCGAAGTGCCGCATCTGGCAGGGCAGAACGAGCGCTATCTGTTCAACCAGATGATGGCCTTTCGCAACGGCAAGCGGGCTCACAAGGAAATGCGCTACATGGCGCGGCACATGTCGGTGAACGAGATTGCGGCAATCGCGGCGTATTATGCAGCCCTGCCGACGCGTTAGCGGAACATATGCGCCGGTTTTCGGTTATAATCAGGTTGGGTCAGACTCTTTCATGACCCGGACGTAGCGCGGGGCTGCCATGAAACAACCGATCGTAATTCACACCGACGAGGATTATGAGCAAGCGCAACTGCGTGTTGCGGAGCTTCAGGCTGCCTCCGATACCAGCACCAAGGAACAGGAACTGCATGCGCTCGCCGAGGCGATGCTCGCCTGGGAATTGCGGCGCGAAACCGCCGAGGATTGACGCCAGGACAGGCGCCGAGACAGGCGCTAAGGACTAGACAGGCGCGAAGACATCGGTCCGACAAGTCGATTGCGGCTTTCGGAAGAGCGGGTGCAAAGGCAGCAGGCGAGGCCGTCGGGCCGGCCGATATCCGGTCCGCTGACGGTCAGGCGCCTTGCAAGAGGCCTTCCAGCGCCTTGCTGAGCAGCGGCGTCGCCGCTCCATGGACTTCATATTGCCGGCTTGAGCGGTCGCTGACGAGTTCAGGCATCATGAACCCGTGCATTGTTCCCTCGGCCCTGAACAACCCGTCGAAATGCGCCCATAGCTGCGCATTGGCGACGAACGGGCCGGTTACGATGATCCGGGTGGGAAACAGCAGGCGGCTCGCATTGGCGAGTGCGCGCGCCAGCAAACGCGCAGCCGTGTCGATCTCGGGCAGGCTGGTCAGGTCGCAACGCGCCAGTTGTCGGTAGAGGCGGTTCTCGTCCTCCGCGAGATCGGGCCAGCGCCGGCGCAGTTCCGGCAGGAGCGACCAGAGCGCCGCGCCCGTTTCCAGGCAGGCGGTGTTGCCGCAGCCGCAACGGCGGCCGTCGAGCGCGGCGAAGCGCCAGTGCCCGACTTCTCCGAAGGAGCCGCCGGGCGGCGCGAGCGAGCGGCCGCCGATGGCGTAGCCCAGTCCGATGCCCCAGCCCCAGTGCAGCAGGAGCGCGCCATCCGAGAACTGCTCCGAATCCTGCGCCATGCGCGCGCGCAATTCGGCGTCAAGATTGCGACAGACCACAACGGGGCCAACCGCTTCCCCGAGCGCAATACCGACATCGAGGCCGCGCAGGTTGGGCCAGCGCGACGACATCAGCCATTGCTTGCGCCTGAGATCGAGCAAGCCCGAGAGCGACACGGCGGTGCCGGCATGCTCCATGCCGCGCGGCATCGCGGCGAGCAGATCCGCGCCAAGCCCGGCCATCACGCCTGCGACAACCCTGTTATCTGCGTCAGAGGCAATCTCGACGACGCGTTCTTCAAGCAACTGGCCGTCGAGATCGACCAGAGCGCCGACCAGCGATTGGCTCGCGACATAGATGACGGAAGCACCGACGCGGCGTGGATTGGCAATGAGAATTCCGGCCGGACGGCCGCGGCCGGCTTTCTGCCCCGCGGTTTCCAGCAGCAGACGGCGTTCCACCAGATCGCCGACGAGGCGCGATGTCGTGGTCGAGCGTAGCCCGAGCGCAGCGCCGATCTCAGGCCGGGAATGGGCCTGGCCGCGTGCAACAAGCGTGAAGGCGCGGGCGCGGTCGCTGCCGTGCCCGTCGGAGAACAGCATCTGGTCGATGGCTGGCAGTGTCATGGGCATCCATATTTTAGAACCTGATGGTTCTGAAATTGAGATTGCATTTTACAGAGGCGCTCATAAGCTCGATCTGAGAATTTTGAAACAATTTGCTCTGTCCGGGTTCAGAAATAGCATGATCGATATCAACATCGTCGCCGACAAGGAGACCCTCGGCGTCCAGGCTGCGGCCCGTGGTGCTGCGGCCATTCGCGAAGCACAGGCGCGGCACGGTCATGCGACGATCATCGTCGCGACCGGGGCCAGCCAGTTCGAGATGCTGAACCATCTCGTCATTGCCGAGGGCATCGACTGGTCGAAGGTCACTGCCTTCCATCTCGACGAGTATGTCGGCCTCGGCCAGGAGCACCCGGCGAGCTTCCGTCGCTATCTGCAGGAGCGCTTCGTCGCCCCGCTGGGTGGCAAGGTCGAGTTCATCCCGGTCGATGGCGAGGGCGATGCCGAGCAGGAGGCGCGCCGGCTCGGCGAACTAATCGCGGGACTACGCATCGATGTCTGCTTCGCCGGCTTCGGCGAGAATTGCCATCTTGCCTTCAACGACCCCCCGGCCGATTTCGAGACGGACGAGCCCTACATCGTGGTCAAGCTCGATGACGCCTGCCGCCAGCAGCAGTTCGGCGAAGGCTGGTTCCCGAGCCTCGAAGCGGTGCCGGAGCGCGCCATCTCGATGAGCGTCCGCCAGATCCTCAAGAGCGAGTTGATCGTCCTTTCGGTGCCCGACGAGCGCAAGGCGAAGGCGACGCGCGATGCGCTGGAAGGTCCGGTGAGCCCGCTCTACCCCGCCTCGATCCTTCAGACCCACAAGAACACCGTGCTGTTCCTCGATCCGCCGGCTGCCTCCCTGCTCAAGCGGGGCTGATGGTGGGACAGGGTGCGATCATGCTGACGGCGGGCCTCGTCGATCTCCAGGTCAACGGCTTTGCGGCCGTCGACTTCAATTCAGGCGCGGTGACGGCGGCCGAGATTGACCGGGCGCTGGAGGCGATGCTCCGGACGGGCGTGACCATTTGCCTGCCGACAGTGATCACCGCCCATCCGCATGAACTGGAAGAGCGCCTGCGCGCGCTCGATGCCGCGATCTCGGCGAGCCGCCTCGGCCCGCTGATGTGCCCCGGCTACCATCTCGAGGGGCCCTTCCTGAATCCGGCTGACGGCTATTCCGGCTGCCACCCGGCCGCCGCGATGACCGCAGCCGATCCCACCCTGGTCGATCGCCTGGAAGCAGGGCTCGACCGTCCGATCCTGATGGTGACGGTCGCTCCCGAGGTCGAGGCCGTGCCGGCCCTGATCGCGGCGCTGCATGGCCAGGGCAGGATCGTCGCTCTCGGCCATACCGCTGCTGATTTCGATCAGGTCGCTTCCGCCGCCGCGGCGGGCGCGGCCCTGTCCACCCATCTCGGCAACGGCATGCCGCAGGTCACGCATAAGCTCGCCAATGCGATCTTCGCGCAGCTTGCCGAGGACGGGCTTTGGGCAAGTTTCATTGCCGACGGCATCCATGTACACCCCAAGGCACTGAAATCGCTGTTGCGCGCCAAGGGACTTAACCGTTCGATCCTTGTGACCGATGCGGTTTCGGCAGCAGCGGCGGAGCCCGGCAACTATCCCTTCGCCGGCATGAGCGTGGAGCGGAAGGCCGACGGTTCCGTGCGCCAACCGGGAAGCGTCTCGCTCGCCGGCTCGGCGCTCTGCCTCGATCAGGGGGTGCGCAATGTCGTGGCCTGGGGCCTGGCGACGCCGGAGGAGGCGGTCGCGATGGCCTCGAGCCATCCGCTGGCGGTGCTCGAGCCCGCCTTGCGGGCGAGGGGGCTGGAGCTGCCACTAAGCGAGGTCGAGTGGTCCGCTGATCTCGCCGTGCAGCGCGTGCGCATCGGGCCCGAGGAACGCCGCTACGACGCGGTCAAGATGTAGACAACCCAACGATCAGCCTAACCAAAGAGGGAGAGACCATGAGCAAGGATTTCACGGGAATTGACCGCCGCACCGTGCTGGGCGGCCTGGCCGCGATGGCGACGGGAGCACCGGCGGCCTTTGCGGCTTCGCCGCCGCTGCCGACCTCGCCGGTCGGCATCAACATCATCGATGTCGGCGGTGCGCTGGCCTTGATGCAGAAGGCGTTCGAGGACTATCGCGCGGCCAATCCGAAGCTGGTCTCGCGCATCACCTTCGTGAAGGCGCCGGCGCCGGAACTCGCCAGCAAGATCAAGGCGCAGCAGGAGGCCGGCCGCGCCGATCTCGATCTCGTGCTGACCGGCAGCGACGGCCTCGCAGCGGGCCTCGAACAGAAGCTCTGGCTCAAGATCCTGCCCGACTTCGCCGACAAGTTCCCGAATATCGAGGAGAACTACGAGCCGGCCGCGCTCAATCTGCACCGCGCCCAGGGCGACGGCTTTGGCGTCGTGGTCAACTACTACCCCTCCGGCCCGCTGCTCGAATACGCGCCGGAGCGCGTCAAGAACGTGCCGACCACGGCCGACGAGCTGCTCGCCTGGGCCAAGGCCAATCCCGGCAAGTTCATGTATGCGCGCCCGACCAATTCCGGCCCGGGCCGTACGTTCATGATGGGCCTGCCCTATATCCTCGGCGACAAGGACCCGCAGGATCCGGTCGGCGGCTGGGACAAGACCTGGGCCTATCTGCAGGAGCTTGGCCAGTACATCGACTATTATCCGGCTGGCACCGGCGCGACGATGAAGGAGTTCGGCGAGGGCTCGCGCGACATCATCATCTCGACCACCGGTTGGGACATCAATCCGCGCGCGCTCGGCATCGTGCCGAAATCCGCGATGATCGGCACGTTGAAGGGCTTCCACTGGGTTTCGGACGCCTTCTTCATGTGCGTGCCGAAGGGCGTCCCGAACGATCGCCTCGCCGTGGTGCTCGATCTGATGGCCTATGTGCTGACGCCGAAGGCTCAGGCCTATGCCTATGACGAGGGTTATCTCTATCCGGGCCCGGCGGTGAAGAACGTGCCGCTGTCGCTGGCACCGGAGAGCAGCCAGAAGGTGATCGCCGAATTCGGCCGGCCGGAATATGCCGACCTGATCGCGAAGAATCCGATCGAGCTGCCCTTGAAGCCCGACAAGATGGTCGTGGCCTTCCGCAAATGGGACGAGATGGTCGGCGCCAAGCGCGCCCGCTGAGCAGGTCAGTCGAACGCGACTGTCCAGCACACGACAACAACATCCCGGGCGCCTGCAGGGCGGCCCGGGATGCCATGATGACCGGATAGGATTTTAGAGGCGACGCCTCAACGCCTCGCGGCCGCGAGGATGCTGTCGACGAGCCGCTGCGATGCCAGCGCCTCGTTGCCCGTCACGACGGGCTCGCGCCCGGTCGTGACCGCATCCAGGAAATCGGCGATCACCGCACGGTGCGCATCATGGGGGAAATCCATGATATTGGCGCCGCTGCCCGTGCTGCCCTCCGCCTCCACGATCTCCTTGCGGCCGTCGAGGAAGGAGAGGCTAAGCGTGCCGCCAATCAATGTCGCGAAGCCCTGGGTCCCGATGATCTCGATGCGCTCGGGATGGCCGGGATAGGCGGCGGTCGTCGTCATCAGCGTGCCCGGTGCGCCATTGCCGAGCTCAAGCAGCGCCGAGGCGAAATCCTCGGTCTCCATGCGGTGCAGCTTCGTGGTCCGCGCCTGCGCCGCGACCACTTGGGACACACCCACCAAAGAGCGGAACAGGTCGAGCGAGTGGACCGCCTGGGTCAGGAGCACGCCGCCACCGTCACGCGCCAGCGTGCCGCGGCCGGGCTCGTCGTAATAGGCCTGCGGACGCCACCACGGCACGCTCAGGAAAGCGGCCTCCACGGTTCCGAGTTCGCCGGCGGCCAGTGCAGCCTTGAGGCGCAGGCTCGCAGGCCGGAATCGGTGCTGCAGCACGACCCCGAAGACTTTGCCGGCACGGCGCGCGGCTTCGACCAGCGCCTCGCCGCGCGCGACCGTCAACTCCAGCGGCTTCTCGACCAGCACATGCTTGCCATTCTCGAAGCAGCGCGCGGACACGTCGAGATGACTGCTCGGCGGCGTCAGCACAATGACGGCCTCGACCGCTGGATCAGCCAGCACGGCATCGAGATCGGTCGTCACCGGAAAGGCGAACTGCTTGCGGTAGGCCCCGGCTCGCTCTGCCGAGCGACTGACCGCCCAGCGTACATCGACCCTCTCTGCGAGGTCGATCAGGCTGCGGGAATGCGGCAGGGAAGCTGGCCCGAGGCCGACGATGGCAATGCCGATCTTGCGGGTCACGAAGCAGTCCTTTCGCTCGCGCGGGCGGGCAGCCGCACGGCCTTCGCCTGCGCTTCCAGCGCCAGCCGGCAGACCGTGAAGGCGTGTTGTTGAGACATCGCGCTCTCGGTCCTGCCGGCGATATCCGCCACAAGATTGCGGAAGTAGGTCAGCGGCTCACGGGAGGCATCGATATGACGGGTGCCGTTCCCATCGACCAGGAAGAGATGGTCGGTGCCCGGCCGGCCTGCGATATCGACATATTTGCGCAGTTCGATCGTGCCTGCCGTTCCGAGGATGGTCAGCCGCCCGTCACCCCACGTCGGAAGCCCGTCAGCGGTGAACCAGTCGACGCGGATATAGCCGCCGGCTTGCGGGCTGCGCAGCAGGATCTCGCCGAAATCCTCGAAATCCGGCAGCTCAGCGCTGCCGAAATGGCCCGTTCCCGACGCCACGATCTCCGCATCGCGCGAACCGGTGAAGTGCAGGAACTGGTCGATCTGGTGCGAGGCGATATCGGTGAGGATGCCGCCGAAAGCGCTCTGGTCGAAGAACCATGACGGCCGGATCGCGCGGTTAAGTCGATGCGGGCCGACACCCAGGGTCTGTACCACACGCCCGATCGCGCCGTCGGCGATGAGCTTGCCGGCGATGATCGTCGAAGGCACCAGGAAGCGCTCGGAAAAGCAGATCGAGAAGATCCGCCCCGTTCGGGCGACCGTCGCCTCGACATCGGCAAGCTGCGCGAACGTGGTCACGCCCGGCTTGTCGACCATGACGTCCTTGCCGGCCTGCATGGCCCGGATCGCAATCGCGGCGCGCTCCGAGGGAATCGCTGCGCTGGCGACCAGATCGATCGAGGGATCGTCGATCAGCCGGTCGGCATCCATGGCCTGGAGCTGCGGAAAGCGCTCGCGGAAGCCGGCAACGACGCGCTCGTCGCTGGTGCGCGGATCGAAGCCGGCGCAGACAGCGCCGGCTTCGAGGAGACCTTCGACCATGTTGTAGATATGGCGGTGGTCGAGGCCGATGGCGGCAAAGCGCATGCTATTGGGGTGCTCCGTGGCCAACGCCGATCTCCTGGTCCCAGCGCCGGAAGGCGGCGACGAGCCGTTCCGGAGTCAGAGGCGGGCGGGTCGGCAGCTTGGCGATCAGCTCGTCATAATGGGCGCGCCCGAATTCCTTGATGACGTCGCGGCTTTCCTGCGGCGCCATGGCGAGCGTCACGCCCTTCACGGCCGGGCCGGGATAGAAATAGCCCTTGTCATAAGTCGCGGCCTGCGGCTCGGGCTTCAGCATGAACGACATCAGCGCCAGGATGACGGCGACCTTGGCCTCCGGCACGCCCTTGGGAATGCACATGAACTGGGTGTCGGGAATCCAGTGGGTGTTTTCCAGCGCGAAGACCTCGGCCTCTTTCGGCACGATGCCGAGCACGCGGGGGTTGATGTCCCAGCCGAGCGTCGAGACGATGACGTCACGGGTGCCTTCGCCGAGTTCCTTCATCGTCGCCGCCGTGCCGCCGGGATAGTAGTCGATGCCGGTGCCGAGCTCCTTGAGATAGGCCCAGGTCTTGTCCCAGCCATTCATCGGATCGCTCGGATCCTTGTCGCCGAGGATGTAGGGCATACCCTGGAGGAAGGTCCAGCCGGGACCGGAATTCAGCGGGCGGGCATAGGTCAAGCGCTTGGGATTGGCCTTCACATAGGCCAGCAGCTCGGCAGCCGTCTTGGGCACGGTCTTCAGCCGGGCCGGGATGTATTCGAAAAGCGGCCCCGACGGGGAATAGACGACGGCGACACCTTCGTTCTGACCGAAGTTGCGCTGCATCATCAGCGCCTGCTCGTGATAGACCTCTTCAGCCTTCGGCAGTTGCGACGGGTAGGCCTTCCAGACATCGATCCACAGCCCTTGCTGGATGCCGTCGGACATCGCGCCCGGCCCGGTCAGCACGAGGTCGAGATCGACCCGGTTGGCCTGCTGCTGCGCCTTGAGCTTCGCCGGCAGCTCCGGCGAGGGCGCCCGCGAGAAATTCACCCGCGAGATCAGCTTTGGGTTTTCCTTGGCGAAGCGTTCGATCGAAGCCTGGGTCAGCTGCAGGTTGCCGGCGACGTCGATGATGTTCAGCGCAACCGGGCTGGAAGGCAGGGGCAGGCCCTGGGCGAAGGCGCCTGTCGCCTGGAGAGCGGCAAGGCTGGCTGCTCCATGCAGCACGCCGCGGCGTGTGATTTCGGTCATGGTCTCTCCCTGGATAGGCCTGCTATCCGCGCAACCAGACCGGACGCGCGCCGAGGCCTTGACATGTATACTAGTACACCAATCCCGGGCCGACTAGCGGATGGAGCTTGACCTGAAGGAGGGGGACGGCTTCGCGGAGAGCATGACGGCGCGCGCCGCCAGGCCCTCGGGGCTTGGCAGCCTGCAAGCCGATGGCCTGAGAGCCAACGGATCGTCTGGCGGTGATGTGGACGGGGGTTGGCAGCGGCCGTGTCAGGGCGCGGCAATCACCACGCGAAGGAGGGCACGACGTAACCGGGCATCCATCCGGCCGTTGCAAAGAGCCTGGCGCAGCTCGCATGGTCGACCGTATCCGGTGTCGGCCAACCCAGATCCTGCCGATGAATGCCGCCGGCAATGAAGGCGACATCGATTCCGGCACCGGTTGCGCCGGCGACGTCATGCTCAAGCGAGTCGCCGACCGCGAGCACACGCCGCGGAGCCAGGCCGAGCCGCTGCAGGCTGCTGCGATAGATGCGCGGTTCGGGTTTGCCGTGATAGCGAACCCGCCCGCCAAGCCCGGCATAGCACCGGGCGACAAGTCCGGGCGCCTCATGCAGCGTGCCATCGGCATGAACGCGGTAGAGATCGGGATTGCCGCAGATCATCGGCAGATCGCGGGCCACTGCAGCCTCGAGCGCCGGGCGCCAGCCGGCCAGCGATTGCTGCGGCGGGTTCATGCTCAGCATGAACAGGAAGTCGGCGGCCTCGGTGCTCTCGACCCTGGTCAGGCCCAGACCCTCGATCAGGTGGTCCTCGCCGTCGCGCGCAAACAGGAAGCAGCGGCGGCCGAGGTCGCGATAGAACGGATCCTGCTCGGTCAGCAGCGCGTCGCGGGCGTCGTCTCCGGCCGAAACGACATGGTCGAACAGCTCGCGGGCAAAGCCCATCCGGGCGAGTAGCTCCTCGTTTTCCCGAGCCCCACGGCCGGAATTGGAGAGGATGATGATCGCCTTTCCCGCCGAGCGCAGCCTCTGCAGGCAGTCGACTGCGCCGGGATAGGGGGTCGTGCCGTCATGCAGCACCCCCCACTGGTCGAGCAGGAAGCCGTCATAGCTCTGGGCGACCTCGGCGAGGCCGGAGAGATGGCTGACGGCGGCTCCGGTTTCAGGTGATACGTGAACGGACATAGGCGGAAAGCGCCTCGCTGATGATGATGATCGCCAGGATGGCAATGAGGATGACCAGGACCTGGCTCCAGGCGAACTGGTTGATCGAGGCGTAGAGCAGAAGCCCGATGCCGCCGGCGCCGACAAAGCCGAGCACGCTCGACTCCCGCACATTGATGTCCCAGCGATAGATCGATGTGCCGATCAGAACGGGCAGGATCTGGGGCAGGATGGCGATGCCGTAGATCTGGAAGGTGCCGGCGCCGGTGGCCTCCACCGCCTCGATCTGGCCGGCCTCGACCTCCTCGATCGCTTCGGCGACGAGCTTGGCGATGAAGCCGACCGAGCGGGCTGCGACCGCGCAGATGCCGGCAACCGGGCCGGGGCCGAAGATGGCGACGAAGAGAAGCCCCCAGATCACCGTGTTGATCGAGCGCGACAGCACGAGGATTGCGCGCCCGAGAAGCCAGGTTCCCTGGTTCAGCGTGGTGTTGCGTGCGGCCAGGAACGCGACCGGCAGCGCGAGCACGATCGAGATCATCGTGCCGAGCGTCGCGATATGGATCGTCTCGATCAGCGGACGCACGACAACCGGCAGATAGGACCAGCGCGGTGGCCACATCCGCTGGATCAGGTCGGCCGCCTGTTCATGCGCATCGGCGAAGAAGGCCCATTCGATGTCGAGTGCCGAAACCGACCAGACGGCCGCGAATGCGCCGCCGAGGAGCCAGAGCCACTGCGTCAGCCGTTCGCGCGGCGTATGGCGTTCCCACTGGTCGGGATAGATGCGCTTGGGCTGAGCCCCGCCATCCCGGCGCTGGTTTGCATTCGCCTTCACCTGAGCCTCCGCCGGGCCCAGTCGCTGAACCACTCGCCGAGCGCAACGAGCGCCGCGATGGTGAGCAGGATGGCGCTCGAGAAATCGAAATCGTAGCGGGAGAACGAGGCCGAGAGCGTCTGGCCGATGCCGCCGGCGCCGACGATGCCGATGACGGTGGAATGGCGCAGATTGGCGTCGAGCCGGTAGATCAGCACGCCGAGCGACTTGACCATGACCTGCGGCACCACGGCGTAGCCGACGACCTGGCCAAAACTCGCCCCGGTGGCACGGATGGCCTCGACCGGGCCTTCCTTCATGTTCTCGATGTCCTCGGCCAGCATCTTGCCGAGGAAGATCGCCGAGGAGAAAGCGAGCGTCAGCAACCCTGCGACCGGGCCGAAGCCGAACAGCTTCACGAAGAAGATCGCGATGATGACCTCATGGAAGGTCCGCCCGATCACGATGAAGCCGCGCGCCAGAAAATAGAGCGGGCGCGGCGAGAGATTGGCAGCGGCAGCCAGCCCGATCGGGATTGCGAGCAGGGCACCGACGATCGTCGAGGCGATGGCGATCTGGATGCTCTCTACCATGCCCGAGAGCAGCATTTCCCAGCGCGAAAAATCCGGCGGGAACATGCGCGCGAAGATATCGAGCGCGCGCGGCAGGCCGGCGAGGATGCGGTTGCCGTCGATATTGAGGTCGGACACCGACCAGATCACATAGGCGACGACCGCGGCCCAGAAGATGAATCGGCGCCGGCGGCTACCGAACAGGCTCGGCGGCCGCCATGTGGTCGGATAGGCGGGGGAGGCGGTGGCGCTCATGAGGCTGAACTAAGCGCCGGCGCGGGTTCGTCGTCGCCCTCTCCAGGCAGGATCCAGTCCTCGTCGCCATAGATGACCGAGAGAACCTCGTCCGTCAGTTCGGCCGGCCCGTCGTCGAAGACGACGACGCCGTCGCGCAGGCCGATGATGCGGTCGGAATAGGCCTTTGCCAGCGCGACGTCGTGGATATTGATGATCGCCGGCGTTTGCCGTTCGGAGACCAGTTCGCGCACCAGCCGCATGATCTGGCGGGCGGTCTTCGGGTCTAGGCTGGCCGTTGGCTCGTCGAGCAGCAGCAGATCGGGCCGTTGCATCAGTGCGCGTGCAATGCCGACGCGCTGGCGCTGCCCGCCCGACAGGGCGTCGGCGCGCTGATTGTGGTAGCCGTCGAGCCCGACGCGGTCGAGAAGCGCGAAGGCCGACTGGATATCCTCCGGCGGAAAGCGGTATCGCAGCGAAGCGATCAGGCCGACATAGCCGAGCCGGCCCGAGAGCACGTTCTGCATCACGGTCAGCCGTTCGACCAGATTGTACTCCTGGAAGATCATGCCGATCCGCCGCCGCGCAGCTCGCAGCCCCTTGCGATCGAGAGCCACGATATCCCCGCCATTGAGCAGGATGCGCCCGGCCGTCGGCTCGACCAACCTGTTGATACAGCGGATCAGCGTGCTCTTGCCCGCGCCCGACGAGCCGATGATCGCGACGACCTGCGGACGGTCGATGGTGACATCGACGCCAGCCAGGGCGCGTTTGCCCGTCGGGTAGGTTTTTTCGAGCGCCTCGATCCGCAGCAGCGGCGTGCCGAAAGGGGTTGTCATCAATCCGGCTTCAGCTTGGAGAGGCCGTCCTGGGTATAGACGATGCCGGTATCCCGCTGGATCGTCCGGATATCGGCCCAGTCGGCCTTGTAACTCAACGCCTTGAAGCCCTTCTCGTCCTTGAACTCCTTGGCCAACTTGGAGTTCTTGAAGTCGAAGGTCGCGAATGCCTGCTTGATCTTGTCCTGCAGCTCGGGCGCGAGGTCATGCGAAATGCCGAAAGCGGTCCGCGGGAAGGGCGCCGATTCATAGACGATGCGCAGCTCGTCGGGCTTGAACATGCCGCGGGCTCTCATGCGGTCGACCACGCTCGATGCGACAGGAGCGGCGTCATAGTCCTTGTTCACGACGCCCATGATCGAGTTGTCGTGTTTGCCGGAGTACAGCACCTCATAGTCCTTGCCCGGCTCGACGCCCTTGTCCTTGAACAGGACGCGCGGCGCGGTGTCGCCGGAATTTGAGGAGGGCGCGACATGGGCGACGCGTTTGCCCTTGAGATCGGCAATGCTTTTGATCGGGCTGTCCTTCGGCACGATCAGCTGCAGCGTATAACCGACGCCGCCGTCATGGCGCTCCATGGCGACGATCGGGACGAAGCCGGCAAGATTGACCGCGAACGGGGTCGGGCCGCTGGCGACGCCGGCGATATGCAGGCGGCCCGAGCGCATGGCCTCGATCTGGGCCGCGTAGGATTCTGCCGAGAACCAGCGGATGCGCTTGCCCGTGACCTTGCTGAGATGGGCCAGGAAGTCGGAGAAGACGTTCTCGTACACGGCCGGGTCCTCGACCGGGGTGTAGGAGAAAACCAGCGTATCCGGATTCTTCTGTTGCGCCTTGTCGCTCGGCGTATCTGCGAGAAGATCGTTATCCGCATCGCAATAACGCGCATCAAGCGTGCCGCGATTTGCGCAACTCTGCGCATGGGCGGGCGATGCCAGGGCGAGCCCCATGGCTACCGCGCCGAGCGCGGCCAGCGAAATCCGAACCATCCGTTCCCTCCAGATTCTCTGCCGCATCTTCTGGCGGCCTGAGCGGCCGGTGCGGTTGATCTGAAATGATCATAATGCGCGGGAACGATCATGCAATCATGATTTTTCCGGCTATCCTCTCAAATCGTGCATCATGCCACGACGCAGCGAACGCCAGCCGTGTCGAACAGGCGGCGCAGGGGCTTGGGCGGCTCGTTATCGGTCACCAGAGCATGGAAGGCCGAGAGCGGCGCGACGCGGGCAACGCCGGCCTTTCCGAACTTGGAGGCATCCGCGACCGCGATTCCATGGCGGGAATGGGCCAGCGCCACCTGCCGCACCGCGATCTTCTCCAGATCGAAATCCATCGGCGCGCCGTCATCGTCGAAGCCGCCGAAGCCGATCACCGCGTAATCGACCCTGAACATCTTCAGGCTTTCGGTGGTGACGCTGCCGACGAGCGAGCCGTTCGCGCCACGGACGCTGCCGCCCGTCACGAACACGTCGAACTTGCCATGGGAGCAGAAGATCATCGCGACGGAGACGCTGCAGGTGATGATCCGCAGAGTCATCTTGCTCAAAAGCGCCCGCGCGACGGCTTCGACCGTAGTTCCGACATCGAGATAGACCGATGCGCCGTCGGGAATCATCTCCGCCACCGCTCTGCCGATCCGCTCCTTGCCGGCGGGGGCCGTCGTCAGTTTCTGCGCGTAGCCGGGGCGGAACGTGCCGTCCGTCAGGCCGGCGCCGCCGTGGAAGCGGTGCAGGTAATTGGCCTGCTGCAGCTTGATGATGTCGCGCCGGATCGTCTGGCTCGACACTTCGAATTCCCTTGCGAGCCCGTCGATCGTGACGAACCCGAGTTCCTGGACCGCCGCAAGCACGCTGCGTTGGCGGCGCGTCAGGGCAGCGGGCTTCGGGGAGGCTGCGCCGCGCGCTGACATGTCGACCTCTTGCACTTGGACGAAGAGAGCCGGGCGCAGGAGCGCCGCGCTCGGCCTGTTCGTGATTGTGGAAGATATCTTACATTTCTGCCAGCTCAATTGCGGGCGATGTCACCCTTCTCCGACATAGCGTCGACGCAGATGCGCCTTGAACACTCCGGCATCGAGCGGGCGGCCGGTGGCGCGGATCAGCAACTCGTCCGTCTCGTAGAGCGAACCCTGGCTGTGGATGTTGACCCGCAACCAGTCGAGGAGCGGGGAGAAGTCGCCGCGTCCGATGGCGGGCAGGATCTCCGGCTGCGCCCGGCAAGCTGCGTCGAAGATCTGCGCAGCCGTCATCGCACCGAGCGTATAGGTCGGGAAATAGCCCCAGCCGCCGCTCGGCCAGTGCACGTCCTGCAAGCAGCCGAGCCGGTCGTCCGGGGGCGTGATGCCGAGCAGCTGCCGCATCTGCTCGTTCCAGGCCGAGGGCAGCTCCGAGAGTGGCATGGTGTCCGCGATCAGGGCCTGCTCCAGCCGATAGCGCAGGATGACATGGGCGGGATAGGTGACCTCGTCGGCATCGACGCGAATGAAGCCGGGCTGGACCCGCGTCGCATTGCGCCACAGAGCCTCGGCGTCCCAGGCCGCACCGCTCGCGCCAAAGGCATCGCGCATCAGCGGTGCCGCAAAGCTCATGAATTCATGGCTCCGGCAGGCCTGCATCTCGATCAGCAGCGACTGGCTCTCGTGTAGGCTCATGCCGCGAGCATGGCTGACCGGCTGGCTCAACCAGGCTTGCGGGCGGCCCTGCTCGTAGAGGGCATGACCGGTCTCGTGCAACACGCCCATCAGGGCCTTGGTGAAGTCGGCCTCGTCATAGCGGGTGGTGATACGCACATCATTGTCGGCGCCCCCGCAGAAGGGATGTGTCGAGATGTCGAGCCGGCCACGCTCGAAATCATAGCCGAGCGCCGCCATCATCTTCAGGCCGAGCCGGCGCTGCGCCTCGATCGGAAAKGGCCCTTCCGGCCTCGGGGCGGCAGGCCGCCTGGCCTGCGCTGCCAGCGCCTCCTGCGTGAACCCCGGCAGGAAGGCGGCGAGATCGTCGAACAGCCCGTCGATCCGCTGCGCGCGGCCGCCGGGCTCGTAATCATTCAGCAGCGCATCATAGGGCGAGAGCCCGAGCCGCTCGCCCTTTGCCCGCCCGATCTCGCGCTGAAGCTTGAGCACCTCGGCCAGAAAGGGCAGCAGGCCGGCAAAATCCGAATCGGCCCGGGCCTGGCGCCAGCGCATCTCACAGGCCGAAACTGCCTTGCTCGATGCTTCGACCAGATCGCTGGGCAGCGCGGTCTCGACCGTCCAGCTGCGCCGGATCTCGCGCAGATTCGCCCGCTCCCAGGCGCCAAGCGTCGTATCGGCCTCGGCTTCTGACAGCCAGTCGCTGATACGCAGCTCGGTCACCATGCCGTGGCGCAGCACATGCAGCAACGCCATGCTCTCGGCCCGCGTATCGGCCGCTCCCTTCGGCATCATCGCGTCATTGTCCCATTGCAGGATGCCAATGGCATTGGACAGGGCGGCGACGCGGCCGAAATGGGCGGAAAGCTCGGCATAGGCAGTCATGGCGGAAACTCGCAATCCGGTAGCCGTAGGGCAGGGCGCAAAGTGGTGCGTCATTCCCAGGGCTTGATCAAGCGCACGGGAGCAGGCGGGCGCCTCACAAGCCCATGGATGAACTGCAGGAGATCAGCCTCGCGTCGCAGGGGCGAAGCGTGCTTCCGCGGTCGCGGTCATGAAGGCGTCGAGTGTCCGGGCGCCAGCCTCCGACAGCCTCAACCCGAGCTTGCTCCGGCGCCAGAGCACATCCTCGGCCCGCTCGGCCCATTCCGCACGCATGAGGTAGCGGACTTCGCGCTCATAGAGATCGGCGCCGAAATGCTGGCCAAGGTCCGCGAGCGAGTCCGTGCCATCAAGGATATCGCGGGCCCGGGTGCCGTAGGCACGGGTGAGCCGGGTGACGGTCTCGCGCGGCAGCCACGGATGCGCGGCACTGAGCGAGGCTGCGAGCGTATCGAAGCCGGTGACCGGAAAGTCGCCGCCAGGCAAGGGGCCGCTGACCGTCCAGCCAGGCTGCTTCGCCCAGCCCGCATGCGGCGCCAGGCGCGCGATCGCAGCCTCCGCCAGCCGGCGATAGGTGGTGATCTTCCCGCCAAAGACCGACAATAGCGGCGCTTCCCTCTCGGGCGCGTCGAGCGTCAGGACATAATCGCGCGTTGCCTCCTGGGCCATCGAGGCGCCGTCGTCATAGAGCGGCCGAACGCCGGAATAGGTCCAGACGACGCCCTCACGCGTCACCGGCTGCTTGAAATACTCGCTTGCCGCCGCGCAGAGATAGTCGATCTCCTCGGCCGTGGCCGACGCGGTCGCGGGATCGCCGTGGTAGTCGCGATCGGTCGTGCCGATCAGCGTGAAGTCGCGCTCATAGGGAATGGCGAAGACGATCCGGCCGTCGGAATTCTGGAAGATATAGCAGCGGTCATGCTCGTAGAGCTTGCGCACCACGATATGGCTGCCCTGGACCATGCGCACGGCGGCCTGCGTGTTCGAGCGGACGATCCCGTTCAGCACCTGCCCGACCCAGGGCCCGGCCGCATTCACCAGGGCCTTGGCGCGGACGCTGTTGCGCACGCCGTCGCGCACGGTCGTGATTCGCCAGGCGTCACCCTCGCGCTCGGCATGGAGCACCTTCGTGCGGGTGTGGATGTCCGCGCCGCGCGCTGCCGCGTCGGCTGCGTTCAGCACGACGAGCCGCGAATCCTCGACCCAGCAATCCGAGTATTCGAAGGCCTTCACCAGTTCCGGCTTCAGCGGCTCGCCCTGCGGGGCGTGCCGGAGGTCGATAGTGCTGGTCGGCGGCAGGAGTTTTCGGCCGCCGATATGGTCATAGAGGAAGAGACCAAGCCGCAGCAGCCAGGCCGGGCGCAGGCCCTTGTGATGCGGCAGCACGAACCGCAGCGGCCGGATGATGTGCGGCGCAAGCTGCCAGAGCACCTCCCGCTCCATCAGCGCCTCGCGCACCAGCCGGAACTCGTAATGCTCGAGATAGCGCAGACCACCATGGATCAGCTTGGTCGAGGCCGAGGAGGTCGCGCTGGCGAGGTCGCTCTGTTCGAACAGGATGACGGAAGCGCCGCGGCCGGATGCGTCGCGCGCGATGCCGCAGCCATTCACGCCACCGCCGATGATCGCGAGATCATATGGCTGGGCGGCAATCTCGGGAACGGCGGTCACGGCGTCTCTCCGGCTGGCGGGTGATCGTTTCAGGTTTGATTTCGCTTTGATGATGATTTTTGAATAGGTGAACCTAAAAGCGAAAGCAATGGCTCGGCCAGCACGGCGCATTCGCCCGATTAGGGGCGAGTGCGCCCATGCGGATCAATCCCGGCGGCCGACTTCGACGAGCTGGACGGCTTCACCTTTGCATAAGGTTCGCAACGCGGGCGAGGGCAGTTCGTCGGTGACGAAGACATCGACCTCGGAAAGGTGCCCGATGCGGATCGGTGCCGCCCGCTCCAGTTTCAGCCGGTCGGCAACCAGCATCACCCGCCGTGCATTATCGATGATCGCGCGCGAGATCTTGACCTCACGGAAGTCGAAATCGAGCAGCGCACCGTCCTCGTCGATGGCCGAGGCTCCGATCACGGCATAATCGACCTTGAACTGGCTGATGAACTCGGCCGTGCTCGAGCCGATCAACCCGCCATCCGTGCGCCGGACCGGCCCGCCGGCCAACACCACGTCGATCCTGGGCTGCCGGTACAGCAGCGTCGCGACATTCAGGTTGTTGGTGATGACCATCAGGTCCTCATGCTGCATCAAGGCGCGCGCGACCTCCTCGGTCGTGGTGCCGATATTGATGAAGAGCGAGGCGTTGTTGGGAATCAGCCGGGCGGCTGCTTCGCCGATGGCGCGCTTTTCGGCCTGCGCAATGAAGCGGCGGGCCTCGTAGGCGACGTTCTCGACCCCCGAAGCGATGACGGCGCCGCCATGGATGCGGGTCATCAGCCTGCGGTCACACAGTTCGTTGAGGTCCTTACGAATCGTCTGGGGGCTCACATCGAAGCGAACGGCCAGTTCGTCGACGCCGACCTTTCCTTGCAATCGCGCCGTGACCAGAATCTCGGCCTGCCGAGGGGTGCTGAGCTGATCCATGAGCCTGTCACTGCAAGTGTGATTGCGATTAGCTTTCAGTTTGCAACAGAATCACGCAAAATGTGAATGCCTGATTACGCTGCGCCAGACTCGCCCTGCCGGATCAGCGACATCTTGAGGGAGCCCCGGAGCTGTCATGCATCAGGACGCCGATGCTGGCGCCGGAATAGGTGCCATTTCGCGGCCGCTCCAGGCGCTGCTGGCCGCCTCATGATCGCAGCGCAACCGAGCAGCCTCGGATCTCTGTTCAGCCACGTTGGGTGAAGCGCTCGGCGGCGTAGGGGCGCGGATCGGTGAACGGCTCTTCGCCGGTCATCATTTCTCCGAGCAGGCGACCGGTGACGGGCCCGAGCGTAAAGCCGTGATGCGCGTGGCCGAAGGTGAACCAGAGCCCGTCATGCCGTGGCGCCTTGCCGATGATCGGCTTCATGTCGGGCAGACACGGACGTGCCCCGCGCCAGGGTGCGGGATCCACCGCCTTGCCGAGCGGGAAGATGCGCCGTGCGATCTGCTCCGCCTGCTTCATCTGCCGCGTGTCGGATGGGGCGTCACGGGCCGCGAGTTCGATGCCTGTGGTCAGGCGGATGCCGCGCATCATCGGCGACAGCACGAAACCGGCCTCGGCATCGCAGATCGGGTGGTTCAGCACAGCATTGCCCTGCGCCTCGTAATGCATGTGGTACCCGCGCTTGTAGGCGAGCGGGAAACGATAGCCGAAACGCCGGCAGAGATCGTCCGACCAGGGGCCGAGCGCGATGACGGCCGCTCCGGCGCGATACTGCGCACGCGGTGTCGTGATCGCCCAGGTCGCGCCGTTCTGTTCCAGGCCCTTCGCATCGCCGGTGACGAGCTCGCCGCCACGCGCCGTAAAGAGCTTCGCATAGGCGCGGGTCACGGCGCCGGGATCGCTGACGGTGACCGGATCGCGCCAGTGCAGTGCGCCGGCGATATCGCCCTGCAGGGCGGGCTCCCGGCGATTGAGCGCCTGCCTGTCGAGGACATCATAGGACAGTTGGAACGGACCAAGCTCGGCCGCGCCTTCGGCTGCACGTTCGAAGCTGCGCGCTGACCGGTAATACTCGATCCAGCCTTCGCGACGCATCAGCGGCTCGACCTCGGCCGGCCCCGCGAAATGCTCATGCTCGCCGATGCAGCGCTCGATCAGCGGCAGCATCTCCCGGGCGGCGCGGTTCAACCGCTCGCTTGCCGAGTGCCACCAGTACCGGGCGAGCCAGGGCAGAATCTGCGCCAGGAAATCCGGCTGATAGCGGACCGCGACCGAGCGGTTCGAGGCATAGGCCAGGATCGTGGAGAGGTCCCGCGGGAAGGCATAGGGAATCACCGAGGAACGCTCGATCAGGCCGGCATTGCCGTGACTCGTTTCGGCGCCGGGCAAGCCCTTGTCGATCAGCGTCACCGCGCGACCACGCGCCTGCAGATGCAGGGCCACGCTGACTCCGACGATGCCCGCGCCCAGCACGATGACGTCGGATTGCTTGATCGTTTGGCCCATCGCTCCTCGGCAGCATCACTCGCGTCGCGCTCGACCCGAAGGCCGGGCGACCCGTTCGAGAAGCCTCATTTTTCAGCGATATGCAAGAAAAGAAAAATCGTTTGACACTATGAAAGAAAAATTTCTTGATTGCGCCATCAACCGGGCAAACCCATGACCCAGACGCTGCGCCAGAGACTGCAGGCTTGCCTTGAGGACGGCTCCAAGGCCGACAAGGCGCTGGCGAGCTACATGCTGGCGCGCCTGAACAGCGTGCCGTTCGAAACAGCCGGGAGCCTGGCCGAAAAGGTCGAGGTCAGCGAGCCGACGGTTGGGCGCTTCTGTCGTTCGCTCGGCTACAAGAGCTTCAAGGATCTCAAGGAACAGCTCAGGCAGGATATCGGCGACCGGCCCTGGCTGATCAGCGACCGGCTGCGCGATTTCCAGCAGCGCAGCCTGGCCGGCGAGGATCAGCTCGCCCGCGGCCTGCAGCTCGAGATCTCCGGCCTAGTGGCCATCTACGAGCTGGCCCAGACGGATGAATGGAAGCGGGTCGCCAGGCGGCTTGCCGCGGCTTCGGCCGTCTATGTCACGGGCTTCCAGACGGAGCGGGGCCTCGCCCAGTATCTCGCCAACCAGCTCCAGTACCTACGCGAGGGCGTCCATCTCATCGATCTTGCAGGTGGCAATTTCGCCGAGCTGCTGCTTTCAGGCGGGCCGTCGCCCTGTCTCGTGATCTTCGAGGCCCGCCGCTACTCGCGCATGGCCAAGCTGCTGGCCCGCGAAGCCAAGCAGGCCGGCATCCGGACCACGCTCGTGACCGACGCGTTCTGCGACTGGGGCCGGGACCTCGTCGACGAGGTTCTCGTGGTTTCGACCGAGTTCAACCAGTTCTGGGACTCGACCGCGCAGATGGCGAGCCTCGGCAGTCTCCTGGTCAACAGCGTCTTCATCGAGCTCGGCCCGTCCGTCGAGGAGCGCCTGAACAGGATGGCGACGCTCTACAGCCGATTCACGGGGCATGTGGGGGATGGTTCAGGCCCCGTCGAGTGAACGAAGACCCAACATCAATCAAAAAAGAGGGGAATGGCGTCATGACGAAGATGAAGGTGAGGGGAGCCGCGTTGGCTCTCGCGCTGGCCGGGACGGCGATCTCGGGGGCGTTGTCGGCTGTCGTCGCGCAGGAAGCGACCTTCGTGCTGACGGCACGCTGGGTCGGCGCGCCGACCTACAATCCGATCAAGGCGACGAAGCTGAACACGGCGACAACGCTGATCTATGACCGGCTGGTCCTTCAGGATGCCGACCAGAGCTTCCACGGTCAGCTTGCGACGTCGTGGGAGACTTCGGCCGACGGCAAGCAATGGACCTTCAAGCTCAAGCCCGGCGTGAAGTTCCACAATGGCGAGCCCTTCAACGCCAAGACGATCGAATGGTGGGTGCCGCAGTTCAAGGGCACCGAGAACGCCTTCACCGTCGAGGCGATCGAGCGCGTCGAGGTCATCGACGACCTCACCGTGCGCTTCCACATGAAGAACCCTGACCCGAACCTGCTCTCGAACCTCGCGAGCTCGTTCATGTGCATTCCCGAGCCGAAATCCTATCAGGCGCTCGGCGACAAGTTCGGCGTCAGCGAGGCCGTCGGCACCGGCCCCTACAAGCTGCAGCAGTTCACGGTCGGCCAGCAGACCGTGCTGGTCCGCAATGACGACTATGCCTGGGCCTCCGACCTTTCGAAGAACCAGGGGCCGGCCAAGTTCAAGAAGCTGACCTTTCGTGAGATCGCAGAGGAATCGACCGCCTATCTCGAGCTGAAGACCGGTGGCGCCGACCTGATCGTCGCCGTCCCCACGGACTTCCTGCCGCGCATGCAGGCGGACAAGTCGATCAAGGTGGTGACCATCCCGGGCACCGAGCTGGTCTACATGCCGATCAACACCAGCGTGGAGCCCTTCACCGACATCAAGGTTCGCGAGGCGACCGCCTTCGCCGTGAACCAGGCGGAGATCATGAAGAGCCTCTATGGCGGGCTCGGCGAAGTGGCCGACACCTTCCTGATCTCCTCGCTGCAGGAGTCTAAGGTCGATCCGAAATACAAGATCAGCTACGACCCCGAGCGCTCGAAGCGGCTTTTCGACGAGGCCGGCTGGAAGCTCGGCCCCAACGGTATCCGCGTCAAGGACGGCAAGCCGCTCCAGGTCAAGTTCTGGGCCCAGAATGGCACGGAATTCAAGCGACTGGCCGAGGTTCTTCAAGCCCAGCTCAAGGCGGTCGGCATGCAAGCCGACATCACGATCCTCGATTCCAGCACGATCAATTCGCAATACCGCAAGAAGACCGACCACCAGCTCGCGGTCCGCGCCTATCTCTGGACCAATGCCGATATCGTCGACTGGTTCTTCAGCGCCAAGCGCCTCGGCTATCCCAATGTCTCGATGTTCAACGATCCCGAGGCCGAGAAGCTGAACGACATCGCAATGAACAAGTCGCGCAATTGGGATGAGCGCGTCGTCAACTTCACCAAGTACCACGAATACGTATTGTCCCAGTATCCGTTCGCGCCGATCTACCAGCCGGTCCAGCTCTTTGCTCACGGCAAGCGCGTCACCATGCCGGAGAAGATCCGCGGTTCGGGTCTGTCGAGCCAGTCGATCGTCGATATCGAACCCGTCAACTGACGGGTTCGCGGACCGGTTCGAGCGGGAGAGGGCGCCGTGCTTCAATTCGCGATCAAGCGACTGCTTCTGCTCGTGCCGGTTTTCCTGGCCGTGTCGCTGGTGATCTTCCTGATCATCCATCTCGTGCCGGGCGACCCGCTCGACCACATCATCCAGGTCGGGTCGTCGCCCGAGCAGCAGGCGCAGATGATTGCGCGATACGGGCTGGATCAGCCCCTCATTGCCCAATATCTGCGCTGGCTCGGCAAGGTCGTCACCGGCGACCTTGGTGATGCGATCGTGCTGCGCCAGCCGGTGGCGAAGCTGATCGCCGAGAACCTGCCGCACAGCCTTGCTCTCGGCGGGCTCGCCTTCATGTTCTCCACGATCATCGGCATCACGGTCGGCGTGCTCGCCGCCTCCTTTCGCGACAGCCTGTTCGACCGGGCCGTGATGGGGCTGATCCTGCTCGGCTCGACCCTTCCGAGCTTCTGGCTCGGGCTGCTGATGATCCTGATGTTCGCGGTCCAGTTCGAGTGGTTCCCGGTCTCCGGTGCGCGCAGCTGGGAGGCGCTCGTCCTGCCCGTGCTGACCATCGGCATCGGCGGCACTGCGCTGATCGCCCGCGTCACCCGTGCGGCGATGATCGAGACGGCCAATCGCGACTTCGTTCGCGTGCTCTACGCCAAGGGATTGCCGTTCTGGCGCATCCAGCTCCGCCATGTCCTGCAGCATGCGTTGATGCCGGTCGCCACCATCCTTGGCCTGCGCATCGGCTGGATCCTCGGCGGCGCGGTCACGGTCGAGTTCGTCTTCGCTCGGCCGGGGCTGGGATCGCTGCTGATCACCGCGCTCGGCCAGCGCGATTATCCGCTCGTCCAGGGCTGCCTGTTGATGCTCGCCATCGCGGTGATGCTCGGCACGCTGCTCGGCGACCTTGTCCAGGCAGCCATGGATCCGCGGCTGCGCGAAGTGATGGGTGCCCGATGAGCCGGTCTTCGCTGCCCGCGCGGATCGCGCGTTCGCCACGGGGAGCGCTCAGCGCGCTCTTCCTCCTCGGGCTCGTGCTCTGCGCGCTGCTCGCCTACTGGATCGCCCCCTATGACTATGCGAGCCAGAATCTGAGCCTGGCCAATTCGCCACCCTCGGCCGCGCACTGGCTCGGCACCGACGAATTCGGACGCGACCTGCTCTCCCGCATCATCCAGGGCGCGCGCACCTCGCTCAGCGTCAGCGTGCTGTCTATCTCGCTCTCGGTCGCCGTCGGCGCATCGCTCGGCGCAGCCGCGGGTTATTTCGGCGGCGTCTTCGACGGGATCGTCACCGTCATCGTCGATCTGACCTGGTCGTTCCCGGAAATCCTGCTGGCGCTGATCCTGATCGCCATTCTCGGTCCGGGTCTGCACAGCACGGCCATCGCGATCGGCATCGCCTATCTCGCCCAGTTCACGCGCCTGACGCGGGCGCAGGTGATGACCCTGAAGAACGAAGTCTTCATCGAGGCATCGATCAATATCGGCGCCAGCCCGGCCCGCATCCTGTTCTGTCATCTGCTGCCGAATGCGATCACGCCGGTGATCGTGGCGGGAATGCTGGCAACGGGCGATGCCATCGTTCTCGAGGCTACGCTCGGCTTCTTCGGCCTGGGCGCTCAGCCGCCCCTGCCGAGCTGGGGGGCGATGATGAGCTCCGGTACGGCGCAGATCTTCATCGCACCCTGGATCATCATATTTCCCGGCCTCGTCATCGCGGCGACGGTCATCGCCATCAACCTGTTCGGCGATGCGCTGATCGAGGCGCTCGATATCCGCCGGCCGCTGCGGGACGGCTGAGACCATGCCGCTCGCCGCTCTCTGTCCGTTCCGA
The DNA here is from genome assembly GCF_052115465.1 of Allobosea sp. 2RAB26. Classification (NCBI taxonomy): domain Bacteria; kingdom Pseudomonadati; phylum Pseudomonadota; class Alphaproteobacteria; order Hyphomicrobiales; family Alloboseaceae; genus Allobosea; species Allobosea sp. 2RAB26. The sequence goes on along the minus strand of NZ_JBFRGS010000008.1, from coordinate 59,752 downwards.
TCCGCCAGAAGAAACGTATGAGGAAGCGCCATGTCCTTCACTGTCCTGACCGCCGAATTCTCGCATGAGAGCAATACGTTCAGCCGCAAGCCGGCCGATTACGCCGCCTTCGCGTCCCGCAATATCCAGCTTGGCGACGAGGCCGTTGCGGCCCGCAGCGAGGCGAACACGCCGATCGCCGGCTTCCTCGATATCGGCCGCCCCAATGGCTGGACGGTGATCCACACGATCAGCGCCTCGGCGCAGCCCTGCGGGCCCGTGACGCGCGATGCCTATGAGCGGATCGCCAGCGTCATCATCGAGGCCGCAAGGCAGAACAAGGACCGGCTGGACGGCATCCTGCTCGGCCTGCACGGCGCCATGGTCACCGAGTTCGACCAGGATGGCGAGGGCGAACTGCTGGAGCGTCTGCGCGCCGTGGTCGGGCCGGACCTGCCGATCGGCATCACGCTCGATCCGCATGCGAATGTCACCCCCAAGATGGCCGCGCTCGCCAACATCATCGTCGCCTACAAGACCTATCCGCATGTCGATGTGCGCGACTGCGCCAGGCAGGCCGCCGGCATTCTGCAGCGCGCCATGACCGGCGAAATCAGGCCGGTCACCATTCGCGCCCATCGCCCGATGCTCGAAGAGATCAATGGCGGGCGCACCGATATCGGGCCGATGGTCGAGCGCATCGCGCGGGCACGTGCCTATGAGCAGAAGCCCGATGTCTTCGCCGTCAGCGTCAACGGCGCCTTCGGCAATGCCGATATCGAGGAGGTCGGCCCGACCGTCCTGGTGACGGGGCAGGGGGATCTGTCCGCCCACCACGCCTTCGCCGAGGAGCTTGTCCATGACATGTGGACGCGGCGCTTCGAGAGCGTGAACACCTATCTCACGGTCGAGGAGGCGGCCCGGCAGGCCAATGCCTTCGACTCCAAGGACGGCCCGCTGGTCATTGCCGATTACGCGGATAATCCGGGCGGCGGCGGCTATGGCGACTCCACCGAATTGCTGCGCGCGATGATCGCGGCCGACGTCCAGGATGCCTGCTTCGGCCCGATCATCGATCCGGAAGCCGCCGAGGAGCTGCATCGCCACGCGGTCGGTGACCGCGTCTCGATCCGGCTCGGCGGCAAGACCGATCCGCGCGTCGGGGGCGCACCGCTTGCGCTCGAAGGCACGCTTCTCTTGTTGAGCGATGGCGACTTCGTCGGTGACGGGCCGATGCTCGGCGGGCTGAAGGGAAGCTGGGGCACGACTGCCGTGCTGCGTGTCGGCGGCATCGACATCCTCGTTGCTACCTTCCCGGCCCAGATGCTCGACCTGCAGCAGTTCCGCGCCTTCGGGATCGACCCGGTTGCGAAACGGGTGGTCGGGCTGAAATCCATGCAGCATTTCCGTGCCGCCTTCGAGCCGATCGCCGGCAAGGTCGTGGTCTGCGACAGCGGTGCACTCTGCACGCCCGACCTGACCAAGCTGCCCTACAAGCATGTCCGCCGGCCGATCTTCCCGCTCGACCGCGACATGCAGCTCGCCGGCTGACCTGAGATAAGGGCGCGGCGCCTCACTGTCCCTCGGAGCGGCGACACGCAACTCCGGGGCCAGCTGGCGGCCCGCCAGCGGCATCCCTGCGTGCCATCCCGCCACCGGGTCGCTATGGTCCGGCTGTATCGGTCTTCATGTCACGCGCATCGGTTGCTTGCCGGTTGCGCTCGCATGGTCGATGGGTGACCAAGGCGGATGAGGGCTGGCCCAACGTGAATCTGAAATTCCTGGAAACCTTCGTCTGGGTTGCAAGGCTGCGCAGCTTTTCCGTCGCTGCGGACAAGCTCTGCACCACGCAGGCGTCGGTCTCCAACCGCATCGCCACCCTGGAGCGTGATCTCGGCGTCCGCCTGTTCGAGCGCGACCTGCGCAATGTCAGCCTGACACCGCACGGCCAGCGCGCCCTGGCGCAGGCGGAAGCGATCGTGCGCATGGTCAATGACTTCCAGCGCACGATCGGCGACGCCAGCAATGAGCGCGGGACGGTGCTGATCGGCGCGATCGATTCTGTCGTGTATGCCTGGCTGCCGCGGCTGATCGAGCGCGTGAAGGAAGCCTATCCGAACGTCACGATCGACCTGAACGTCGACACCAGCCTGAACCTGGCGCGCCAGATCCAGGACGGTCAGATCGATCTCGGCCTGGTCATGGGGCCGGTCGTCGCTCCCCATATCCGCAATATCGAGCTCTGCACCTTCGAATGCCTCTGGATCGCCTCGCCGAAGCTGCCCCTCAAGCCCGGCAGGCTCGCGATCGCCGATCTCGTCGACTATCCGATCTTTGCCTATTCAAAGGGCTCCCAACCGCATCAGGCCGTGCTGCGGGTGATCGAAACGGCGGGAGTTGACCCCAGCGCGATCCGCATCTTCAACTCCAACTCGCTCGCCACCATCACGCGGCTGATCCGCGACGGCGTCGGCATCGCCGTGCTGCCGCGCGTCGTCGTGCAGGAGTTCCTGGAGACGGGTGATCTACGCGTTCTCGATGTCGATGCGCGCTTGCCGCCGCTGAATTTCCATGCGGTTTTCGCCGATGATCCGGGCAACACATTACCGGCGCTGATCGCGGACATGGCCGTCGAGATCGCGGCCTCCAACTGACCATACGGCGGATGCCCAAGGAAACGGCAGGGCATGGCGCTGGCGTTCTCATAAGCAATTCTTGTCGAGGCGAACAAGAATTTCGCGTTTGCCGGGCCGGCTCGCGTTTGTTCTGCTGCGGCAACACCTGCAGGGAGAACGCCGTTGAAAGTCTCGCTCATCCAGATGAACTCGCAGGACGACAAGTCCGCGAACCTCAAGACGGCCCGGGCCATGATCGAGAAGGTCGTCGCCGAGGACCATCCCGATCTCATCGTACTGCCGGAATACTACGCCTTCCTGGACGGCAGTCCGGCGGCGATGCGCGAGAGCGCCGAGACCTTTCCGAACGGCGAGAGCTATCGCCTGATGTCGGGCCTGGCCGAGAAGCACGGCGTCACCATCCATGCCGGCAGCGTCTGCGAGCGCGACGGTGACGACTATTTCAATGCGACCCTCGTCTTCGGTCCCGATGGCAAGCAGATCGCGCATTACCGCAAGATCCACCTGTTCGATGTCGATGCTCCCGGCGGCTCGAGCTACCGTGAGTCCAACATGGTCTCGCGTGGCAAGGAGGTCGTGACCTATAAGGTCGGGGACGCCACGGTCGGCTGCGCCATCTGCTACGACATCCGGTTCCCGGAGCTCTTCCGCAAGCTGCGCGACGCCGGTTCCGATCTGATCGTGCTGCCCGCCGCCTTCACCCTGATGACCGGCAAGGACCATTGGGAACTGCTGGCCCGGGCCCGCGCGGCCGAGACGCAGACCTGGTTCCTGGCGACCGGACAGACCGGCACCCATGCGCAGGGCAAGAACGCCTGCTACGGCCATTCCATGGTCATCAACCCCTGGGGCCATATCGCCGCCCAGGCTTCCGACGGTATCGGCACGACGAGCGCCAGGCTCGATTTCGACTACACCGCCAAGGTCCGCGCTGCGGTCCCCGTCGCCAATCATCACGTCATCGGCTGACCGGAGCGCAGCATGTTCATCGTCAATCCCATGCCGGCGCAGATTCCGGCCAGCCTCGTTGCGCTGCTCGAGAAATGCGAAGTCGCGACCATCGGTCATGTCCTGCATTCAGGCTTCGTCGACCGCGAGATCCGCGCGGTGCTGCCGACCAAGCGCATCGCCGGCACGGCGGTCACCATCCGCATCCCACACGCGGATTCGACCGCGTTGCACTACCTGACCAAGCTCGTCCGTCCGGGCGATGTGGTCGTGATCGACCGCTGCGGCGACACCAAGCATGCCTGCTGGGGCGGCGTCGTCACCCACGCCATGAAGAATGCCGGAGTGGCTGCCGGTGTCATCGACGGCCCGGCCACGGATTTCTCCGAGATCGTCAAGACCGACATGCCGATGTGGTGCCGCGGTCCGTCGCCGATCACGACCAAGATCCTCGGCACCGAGGGCGCGATCAACGTTCCGGTCAGCGTCGGCGGCCAGACGATCGAGCCGGGGGATGCCGTGCTCTGCGACGAGAGCGGCATTGTCGTCCTCAAGGCCGCGACGGCCGAAGCCTATGCCCGCCGCGCCATCGAAATGCAGGAGCAGGAACTCGTCCTGCTCGAGCGCCTGCGCAAGGGCGAGAAGCTGCCCGATATCTCCGGCGCTACCGCCATGGTCGAGGGCAAGCTCGCCAGGGTCTGAATGTCCGACATGTCGAAGCGGGCGGCACAAAGCCGCTCGCGCAACCATAAACAGAGGGGAAGTCGCATGAAGACATATGCCAAGATCGCGATCGGAGCCGGGCTCGCGACCGCACTCCTGTCAAGCACCGCCATGGCCCAGCAGACCGTGACGGTGATGGCCTATTCCGGTCTCTTCCAGGAGCGCTACACCAAGGCGGTGGTCGAGCCCTTCATGAAGGCCAATCCCGGCATCAAGGTCGAATATTTCCCGATGCCGAACTCGGCCCAGATGCTGGGCAACCTGCGCGCCCAGAAGGCCGCGCCGCAGGCCGATGTCGTGATCATGGACGTCTCGGTCTCGAAGGCTGCGACCGACGAGAAGCTGCTCACCAAGATCGACGAGAAGAACACCCCGAACGTCGCCGATCTCTACCCCAGCGCGCGCATTGCCGATGTCGACGGCGTCGCCGTGACCTTCGACAACCTCGTGCTGCTCTACAACATCGATACGGTGAAGGAGACGCCGAAGTCCTGGATGGACCTCGCCGACAAGAAGTTCGCCGGCAAGGTCGCAATCCCCGGCATGCCTGACATCCAGGGCCTCTCGCTCGTGCTGATCACCGACAAGGCGCGCGGTGGCACCGACTATCTCAAGAATGTCGACAAGGGCATCGCCGCGCTCGGCGAGATCGCGCCCAACGTGCAGACCTGGGAGCCGAAGCCCGAGGTCTATGTCACGATCATCTCCGGCCAGGCGACGGTGGGCGCCGGTTGGAACGCCCGTGCGCAGGTGAACATCGACACCTCGAACGGCAAGCTCGGTGCGACCCTGCCGAAGGAAGGCAGCGTCTTCCAGATCAACACCATCAACCAGGTCGCCGGCGGCCCCGGCAAGGATGCCGGCGCGAAGTTCATCAACTACGCGCTCAGCCCCGAGGCGCAGAAGGCTTTCACGGAAGCGATGTTCTACGCGCCGACCAATGCCAAGGCGCAGATCTCGGACGCCGCGATCGCGCGCACGGCGGTGAAGTCGATGGACAAGGTCATCCCGGTGGATTGGATCGCACTCGCCAAGGTCCGCGAGCCGATCATGGACCAGTGGCGCCGCAAGGTGATCCCGCTGAGCCGCTGAGCCAAAGGAGGATGTCGACCATGACCAGCCGAACCGATGCACCAGAGGGCTTCCTTTCGATCCGGAGCCTGACCAAGCGCTATGGCGACTTCGTCGCGGTCGACAATCTCGATCTCGAGGTGCCGAAGGGCGAGCTCGTCGCCTTCCTCGGCCCCTCGGGCTGCGGCAAGACGACTTCGCTGAGAATGATCGCGGGCCTCGTGCCCGCGACCTCCGGACGGATCGTCGTCGGCGGCAGCGACCTGACCGAGGTCGCGACGCATCGGCGCGACATGGGTCTGGTCTTCCAGAGCTATGCGCTGTTCCCGCACATGAGCGTGGCGCGCAACGTCGCTTTCGGCCTCGAGATGCGCAAAGTCGACAAGGGCGAGATCGCCAAGCGGGTGAAGGAGGCGATCGCGCTCGTCCACCTCACCGGCAAGGAGGAGCACCGGCCGGCCCAGCTCTCCGGCGGCCAGCAGCAGCGCGTGGCGCTGGCGCGTGCGCTCGTCATCCGTCCCTCGATCCTGCTCCTCGACGAGCCGCTCTCCAATCTCGATGCCAAGCTGCGCGACGAGATGCGCAACGAGATCCGCGACATCCAGAAGCGCCTCGGCATCACTGCGATCTTCGTGACGCATGATCAGGTCGAGGCGCTGACCATGTGCGACAAGGTCGTGGTGATGAATCAGGGCCGGCTCGAACAACTCGGAACCCCGGTCGAACTCTATGAGACGCCGAAGACGGCCTTCGTCGCGAGCTTCGTCGGCCGCAGCAATCGCCTGACGGCGGTCGCCCGCAATGGCGCGGCCGAGTTCGCAGGCCAGCGCATAGCCGCTCCCGCCGGCCTCGAGGGACCGGTGCAGGTGATGATCCGCCCGCATCGTCTCGGCCTTTCGCCGGACTCTCCTGCAGCCGCGGATTCCGCGCGCCAGCACGTCACAGGCACCGTCGCCCGCGCGATCTTCGCCGGCGACATCCTGCAATATGACGTCGATGTCGGCGGCCAGATCGTCTCGGTCGAGCTCGCGACCCGCGGCGGCGAGAGCGTGATCGAGCCGGGCCGCCCGGTGACCCTGTCCTGGCGGCCGCAGGACATCTTCGTCTACGGAGCGGCAGCATGAGCGCCGTCGCGCCAGCCGCAGCGATGGCGGCCCCGATGCCGGCCGCGGAGCGGAGCAGCGGCCTGCCGCTCGTCGTGCTGCTGCTCCTGCCGATCGCGCTCGTGAACGCCTTCGGCTTCCTCGCACCCGTCTTCAACCTCCTGCGCATGTCGTTCTACGAGTCGCAGGCGACGGGCGCGATGGTCGAGGTCTATACGCTCGCGACCTGGGCCTCGGTGCTGCGTGACAGCTTCTACGCCGAGCTCATTCTCAACAGCATCCTGGTCAGCCTCGGCATCACGCTGATGACGCTGGTCTGCTCCTATCCGATCGCGCTCTATCTTCATCGCTCCAGCGGCACATGGCGCACGATCCTGCTCGTGCTGGTGATCTCGCCGCTGCTGACTTCGGCGGTGGTGCGGACCTATGGCTGGGTCGCGATCCTCTCGGAGAACGGACTCGTCAACAATGCGCTCGGTGCCATCGGCATCGCGCCGCTCAAGCTGATGTTCAACAAGACCGGCGTGGTGATCGGGCTGACCGAGATCCTGATGCCCTACATGATCCTCGCGCTGCTTGCCGGCTTCGGCCGGCTCGATCCGCGTGTCGAGGAGGCCGCCTCAACGCTCGGTGCGCCGCCCTGGAAGGTGTTTCGCCATATCGTCGTGCCGCTGACCCTGCCGGGCATCGCGTTGGGCTCGCTCCTTTGCTTCGTGCTGGCCGTCTCATCCTTCATCACGCCGAAGCTCCTCGGTGGCGGCCGTGTCTTCCTGCTTGCGACCGAAATCTACGACCAGGCCATCGTGACGCTGAACTGGCCGCTCGCCGCGACGCTCTCGATCCTCGTGCTCGTCATCTTCGGCGGTGCTCTCGTGCTCTACACCCGCGCCCTGCGCGCCATCATGTGAGGGGAGGACATCATGGACGAACGCCCGATTTCTCCCGCCCTGAAGATCCTCGCCGGTGCGATGTTCATCTTTCTGCTGGCCCCGCTGATCGTCGTCGTACCGATCTCGTTCTCCGGCGACAGCTACATGATGTTCCCGCCTTCGAGCTGGAGCACCAAATGGTACCCGGCGATCTTCGCGGACGGAAAGATGGTCTCCGCTTTCTGGACGAGCCTGTTGCTCGCCTTCGTGGTGACCGTGCTCAGCCTGCTGATCGGCCTGCCGGCGGCCTATGCCCTGGTCAGGCTCAAGCCGCGCGGCGCGGAATTCCTGTCGAGCCTGTTCACCGCGCCGCTGCTGCTGCCGACGATCGTGCTCGGCCTGGCGATCCTGATCGTGTTTTCCGGATATGGCCTACTCGCGACCTTCCAGGGTCTCGTCGCGGCACATCTGGTCGTGACCTTGCCCTACGCCATTCGCGTGCTCTCGACCGCTCTCGCCACCCTGCCGATCCCGGTCGAGGAAGCGGCCGCGACGCTGGGCGCCTCGCCGCTGACGGTGTTTCGGCGCGTCACCCTGCCGATGATGCGCTCGGGCATCGTCGGCACCACGGCGCTCTGCTTCCTCGTCTCCTTCGACGAGGTCGTGCTCTCGCTCTTCATGACCGGCCCCCGCATCTCGACGCTACCGGTTGCGATGTATCACCGCGTCGAACAGCAGGCCGATCCGCTGGTCGCGGCCTTGTCCGTGCTGCTCGTCGTGCTCACGCTCGTCGTCGTTCTCGTTGTCGACCGGACCTCCGGCCTCGCCAAGACCTTTGTCAAATGAACACCTTGGTCGCATCAGGACTGCCCGACAAAGGAAGCCTCATGGTCTCGAGCTGTCGTGAAGCAGGCCGCTAGCCCGGCCGAACACTGAAGGCGGTCGGGCAGGGCCCGCCGCCGCGCCGAAACGCCCACTCTTCGAACCTGGCCTGCTCGCGGCGCGAGCGGGAACCCTGGAGCTTTGCCTGATGGAACAGGATATCCGCATCGCCGTCGACATCGGCGGCACCTTCACCGATATCGAGATCCTCGATGCCGGTACCGGCGCGATCCACCAGATCAAGACCCCGAGTACACCGAAGGATCCGTCCGTCGGCCTCCTCACCGGCATCCGCCAAGCGTCGGAGCGCTTCGGTTTCCCGCTGGAGGCAGTGCAATACCTGCTGCACGGTACCACGATCGCGACGAACGCCGTGCTGGAACGCAAGCTGCCACTCGGGGCAGTGGTCACCACGGCGGGCTTCGAAGACGTGATGCAGATCGGCCGGCACGGCCGCAAGGACGTCTACGCGATCACCCTGGAGCAGCCGGAGCCGCTGGTCGCCCGCCGCTTCTGCTTCGGTGTCGAGGAGCGCGTCGGTGCAGACGGGCGGATCATTACTCCGCTGCATGAGGACGGCGTTCGCAGGATCGCGTCCGAAATCGCCAGTGCCGGCGTCAGGTCGGTCGCGGTCTGCCTGCTGCACGCCTATGCCAATCCGGCCCATGAGCGGCGCGTTGGAGAGATCCTGTCTGACTTGCTGCCGGGCGTCGCCATCTCACTCGCCAGCGACATCTCGCCCGAGATCCGCGAATATGAACGCATGTCGACCACGGCGCTGAACGCGCTGCTGGTGCCGATCGTCCAGAGCTATACCGACCGTCTCGCCGGGCGCCTCGCCGAGGAGGTGCCGCAGACGCAGGTCTACCTCGTCCAGTCCAATGGTGGTGTGTCCGGCCTGGCCAAGGCCGGGCGTGAGCCCGCCCGCCTGCTGCTCTCCGGCCCCAGCGGCGGTGCCGCGGCCGCCAGGCGCCTGTCGGCCGAGCTCGGCGAGCCCAATCTCGTCGCGGTCGACATGGGTGGGACCTCGTTCGACGTCTCCGTGGTCCATGACGGCGTGGTCTCGATGGTCAATGAGGGGGAGGTCGATGGCCTGCCTGTGCGGCTGCCGATGATCGAGATGCGCACCATCGGCGCCGGCGGCGGCTCGATCGCCTGGGTCGATGACGGCAATCGCCTGCGCATCGGCCCGCACAGCGCCGGAGCCGACCCTGGCCCGGCCTGTTACGGCAAGGGTGGTACCGCGCTCACCGTGACCGACGCCAATCTCCTGCTCGGTCGGCTCGACGGCAAGAGCTTCATGGGCGGGGCGATGCCGCTCGACCGTGAGGCCGCGCGGCGCGCTGCCGAAACCGTGGCGGCGCCGCTCGGGCTCTCCGTCGACAGGACCGCGGCCGGCGTCATCGACGTCGCGAATTCGGCGCTGGCCATGGCGATCCGGCTCTCGCTCTTCGAGAAGGGGCTCGACCCCGAGGATTTCGCCATGCTGTCCTTCGGCGGTGCCGGTGGTGTCCATGCCTGCGAGGTGGCGGAGGAACTCGGCATCCGCCGTGTCATCTTCCCCGCCCATGCCTCGACGCTCTCGGCCTGGGGCATCCTCTGGTCCGATATCGCCCATGATCTCGGCGCCACGCAGATCGGCCTCTTCGATGAACTCGCGCCGGGCCTGGAAGCGACCGCGTCCCGCCTTGTCACGGAGGCGGAAGCGCTGCTCGCCGAGGACGGTGTCGCGCCCGCGGCACGCCGTTTCGAATGGGCCGTCGACCTGCGCTATGCCGGTCAGGCCTTCGACCTGCGTGTGCCGCTGGACGAGGCTGATTTCTCGGCCGCAGGTGTCGCCAAGGCGAGTGCCGCCTTCCACGCCCTGCACAAGCAGCGCTTTTCCTATGACGAGCCCGAGGTCCGGGTCGAAATCGTCGCCCTGCGCCTAAAGGCAGTAGGAGCGCTGGCCAAGCCCGTGCCGGCGCGCCAGGCCGCCGGCTCCGCGAAACCGGCCGCACAGTCGCGCCCGGTCCATGGCCGGGGAGCGGCAGTCGACACCCCGGTCTGGGAGCGCGATGCGATCGGTACTACCGATCCCGTCAGCGGCCCGGCCGTCGTCGAAGAGCCCTACACCTCGATCTACCTGCCGGCCGGCTGGAACATCGTCACCCATTCCGCCGGCGCCCTGATCGCCGACCGCATCACCGCGCAGTGAGGCCCGACACCATGAGCGACATTTTGAAGGGCATCGACCCCGTCCGCCTCGAAGTCATCCGCAATGCGCTGGTCGCTGCGGCCGAGGAAATGAGCATCACGATCTGGCGCACCAGCCGCTCGACCGTGGTTCGCGAAATCCTGGATTTCTCGACCGCCGTCTTCGATGCGCAAGGCCGCAACATCGCCCAGTCCGCGCGCATCCCGGTTCACCTGAACTCGATGTCGGACTGCCTGCGCACGATCCTCGATCGCTTCATTCCACTCGACCAGTGGAACGACGGCGATGTCATCGTCACCAATGATCCCTATTCCGGCGGCCAGCATCTGCCTGACATCCAGACCTTCCGGCCGGTTTTCGTTGATGGCGAGCGGGTCGGCATCGTCGGTACGCTCTGCCACCATGTCGATGTCGGCGGCGGTGCGGCCGGCAGCTACTATGCCAATGCGACGGAGGTCTTCCAGGAAGGCATCCGCATCCCGCCGCTGCGCCTCGTCGACAGAGGCGTGCTCAACACCGGCGTCTTCGAGATGCTGCTGCACAATGTGCGCCAGCCCGACGAGACGCGCGGCGACCTCAACGCGCAGATTGCCGCACTCGGCATCGGCGAGCGGGCCGTGGCGCGCATGGCCCGCAAATACGGCTCCGCCTCGCTCGCAGCCGCAATGTCGGCCATCCTCGACGGCTCCGAGCGCATGGTGCGCGCCGCGCTGAAGGCGCTTCCCGACAGCGAATCCTCCTTCGTCGAACTGGTCGATGATGATGGCCAGTCGGAAGAGCCGATCCGCCTTGCGGTGAAGATCATCAAGCGCGGCGAGACCATCACGCTCGATTTTGAGGGGTCGAGCCCGCAGGTGAAGGGGCCGGTCAACAACACCCCCGCCATGACCTGCTCGGCCGTCTACTACGCGCTGCTGGCGGCACTCGGCGGCGAGATCCCGGCCAATTCCGGCTGCTATCGCGCCGTCACCGTGAAGCTGCCGGAAGGCAGCGTGGTCAACGCGGTCTTCCCGGCGCCCGTCGCCGGCCGCATGGTCGTCAACCATCGCATCGCGACCGCCGTCTTCGGCGCGCTGGCGCAGATCATGCCGGAGCGCATCCCGGCTGCCTATTACGCGATCTCCTATGTCTACGCGCTGCAGACGACGAACCCGAAGGGCAAGCGCCAGGTCTATTTCGACATTGAGGTTGGCGGTTGGGGCGGACATGCCAGAGGCGACGGCGCGAGCGCGCTCTCCTGCGGCCTGCACAACAATACCAATGCCCCGATCGAGATGGTCGAGGCCAAGTACCCGGTGACCTTCACCAGATACGGGCTCATTCCCGACTCCGGCGGCGCCGGTGAATTCCGTGGCGGGCTGGGCCTCGTGCGGGAATGGCGATTGGACGCGGCCGAGGGCTCGCTCTCGACCAATTTCGAGCGTTTCCGGCATGCGCCCTATGGCATTGGCGGCGGAGAGCCCGGTTCGCTCAGCCGCACCACCGTGACGCGCGCGGACGGCTCGAAACTTTCTCTCCAATCCAAGGTCTCGGGCATCCCGTTGAAGGCCGGCGACACCGTCACCATCGAGACATCCGGGGGCGGCGGGTTCGGCGATCCGGCGCGGCGCGATCCGAAGCGCCTCGCCAAGGACCTCTCCGACGGGCTGGTGACGCCGAAGGCCGCGTCCCGGTTCTACGGCGCCGAACAGGACAAGGAGGAGGCGGCATGAACACGCAGAGTTCCGCCGACGGCGTTCAGATGACGCTCGCCCAGGTCGAGGCGCTGACGCGGCGCGTGCTGCTCGCCTGCGGGGTCGATCCGCGCAACGAAGCACCGATCACGGCTTCCGTCGTCGCGGCGGAGGCCGAAGGCGTGCATAGCCACGGCCTCGCGCGCCTGCCGACCTATTGCGAACACGCCCGCGTCGGCAAGATCGACGGGAAGGCGCGCCCCGTGCTCGATAGCCCGAAGCCGGGCCTGGTCCGCATCGATGCCAAGGGCGGCTTTGCCCATCCGGCGATCGATTTCGGCCTGCCGGCTTTGTGCGAGGCGGCAAAGGCCCAGGGCATCGCCGCGCTCGCCGTCACCAACTCCTATAATTGCGGCGTGGTCGGCTATCATGTCGAACGCATCGCGCAGAATGGCTTGCTGGCCCTGGCCTTCGTCAACGCTCCGGCCTCGATCGCGCCGGCGGGCGGTGCCAGGCCGGTCTTCGGCACCAATCCGATCGCCTTTGCGGTGCCACGTGCGGGGCGCGAGCCGTTGGTGCTCGACCAATCCTCCAGCGTCGTCGCCAAGAGCGAAATCGTCGTCCACCAGCAGCGCGGCGAGGCGATCCCGCTCGGCTGGGCGTTGGACAGGGAAGGCAATCCGACGACCGATCCCAAGGCGGCGCTTGCCGGCGGTTCGATGGTCCCGTCCGGCGGCTACAAGGGCGCGGGCCTCGCCTTGATCGTCGAGATCTTCGCAGCCTGGCTGACCGGCGCCAGTCTCTCGATCGATGCGTCCTCCTTCGCGGATAATCTCGGTGGCTCCCCACGCACCGGCCAGTTTTTCATCGCGATCGACCCTGGCGAACTGGTGGGCGAGGGCGCTTCGTCCCGCCTCGAGCGCCTGTTCGATGCGGTGGCCGGTCAGCCCGGCGCCCGCCTGCCGGGCGAGCGTCGCGCCGGCGCCCGCACACGCACGGCGACCGACGGCATCATCATTTCGCGCAAGCTCTTCGACACGATCGAGGCCTACGCCAGACCGGCATAGGCTCTGCATGGGGGTGGCGCGGCTTGCGCTCCGGCACGGCCGCTCCCACACTCGTACGGGCAGGATCCGGGGGACAGCTTGATGACATACCGCGTCACGGTCGGAGGGCATGTCCACGTCTTTGCCGATCTGAAGCAGTTGATGGCGAAGGCGACGCCACTGCGTTCCGGCGACATGCTGGCCGGCATCGCCGCCGCCAGCATGGAAGAGAACATGGCGGCGAAGATCGCGCTCGCCGACCTGCCCCTGCGAACCTTTCTCAATGAGGCGCTGGTGCCTTACGAGGAGGACGAGGTCACCCGCCTGATTCTCGATACCCATGATGCGGCCGCCTTCGCGCCGATCGCGTCGCAGACGGTCGGCGAGTTCCGAGACTGGCTCTGCGCGGAGAAGGCGACGCCGGAGGTCCTGGCCGCTATCGCACCCGGCGTGACGCCCGAAATGGCAGCCGCCGTTTCCAAGCTGATGCGGAACCAGGATCTCATCCTGGTTGCCCGCAAATGCCGGGTCGCCACGCGCTTTCGCGACACGATCGGCCTGCCCGGCACGATGGCCGTGCGCCTCCAGCCGAACCACCCGACTGACGATGCCGCCGGCATCCTCGCCTCGACGATCGACGGGCTGCTCTATGGCTGTGGCGATGCCGTGATCGGCATCAACCCGGCGTCCGATTCCCTGCCGGTGCTCGGTGATCTCGTCCGCCTGCTCGACGAGTTGATCCACCGCTTCGACATTCCCACGCAAAGCTGCGTGCTGACCCATGTCACCAGTGCGATCGCGCTGATCGGGCAGGGCGCGCCGGTCGATCTCGTCTTCCAATCCGTCGCCGGCACGCAGAAGGCCAATGAATCCTTCGGTATTTCGCTGTCTGTGCTCCAGGAAGGCCTGGAGGCCGGGCGTTCGCTGAAGCGTGGCACAATCGGCGACAACGTGATGTATTTCGAGACCGGACAGGGCTCCGCGCTCTCGGCCGACGCCCATCACGGCGTCGACCAGCAGACGCTGGAAGCGCGGGCCTATGCCGTCTGCCGGCCCTTCGAGCCGCTGCTGGTGAACACCGTCGTCGGCTTCATCGGTCCGGAATACCTCTATGACGGCAAGCAGATCATCCGCGCCGGACTGGAGGATCATTTCTGCGGCAAGCTGATGGGCGTGCCGCTCGGATGCGACGTCTGCTACACCAACCATGCCGAGGCCGATCAGGACGACATGGACACGCTTCTGACCCTGCTCGGCACGGCCGGGGTCAATTTCGTCATGGGCGTGCCCGGCGCCGACGACGTCATGCTGAATTACCAGTCCACCTCCTTCCACGACCAACTCTATGTCCGCGAAGTGCTCGGGCTGCGACGCGCACCCGAGTTCGAGGCCTGGCTGCGACGCATGGACATCACGGATGAGGCCGGGCGGTTGAGCAGCGGGCGGGGTGGGCAAGCCTTGCTGGCGGCCATGCAGGGGCAGGCGGCGTGAGCGGCGACGACATGCTCCCGGCCGACGAGCGCTGGGCCGCGCTGACGCGGCTGACGCCGGCCCGCATTGCGCTCGGCCGCGCGGGTGCTTCCTTGCCGACGCGCGAGGTCCTGCGCTTCGGCCTCGCCCATGCGCAGGCACGCGACGCGGTTCATATTCCGTTCCGCTCCGACGAGGTCGCGGCCGAACTCGCAGCGCTCTCGCTGGAGACGGTGCAGGTTGAGAGCGCCGCACCCTCGCGCGATCTCTATCTGCGGCGGCCCGATCTCGGGCGGCGTCTCTCTCCCGAGGCGCAGGCGATGCTGCAGGCCCGACGCGGTGCGTTCGATTTCGCCTTCGTCGTCGCCGATGGCCTGTCCTCGACGGCAGTCCAGCAGAATGCGGCGCCGCTCATCGCAGCCATGCTGCCGTTGCTGCAGCGCCAGGGGCTGACACTCGCGCCGGTCGTGATTGCGAGCCAGGCACGCGTCGCGCTGGGCGACGAGGCGGCTGAGGCACTGGGCGCACGCCTCGTCGCGGTGCTGATCGGCGAGCGACCCGGTCTGTCTTCGCCGGACTCGCTTGGCGCCTATCTCACCTTCGCGCCGCGACGCGGCCTCAGCGATGCCACGCGCAACTGCGTCTCGAACATCCGCCCGGGTGGGCTCTCCTTCGAACACGCGGCCTTCAAGCTCGCCTGGCTTATGCGGGAAGCGCTCCGGCGTTCGCTGACAGGCGTCGAGCTCAAGGACGAGAGCGAGCCTGCATTGGAGGCGGGTGAGACGGCGACCAGGCCTTCGATCACGACGGGATGAATCCGTCTTGATGCCGACCTCATCGCGACTCTGCCGCAACCTCGAGCCGCCCCCCTGCATGCCCCAGCCAGGCTGACCGCAGATTCCTGCGCGGCGAGGACGTCAACGTCGTCGGGCATCGTCCCGGATCATCTGGGCACCCTTTTCAGCGATCATCATCGTCGGGGCGGCCGTATTGCCCGAGGTGATGCGCGGCATGGCGGAAGCGTCGATGACGCGCAAGCCCTCGACACCGCGCAGGCGCAGGCGTTCGTCGAGCACGGCGCCGGCATCGTCGTCTCGTCCCATCCTGGCGGTTCCGGCCGGGTGGAAGATCGTCGTGCCGAGCCGGCCTGCCGCCTCCAGAAGCTCCGCATCCGACGTCACCGAGGGACCAGGCACATGTTCCTGGGGCTTGAATCGTGCGAGCGGCTGCTGCGCGACGATCCGGCGCGCGAGCTTCAGCGCATCGACCGCGACCTGCTTGTCCTCATCCGTTGCGAGATAGTTCGGCGAGATCGCGGGAGCGTCGCTCGCGTCGGGGCTCTTCAGATGCACGCTGCCACGGCTCGAAGGTCTCAGGTTGCAGACACTGGCGGTGAAGGCGCCGAACGGGTGCAGCCCGTCGCCCCATTTGTCGAGCGAAAGCGGCTGGAAATGGAATTCGAGATTGGCCGTGGCGTAATCCGGCGAGGATTTGGCGAAGGCTCCGACCTGCGAGGGCGCCATGGTCAGCGGCCCGGTGCGCAGCGCCGCATATTCCAGCGCCATCAGCGGCCTGCGCCAGAGTTTGGCATAGTCGCTGTTGAGCGTGCGCACGCCTTCCACCTTGTAGACGGGCCTGATCTGCAAATGGTCCTGAAGGTTCTCGCCGACGCCCGGCAGATGGCGCCGCGTCTCGATGCCCAGAGCCTGGAGCCTTTCGCCGTCGCCAATGCCTGATCGCTCGAGAATGGCAGGTGAGCCGACTGCGCCGGCGCTCAGCACAACCTCGCCACTCACGTCCACCCGCAGCTTCTCGCCCTGATGGATGAATTCGACCGCGCGGGCGCGGCCCTCCTCGATGATGATGCGCTCGACCAGCACATGGGTTTCCAGCCGGATATTGGAGCGGCCAAGCGCCGGAACCAGGAAGGCGCGATAGGAACTCACCCGCCGGCCGCGCTTCTGGTTGACCTGAAAATAGGCCGAGCCCTCATTGTCGCCGGTGTTGAAGTCGTCGATCTTGGCGATGCCCGCCGCTTGTGCCGCATCCCGGACGGCATCGAGAATGGCCCAGCGCACGCGCGGGTTCTCGACGCGCCATTCACCGCCGGAGCGATGCAATCCGCCGGCCGGCGGCGCGATATGGTCCTCGTGCTTCAGGAAATAGGGCAGTACGTCGTCCCAGCTCCAGCCCTGCAGGCCGAGTTGCCGCCAGCCGTCGTAATCGGCCGCCTGGCCGCGCATGTAGATCATCGCATTGATCGCCGAACAGCCGCCGACGACCTTGCCGCGCGGATAGGCGAGCGCCCGCCCGCCCAGCCCCGCCTGCGGCTCGGTCTGGAACAGCCAATCGGCACGCGGATTGCCGATCGCGTAGAGATAGCCGACCGGGACGTGGAACCAGATCCAGTCGTCCATGCCACCGGCTTCCAGCACGAGCACGCGCTTGGATGGATCGGCCGAGAGCCGGTTCGCGAGCAGGCAGCCCGCCGAGCCCGCACCGATCACGACATAGTCGAAGGTGCCGATATTCCTGCGATCAGACATGGCATCCTGCTGGCAAAGGGGAGGCGTGGGCTTTGCCACCTTTCGGGAGCGGCGCCCGAACCATCGGGAAGACCGAAGGAAAAGCCAAGCCCCGGGGCAAGGGCGCGCATGCGTCTTTAGTTCTGATTGTGCCAGTCCTGTGCTGCCTGGCTCAGATGGGCCGAGAGCAGGGCGACGGCACGCGGGCGATCCCCCGCTGCCAAAGCGTCGAGGATGGCGAGATGATCCTCGCAGGACTGTTTGATCTGGTCAGGCGTCAATTGCGGGAAGTCGACGAACTGATGCATGCGCCGCAGGGCATTCTGGCGCTTGACCGCCTGCAGGAAGAAGCGGTTGCGTGACCATGAGGCGAGCGTCTCATGGAATTCCGCATTCACCTGGAACCACATGTCCGGCGCGATCTCGGAGGCGGGCTTGCGCATCAGCGCCTCATGCGCATTGCGCATCCGTTCGAGCGCGGCGCCATCGATGCGGTAGTCGGGTTGGCTGAGCGCCGCGGTCTCGACCGCCTCGCGGAAGGCATAGCTCTCGAGGATAGCCTGCGGGTTATCGAGGCTTTCCGAGAACTGCCAGCCATGGCCGCGCTGGCGCTGGACGATTCCTTCCGCGGAGAGGCGCAGCAAGGCGCGCCGCAGATCGCCGCGCGACGCGCCGAAATGCACAAGCAACGCGTTCTCCGTCACCGATAGCGGGATCAGGCCCGAGGCGCGGTCGTTCAGGATCTTCCGGTAGAGCTCCGCGCCGCCGGCAGCGTCATTGCTGCATTCCGCGACGACCGCGGCATCGATCGGGCGGTTGAGCTTGAAGCCCGAGCCGAGTTCCCGCCGCAGAATGCCGCGTTCGCTGAGATCAATCAGGGCGCGGCGCACAGGCGTTCGTGAAACACCGAGGCGAGCGGCCAGTGGCTTTTCCCCGACCGGGGCATCGACCGCCCATCCTTCGTCCCGACCGAGCCGCAGGATGTCACCAATGATTTCGCGATGCAGTCCGCTCGACACGTGGGCGTCTCCGAAGCTTCCCTTTCTTGCCATTGACAATAAGGTTTGGCGATGGTCCAGTGTATATAACTGCAATAAAAAACACAGAGCCTGTGGATGATTGCACCATTTCCCTTCGTCTCGGTATCTGGGTCGCCTTACGAGCGAGGGCGGCAACATGGTGCGGCGGTGACAGATCGCGTGCATCGCAGCGCACGGTTCTACGCAGGCCAGCTCGACAGGCTCGGATCGAAGCCAGGTGAACGTGAAGCGTTGATCGCCGAGTTCAGCCGGGGAATTGCTGCCTTCGACGAGGCCTATCTCGAGGAAATGCGCGGCATCGCCGACGGGGCCGGGCTCGACCTCTCGGCGATCATCATGATCAATGCACGGACGGAGATCGTCGCCAAGGCGCGCCTCCTTGCCTCCCGCCCCATCGATGAGGACGATGAGGAGGAGGAGGAGAAGATGGCCGATGGCTGCACCGGCGCCATCATCCTGCCGGAGCGAAGCTGGAGCGGGGGCATCATCCAGGGCCAGAACTGGGACTGGCAGCCGGAATGCGCGGAAACCGCGATCGTGTTGCGCGTGCACCGGCAGGATGGGCCCGATCTGCTCACTTTCGTCGAGGCGGGCGGCCTCGGTCGTCACGGCATGAACGAAGCCGGCATCTGCGTGACCGGCAATTATCTGCGCAGTGATCGCGACTACCGCCAGGAAGGCGTTCCGCTCGCCTTGGTGCGCCGCAAGGCACTGGAGCAGGAGCACCTGGCACTGGCGATGAAGGTAGTGGCGACCACGCCGAAGGCCTGTTCGACCAATATGATGCTGAGCCAGGACCGGGGCTTTGCCATCGACCTCGAATGCGCCCCGGACGAGGCCTTTCCGGTCTACCCGGAAGATGGGCTCATCGTGCACGCGAACCACTGGATCAGTCCGGTCGCGCTTGCCAAGCTACGCGATACCGGCTTCGGCTCACCCGACAGTCACTACCGCGACTGGCGTGTCAGGCGATTGCTGACCGAGCCGCAGCGTTTCCTGACACGGGAGGATCTGAAGGCCGCGCTCTTCGACGATTTCCTGTCGCCCTATGCCGTCTGTCGCCCGCCACGAGCCGGAGCGACCGGCGATTTGACGGCGAGCGTCGCGATGATCGTGATGGAGCCCGGGCTCGGCATCATGGAGGTGGCGCCGCTGCCCGCGCTCAACCGACACTTCACCCGCTACAGCCTTTCCGGCGATCCGGTCGCCGTCGCGGCTGCGGCCTGACACGGGGATTGGGAGGTCCTTGCTCATGAGACGTGCTTCACGAACGCGCATTGCGACGATGGCGCTGCTCGCGGCACTGTCGAGTGCTCCGGTGGCGGCGCAAACCCTGACCATCGCCCTCAGGGCCGATATTCGCGGCACGAATCCGGGCGTCAATCGCGACGACGACAGCGACGCGGTGACCCTCCACATGGTCGAAGGGCTGGTCGCCTATCGCGAAGGCGGCACCGTCGGGCCCATGCTGGCGGAGAAGGTCGAGACTTCACCGGATGGGTTGAGCTACACCTTCGAACTGCGCAAGGGACTGACCTTCCACAACGGTGCGCCGCTGACCGCCGCGGACGTCGTCTGGAGCTGGCAGCGCTATATGGACCCGAAAACGGAATGGCGTTGCCTTGCCGATTTCGACGGCCGCAGCGGGCTCAAGGTCGAAGCGGTCGAAGCCGTGTCGCCAACCACCGTGCGAATGCGCATCAACGAGCCCAACGCGCTCTTCCTGTTCTCGCTGGCGCGCACCGATTGCGGCAGCGCCGCGGTAATCCATAAGGATTCATTGAATCCTGACGGTTCGTGGAAAGCACCGGTCGGAACCGGCCCGTTCAAGTTCGGCGAGTGGCGTCGCGGCCAGCAGATCAGCCTGACGCGCTTCGATGGCTACCAGTCGCTGCCTGGCGGCCTCGACGGCTTTGCCGGCAGCAAGCGGCCGCTCGTTCCGGAGGTCAGGTTCCTGGTCGTCCCGGATGCAGCCTCGGTGAAGGCCGGCCTGATCGCAGGCCAGATCGACATTGCCGAAGTGCTGGGCTCTGATGTCTCCGAGCTGAAGAAGGCTCCCGGCATAACGGTCCAGACCGCGACCACGGCAGCGCGCCATGCACTGCTCTTCCAGACCAACGACCCGGTCTTCAGGATGCCGGCGATGCGCCAGGCGCTTGCGGCGGCCATCGATTTCAGCCAGCTCGTCGCGATCGTCTCCGATCTCGGCGTGCAGCCGAACAACTCCACGATCCACGCCAAGTCGGCCTATCACAGCGACGTGCAGAACCTCTCGCACGGCTACGATCCGGCGCGTGCGAAGAAGCTTCTCACCGAGGCCGGCTACAAGGGCGAGCGGCTGAAGATCACCACCAATAACCGTAAATCGGCGCCAAGCTTCAACATCGCAGTCGTGCTGCAGTCGATGTTCCAGGCCGTCGGCGTCAACTCGGACATCGATGTCGTGGAGTGGGCGACCCATATGGATCGCTTCCTCAAGGGCAATTACCAGCTGATGGTGCATTCCTACTCGGCGCGGCTCGACCCGGCGCTGAGCTTCGAGCATTTCACCGGGCCGAAGGCGGACCAGCCCCGCAAGGTCTGGGATGACCCCGCTGTGATTGCGCTGCTCGACAAGGCCTCGAAGATCGAGAGCCCGGCCGAGCGTCAGAAGATCTTCGACGAACTGCACAAGCGGATGATCGACGACGTGCCGCTGGTGATGCTGTTCAACTCGATCGAAGCCTGGGCCTCGACGGCGCGCGTCTCCGGCTTCGTGCCGTGGGAGTCGCGCGCGCGGGCCTGGGAGGTTGCGATCAAGTCCTGAAGAGCCGATGCATCAATCGATGCTGAGCAGGGCTGTCGCGATGGTCGCGAAGACCAGGTCGATCTCGCCTTCCGAGACGATGAGCGGCGGCGACAGCACGATCGTGTCGCCCGACCCGCGCACCAGCACGCCGGCCTCATAGCAGGCCTTGGCGCAGGCCGCTCCGCGCGCGCCGGGCTGCCCTGGCCGCGGTGTCAGCTCCACGGCGCCGAGCAGGCCGATGCTGCGGATGTCGGCAACATGCGGGGAGCCCTTGAGCGCCAGCGCACGCTCCTGCCAATGCGTGCTTGCCGCCTTTGCGCGCGCCACGATGCCCTGTTCGGCAAAGACATCGAGCGTGGCGAGCCCAGCGGCACAAGCGAGCGGGTGAGCCGAATAGGTATAGCCGTGGAACAGCTCGATCACCTCGGGCGGGCCGGCCATGAAGGCATCATAGACCGTATTCGAGACGATGACGCCGCCCATCGGCACCGCGCCATTGGTCATGCCCTTGGCGCAGGTGATGAGATCGGGCGTCACGCCGAACGCCTGCGCCGCGAATGGGGTGCCGAGGCGTCCAAAGCCCGTGATGACCTCGTCGAAGATCAGGAGCACGCCATGCTTGTCGCAGATCGCGCGCAGGCGCTCGAGATAACCCTTCGGCGGCGGATAGACGCCGCCCGAGCCGGTCACCGGCTCGACGATGACGGCAGCGACGCTGGCCGGATCGTTCATCTCGAGCACGCGCTCGAGTTCCTCGGCATAGGCCGCGCCGGTGTCCGGCTGGCCGCGCGAGAACGCCATGCCGGCATCATAGGGCAGGGCGAGATGGGCGACTTCCGGCAGCAGCGGGCCAAAGCCGCGCTTGTGCCGGCCGAGGCCTGCCACGGACAGCCCGCCAAAACCCATGCCGTGATAGCCCTTGGCCCGGCCGATCAGCTTGGTGCGGCGCGCATCGCCGCGCGCATGGTGATAGGCGCGTGCGATCTTGAGCGCGGTATCGACCGCCTCGGAGCCGGAATTGACGAAGAAGACGTGATCGAGCCCCTCGGGCGCGAAATCGCACAGCCGTGCCGCATAGGTCTGCGCGGCAGGATGGCTCATCTTGAACGAAGAGACGAAATCGAGGCGCCCAGCCGCCTCACGGATCGCCTCGACGATGCGCTGCTGGCCGTGGCCGGCATTGACGCACCAGAGGCCTGCCATCGCGTCGAGGACCTGGCGCCCCTCGGGAGTGAAGTAGTGCATGCCCTCGGCGCGCTCGAACAGCATCGGCTCCTGCTTGAAGCCGCGCATCGGCGTGAACGGCATCCAGAAGGCGTCCGGAGCGTTGCTGCGGTCGGTTTCGCTACGAAGGGCGGTGGCTGGCATGAAGCGATCCTCGGGCGGGGGCGATCCCATCACGGGCGCGCCATTGGCGAGAGGCGATACTGTCTTTATTCCGTACGAAAGACAATATCACTTCACATGCCTTGCTAGCCGGCCGTGGGCGGCGGTTGCCGGACTCTCCGCTTGAGTTCGCTGGCGCGCTGCAAATGCCGGCGCATCAGGACCGAGGCGATTTCCCGGTCTCCGGCTTGCAGGCGTTCGAGGATCTCGATGTGCTCGGTGCAGCTGACCTGGACCCGTTCGGTGCCGGAGCCCCAATCATAGTTGGAGAGCCGTCGCATCTGGTTTTCTCGGCGGATGGCGGAGTGGATGAAGCGGTTGCCCGATGCGGCCGCGAGGCCTTCGTGAAAGGCCGCGTTCATCTCGTAGAAGGCGACACTGGAGGACTCGCGCCAGGGCTGGGTGAGGGTGTGGCGGTGCCGCCTCAGCATCTCCACCGCCCAGTGCTCGTCGAGGCGAAAGCCAGGTTCGAGAAAACCCATGGGCTCGAGCAGCATCCGGAAGCGATAGCGCTCCATTCGCAGTGACGAATCCGAGGATTCATGCAGGAAGCGCCAGCCATAGCCTGGCTTGCGCTCCACCATCTCCAGCTCGGCCAGGCGCTTCAGGGTGCGCTGGATTTCCGGTCGCGCCATCTCGTATCGGCGCATCAGCTCCAGCTCGGAAACGTCATCGCCAAGCGCGCCGCTCTCGCGGTCGCGTGCGATCCTGACCAGAGCGAGGTCGGTCTCGTCGGGCGAGCCGGCACTGTCTGCCGGAAGCGGAAGCGCGCTGACCAGTTCGACGCCCTTGTTGGGGTGACGAAGCACGATTCCCTGGCCTTCGAGATGGCTGAGCGCCGCCCGAACCGGGGTCCGCGAGACATTCAGGCGCTTGGCCAGATTATTTTCGTTGAGCCATGCGCCCGCCGCGAGACCATCCTCGCGCGCCAGTTGGATGATGCGCTCGGCCAGATCCTGCTGGAGCCGGGTCGGTTCGGCCATGAATTTCCTCTTGATTGTCTTACTGCGTGATGAAATACATTAACTGTTAGCCGGGCGCCAGAGCCGGCGCGGAGATTTGGTCCATGGTTGAGCCCTTTCCATTCATCGATGTTTCGGGATCGCCCTATGAGCGCGGCCGGCAGCATGGCGCCGCGGTCCCCGCGCGCGTCAAGCGCAGCATCGAGCTCTATGGCGGCCAGCTCACCGAGCTCGGCTACGATGCCGTTGCCAAGTCGCGATTGATCGCCGAATTCGCCCGCGAGATCGAGGCTTTCGGCGCCCATTATGTCGAGGAGATGCGCGGCATAGCCGACGGTGCCGGCGTCACGCTCGAAGATATCGTGATGGTCAATGCCCGCACCGAAGTGATGGCCAAGGCACGGCTCGAGAAGGCCAAGCCGGTCGAGGCCGGCGAGGAGCTCGACGATGGTTGCACGGGCGCGGTCATTCTGCCCGAGCGCAGCGCGACGGGGGAACTCATCCACGGCCAGAACTGGGACTGGAAGGCGGAATGCGCCGAGACCGCCATCGTGCTGCGCGTGCGCCGCGATGACGGCCCGGATTTCCTGACCTTTGTCGAGGCGGGCGGTCTTGCTCGCTGCGGCATGAACGCCGCCGGCGTTTCGATCACCGCCAACTATCTGGAGTCCGAGCGCGACTTCACCCAGGCCGGCGTGCCGCTGGCGCTGATCCGGCGCAAGGTGCTGGAGCAGGAGCATTTCGCCATGGCGATGAAGGCCGTGGCGACGACGCCGAAGGCCTGCTCGAACAACATGATGCTCTCGACGGTCGCCGGCTTCGCCATCGACTTCGAATGCGCTCCGGACGAGGCCTTCCCGATCTACCCGAGTGATGGCCTGATCGTTCATGCCAACCATTGGGTCGGCTCGATCGCGCTCACCAAGATCAAGGACACTGGCATTCCGCGTGTGCCGGAGAGTTTCTACCGCGACTGGCGCGTCCGCAAGCTGCTCGACGATGCCGGCCGCAAGCTCAGCGTCGCCGATCTCAAGAATGCGTTCTTCGACGACTTCCTGTCGCCCTATGCCGTCTGCCGCCCGCCGCGCCCCAACGAGACCGGCAACCTCTCGGCCACTGTGTCGATGGTGATCATGCAGCCGGCGAAGGGCATCATGGAAGTGGCCCCGCTGCCGGCCCTGAACCGGCGGTTCACGCGCTACAGCCTGACTGACGATCCGGTGACGCTGGCCGAAGCCGCCGAGTGAGTTCTTTGCATGCGTCGGAGCCGTAGAGGGCGGCCCGACGCCATTCGCTAACAAAAATCAGGAGGGGATCGAACATGGCTTTCAAACCGATTGCAGCAGCAGCGCTTGCCAGTGCGGCAATGACCGCGCTGCTGGCAGGTCTCGGCCCGTCGCTCGCGGCGCCGACGAGCATTCGCGCGCATCTCAATGCCGATATCCGCAGCATCAATCCGGGTGTGAACCGGGACGACAATACCGACGCCGTCGTGCTGCATATGGTCGAGGGCCTCGTCGCCTATGGCGATGATGCCGAGGTCAAGCCGCTCCTTGCCGAGAAGGTCGCGCTGTCCGAGGACGGGCTGAGCTACACCTTCACACTGCGCAAGGGGGTGAAGTTCCACAATGGCGCGCCGCTGACGGCCGCCGACGTCGTCTGGAGCTGGAACCGCTACATGGACCCGAAGACCGAATGGCGCTGCCTTTCGGAATTCGACGGGCGAGGGCGGGTCAAGGTCGAATCCGTAACGGCGCCGGATGCTTCGACGGTGGTGTTCAAGCTCGACAAGCCGAGCTCTCTCTTCCTTGCCAGCATCGCCCGCACCGATTGCGCCATGACCGGGATCATGCACAAGGATTCGGTGAAGGCGGATGGCAGTTTCGACAAGCCGATCGGCACCGGGCCATTCAGCTTCGGTGAATGGCGCCGCGGCGAATATATCCGGCTCGTGCGCAATGCCGACTACGCCAGCCTTCCCGGCAAGATCGATGGCTATACCGGCAGCAAGCGTCCGCTGGTGGATGAAGTCCGCTTCCTGATCGTACCTGACAGCTCCACCGCCAAGGCCGCATTGCTGCGCGGCGACATCGACGTCATCCCCGACGTCGCCAATGCTGAAGTCGGCGAGCTGCGCAAGAACCCCAAGGTCGAGGTCTCGCTCGTCTCGAACATGGGCTTGGTCGGCCTCTTGCTGCAGACCCGCGATCCGTTGCTGCAGAACCAGAAGCTGCGCCAGGCGATTGCCGCAGCGCTCGACGTCAACGAGATCGTCTCCGCCGTCACGGACGGCCTGGGCAAGCCGAACAATTCGATCGTCCCTGCGATGTCGTCCTATTACGGGCCGGTGCAGAAGCAGGGCTACAAGCACGATGTCGCGGCTGCCAAGAAGCTGCTTCAGGAAGCCGGCTACAAGGGCGAGCCGATCGTGATGCTGGCCAACAAGCGCTACCCGCAGAGCTTCGATTCCGCGGTGATCGCGCAGCAGATGCTGCAGGGTGCCGGCATCAATGTCTCGATCGAAGTGCTGGAATGGGCGACGCAGCTCGACCGCTACAGCAAGGGCAACTACCAGATGCAGGCCTTCCCCTATTCGGCCCGCCTCGACCCCGCACTGAGCTTCGAGTCGATCGCCGGTCCGAAGGCGACCCAGCCGCGCAAGGTCTGGGACGATCCGGACTCGCTCGCGCTGCTCGACAAGTCGATGGTGGTTTCGGACAAGGCCGAGCGCCAGAAGCTGTTCGACGAACTGCACACGCGCTTCATCGCCCAGGTGCCAATGGTCATGCTCTATAATGGGCTCGATGCCGGCGTCTATGCGAAGCGCGTGAAGGGCTACCAGTCCTCGATCCTGTCCAAGCCCAGACTCTGGGAAGTCAGCGTCACCGACTAAAGGTCCCCCGGCTCTCTCTCGGGTGCATCCTTGAGAATATGAGCTGCAATCAACTGCGAGAGGCGCGCAATGTCGCGCTTCTCGATGGCTTCGAGCATGGCGTGATGGTCACGGTCGCTGCGCAGCAGCGACTCGTGGGAGGCCCATACCGTGACGTTCGACCCGCGCCCGCGATCACGCAGGTTCCAGATCAGCTCCTCCAGCACGGGGTTGCCGCTGAGATGATACATCACTTCGTGAAATTCGGCGTTGACCCGGCTCTGGTCGGCGCGCGTGCCCTCGCGCACCGCCACGCCGAACTCCTCGGCGAGGCCACGAAGCGTCGAGAGGGTTGCCGGCGTCATCCGGCCAACGATTGCGGTCGCGACGGAGGTCTCGATCACGATCCTGACAGACCGGATATGGCGCAGGGTCTCTCGATCGATCTCGGCCACGCGGTAGCCCCGGTTGGGGACATGTTCGATCGCCTTGCGCACGACGAGTTCGTCGAGCGCGGTGCGAACATCAAAGCGCGTCGCGGCGAATTTCTGCTCGATGTCGATCTGGCGGAGCCATTCGCCGGAGCGGAACTGGCCGAGCTTGATCGCCTCGGCGATCTCGCCAGCCAGGGCGTGTTTCGATTTCGGCTTACGCTTCACGGTCGTCATCGTCATTCCCTAGCTCATCTCGCCGCGATTTCGCTACCGGGCGAAGCGACCGATCCAAGCTTGCCAGCCTGAATGCAACGTGCAACATAATTGGCGCCAATTTAAAAGCCAATAAAGGATATCCGATGGCTGCGATGACTGCGACGCGTGAAGCGCCCGAAGCCAAGAAGGCCGACAAGGCCGCCGCGCTCTACGACATGGACCGGACCACGGTCTTCGCCAGCCGGCACGATCCCCGCTTTGCCTATTGCCTCTACGTGCCGCCGTCAGTGGGGCAGGGCGGCGAGCCGCCGGCGCTGGTCGTCGCCATGCATGGCACCGGCCGCAGTTTCATCACCTATCGCGATGCCTTCACCGAGTTCGCGCGCTGGAACAACTGCATCGTGCTCGCGCCGCTCTTCCCGGTCGGGGTGCGGGGCGACGGCTATCGTGACGGCTTCAAGTACATGCGCGAAGCCGACATCCGCTACGATCACGAACTGCTTGCCATCGTCGATGAGGTCGGCGAGCGCTACAATCTCGACTTCAAGCGCTTTGCCCTGTTCGGGTATTCCGGCGGCGGGCACTTCGCACATCGCTTCATGCTTCTGCATCCCGACCGCCTCTGGGCTGCCTGCATCGGAGCACCGGGTTCGGTCACGCTGCTCGATCCGACGCGCGACTGGTGGGTCGGCACGCGCAATTTCGCGGCGCTCTTCGGACAGGAGATCGACTTGGCGGCCCTCGCCAAGGTGCCGGTCCAGATGATCGTCGGCGCGGCCGATCTGGAGACCTGGGAGATCACCCACAAGGAAGGCGGCCGCAACTGGATGCCGGACGCCAACCATGCCGGCAAGACGCGCCCTGAGCGGCTCGCCAGCCTGCAGCGCTCCTTCGAAGCCGCAGGCGTGAAGGTGCGCTTCAATCTGGTGCCGAACATGCCGCATGACGGCGTCAAGGCTGTGCCGCGCGTCGAGGAATTCCTGGCGGAAACGCTGACCCGCCTGCGTGCAGATGCTGCGCCTCTCACCGTGCTGAAGGGGAAATGAAGTGAACCTGACGTCGTCCCTGGCTATTGCTTTGACCCTTGTTGCTGCGCCGGTTCTGGCCCAGCAATCGACGATCAATGTCGCGCTCAATGCGGACATCCGTTCGACCAACCCGGGCGTCAACCGGGACGACAATACCGATGCCGTCGTGCTGCACATGGTCGAGGGCCTGGTCGGCTACCGCGAGAACGGCGCGGTCGCGCCGCTTCTGGCGGAGTCGATCGCGGTCTCGCCCGACGGGCTGACCTACACCTTCACGCTGCGCAAGGGCGTGAAGTTCCACAATGGCGCGGTCATGACCTCGGCCGACGTGCTGTGGAACTGGAACCGCTACATGGACGCGAAGACCGACTGGCGCTGCCGGGCGGAATTCGACGGCCGGACCGGCATGAAGGTCACCAGTGTCGACGCACCTGATCCGTCGACCTTCGTCATGAAGCTGGAAAAGCCCAGTGCGATGTTCCTCGACACCATGGCGCGCACCGATTGCGCCATGGTCGCGATCATCCACAAGGACTCGGTGAAGGCCGACGGCAGCTGGGACCGGCCGATCGGCACCGGCCCCTTCACGCTCGGCGAATGGCGCCGCGGCGAATTCGTCTCGCTGAAGCGCTTCGACGGTTACGTCTCGCCCCCTGGCGAGCAGCGCGACGGCTATGTCGGCCGCAAGCGTGCCCTGGTGCCGGAGGTGAAATTCCTCTCCATCGCCGATGGCGCCACGATCAAGGCCGGCTTGATGTCGGGCGCATTGCATGTGGCAGACGTCCCTGATTCCGACGTGCCGGAAATGAAGAAGATCCCCAATCTCGAGGTGATGAGCGCCCCGAGCGCGACGAAGCACGCCTTCCTGTTCCAGACGCGCGACGCCCTGCTCGGCGATGTCCGGATGCGCCAGGCAATCGCGGCGGCGCTCGATCTCGACCAGATCGTCGCGCACACCTCGAACGAGCTCGGCAAGACCAACAACTCGGCGATCTATGTCACGTCGCCTTATTACAGCGAGGTGCAGCGCCAGCGTTACACCCAGGACCTCGCCAAGGTGAAGAAGCTGCTCGCCGAGGCCGGCTACAAGGGCCAGCCGATCAAGCTGATCGCCAACAAGCGCTCGACGGTGCCGAGCTTCCCGGCCGCGGTCGTGGCCCAGGCCATGCTGCAGGCCGCCGGCATCAACAGCGAGATCGAGGTGCTGGAATGGGCGACCCAGCTCGACCGCTATTCCAAGGGCAACTTCCAGATGATGTCCTTCAGCTATTCCGCCCGCATCGATCCTGCCCAGAGCTACAACCAGTTCAGCGGACCCAAGGACGCATTCCCGTCCAAGGCCTGGGACAGCCGGCGTGCCGACGAGCTGATCGAGAAGGCGACTCTCGTCGGCGATCCGGCCGAGCGCCAGAAGCTGTTCGACGAGCTCCACAAGCTGATGCTCGCCGAAGCTCCGCTGATCTTCCTCTACAATCAGGTCGACACGGCCGGTGTCTCCAGGAAGCTGCGCGGCTTTGCCCCCTGGGTCGCAGGGAAGCCGCGGCTCTGGGAGGTCAGCTTCGCCAATTGAGGCGTTGCTCCTGGCCCGCGCCGGACCCGGGCCAGCTCATCTCAAAACCAAGAAGAACGACGACAACAGGAACATCGACATGAACCGCATCTATGCCTCGGCCTTCGCACTGGCGACCTCAGCGCTCGTCGCTGCTCCGGCCGCCGCCCAGTCCGTCACGGTCGCGGTCGCTGCCGATATCCGCAGCTCCAATCCCGGCGTGAACCGCGACGACAACACGGATGATTTCGTCCTGCAGCTCGTCGAGGGCCTGGTCGGTTATGCCGAGGATGGCACGGTTGGACCGCTTCTCGCCGAGAAGGTCGAGATGTCGGCCGACGGCAAGGCCTACACCTTCACGCTGCGCAAGGGCGTGAAGTTCCACAATGGCGCGGAGCTGACCTCGGCCGACGTCGTCTGGAGCTGGAACCGCTACATGGATCCGAAGACGGAGTGGCGTTGCCTGTCCGAATTCGACGGTCGCAATGGCCTGAAGGTCGAGGCGATCGAGGCTCCCGACGCCAACACCGTCGTGATGCGCATCAACTCGCCCAGCGCGCTCTTCCTCGACGCGCTGGCACGCACCGACTGCGCCATGGCCGCCGTCATCCACAAGGACTCGCTGAAGGCAGACGGTTCCTGGGACAAGCCGGTCGGCACCGGGCCGTTCAAGATCGGCGATTGGAAGCGCGGCGAGTATTTCACCATGACCGCCTTCGACGGCTATGCGTCGCCGAAGAGCGCCAAGCGCGACGGCTATATCGGCCTGAAGAAGCCGCTCATCAAGGACGTGAAGTTCCTTGTCGTGCGCGATCCCGCGACGGTGAAGGCCGGCCTGATCTCAGGCGCCATCGACATGGCCGAAATCCTGCCGAGCGACGTCGAGGAACTGCGCAAGAATCCCAAGCTCGACGTGAAGGTCGCGCCGAACGCCGTGCGCCACACCTTCCTGTTCCAGACGAACGACGCGCTGATCAAGAACGTCAAGCTGCGCCAGGCCATCGCCGCTTCGCTCGACATGACCGAGCTCGTCGCAGCCGCCTCCAGCAATCTCGGCACGCCGAACAATTCGGCGATCTATCCGAGCTCGGCCTATTTCGGACCGGTCGAGAAGCAGGGCTTCAGCTATGACCCGGCCAAGGTGAAGAAGCTGCTCCAGGATGCCGGCTACAAGGGCGAGAAGATCTCGATCATCGCCAACAAGCGCCCGACCGTGCCGAGTTTCCCGGCCGCCGTCGTGGCTCAGGCGATGATGCAGGCCGCCGGCATCAATGCCGAGATCGAGGTCCTGGACTGGGCAACCCAGCTCGATCGCTACAACAAGGGCAACTACCAGATGCAGTCCTTCTCCTATTCGGCACGCTTCGACCCCGCGCTCGGGTTCGAGCAGTTCGCCGGGCCGAAGGACAAGCAGCCGCGCAAGGTCTGGGACAATGCCGAGGCGCAGGCACTGATCGACAAGTCGATGGTCGTTTCGGACAAGGCCGAGCGCCAGAAGCTCTTCGACGACCTGCACAAGCGCATGATCGAAGAGGTGCCGCTGATCATCTACTTCAACGGCCTCGACGTGATCGCGCATTCCAAGCGCGTGCGCGATTTCCAGCCATGGCAGTCGAAGATGCGGATGTGGGGCGTCAACCTCGCCAATTGAGGCGCAGGTCTGACGGGGAGGGGAAGCACCAATGCTGCGTTTCGCGCTCACGCGCATCCTGATGGCGTTGCCGACACTGTTCATCGTGGCAGTCTCGGTTTTCGTCCTGATCCGGTTGATCCCGGGTGATCCGGCCCAGCTCATGCTGGGCGACCTCGCCGATCCGGCGAGCCTGGCCGATCTCCGGGCACGCCTGGGCCTCGATCGCAGCCTGCCGATGCAGTTCGCGATCTGGTTCGGCAATCTGCTGCAAGGCGATCTCGGTCAGTCGATCAATTCGCAGCAGGCGGTCCTGCCGCTCATCGCCCAGCGCTTCTTCATCAGCGCGCAGGTGGTGCTGGTTGCGGTGCTGTTCGCCTGCCTGGTCGCCGTACCGGCCGGCGTGATTGCCGCCTGGCGCCAGAACAGCTCGCTCGATCTCACCCTGGTGGGGCTGGCGACGCTGCTGCTCTCGATCCCGACCTTCTGGCTCGGCCTGCTCCTGCTGCTGTTCTTCGGGCTGAAGCTCGAATGGCTTCCGGTCGTCGGCTATGTCTCGATCGGCGAGGACACGACACGCGGCATCCTCTACCTCGTCATGCCGATCCTGACGCTGTTCCTGCACGAGATCGGCGTGATCCTGCGCATGGCGCGCGCCTCGACGCTGGAGGTGCTGCGGCTCGACTACATCACCCATGCCCGCGCCAAGGGCCTCTCGGAAGGCGCCGTGCTCTGGCGCCACGCCTTCAAGAACGCCTTCGGGCCGACCTGGACGCTGATCGGGCTCGTGCTCGGCAACCTGCTCGGCGGCATCGCCGTGGTCGAGACCGTCTTCACCATTCCCGGCCTCGGCCGTCTGCTGGTCGATTCGATCTTCGCGCGCGATTACCCGGTGATCCAGGGCTGCCTGCTCTTCGTC
This sequence comes from Allobosea sp. 2RAB26, assembly GCF_052115465.1. NCBI lineage: Bacteria > Pseudomonadati > Pseudomonadota > Alphaproteobacteria > Hyphomicrobiales > Alloboseaceae > Allobosea > Allobosea sp. 2RAB26. The sequence goes on along the minus strand of NZ_JBFRGS010000008.1, from coordinate 27,806 downwards.
GCCTTCACCTATGTCCTCGTCAATCTGGTGATCGACCTGTGCTATCCCATCTTCGACCCGCGGGTGACAGCCGAATGAAGCTCCCCGCACCCAACGCCCTGCTGGGCGGTCTGCTCATCGGTGTCCTGCTCGTCGTCGCCCTGACCGGCGCGGTCTGGACCCCCTACGATCCCCTGCAGCTCTCGTTTCGCGCCAAGCTCGCGGCGCCGAGCGCCATGCACTGGCTCGGCACCGACGAGTTCGGCCGCGACGTGCTCTCCCGCCTGATGGCGGGCGCTGCGACCAGCGTCTGGATCAGCCTGCTGACCGTCACGCTCGCCGTGACGCTGGGCACCGTGATCGGCGTCTTCAGTGGCTATCTCCGCGGCTGGTTCGACCGCATCGTCATGGCCTTCAACGATGCGCTGCTCGCCTTTCCCGGAATCCTGCTGGCGCTCGGCCTGCTCGCGGTGGTGGGTGCCAACAAATACGGCATCATCGTCGCGCTCGGCATCGCCTATGCGCCCTCGGTCGCCCGCATCGTGCGCGGCACGGTGCTTTCGCTGCGCGAGCGCGAATACATCGCTGCCTCCCGCGTGATGGGCAATTCCGAGGGCTTCACCATGGCCCGCCACATCCTGCCGAACTGCATCGCGCCGCTGACCGTGCTGGCGACCTCGATGTTCGGCTATGTGCTGCTGGCGGAGAGCGCGCTCTCCTTCCTCGGCCTCGGCGTGCCGCCACCCGCCCCGACCTGGGGTAACATGCTCGCCGGTTCGCGGCCCTATATCGGCCAGGCTGTCTGGCTCGGCATCTTTCCCGGCCTGTGCATTTCGCTGACGCTGCTCGGGATCAATCTTCTCGGCGATGCTGTGCGCGACAAGCTCGACCCGCGCATGAGGGGAATGTGATGGCCTCGTCCGAAACACTTCTGCGCGTCGACGACCTCACGCTCGAGATCGGCAGCACCGGCAAGCGCGTCGTCAACGGCGTCAGCTTCTCGGTGTCGCCAGGCGAGATCGTCGGCATCGTCGGCGAGTCCGGCTCCGGCAAGACCCTGGCTGCGCGCGCCCTGATGGGCTTCATCCCGCCCGCAGTCAGGCGCGTCGCCGGGTCGATCAAGTTCGAGGGCCAGGAGGTCACGACCATGGAACCGAAGCAGCTGCGCGCCATGCGCGGTTCGCGTGTCGGCATGGTCTTCCAGGAGCCGATGACCTCGCTGAACCCGTCGATGCTGATCGGCCGGCAGCTCGACGAGGGCCTGGCGCTGCATCGCAAGCTCAGCACCAGCGAGCGCAAGGAGCTGATCCTCGACATGCTCCGGCGTGTCGGCATCCGCGATCCCGAGGGCGCGTTGACCTCCTATCCGCATCAGTTCTCCGGCGGCATGCGCCAGCGCATCATGCTGGCCTCGGTGATGTTGCTGAAGCCGGCGCTGCTGATCGCCGACGAGCCGACGACGGCACTCGACGCTGTCGTGCAGCGCGACGTGCTGGAGCTGATGGTCGACCTGACCAAGGCCAACAACACCGCCGTGCTGATGATCAGCCACGACCTCGGCATGATCGCGCGCTATTCCGACCGCGCCATCGTGATGTGCCAGGGCGATGTCGTCGAGCAGGGCCGGACCGAGGAGCTGCTGGCGCGGCCGAAGCACCCCTATACGCGCAAGCTGCTGGCCGCGATGCCGCATCGCGGTCCGGCGCGCGCGCTGCCGGAAGCCGGAACGCCGATCGTCTCGGTGCGTGATCTCGTGATCGACTATGGCGGACGCCAGGGCTTCTTCCGCAAGGAGGCGCCGAAGCGCGCACTGCATGGCATCAGCCTGGATGTCGCGCCGGGCCAGGTCGTCGCCGTCGTCGGCGGCTCGGGCTCGGGCAAGACCACGCTCGGCCATGCGATCGCCGGCCTGATCAAGCCGACCAGCGGCGAGATCCGCTTCGAGGGCAAGCCGATCGACAAGAGCGAAACGGCCTATTGGGATTACCGGCTGAACTGCCAGATGGTCTTCCAGGATCCCTATTCCTCGCTCGATCCGCGCATGACCATCGGCGATCTCGTGGCCGAGCCGCTCCGGCTGGTGCCCGGCATGACGGCGGCCCAGAAGGCGGCGCGGCTGCACGAGGTGCTGGCGGAGGTCGGCCTCGCCGACGGCTTCGCGTCACGCTATCCGCACGAGCTCTCGGGCGGCCAGCGCCAGCGCATCGCGATCGCACGCGCCGTGGTGCGCCGTCCGAAATTCGTGATCGCCGACGAGCCGGTCTCGGCCCTCGACGTGACGGTGCGGGCGCAGGTGCTGGAGCTCTTCGCCGAGCTGCAGCGCAAGCACGGCTTCTCCTGCCTGTTCATCAGCCATGATCTCGGCGTGGTCGAGCAGGTCGCCGACCGTGTCGTGGTGATGAACGAGGGCCGGATCGTCGAGGACGGGACCCGCGACGAGATCTTCGACCGGCCGCAGCATGCCTATACCCGCAAGCTGCTCTCTGCCGTGCCCGGCCTCGAAACCGCGCCGGACGGAGGCGTGCGCCTGTTCTGGCGGCTGGTCGACGAAACCGAAGCCGCGCTCGCCTGATCCCCAGCTTCCGGCGGCGGGCGCTACGCGCCCGCTCGCTCTCCTGCTATGAGGCAGGCCCCTGGCAGGGAGCGACGGATCAAGGCGATGCAGGTGAGGGTGATGTCCGGCAGGCGTAGCGGCGACGGGAGTATTCGCCCGTGAGCATGGTTCTCGCCTGCGATCTCGGCGGCACCAGTTTTCGCGCAGCTCTCGTCGACGAGGCGGGGCAGCTTCGGGCCCGCCATAGCATCGTCATGCGGGTGCCAATCGAGCAGGGCGGCGCCGCCGAGATCGATCCCGACCTCTGGTGGAGCGCGCTCCGCGAGAGCGCAGCCGTGCTCCAGGCTTCCCATCCCGCGCTCTTCGGGCAGATCGAGGCATTGGCGATCTCGGCGCTGACGCGCACGCAGGTCTTCGTCGATCGCGACGGCCAGGTGCTCCGTCCCGCCATGCTATGGCGCGATACGCGCGCCGACACGACGCTGCCCTCGCTTCTGGCCACGTGCCCGAAGGAGCATCCAGAGACAGCGGGCCTCAATGCCTTCCACCCGCTCGCGCGGCTCTGGTGGCTGAAACAGTCCGAGCCCGACATCCTCGCGGCCACGGCACATGTTCTCGATCCCAAGGACTATCTGAATCTGCGCCTGACCGGGGTCGTGGCGAGCGATACCGTTTCGCTCGCGCGGCTGGAGGCGGCCGCAGCGGCCGCGCCCGCCGGCGGTTCGCTGTTCGACGCTGCCGCCCTGCCGGTGACGCTTCTTCCGCCGCTGCGCGAGCCGGTTTCGATCATGAGCCATGTCCAGCCCGGGCTGGAAGGCGCACTTGGCCATCTTGCCGGCCGGCCCGTGATCGCCATGGCGAACGACACCTGGGCGAGCGTGGTCGGATTGGGCGCCATGCGTCCGGGTTTTGGCTACAACCTGTCCGGGACGACGGAGGTGCTGGGTCTCGTCAATGCCCGGGCTGCCTGGGCCGAAGGGCTGATGACGGTAGACTGGGGCGCCGGCCTCACCCAGCTCGGCGGCCCCAGCCAGACAGGGGCCGACACGCTGATCTGGCTGCTCGAGCTGCTCGGTCGCTTCCAGGGCGAACCGGCGCAAGCCGGTCGCGAGCTTGGCCGCGTCCTTGCGGAACCGCGCGATGCCGCCCCGGTGATCTTCCTGCCCTATCTCCAGGGCGAACGCGTGCCGTACTGGGATCCGTCGCTGCGCGGAGCTCTGGTCGGGCTCAATCGCCGCCACCGCGCGGTTGACCTCGCCTGGGCGGTGATGGAGGGCGTCGGTTTCCTCAATCGTGTCGTGCTGGAGCGTGCCGAGGCAGCGTCAGGCCGGCCGATCGCGGAACTTCGCTTCGGCGGAGGCGGCGCTGCCAATCCCCATTGGTGTCAGATCAAGGCGGATATCCTCGGCCGTCCGGTCGGCGTCGTCGAAGGCGAGGAGCATGGTCTGCTCGGTGCTGCCATCGTCGCCTGGACCGCTCTCGGACGCTTTCCGGATCTCGCCTCAGCGCAGGAAGCGCTTGTCAGGCTGGCGCGGGTCTACCAGCCGAACCCGGCCTCACGCGCCCCCTATGACCGGCTGTTTGGACTCTTCCGACAGGCAGAGCAGGCTCTGGCGCCAATCGGGCGTCAGCTTGCCGGCTGGCGCGAGTAAGGGAGCAGCACGTGCAGCAGGGCCTGACGTTGCGCAATTGGACGTGGAGAATTCGCTCTCAACCCGTTGCGCCGGCTCGCATTCGCTTTGGCCCCGCACTAGGGTTGGGTTGTTCCATTCGGTACGGCTTCGGCCGGTTCGGATGAAATGCCCGCTCGCCCGCTGTCATGACATGATGCCCCGACACTCGATCCCGTCTCCCCATCAGCCCTTTGCGACGCCCGGAGGCCGCATGGCGCTTCCGTTGCGGGGAACGCACTGAATGCGCACGCTTGTCGAACGGCATGGCACTGCATTGGCGGGGCTCGCCCTGATCGGGTTCTTCGTCGCCTTTGCGCCGAATTTCGCAAGCCCGGGCAATCTCCTGAACATCGCCAAGGACACGAGCTTCCTCGCCATCCTTGCACTCGGCTTTGCGCTCGCCTTGACCATCGCCGAGCTCGATCTCTCGATCGCCGAGGTCGCGAGCCTGGCTGCAGTCGCCGCTGGCTGGTTCATCCAGGCGGGCTATGACCCCGCGATCGCGGTCCTGGCCGCTCTTGCGGTGGGCGCCGGGCTGGGGGCCTTCAACGGTTTCGGCGTCACGGTGCTGAAGGTTCCTTCGCTGATCGTGACGCTCGGCACGGCCGCCATCGCCAAGGGGCTCGCCTTCATGATCACGCAGGGCGTCGCCTTCGTCGGGCGCTGGCCGGCCGGATTCACCGGCCTGGCACGCGGCACGACGCTCGGCCTGCCCAATCTGATCTGGTTCCTGCTTGCGGCGACCGGCATCTCCTATGTGCTGCTGAAATGGACCCGCACCGGCGCCCATATGGCGGCAACCGGCGAGGCTGATGAGGCGGCGCGGCTCGCGGGCATAGCGACCATGCGGATGAAGCGGCTTGGCCTGCTGCTGGCCGGCGTTTTCGCCTCGATCACCGCCGTGCTGCTCGCCGCGAGCCTATCCTCCGCCGCTCCGAACATGGCCGGCGACTATTTTCTCTACGCCATTGCTGCCGTGCTGCTCGGCATGACGATGTTCGAGCCCGGCAAGCCCAATGTGGCCGGCACGGTCTTTGCCGCGCTTGTGCTCAAGGTTCTTGGCAACGGGCTCGTGCTGATGGGCGCAGCCTATTACGTGCAGGATATCGTGCTTGGCATCATCATCATCGGCTCGGTCGCATTCTCGGCCAGCGTGGTGCGGAAGGCAGCCTTCAAGGTTTGAACGCAACAACGCCGCGCAGCCATCCGCGCGGTCCGGAGGGGGTAGTCATGAAGTTCGTGAAGATGGTTGCAGCCAGCTGTCTGGCGCTGGCCTGGGGCGTCGGCAGCGCCTCCGCATTCGAGCTCGGCGTCATCGGCTTCCAGTTCACCTCGGAGACGCATGCGCGCGTTGCAAATGCGGCTGCGGCTGCGGCCAAGGCCAAGGGCTGGAACGTCACCCTGCTGAATTCCGAAGGCGCGCTGCCGAAGCACGCCGAGCAGTTCGAGGCGCTGATCGCCAAGAAGGTCGACGCCATCATCGTCGCCATGGGCAAGCCGGTCGAGGCGGAAGCCCAGTTCAAGGCCGCGAAGGACAAGGGCATCCCGGTCATCACAGTCCAGTCCGGCGCCGGGCCGTACTCGCTGTTCGACATCCAGACCAATGAATACAAGGTCGGTGCGGACGCAGCCCTCTATCTGCTCGGGCAGATGGGCTACACCGGCAACCTGATGTCGGTGCGTTTCGACGGCAATATCGCCTCCCGCATTCGCGGCAAGGTGCTCGACGTCGTCCTGTCCGAGAACACCGCGGTCAAGGAAGTCGGCAAGCACGGCATGGCGCGCACCCAAAGCTGGCGCGACGATGTCCGCAGCGGCGTGCAGGCGCTGCTCCTGCGCAATCAGGGCAAGATCAACGGTATCTGGGCCTCCTTTGACGGTCAGGCCTACATCATCGACGATCTGCTCAAGGCGCAGGGCGTCAAGAAGGGAGAAATTCCGCTCGTTTCCGTCGATGGCGGTGCCGAAACCTATCGTCGCATTGCCGACCCGGACAGCACCTTCCTCGCGACCGTCACCGTTCCCTTCGAGGAAATGGGCGTGAAGGCTGTCGAGGCTGTCGAGGCCATCGCCGTGAAGAAGCAGCCGGTGAGCGCCATCACGACCGGCCCCTATCTCTTCATGGACGCGGTCGTCGTCGACAAGAACAACGTCAAGGACTTCCTGAAATAGGGCGCCCCTCGGCCGGGCCGGCCTTTGCAGCCGGCCCGTTTGCGCGCCCTCCGGAGAGCATGCGGATGACAGAAATGGCGGCCTCGGAGCCCATCTTCGCGATGCGCTCGGTCGGCAAGAATTACGGCGCCGTCCAGGCACTGAGCGGCATCGATCTCGACGTCCATGCCGGCGAGGTCCTGGCGATCTGCGGCGACAACGGCGCCGGCAAATCGACGCTGATCAAGATCATGTCGGGCGCCGAGGCGCCGACCGCGGGCACCATTCGCCTGCGTGGCCGCGAGGTGCATTTCCGCTCGCCGCATGACGCGCTCGAGCAGGGCGTGGCGACGATCTACCAGGAGCTTGCCCTCGCGCCGCGCCTGTCGATCGCCGCCAATGTCTTCATGGGGGCCGAGCTGACGCGCCCGCTCGTGCTGCCTTTCCTGCGCGTGCTCGACAAGGCGCGGATGGCGGACGAGGCGAGGGGCTATCTGCGCCGGCTGTCGGTGCAGATCGAGGACATGACGCGCCCGGTGGAGCGGCTCTCCGGCGGGCAGCGTCAGGCCGTGGCGATCTCGCGGGCGCTTCGCTGGAACGCCGAGGTCATCATCATGGACGAGCCGACGGCTGCGCTCGGCGTCAAGGAAACCGCGCAAGTGCTTGATCTTGTACGCCATCTCAAGGCGGAGGGGCGGACTGTCCTGCTGATCAGCCACAACATGCGCGACGTGGTCGCGCTGGCGAGCCGGGTCGTCATCCTGCGCAGCGGCCGCAAGCTGCATGACCTGCCGATCGGCGATCGCACCCCCGACGATCTCAGCCATCTGATCATGTCCGCCCCGGCGCTGGCGGCCTGAGATGGCACGGCCGATCATCATCGACACCGATCCCGGGCAGGACGACGCAGTTGCCCTGCTGCTCGCCTTTGCGCAGCGGGACGAACTCGACATTCGCCTGGTCAGCACGGTCGCGGGCAATGTCGGGATCGACCTGACCACCGCCAACGCGCTGCGCGTCCGCGATCTGGCGGCGCGCCCCGATGTGCCCGTACAAGCGGGCATGGCGCGGCCGATGCTGGAGCCGCTCGAGACGGCGGAATTCGTCTCCGGACCCGACGGCCTGAGCGGCGCCGGGCTGCCGGCCGCCGCCTCTTCGGCGGCTCCCGGCCATGCCGTCCAGGGGATCGTCGAGGTCCTGCGCGCAGCCACAGACGGCAGCATCACGACCTGCGCGCTCGGCCCGCTGACCAATGTCGCGATGGCCTTGCGGCTTGCCCCGGAACTTGCGCCCAAACTGCGCGAGATCGTGGTGATGGGCGGGGCCATGGGCCTCGGCAACATGACGCCGGCGGCCGAGTTCAATTTCTATGTCGATCCGCATGCCGCGGCGGTCGTCCTTGGGGCGGGCGTTCCTGTCACGCTGTTTGGCCTGCATGCGACGCATCAGGCCATCGCCTCGTCGGCGGCCATGGCGCGGTTGGACGGGCTCGGCACCCGCACCGGGCGAGCGGTCCACGGCATGTTGACGCGTCCGCGCCCAGGGGGCCTGGGCACGGCGGCCCACCCCATGCACGACCCCTGCGTCATCGCCTGGCTGCTCTGGCCCGAGCTGTTCAAGGGCCGGGATTGCCATGTCGAGATCGAGCTCGCCGGCAATGTCCGGGGCCGCTCGACCATCGACTGGAACGGCCGGACGAAGCGCCCGGCAAACGCCTTCGTCGTCAACGAGGTCGATGCCGACCGCCTGTTCGAGCGCATGATCGATGCGCTCGCCCGCCTGCCTTGAGGATTGCTGGATCATGACCCATCCGGTCGACGAGTGTCTCGCCGAGGCCGAGGCCGCGATTGCGCGCATGAAGGAGGCCGCGATCGCCGCGCGTCACCAGCACGCGCGTGCCGAGCTGATGCGCCATATGCGGACCACGGCCCGCAAGGTCGTCTCGCGCCCGCTCGATGAGGCGGTCGCACTTGTCTCGCATGAATGGATGAAAGCCTGGAGCCTCGATGCAAGCGCCTATCCCGAACTGGCCCATGACATCACTGCCTTCACCGCTGCCTTCTGCGCCGATGCGCGCGAGAGCACGGAGCAGACGCAGGCTGCGATCCGGGATGCCGTTGCCGCGCTGGAAACAGGCTTCCGGGCCATCGGCACGAGCCTGAGCGACCAGATGGCGTTCCGCTCCGAATGCGCCCATGGCTGGTGGCAGAGCGTCGTGGCGCTGCCGGCCGAATTGCGGGCCACTGAGCGCCGCAGCATTCCGCGCGCCGGCGAGGATGCGCCCTTCTGGAGCGCCGGCGCCCAGCCGCATTGCGGCTGAGGCCTCACTCTCCCCGCGTCGGGGACGGCAGTCGCGCCCGGCTGCCTGCCTCGGCGAAAGGTTCTTCTCTTCATTTTGTGAAATAAGAAAAACCACACTACCTCAAGTGAATTGCCCCGGTGGGCGTTCGGGTATAGCTGAATTGTTCGATTTACAGAACAATACAGGCGGCCAAGACCATGGCCAGAGACCCCATCGATCCGGGCCTTTCCGCCCAACAAGGCGCACCGGCTGAGGCAATTGACTTGCCCGAGCGCGCTGCTGACCTCGTTCGCGCGTTCGGCAAGTCGGATGCGCGCGACCGTCTCATCGGACTGCGTCAGGCGGTTTCGGGACGGATCGTCTTTACCACCAGCTTCGGCCTTGAGGATCAGGTCCTCATCCATCTAATTGCTCGTGCCGGGCTTCCCATCGAGATCGTCACCCTCGACACCGGCAGGCTCTTTCCGGAGGTCTACAGCCTCTGGCAGGAGACTGAGCGCAACTATGGCGTGGTGATCCGCCCCTTCTACCCGCGCCATGACGCGATCGAACTTTTTGTCCGTCAAAACGGCATCAACGGCTTTTATGCTTCCCGCGACGCCCGCAAATCCTGCTGCGACATCCGCAAGGTCGAGCCACTGGGCCGGGCCCTGGACGGGGCGGAGATCTGGATCACCGGCTTGCGGTCCGACCAGTCGGCGGCGCGCGGCGGCGTCGCGCTCGCGGAGGCCGAAACGGAGCGCGGCCTCATCAAGTTCAACCCCTTGCACGACTGGTCGCGCGAGGCCGCGCTGAGCTTCTCCAAGACTGAAGGAATCCCGCTCAATCCTTTGCACGACAAAGGCTTTATCTCGATCGGCTGCCAGCCCTGCACCCGAGCGATCGCGCCGGGCGAGCCGGAGCGGGCCGGGCGCTGGTGGTGGGAAGACGACGCGGCCAAGGAATGCGGCCTGCATGTCGGGCCGGATGGGAATCTGGTCCGGGCCAAGGCTGCCACTGCGGTGGAGGCGCGACCATGATCCAGCTCAGCCGTCTGCAGAAGCTCGAAGCCGAGGCGATCTTCATCATTCGCGAGGTTGTGGCGACCTGCGACAAGCCGGTGCTGCTTTATTCGATCGGCAAGGATTCCGCCGTTCTGCTGCATCTCGCCCTGAAGGCGTTCTATCCGGCGAAGCCGCCATTCCCGTTGCTCCATGTCGATACGACCTGGAAGTTCCGTGAGATGATCTCCTTCCGGAACGAGACGGCGGAGCGGCTCGGGCTCGATCTGATCGTCCATGTCAACCAGGACGGGGTCAGGGCCGGCATCGGGCCCTTCGCCTCGGGCTCCCGCGTCCATACCGACGTGATGAAGACGCAAGGGCTGAAGCAGGCGCTTGACCTGCACAAATTCGATGTCGCCTTCGGCGGCGCGCGGCGCGACGAGGAGAAGAGCCGCGCCAAGGAGAGGATCTTCTCGCTGCGCAGCGCCGAGCATCGCTGGGACCCGAAGAACCAGCGCCCGGAGCCCTGGCAGCTCTTCAACACCCGCAAGCACAAGGGCGAGAGCTTTCGCGTATTCCCGCTCTCCAATTGGACCGAGCGTGATGTCTGGGACTACATCGCACTCGAGAACATACCGGTCGTACCGCTCTACTTCGCCGCCCCGCGCCCCGTTGTGCACCGCGACGGAGCCTGGATCATGCGCGACGACGAGCGCATGGAGCTCGCGCCCGGAGAGGTCGTGGAGACCCGCATGGTCCGCTTCCGGACGCTCGGCTGCTACCCGCTGACCGGCGCGGTCGAGAGCGAAGCCGCAAGCCTCACCGACATCATCGCCGAGATGCGCTCATCGCGCGCCTCCGAGCGCCAGGGCCGTGTCATCGACCATGACGGCGCCGGCTCGATGGAACAGAAGAAGCAGGAAGGGTACTTCTGATGGCTGTCGCCGCCGAGAAGAAGCGCCCAGGCGCCACGGCTCCGCTCCCTGCGAACGATTCCTCCGGACTGAGCGAAACCGCCCAGCATTCGCTGCTGCGCTTCATCACCTGCGGCTCGGTCGATGACGGCAAGTCGACGCTGATCGGACGCGTGCTCTATGAGGCCGGCGCGGTCTTCGACGACCAGCTCCGCGCCCTCGACGCCGATTCCCGCAAATTCGGCACGCAAGGTGCGGAGCCCGACTTCGCGCTGCTGGTCGACGGGCTCTCGGCCGAGCGCGAGCAGGGCATCACCATCGATGTCGCATATCGCTATTTCGCGACGGAGAAGCGCAGCTTCATCGTCGCCGATACGCCGGGCCACGAGCAATATACCCGCAACATGGCGACCGGCGCCTCGACCGCCGATCTCGCCATCATCCTGATCGACGCCCGCAAAGGCCTGCTGCCGCAGACGCGGCGCCACTCCTTCATCGTCTCGCTGGTCGGCGTCCGCCACGTCGTGGTTGCGATCAACAAGATGGACCTCGTCGGTTACGACGAGGCAGTCTTCGACCGGATCGCTGCGGATTATCGCGCGGCCGTGAAGAACCTCGGCTTCAGGTCGATCGACATCATCCCGGTTTCGGCGCGGGACGGCGAGAATGTGATGCGCCCCTCAACCACGATGCCCTGGCATAAGGGACCGGCGCTGCTGCCTCTGCTGGAGGCCATCGTCGTCGAACAGGAGACGCGCGACGAGGCCGGCTTCGTCCTGCCCGTGCAATGGGTGAACCGGCCCGATCTGGATTTCCGTGGCTATGCCGGCACAGCGGCCCGCGGCCGTGCCCGCGTCGGCGATGCCGTCACGGTGCTGCCGTCCGGGCGCAGCAGCACGATCGCGCGGCTGATTACCCCGTCAGGCGAAGCCAGCAACGCGGCGGCGGGGCAGGCCGTCACCCTGACCCTGGCTGACGAGGTCGACATTTCGCGCGGCGACGTCATCGCTTCCGCGGCGAGCCCGGTTCCCGTCCGGCGCGAGCTCCGGGCGCGGCTGCTCTGGACTGGCGAGCGCGCCATGCTGGAGGGCGGTCAGTTCGTGCTGAAGCTCGCGACCCAGGCCGTGAACGCCACGATCGGCGCGCTGGATCACAGCATCGACATCGAGGGCTTCAAGCCGGTGCCGGCGCAGGTCCTGCGCATGAACGGGATCGGCCTGGTGACGCTGCGGCTCGACCGGCCGCTGGCCACCTTGCCTTATCAGGAGAGCCGGGATCTCGGCGGCTTTATCCTGATCGATCGGATCAGCAACGAAACGGTCGCCTTTGGTTTCGTGGTCGCCGAGCCGGGCGCGGGGCGAAGCCTGAACCCGGCGGAGGCGCTCGGTACGGCCGACCGCCTGCGACAGGCGCGCAACCGCCTGATCGGCGCTCCCGGCACGCCGGATCGGCGGCTCTGGTGGAGCGCCGTGAGTTGGCGCCTGCTCAGCACGGCAGGACTGTTCGGAGCAGCCCTTGCACTGACCGGCCGGCCCGGCGTCTCGGGTGTCCTCGCGCTCGGCGACCTCGCCCTGCGCCCGACCTTGCGCGGCCTTCACGCCCGGCTGTGGCAGAAGCACCCATCAGCCGCGCTTCAGGACGGCGCCGGCATCTGATCGATCGAGATCGTTTCGCCGGATGCACGATGGCGTGGGTCGCGGCGTCCTCAGCCCGCGACCACCGCCGTCGCCTCGATCTCGATCAGCGCCTGCGGCTCGACCAGCGCGACGACCTGAACGACCGCCATCGCCGGAAAATGCCGGCCCAGGGTCTCGCGATAGATCGGCCCCATATCCTTCAGGCTGGCGCGATAGGCCTCGATGTCCGTGACATACCAGGTCAGCCGCACGATATCCTCGATGCGACCGCCGCCGGCCTCGACCACAGCCTTGATATTGGCGAGGGTCTGACGGAGCTGCGGCAGAAACCCCTCGGCGAAGACGCCGTGCTCGTTCCAGCCGACGAGGCCACCGGTCACGATCACACGGCCTTCGGCGACCATGCCGTTGGCATAGCCGCGCGGCACCGGCCAGCCCTCGGGCAGGATCGCGCGTGATGCTGGAAGATTCGACATGGCGGAGCCTCGGTCTTCGGCCGTTTCGGCCTGTTCTTGGGGGAATCAGGTCTCGGTGAGCGCCAACTGACGCAGTGCGAAACGCTGGAGCTTGCCGGTCGGCGTCTTCGGCAGAGCCGGAACGAACGCGATGGCGCGCGGGTATTTATAGGGCGCGATACCCGCCTTCACATGCTCCTGCAATGCCTTGGCCAGGGCCGTATCGCCGCGAATGCCCTCGCGCAGCACGACATAGGCCTTGACGATCTGGCCGCGGTCCGGACAGGGCGCGCCCACCACGCCGCACTCGGCGACATCGGGATGGGCGAGCAGGCAGGCTTCGACCTCCGGCCCGGCAATGTTGTAGCCGGCAGAGATGATCATGTCGTCCGAACGGGCCTGGTACCAGAAATAGCCGTCCGCATCGCGCAGATAGGTATCGCCGGTGATGTTCCAGCCGTCCTGCGCATATTTCGCCTGCCTGGGATCGGCGAGATAGCGGCAGCCGGTCGGTCCGCGCACGGCGAGGCGTCCGGGCGTGCCATCGGGCAGGGGATTGCCGGCCTCGTCGACGATCCGCGCCTCGTAGCCCGGAACGGGCAGGCCGGTGGCGCCCGGCCTTATCGCCTCGCGCGGCGCGGAAATGAAGATATGCAGCATCTCGGTGGCACCGATGCCGTCCATCAGCGGCAGCCCCGTCCGCTTCAGCCAGGCTTCGAAGGTCGCCTTGGGCAGGGATTCCCCGGCCGAGACGCAGATGCGCAGGGAAGAGATATCGCGGCCGTCGAGCTTGTCGAGCATGGCGCGATAGGCCGTCGGCGCCGTGAAGCAGACGCTCGCCTTGTGGCGCTCGATCGCTGTGACGAGATCGGCGGGGGCGGCCTTGTCGGGCAGCACCATCGCGGCACCGATCCGCATCGGGAACAGCACGAGTCCGCCGAGCCCGAAGGTGAAGGCGAGCGGCGGCGAGCCGATGAAGCGGTCTTCCGGCGCCGCCTTCAGCACGCGCGCGCCATAGGTGTCGCAAATGGCGAGCAGATCCTGGTGGAAATGCATGGTGCCCTTCGGCTCTCCAGTGGTGCCCGACGTGAAGCCGATCAGGCAGACATCATCGCGGGCGGTATCGGCGGCGGTGGCGTTCTCATAGCCCGCGCGCGCCATCAGCGCTTCGAGATCGGTCGGCGTGCCTCCGCCCCAGGTCACGATGCGCGGGAGCTCGGGAGTCTGTGTCTGGGCCGTCCGGAGATCATCGATCAGGCGGTGATCACACAGGGCCAATGTGATCTTCGCCTTGCGGATGGGGTAGGCGAGTTCGCCGGCGCGCAGCATCGGCATGGTCGCGACCGCGACGCCGCCCGCCTTCAGCACGGCGAGATAGGCCGCGACCATCATCGGCGTATTGGCGGCCCGCAGCAGCACGCGGTTGCCCGGCCGCATCCCAAGATCGCGGGTCAGCACATTGGCGATGCGGTTCACGCGCTGGGCGAGTTCGGCATAGGTCCAGACCTCGCGGTCCGAGATGATGGCGATGCGTTCGCCATGCCCCTCGCTGACGTGACGATCGAGCAGTTCGGTCGCGACATTGAGCCGCTCGGGATAGGCGAGGCCGGCATCTGCGACCTTGAGGTCGGGCCAGCTGTCGCGCGGTGGCAGATTGTCCCGCGCGAAACTGTCCAGATGTCCTGACCGCACGAACTCCGCCTGCGCCATCTCAGCCTCCGCTCATGGCATGCGCCTTCAGGAGATCGCGCGCGATGACGACCTTCTGAACCTCGCTGGCGCCCTCATAGATTCTGAGCGCCCTGATCTCGCGATAGAGCTCCTCGACCTTGACGCCCCTGGTCACGCCGAGCCCGCCATGGATCTGGACGGCGCGGTCGATCACGCGCTGGGCGTTCTCGGTTGCGACGAGCTTGGCGAGCGCAGCTTCGCGCGTGACGCGCGGCGCACCCTTGTCCTTCGTCCAGGCCGCCCGATAGACCAGCAGGGCTGCGGCATCGACCTCGGCCGCGCTGTCCGCGATCGCGGCCTGCGAGAGCTGGAGATCGCCGAGCGTTCCGCCAAAGAGCTTTCTGCCATTGGCGTGCGACACGGTCTCGTGTAGCGCGCGCCGGGCGAAGCCGAGCGCCGCGGCACCAACCGTCGAGCGAAAGATGTCGAGTGTCGCCATCGCGACCTTGAAGCCGTCGCCGGGGCCGCCGATCCGGTTGCCGACCGGGATGCGGCAGGCCTCGAATCGGAGCGTGGCGAGCGGGTGCGGCGCGATCACATCGATGCGCTCGGCAATGCTCAGGCCGGGCGTATCGGCCTCGACCAGGAAGGCCGAGAGACCGCGGGCGCCGGGTGCTTCGCCCGTCCGCGCGAAGACGACATAGTGGTCCGCGATGCCGCCATTCGAGATCCAGGTCTTCTCGCCGTCGATGCGGACATGGCCGTTGCCGTCGGGCGTGGCCGTCGTCGCCATGGCGGCGACATCCGAGCCTGCTTCCTTCTCGGAGAGGGCAAAGGCTGCGATGCGCCTGCCGTCGCGGATGCCTGGCAGGATGCGGGCTTTCATAACCTCCGAACCGGCAAGGGAGATCGAACCGGTGCCAAGCCCCTGCATGGCGAAGGCGAAATCCGCGAGTCCGTCACGTGCAGCGAGAATCTCGCGGGCGAGGCAAAGCGTGCGAACATCCAGCGCCTCGCCGAGCCCGCCTTGGGCCGCCGGCACGACAGCCCTCAGGAAACCGGCCTCGCCAAGCGCCTTCACCCGGGCCCGGCAGGCGGCATCGACATCGTCATGCGGCAGGCCGGGCAGAGTGGCATCGGCCCACTCTGCGAGATCCCTGGCAAAGGCGCGATGACGATCCTCGAAGAACGGCCAGTCGAGCGTATCGCCGAGAATCCCGGTCCCGATCATCTCAGTTCCCCTCGAAGACCGGCTTCTGCTTGGCGGCGAAGGCGTGATAGGCGCGGGCGAAATCCTCGGTCTGCATGCAGAGCGCCTGCGCCACGGCTTCGGCCTCGATCGCCGCCTCGACCGACATCGCCCACTCCATCTCGAGCATGCGCTTGGTCATCGCGTTGGCGAAGGTCGGCCCGTCCGCCAGTTCGCCGGCGAGCGCCTGCGCCTCGCCGAGCATCGCTTCCTTGCCGACGAGCCGGTTGAGGAAGCCCCAGCGCTCGGCTTCCTCGCCCTTGAGCACACGGCCGGTATAGAGCAGCTCAGCTGCGCGGCCCTGGCCGATGATGCGCGGCAGCATCGCGCAGGCGCCCATGTCGCAGCCGGCAAGGCCGACGCGGTTGAACAGGAAGGCGATCTTGGTCTCGGGCGTGCCGAAGCGGATATCCGAGGCCATCGCCATGATCGCACCCGCGCCGGCGCAGATGCCGTCGATTGCCGCGATCACCGGCTGCGGGCAGCCGCGTATCGCCTTGACCAGATCTCCGGTCATGCGGGTGAACTTGAGCAGATCCTTGGTGTCCATCGCGACCAGCGGTCCGATGATCTCGAAGACGTCGCCGCCGGAGGAGAAATTACCGCCGGCTCCGGTGATCACGATCGCCTTGACCTCTTCCTCCTTCTGCGCGGCGAGGAAGAAATCGGTGAGCTCGCGGTAGCTCTCGAAGGTAAGCGGGTTCTTCTTGTCCGGCCGGTTCAGCGTCACTGTCGCGACCTTGCCGGCAACGGCTAAACCGAAATGCGCCGGTTTGAAACCGGCGAGCGGCAAGGTGGTGGCGTTGGCGATGCTCATGCGTTCTCTCCCCGGCCCGCCGCTTCATCGGCGCGGCGCTTGATGGCCTGGTGCAGAGAGGCCTTGGTCTGTCCGAGCAGGCGGAAGAGCTGGACGATCTCGGGCTGATCGAGGCCTGCGAAGAGCTCGGCGATCCAGCCCTCATGCCGCTCCGCCATGGCGCGAAAACTCTTGCGGCCCTGCGCCGTCAGCGTCAGCACCTGGACACGCCGATCCTGAGCGGCCGGGCGCTTGTCGACCAGCCCGTCGGCCAGCAGGCCAGCGACGACGGCGGTGACGTTGCCGTTCGACACCATCAGTCGCTGCGAGACCTCGCCGACCGTCATGCCCGTCGTCGATTTGTCGAGCTGCGCCATCAGGTCGAAGCGCGGCAGCGTCGTCTTGAATTCCTCGCGCAGGCGATTGCGGATCTCGGTCTCGATCAGGGTCGAGCAGGTCAGCATCCTGAGCCAGAGCCTGAGCTCGTCCTTGTGATCGCCGGGACGCTCGCTTGCCTTGGTCTCACGGTCGAGAATGAGGCCGGGGGAGGGTGTTTCCATCGCTCTAGAACTCCCCGCCATTGATCAGGATCGACTGGCCGGTAATCCCGGCACTGGAGGGACCGCAGAGGTAGAGCACGGCTGCCGCGACCTCTTCCGGAGCGATCAGCCGGCCCTGGGGGTTGCCCTTGACCAACTCCGCCAGCGCCTGCTCGCCCGGCTTTCCGGTTTTGGCTGTGATCGCCTCGATGCTGTCTGCCACCATGCCGGTATCGGTATAGCCGGGGCAGATCGCATTCACCGTGACGCCGGATCGGGCGGCCTCCAGCGCCAGCGAGCGTGTCAGCCCGATGACCGCATGCTTGGCCGCGACATAGGCCGAGACATAGGGATAGCCCCGGTGCCCGGCGGTGGAGGCGATCGCGATCAGCCGCCCCTCGCGGCGCTCGGTCATGCCGGGCAGGGCCGCCCGGAAGGCATTGACCGTGCCGATCAGGTTCAACTCGAACATCCGCCGGAAACGCTCGGCGTCGCTCTTCAGGAACGGCCCGGTCTCGACGCCGCCTGCATTGGCAACGACGATATCCAGCGGCCGTTCTCTGGAGAGAGTGCCGATCGCCGCCGCGACGGCTGCCTCATTGGTGACATCGGCGAGCGCGAAGCTGTCGGCATCGCCCTCGGCAATGGCGCTCTGCAGGGTCGCTGCGTTGCGGCCGATGATCGAGACATGCGCACCGGCCGCCTTGAGAGCGCCGGCAACAGCCCGGCCGATGCCACGCCCGCCGCCCGTCACCAGAGCATGTCGTCCCGTCAGGTCCATGACACCGAGCCTCCTCATGCCGAGCAATATATTTTAGGTCTGAAGCAATTTGCAAGCGAGGCTTGGAACGAGCGCATGATCGTGAATTGCGCGCCGCAATCGCGGGATACGTATAGGATTGGACTTGCTCCCGCCTTCCGCGCGGAAGCCACGGCGATCCCCCTTGAGGAAAAAATATTTCAGGCTTAAAATAATATCCGTCACAGCCGGGGAGGATGGGTGATGCGCATTGCGGTCGTCGGGGGCGGTCCTGCCGGACTCTATTTCGCGCTGCTGATGAAACGTGACTGGCCGGCGCTGGACGTCACGGTCTTCGAGCGCAACCAGCATGACGACACGTTCGGATTCGGCGTCGTCTTTTCCGACCAGACGCTCGATACCTTCAAGGCGGCCGACCCCGAAAGCTACGGCGCGATCGTCGACAATTTCGCCTACTGGGACGATATCGAGATCCGCTTCAAGGACACGCTCCATCGTGTCTCCGGCAACGGCTTTTGCGGCTGCTCGCGCCGCTCGCTGCTGATGCTGGTGCAGGAGCGCTGCCGAGAACTCGGCGTCACGCTGAAATTCGGAACGGAAGCCGATGATATCGAAGCGCTGAAGCGCAACTTCGATCTCGTGGTCGCGGCCGACGGCATCAACAGCCGCATCCGCGAAGGCTGGCGGGAACGCTTCCGGCCACAGGTCGATCTCAGGCCGAACAAGTTCACCTGGATGGGCTCGACCCGGCCCTTCGACGCCTTCACCTTCTTCTTCAAGGAAACCGAGCACGGGCTCTTCATTGCCCATTGCTACCAGTACGAGGCCGGGCGCTCGACATGGGTGCTGGAGACGGACCCCGAGACCTTCGCGAAGGCCGGTCTGGAGGGCATGGATGAAGCCGCCTCGGCCGCCTTCCTCGAAGGCGTCTTCGCGGAGGAGCTGCAGGGTCACAGGCTGATCACCAATCGCTCGCTCTGGCGCAATTTCCCGATGATCCGCTGCGAGAACTGGGTCTCGGACAACGTCGTGCTGATCGGAGACGCCAAGGCGACGGCGCATTTCTCGATCGGCTCCGGCACCAAGCTGGCAATGGAGGACGCGATCGCGCTGCATCGTGCCTTCGGCAAGGCGCAGCTCGACGTCTCCGCCGCCCTGTCGCTCTACGAACGGACCCGGCGCGAAGAGGTCGAGAAGACGCAGCACGCGGCGGATGTCTCGCTGGTCTGGTTCGAGCAGCTGCGTCGCTTCTGGGATTTCGATCCGTTGCGCTTTGCCTTCGGTCTGATGACGCGCTCGAAGGCGATCACCTATGACAATCTCGCTTTGCGCGCGCCCGCCTTCGTCGCTGCCATCGACACGCTAGTGGCAGACGAAGTCGGCCCTACAGCGCGGCGCAAGCGCGACGGTTCCCCCGTGGCACCCGCCTTCCAGCCCTTCCGGCTCCGCGAAATGCAGGTCGAGAATCGTATGGTGCTCTCGCCCATGTGCCAGTATTCGGCGGTAGAGGGCCTGCCGACGGACTGGCACCTGATGCATTACGGCTCGCGGGCCATCGGCGGTCCGGGCTTGATCGTCAGCGAGATGACCTGCGTCGCCCCCGACGCCCGCATCACGCCCGGTTGCACCGGCCTCTACAGCGACGAGCAGGAGGCGGCCTGGACACGCATCGTCGACTTCGTTCACGCGAACTCGGCCGCGAAGTTTTGCCTTCAGCTCGGGCATGCCGGCCGCAAGGGCGCGACCAGGCTGATGTGGGAAGGGATGGACCGGCCGCTTCCCGCAGGGGCCTGGCCGATCATCTCGGCCTCGCCTCTGCCCTATTATCCCGAGAGCCAGGTGCCGCGCGAGATGACGCGCGCCGACATGGATCGCGTGCGCTCCGAGTTCGTCGCCGCGGCCGAGCGCGGCGAGCGGGCAGGCTTCGACATGCTGGAGCTGCACTGCGCCCATGGCTATCTGCTGGCGAGCTTCCTCTCGCCGCTGACGAACCACAGGACGGACGCCTATGGCGGCTCGCTCGAGAACCGCCTGCGCTACCCGCTCGAGGTGTTTCGGGCGCTGCGCGAGGTCTGGCCTCGGGAGAAGCCGATGTCCGTTCGCATTTCGGCGACGGACTGGAAGGAAGGCGGCCTGTCGCCTGAGGATTCCGTCGCCATTGCGGCCGCCTTTGCCGGGGAAGGCTGTGACCTCGTCGATGTTTCCACCGGGCAGACCGTCAATGACAGCCGGCCGATCTATGGCCGCATGTTCCAGACGCCGTATTCCGACCGCATCCGCAACGAGGCGCGCATCGCCACCATGTGCGTCGGCAACATCACGACGGCCGATCAGGTGAACACGATCATTGCCTCCGGTCGCGCCGATCTCGTGGCGCTCGGGCGCCCGCATCTGGCGGACCCGTCCTTCGTGCTGCGCGCTGCGGCCTGGTATGGCGTCGATACCCCGCAACCCGTGCAGTACCAGCCCGGCAAGGACCAGCTCATGCGCAACACGCCGCGCGAGCGCGAGGACCTGACCGAGCTCAAGCTCAAGGCCAAGCCGGGGCGGCACGCGGACGCACATTAGCCATTCGCCCTTGCCGCGCGCGAAACGACGGGCGACAAGGCCCGGCGATCAGATACCGCCGGAGCCAAGCCCATGGATGCCGCCAACCCGCCGCTCGCCGGCCGCCAGCCGGCAATACCTGACGGCCTGCGCATCTATGCGGTGGGCGACGTCCATGGCCGCCTCGATCTGCTGCGCGAGATCGAGGCCCAGATCGAAGCGGATGCCCGTTCAGCCTCAGGCAAGCGCGTCATCCAGGTCATGCTTGGCGACTATATCGACCGCGGTCCCGACTCCTCCGGCGTGATCGCTCATCTCATCGACAAGCGGCGTGAACGTGAGCTCGTCACGCTGCGCGGCAATCATGAGGACTACACGCTCGGCATTCGCCATGCGCCCGATCTCGTGTTGCGCTGGTGCCGGTTTGGCGGCGTCGAGACGCTGGCATCCTACGGCATCGACGTGGCCGAGTTCGACGAGGTCGAGGAAGATCTGGCGTGCCGTCAGATCGTGCAGCGTTTCTTCGCAGCGCAACCGGCCGACCACGCCGCATTCATCGCGCAGGCGCCCCTGAACTGGCGCTGCGGTGACTATCTCTTCGTGCATGCCGGCATCCGCCCGGGCATTCCGCTCGGCGAGCAATCCGAGCAGGACATGCTCTGGATCCGGCACGAATTTCTCGACAGCGAAGAGGATTTCGGTTTCGTCGTGGTTCACGGGCATACGCCGACGACTGCGCCCGTCATCCGCCCGAACCGGATCGGTATCGACACACGCGCCTATGAAACGGGGCAGCTGACCTGCGTGGTGCTCGAAGGCACCGGCCGGCGAATCCTGACGACGGGCTGAGCCGGATCGCAACCCGGAACCTCGCCGGCCACCATTCGTTCGAGAACCAATGGCCCCGGCTCGTGCCGGACCTGTATCATGGGAATGACGGGGCAACCCGCCTGACCCACTCACGGGGACAGGCAGAGTCCAGATCATTGCATTTTCGCAATATCGTCGTGGCGACAGGTGATCTGTTGTTGCATTCGAAAGCGGTTATCTCTGCTGCGAACACTGGCCAACGGGCCAAGGAAGCGATCAGGAGGTCACCTATGAAGCTCACGGGCATCCATCACGTCACCGCAATCTCGGCCAACGCGCCGCAGAACCGGCGCTTCTATGTCGAGACGCTCGGCATGCGCATGGTCAAGAAGACGGTCAATCAGGACGACACCTCGGCCTATCATCTGTTCTACGCCGACGGCGCCGGCTCGCCCGGCACCGACCTGACCTTTTTCGACTGGCCGGCTCCTCCGGCCAAGCGCGGCACCCACTCGATTACCCGCACCTCCCTGCGCGTCGCTGACGAGACGTCGCTGGACTGGTGGCGCGAGCGGCTGACGGCGGCTGGCGTCGCGGTTTCGGATATCCGCGCCATCAACGGCCGCGCCGCGATCGATTTCGAGGATCCGGAAGGCCAGCGCCTGACGCTGATCGCCGATGGCGGTGCGATTCCCTTCGTGGCCTGGGACAGGAGTTCCGTGCCCGCCGAACATCAGATCCGCGGCCTTGGCCCGGTGACGATTTCCGTACCGAAGCTGGAGCGGACCGAGCTCGTGCTCGGCAAGCTGCTCGGCCTCGAGCGCACTGCGGACTATCGCGACGCGGCTCATGCGACCGGCGACATCCACGTCTTCAAG
This sequence comes from Allobosea sp. 2RAB26, assembly GCF_052115465.1. Taxonomy (NCBI): domain Bacteria; kingdom Pseudomonadati; phylum Pseudomonadota; class Alphaproteobacteria; order Hyphomicrobiales; family Alloboseaceae; genus Allobosea; species Allobosea sp. 2RAB26. Next base: position 5,908 of record NZ_JBFRGS010000008.1, on the reverse strand, counting down.
GTCGGCGACGGCGGGCCGGCGGCGGAGCTGCATGTCGCGGTCGAGCCCGACCTGCCACAGGCACGCGAAGGGGCCGGCGGTGTCCACCATCTCGCGCTGCGGACGCCGACCTTCGGCGAGTACGATGAATGGGCGGAGCGCCTGCGCGCGACCGGCTATCCCAATAGCGGTCCGGTCGATCGCTTCTATTTCCGCTCGCTCTATCTGCGTGAGCCAAATGGAATCCTGATCGAGATCGCCAGCGATGGTCCCGGCTTCGCAACCGATGAGCCGGCCGAAACGATGGGCGAAAAGCTCGCGCTGCCGCCGTTCCTGGAACCGAAGCGCCGGCAGATCGAGGCCAATCTGAAGCCGCTCTAAGAGCATCGGCCCGAAAAGTGGATTGCGGTTTTCGGGGCAAAGCCGATGCAAAGACAAAGGGTTAGATCATCGGACTGGATACGATGTCCGGTCCGACGATCTGGAGGCATCGGCCCGAGACTGGATTGTGGTTCTCGGGCAAGCGGTGCCCACACGAAAGGCGAGATCATCGGATCTGTATCCGGTCCGATGATCCAACGCACCAGGCGGCTCAGCCGAGCCGCTCGGCTCTGATGCGGATCCCGGCGGCGTCACGGTCGAATGTATCGGCCGTGACGCCTTCGCTGCGCAGAACATGCTTCTGCAGCTTGCCACTCGCCGTCTTCGGAAGTTCGTCTACGACGCGGATGAAGCGCGGCACCATGTAATGCGCGATGCGCTCCGCCAGGAAGCTCACAAGCTCGGTCTGGTCGAGTGCGCCGCCTGCGACCGGGGTGACGACGGCCAGCACCTCATCCTCGCCATGCTCGCTCGGCACCGCGACGGCAACCGCCTCGCGAACCCCGGGATGGGCCAGGATCTCGCTCTCCAGTTCAAAGGAGGAAATGTTCTCGCCGCGCCGGCGGATCACGTCCTTGAGCCGGTCGACGAAGAAGAAGCGCCCGTCCGGCATCTGGCGAAAGGCGTCGCCAGTGTGGAACCAGCCATTGCGCATCGCCGCGACCGTCGCCTCGGCATTCCCATAGTAGCCTTTCATCAGCGCCCAGGGCCGGTGCGAACGAACCAGCAGTTCGCCGACCTCGCCCCTTGGCATTTCGCGGTCATGAGCATCAGCGACGCGCAACTCGAACCAGGGGCGCGGCAATCCCGCCAGCCCTTGCTCTGCAATGTCGGGACCGGCGCTGAGCGGACTGGCGATCTCCGTCATGTTGTAGACGGTGTGCAGATCGACGCCGAAGCGCTCGCGGAACGAGATCGCGTCCTCACCGAAGGGCACGATAAAGGCCTTCTTCAGCGGGTGATCGCGGTCTCGCTCGTTGGCCGGTTGCTTCAGCAGGAATGTCGCCATGACGCCGAGCAGCAAGACCAGAGTGCTGCCGGTACCGCGAACGGCATCCCAGAAATCGGCGGTGCGGAACTCGCGGACCATGCCGATCGATCCGCCGCAGGCGAGCATCGCATAGACATAGAGCGTCGAGCCGCAATGGAAGATCGGGCCGCAGACCAGGCAGCAATCCTCGGGGCCGATGCAGTCGAATGCGTCAGGCCCCATCGTGTAGAGCTGGACATAGGACGACACCACGCCCTTGGCATTGCCGGTCGTACCGGAGGTGTACATGATCGCCTGGGTGTCCCAGGGCTCAATCGCGCGCTCCAGCGCTAGGGCATCGTCCGCGACCACGGCGGGGAGCTCGAACGGGGCGACGGTGACGCCTGCGAGCTGCGGCTCCTGTTGCTCGCTCTCGCCGACCAGCAGAACCTGCCGCAGCTTGCCGGGATTGACCTCCGCCAACCTTGGCACCAGCGCCCGATGGCCGACCATCAACGCCGCGTCGGCATCGTCGAGCACATATTCGAGTGGGCGGCCGCGCGCGGCGGTGTTCAGCGGGACATAGACGGCGCCGAGATAGTTGATCGCGAACCAGGTAGCCAGCAGGTCGGGGCCATTGCCCATCCAGCACAGCACATGGTCGCCCTGCTTCACGCCGGCAGCGGCAAGGGCGGCAGCGCGCAAACGCACCTGTCGCAGCGTTTCGCCATAGCTCCAGGTCGCGCCGGGCCAGAACTGGACGAAGCGCCGATCCGGAATTGTCCTGGCCTGGCGCTCGAGCATGTGGCGCAGAACGCACGCGTCGCTCCCGGGCACGTTCGCGGCATCTGCCAAATCCTTGCCAACCGTCATCAGCCGAGCTCCTCCAAGGCATCGCTCTGATCCGGCCCAGGGGCAGGGCGGCGATTTCGGGCGAAAGCCTGCGGCAGATCCGGCGGTATCGTCAATCGCGAGCGGCGCTCTGCGGCGTTGCCGCTGCTTCACGCCAGAGCGGAGGTCTCAACCCGGCGCCTGTTCACGGATCGCCCTGGCGGTCTCCTTCTGTATGTCGAAGGCGGCCCGCCGCTGCCGGATCTCATCGGGCGAAAGACGTTCGATATTGCAATAGTCGAGCTTCCAGTCCGAGGAGGAGCTCCAGATCAAGGGGGACTGCACCGTGGTCCTTGGCGCCGGTGCCCGCTCCAGCGTGGCCAGAGCCAGATCGAGCGTGACGTCCTGGGAGCTGCGGTCGTTCGGTCGCCCCGCGGAATTGCCGAGCGGAAAATCCGAAAACAGGAGGCGTGGCACACCGACATATTCAACGATGTCCTTGGCGCAACCCATGACAACGGTCGCGATGCCATTCTCCTCCAGTGCCCTGGCGGCGAGACCGACGCTCTGATGGCAGACGGGGCAATTCGGAACCAGAATCGCTGCATCGACCGCATCCGCCCTGCAGCGGGCGACGATCTCCGGGCAATCGACCTCTAGCGTCACGCGGTGGCTGCGATTGGTCGGCAAGCCATGGAAGCGCGGTGCAATCGAGCCGAGCCGCCCTGAGATCGCCGCCTGGCGCAATGCGGCCAGCGGGAAATAGCTCCCGAGATCGTCGGCGGTCGTATGCGTGCGGTCGATCGCGACATGGGCGATGCGCAGGTCGTGCTCGTCGCCGCTATCGGCGGAATAGACGGAATAGAACTTGGCTGCAGCGTTGTAGGGCGCTCCCGGCCCCTGATCGCCCTTGTCCGGTTGGTAGGGGGCAGCCGTCGTGATGATCGTCACCCGGCACTCCGAAAGCGGCTTCGCCAAAACCTGAAACGGCACAGCGGCGTAATGCGCCCATGCGTAGGGCTGACCATATCCCAGCGCCTGATAGTAAGTGCTAACGCGCTGAAGATAGGGGATCGGCGCATCATGGGCGGGCGCAAACCCAAATATGTCGCTGCGTTCGCCGACCATCGCGGGCGCTCCTGTTCCTGCCGCAGCGCGGCATGGCCCGCACGGTAGAGCAGCGTCGCGAGGCGCTGCAATGCGCGGATACCCGGAATTGGTCGGCCGCCAGTTCCGGCAGCGCTTGACCCTCCATCCGGTGGAGACCCTAGGACGACGCCATGAAGGAAGAACGGTACACGATTGGCGAGCTTGCAAAGCTCAGCGGCGTCTCGGTCAGGCGGATTCGGTTCTATTCGGACAGCGGATTGCTGCCGCCGGCGACGCGAACTTTCAGCAACTACCGTGTGTATTCCGCGGAGGATGTCGCGCGTCTCGATCTGATCCGGGCGCTGCGCGATATCGGACTCGGCCTCGCAGTCATCCGAAAGATCCTGTCGAGGCGGCTTTCGCTGACGGACGTTCTGACCATGCGCCTTCGCGCGCTGGAGGCGGAGATCGCCTCGCAGCGCCGTGTCGCCGCCGTCCTGCGCGCGACCTTGAAGTCACCTGACCCCACCGAAACCGATCTCAGGAGATTATGGACCGTGACGACCCTTTCCAATGCCCAGTTCCGCCTGCTGGTCGAGCGCTTCTACGACGAGGTCGCCGGAGGCGCGCAGATGGACGATGCCTGGAAGCGCCAGATGATCGAGGCCAGCACACCCGAGCTCCCGGACGATCCGACGCCCGCGCAGATCGATGCCTGGGCCGAGCTTACGGTGATCATCACCGATGAAAGCTACATGGCCGAGATGCGGGCGAATGCTGGGGCCATGTGGACCGCTGAGTTCGACCCCGCCGCCTATGCCGAAGCCGCGAACCGGACCCTCGCCAAGGTTCGCGCCGCGATGGACGACAGCGCAAAACCGGATTCCGCAAGCGGTGCCGCGATCGCGCGGGAATGGCTTGAAGACTCAGCCCGCGCAATGAAGCGCGCTCCCGATCAGGCTTTCCTGGATTGGCATCTCGATCAGTATCGGAAACACCACGCACGTTCGATCCGCTATCAGCAACTGCTCGCCATCTTGCGCGGCGACGATGCAGGAGGCCCGACCGGCTCCGAATGGCACTGGATCAATGAAGCGATGAGGCCGCTTCTGGCTCAACCGGAGTGAGATCCGGGACGCGGGGGGCGCCATGCCAGGCATCGGCGGCGCCCGTTCGGAAGGAGAGGTCGCCACCGCTTGGGATCCCGCGCGATGGCATCTGCCTCAGGAGCTTTGCGATATCATTGCGATGTCGCCTTGCGGAAGCGAATGGCCCCGAAGATGTGGTCGAGCTCTCTGGTGAAGCTCGTGCTGAAGATAACCGAGTCGGCTTCATTGCGCGGCACCGCCATCGACAGCAAGGTCTCCCTCACTTGCTCGCAATGGGCCCGGAGTTCCGCGAGGGTGACATGGGCCTCTTCTACGGAATCGGCTCCCAGCAGCGCCACCTGTCCGAGGATCACGATCACGGCTGCCTCCAGCGCGGTGATGCTCGCAAGCAGAGCGGTATTCCGTGCCGGGCCGTAAGGATCGACTGCATATCCCATGACGCGTTCCTCCCTCCACTCAAGTTCCGCCCAACGATAGGTTCGGCCACCTGACGAAGCTCCCCGGTTTCAATTGCTGGAGTGATGCCCGTCGCGTGTCCGTCTTCGGAAAGGTCTGCGCAGCGAAGTTCAGTGGGCTCCTGGCGGGAACCTCAGGCGCCGTTTTACCCGACAATTCGGCTCGCAAACCTGACATGACGTGTCAGCCTAATGTCAGCTTCAGCGTCGTAGGGTTGCGGGTTGCCGGGCCGAGATGCATGTCCGCTCGCGCCAGACGTGGAACGGCCGCTCAGACTGTCTTCCGCGCAAGGGATGGGAAAGACGAAGGTGCGCGCGGCCTTGCCGTGCGGGGGGACTTCGCTCCTGCCTAGTCATACATCCCGCTCTTGCAGCGATAGCCGACGAAGCAGCTCGCTGTGTCGCGGCTCGGAACCCAGGCGGGATCGGCATATTCATCGAGTTCGCAGAAGCTGCGGTCGCGCACGAAGCGGTCATAGGTGTAGCCACCGGTACCGAGCACGATGGCGCCGTTGGCAATGATATCGTGCCGGCTGGCACTGCAGGGCCTGTTGACGGTGGAGGGCCGGGGTTGAGCCACTGCAAGATCGGCGGCCAACATCAGCATCAATGACAGAACGGCTCGGTTCATCGTCGCCTCCGGTGCGAGCGAAGCTACGGCCGCATAGTAACCGCATCGGTTGCGCAACATACCAGTCTTCGCTTGCCGCACCGAACGGGCGAGGGGGCTGCGTTCCCAACCGGCCGCTGACGAGGTCGGTCACGCACGTCGCTGCCAGCGCGGCAGCGACGTCTCCGCCCGCTGGAGATGGAGATCAAGGCGACGCGCTGGCCTCGACGAGGATCTCTCGCTTGCCGGCGTGGTTGGCGGGGCCGACGATGCCCTCGTTCTCCATGCGCTCCATGATCGAGGCGGCGCGGTTGTAGCCGATCTGCAGGCGGCGTTGGATATAGGAGGTCGAGGCCTTCTTGTCGCGCAGCACGACCGCGACCGCCTGGTCGTAGGGATCCTCGCTCTCGGCCTGGCCCATGCCGCTCTTGTCGAAGACGGCGCCGCCATCCTCGTCATCGCTGCCGGCCTCCTCCTCGGCGGT